>NZ_JASATU010000017.1:0-839842 GCF_032906605.1 Leptothoe sp. LEGE 181152
CCAGCTTTTGATGACGGGTCTCAAAATCCCAAAATCCTTGTTGTCCCATCAGAAGTCTCCCTGTCAACCCTAATCCGTAACCATGATCTCATATTGAGACTCTATTTTTGAATTAATCGAGGTGCCCATGAGTATGATTTCTCATAAGTATCATTGAGATATATCGAGAATCAGAACAATATAGATGCAAAAAATGGGTTTTTATTTGCTGACTGATGCAAGTATTTTATGTAGTTACTTAACCAGCCGCTGGTGGACACAATTTGAGAAACATCCTGAATTTCGCGGTGTTGTGGTCAGGGAAAAACGTCCAGATGTATCTATACTACAAGCACGCCATGCGTTTCATGCGCGATATGCAGGACAACATAAACTCTCAGCAGATCAGTGGAAGGAGCTGATAGAACTGTATCCAAAAATCAGTGAAGCAGAACAAGCAACAATACAGGCCATAGTAAACACATATGGCCTGTGTTCTGATGCAGTTAGCCATCATCCAGACACAATCTTTCTTGATGATGATGTAAACAGCGAAACTGCTCGACAATGGCTACAGTCAATTACCCAAACAGCTTCATTACCTTGGCTGTTTAGCTGTATCGGGCAACTTTTCAAACCTCAGTGGGTGGATACACTGCCTGGGTGTTTGGTGAATAGTCACACTGCTGTGTTGCCCTATGCAAGAGGTATTTACACAATTGAAAATATAGCTGCAACACAAGATATTGTGGCATTTCGGCAAGCTGCGGGATTTACCATTCACTATATAGATGCACAAGTGGATACAGGGGCAATTATTCGTGCCGAACGTGTTGTTGATCCTTTCAGATTTAAAACTTTATGGGATTTAAAGGCATACCTTTATATGAGCAGTTTCGATTGTTACATCAATACAGCTGAGGTAATGCTAAATTGTTCTGAAACTGTTCCTGCTGGTATTATTCCTGACCCGGCGTTGCGTGGCAAAAATTTTAAGAGCAAAGATTTTTCTGCGGCTAAGAGACATGGGGCCGAAACAGGTTACTTAGCAATGAAGGAAATAGTTCAGCTATCTGCCTGCTCGGTGCCATGAGTTTTGGGCTTTAACTAATCTGGGAATAGTGCTAGGGATTTGGAGGGTTGTAGGGCACTGGCGCTACTCCATTACTCATCTACCCATCTACAGCCCCAACCAGGGCCTTTATTTTTGTGCAGTCCCCTATGTGCTGTTGATGGCCATGGAATTGCATAGCTCCCGATATTTTTGATGCAGGCGCACTTAGACTCTAGTGAATTAGCGTCTATTCTCCGATCCGAAATTCCGATCCGAAATAACGAATACTCCCCTTTATATTCTATTCTAAAGTAGTGCTAAGTTTCAGAACGCTATCGATCTAAGTTAAAATTTATTGGTAGTGTATACATATTCAGGTTCATGCAGGAGAGTCTTGGTAGGGTTTATCCCCTGCACTGACACCGAAGGCGCATTCCCAAAAACGCTCAGGTCGATTTACTGCTGAACTGTAGGAAAATCTGGAGAGTGCTGTTTTAGGCAGCCACCGAAGGGGCAAGCAGAGTAGACCTAAAACTAGGACTACTCTGTGAATCTCTCAGGTAAAAGGACAGAGAGGGGCGTTATCGAATGCTGTCTTTTTGCGGCGATTTGCCGAGAGGTTTCCCATGGAAGTTTGTGTCTTAGGGGCTGGTGTTGTTGGGGTGACTACGGCATGGTTTCTCCATAATGCAGGGTTTGACGTTACGGTTATCGAGCGGCAGCCAGCCGCCGCTTTGGAGACTAGTTTTGCCAATGGTGGACAAATCTCCGTTTCCCATGCTGAACCTTGGGCAAATCCAGGTACACCCGAGAAAATTCTCAAGTGGATTGGCCGTGAGGATGCTCCCTTGTTGTTTCGGTTACGGGCCGATGTGGGCCAATGGTGTTGGGGATGGCAGTTCTTGCAGGAATGTGTGCACTCCCGAGCCCGTCATAATTTGATCCAGCTGTTGAATCTGGGCACATTTAGCCGTAGCGCTTTGCAAGCCCTGCGCTCAGAAACAGGCATCACTTACGATCATCTCACGAAGGGCATTCTGCACTTTTATACTAGCCAGCGAGAGTTTAATGCGGCCATTAAGTCGACCAAGATTATGCAAGACTTTGGCTGTGATCGTCAGGTGGTGACAGCGGAGGATGCTGTTCGTATTGAGCCAGCACTTAAAACTGTTCAGGAAAAAATTGTGGGGGCAACCTATACCGACGCTGACGAGTCTGGAGATGCCCATCGGTTTACGCAAAACTTAGCTCACCTATGTGAGCAAAGAGGGGTTAAATTCTTGTGGAATACCCAGGTGCATTTGCTGGAAACACTTGGTGAGAAGGTGAATGGATTGCAAATTTCCCAGGCAGATGGCAGTCGCGCCACCCTTAATCCAGATGCTTGCGTAGTCTGTCTGGGTAGCTACAGTCGACAACTAGTGAAACCGTTGGGTATTAATTTGAAAATTTACCCAGTTAAGGGGTATTCAGCCACATTTCCAGTGGAATGTGAGGATTTAGCCTATACCACCAGTCTTACGGATGATGAGTATAAGGTGGTTTTCTCTCGACTGGGCAATCGGCTACGGGTGGCTGGCACAGCAGAGTTGAATGGCTATGGGTTAGCGTTGAATGCAGCCCGTTGCAATGCCATTGTCGATCGGGTGATGGAGCTATTTCCGGGGGCCACTAATCCAAAGCTGGCCAAGTTCTGGACTGGCTTACGCCCCTCGACGCCCTCTAATGTGCCCTATATTGGAAAAACTCGTTACTCTAATTTATTTGTCAATACAGGCCATGGCACCCTGGGGTGGACCCATGCTTGCGGTTCTGGTAAAGCGATCGCAAATATCATTTCAGGTAAAAAACCTGAGGTGAACTTTCAGTTTACTCAAACGCTATAGAGAAAGTTTTTGATGAGTGTACTCTAGGGATTGAACTAATTCAACTGTACCTGACCCAAGGGATTTTCAGCGTTCTACCTATAGATGTCGCAAACGTTCAATACATTCAACTCTAAAGGCTCTACGCTCGTAGCGTTACTTTTGGGAGCCTACAGTGAACTCAATATCAACAAATGCAGCAACATACGAGTTACATGGAATGGAATTCGATCTGTACGTTGCCCAACCAGAACGCGGGACGAAGGCTCTGCCGGCCATTTTTGTAGCCCATGCATGGGATGGTTTGAACGAGCCTATGGAGAATATCACCCAACGTGTAGCACAACTGGGATATGTCGCCGTTGCCGTCGATGTGTACGGTAAGGGTATGCGAGGTGATCCCACGGGTGACAACTCGCACTTAATGACTCCCCTGCTTGAGGATCGAGGTGTTTTGCGAGATCGCTTACAGGCTGGTTATGCGGCTATTAGAGAGATAGAGACGGTGGATACTACCCGAATTGGTGCCATAGGGTATTGTTTCGGCGGCTTGTGTGTACTCGACTTGGCGAGGTCAGTGCCAGATGCCCTTCAGGGTGTTGTTAGTTTTCACGGCGGACTCACTGGAAATAACCTGAAGAATACGAAGCCAATGAAGGCAAGTATTCTTATCGAACATGGTTGGGCTGATCCGTTAGTACCCACCGATGATTACCTGGCATTTGCCCATGAGATGGACGAACGTAAGGCTGATTGGCAGGCGCACATTCATGGTGGCGCAGTACACGCGTTTACGTTTGAGGGTGCAAATATGCCAGAGAATGGCCTGCAGTATCATGAAGCAGCGGCTCGACGTTCATGGAAATCTATGATTGATTTTTTTGATGAAGTTTTCTGAGGCTGCTGTTGACCAAAGACGAACACAACAGTAGCTGGGACCATGGGAGCCCGATATCATTGGCATGCTAGCGAATGCCTTTATTTCCGATTAAGTCTATTCTCTACTTTTCAGTTCAGTATGGAGCATTGGAAAGCAACGGTTTATGGATGAGTATTAGCAGTTTTTGGGATTATCTGTAAATGTCACAGCATAATAATCGCGTTCAGAAGATCGAACTGAAATTTCAGCTTTGGGGATGGGCTTTATTCATCCTATCGGCAAGCTTTTTTGTGGCGGCGAGTATCAGGGTGGGAGATGTATTAAGTCTCTTGGGTAGTTTATTTTTTCTCTTTGCTTGTATCTTGTTTGTGATTCCCCTAGTTATTATGAGAAAGTCATGAGGTGTGGCACAAGAAATAAGTTGCCCGTTAGGGCAACAATTTGATTTGAAAGGGGCAATGCCTAAGCGGCCTCGTCGTCGTTATTTCCATTGAAGATCCAGCCCAACGGAAGGTTCAGTCTGTTTTTGGACCGTTTTCCGGTTTTGGGCTGTTTGGATAGGTGTGGCTAAAACTGATTTGCATTACAGAAACATGCCGCCAGAGACTTCGATTCTCTGCCCGTTAATCCAGCGGTTGTCCTCAGAGAGTAAAGATGCGATCGCACCGCCAATATCATCGGGTACCCCCACCCGTCCAAGGGCCGTTTGGGATGCAATGAAATTATTGAGTTCCTTATTGTCGCGGACGACACCCCCACCAAAATCCGTCTCGATCGCGCCAGGGGCCACAACATTTACCCGGATTTGTCTGTTACCCAACTCCTTTGCTAGATATCGGGTTAATACCTCAATCGCCCCTTTCGCGCTGGCATAGGCCGAGTACCCTGGCAAGCTGAACCTTGCTAGCCCTGACGAAAGATTCACGATGTGTCCGCCATCTTTGATCAAGGGCAAGAGTTTCTGCGTGAGGAAGAAAACACCTTTGACGTGAATGTTGAACAGGCGATCAAAGCCATCTTCAGTGATCTCAGTAAATGGCTGATTGAATCCAAACCCTGCATTATTGACCAGGAAATCAAAGCGATCCGTTTGCCAGGTATGTTGCAAAGATTGCTTTACCTGTCCGACGAAATCTTCAAACATTTGGGTATTCGAACTATCCAGTTGCAGGGCAACTGCCTCACGCCCCATCTCCTTAATGTCAGAGACAACTGCGTTGGCTTTAGCCTCATCGCTGTGATATGTCACGATCACATCGACGCCTTTCCGGGCCAGGGTCAATGTGGTGTTTTTACCTAACCCTCGGCTCGATCCAGTCACTAATGCAATTTTTTGATTGTCCTGTGGCATGGTTTTACCCTTTCTGCGCTTGCTTGGGTTGATCGTAGGTCGGGATACATTGGCTCTGAATGCCCAAATCTGGCAGGTTATTGCCTAATCCTCTCAACCTAGATGTTGGTCGAGACGCTATTCTCTACAATGGACCCGTAGGCAACGATTGCAGTCGTCCAAACCCAGCATGCAGACTGAAACGATTTACCACGATCAGATCGCTAGTCGCTGTGCAGAACTAGCGATTCGGGCAGCACGACACACGGATAGTCAGGGCAATGGCGTTCACCTAACTGAGATCGCTCAACTGGCATTCATTCGAGACGATGCTTCCACGATGGTATGCAATGTTTATGAACCGGCACTTGCCATCATTGTTCAGGGGAAAAAGGAGATATTGCTCGGTGAAGAGACTTATCACTACGGTGTTGCTCAATATCTGATGGTTTCTGTTGAACTACCCGTCAGAGGATTTATCGTGGAGGCAACGCCCGACAAGCCATATTTAGGTTTTCTGTTAAAACTCTCCCCCTTTCAACTCTCTGATATTGCTACCCAGGTTCAACTCAAAACAGATGCCAAAGACAGCTCCTGTCGAGGGTTGTTCGTCGGCGATGTCGATTTGCTCCTGATGGATGGTGCGCTCAGACTGACCCAGCTTTTAGATACGCCACAGGATATTCCATTTCTAGCACCGATTATTATCCGCGAAATCTACTACCGTCTGCTCACAGGGAAACATGGTGAAGCGATACGTCAAATTGCCACCTCCGGTAGCCACATGCAGCGCATCGCCGGAGTTATCGAACGGATCAAAACTGACTTTACCCAATCGCTACGGGTTGAAGCGCTGGCACAGCAAGCTAACATGTCTGCTTCATCCTTACATCGTCACTTTAAAGCAGTCACCTCAATGAGCCCGCTACAGTACCAAAAACAATTACGATTGTTAGAAGCGCGTCGCCTGATGCTAACTGAAGACGTCGACGCGACCCATGCTGCCTATCAGGTGGGATACGAAAGCCCCTCGCAGTTTAGCCGTGAATATTCCCGTATGTTTGGGGCACCCCCCATCCAGGATATTCAGCGGTTACGGATAGCCTGATTTGTATCTAAGGGTACACAGTCTTCCTCGCTAACTACCTACACTCGTCTTGGTGTGACCAAGCTCAACTGAATGAAACCGATTGCTTTTTCAATGCTTGCGATCGCAACCCTGGGAATACTATCAAGTCCAGTGGCTGCTGACGATCATGTATCACCTAATGGTGTTAGAACGTTAACTCCTGAAGGCGGTATTATGCCAACTGCCACATGGAGTCTGGGGACCCGTGCGGGAGACTATATCTTTGTTGCAGGGATGCGGGGGATTGATCCCGAACTGAATGCCCTGGTTCCCGAGGCTGAAGGTCGTGTCCGACAAGCATTTTTAAACATGCAGCTTATTGCTGAATCAGAGGGAGCCAGCCTGCGGGATGCAGTACGTCTAGTGGTGTATGTGACAGATATGTATCGCTATCGCCCAATTGTCAACCAGATTCAGCAAGAACTCTGGGGAGAGGGTCCCTATCCGCCCCGCACGATCATTGAGGTAGATCGGCTTAATCAAGACGATATTGTTGAAGTCGAAGGCACATTCTACGCTCCTATCGAAGAATGAGTAACCCCTAAGCTCCTAGCTAATACAATGTCAGTTGTTGTTGGCCAAGGTGCTAACGGTGATGTCAGGGGTGATAATCTTACAACCTTTGCTAGCAAAGGTTGTAGGATACCGTAGATATTTGCAGGCGTACAAGCAAACCGTTCGGCTGTAATCGAGAGAGAATTTTGCCAAGAGACAGATCAATGTTGGAGCAATCGCCTGTCATTACTGTAGTGTAGTCAGCTATCTCACTTGCGATGATCGGTTTTTAGTGATTTATAAATGGGATGGGTGCAGGTTGCGATTGTGGCAGCCTCCGCCAATAATTTTGCCCCGCACACAACGTTAGAGCGGCCTGAGCAAAAACGATCAGCTAAGAGTTAAAGGTACTGCACAGCCGCACAACTCTGCCCCAGCGAAATCTTCCGAAAGTCTATACCTTGAAGCATTATCAGCAGGCTCGAAACTCTCGGATTGAGTTCTTAAAGGTGGTGACGTTCCCATGATGAGACCATTGACCATGGACGACAGAGTTTTCTGCACCACTAAGGGATTTGGAGTCAGAACTTGTGCGCGTACAGTACCTCCATCACGTCACAGAGATAGGCAATGCCCGAATAATCGTCGAAAAACTTTGCTGCAACCTCATCTGAAATCTTCACGGCCATCTCCCGACTTGGGGTAAGTACCTCGAACTTTACATTGGAGTAGGTGCCAGAAACGGTGGGTTGTCCCGACGAGCGCACGTTGCGACTGCCTTTACCGCCAGCGTCCACCACCGTATAACCGGGGGCCCCGGCTTCGTCGATGATCTTGGCGATCTGTTTCAGCAGCAACTTTTCCGTGACGATGACGAGCTTGCTGGCTTGCTGGGTCATTTAGGTTACCTCTTGATGCGTTTTGTTGTGATAATTCAAGATAAGAATCTATGGTTTTATCTTGAACCATATATTTAAGTTTATGACAAAGATCGACCAATCCACTACCCTCTTTTGAGTAAGATGGGCTCAGATTAGCGGAAGCATTTTATAAAAAACACTTATCCTTGTGGATGTGGGCTTTGTATCGTTGACGACTTGTGTGCCGATTGAGGTCGTAAGAGAACAAGGCTTCTTCACTAACTTTGAAAAAAAATGTGGTCGTCGAAGCAAATCTAAGTATAGACTTAAGAATATCGTTCAAGGTGAAAGCATAGACTTTTGTCTTTCGTTCGACATCAATGTCAAGTGTGAGCGATCCAGTCTCTCTCCTGGAGAGTATCTCCAGTCACAGGTGAATTTCTGACAGGTGTTTGCGTAACGACGGGCACTTGTCTGCCACCGTCATATATATATTTGATCAGCATGGAACGGACACCATGAACAAGTTTGACTCAACTAAACTGCGGACCAAGTTTGACAACACCAGCGAAGGCTGGCTAGTGCAGGTATATAGCGGTGATCGCCGTTTGCTCTGTGTTTTAGACGCCTCCCACGGTTGGAGCTTCTTGCTCGGTTGCGGTCTTGGTTTACTCCTTTCAGTAACTTGGATAAACGCCGCTCGTTACAGTACCCCCTTAGAGCCGACCCCACCAACAGAACTACCCGCATTGCAAATGGATTGATACGACCCATCCTAGGGATAAGATATTCGCCTTGAGGCATCGTCATTGGACCTCAAGGCGCTTGTGGAGCTACCCATCACAAAGACGGGGTGGCCTCAGACCCCCCATATTCGGGGGTATAGATGGGGCGAGCAAATTGCTAGACGAGAAGAGACAAACACTCTCTGGTTGCACAGGATAGATGGGCGAGTGGATCTCACCTGCCTCGCAAGCCAACCAATTCAGCTGTTGCCGATTGCTAAATATTTGGTTGGATCCAGCCCAGATAAAGGTGAGATATCAGAAATTTGGTTGTTGGACAGCGACATTAAGGCCTCAAGGGAGGCTAGCGGCGAGATATTAGAAATTTGGTTAGGTCAATAGGGCTCAGGTTTCGAGCAGTTTCAGTGCTGATAGCGGCGGCAGGTCAGATCGCTATGCATACCCCTCGGTCAAGTGCTTAATTGAGGTTTCGTTAGTGGATGTTTGCTAGGCGGATAGGCTCAATATTCTATTGACAAGGTGGGATGGCAGTTATTTGACTCTTGGGTCAAGGGTATGTCGCCTTGAGAAAACTCTGCGATCGCAATTTACATTAACCAGAAGCGAAGATCACCAAACAGAAAAAAGAAAAACTTATGATTGGAATTTGACATTGCGTTCCAAATCCTTGTTGAGAGTGCGCAAAAATCTGTGCATTTCAGGATAGACTTAAATACATAGAGATTTAGATTTTAATAGATCAAAATCTATAGAAGGTAATGCAAAATAGCAGTTATCTTCCAGCCCTGTTTGGAGAGTGGCCCTCTCTGAATACTCTGTCGACAGGTTCTCGCGTAACACCTGTACTTTAGGGGTGAAGCGCTTTACCCCTACTTTTTAAAGCTCACTTATCACAATAATCATTCCTCGTTAGAGGAGGCGGAAGGAGGTATTAGTGGATTTCTTGTCCGATTTTTTGACGAACTTCCTGGCGAAGTTGCAGTCCCCGACACTCGGCTTTCTAATTGGTGGTGGAGTTGTTGCCGCCCTCGGTAGCCGACTGGCAATTCCGGATGCGGTCTATAAGTTCATCGTCTTTATGCTGCTCATTAAAGTCGGCCTGAGCGGCGGCATTGCGATCCGCAATGCAAATCTGGCGGAGATGCTTTTGCCGGCAGCGTTTGCCATGGCAGTGGGCATCCTTATCGTGTTTATCGGGCGTTACACTTTGGCCAAGCTGCCAAACGTCAAAGTCGTGGATGCCATTGCGACCGCAGGCTTGTTCGGTGCCGTGAGTGGTTCTACCCTCGCCGCCGCCCTGACACTAATGGAAACGGGAGGTATGCAATACGAGCCCTGGGCCGCCGCACTCTATCCATTTATGGATATCCCAGCGCTCGTGACTGCGATTGTCTTGGCCAGTGTTTATCTCAGCAAGCAGCGCAATGCCGCAGACGAGCATCTCAGCAAGCAGGAGTATCTCGGCCAGCAAGAGTATCGCGCCCAGCAGGGAGGAGGTACCGCAGTTGAGTATCGTAGCAAGCAGAGCAGTGCCGCAAATAATAAGGTCAAGATATGGCCCATCATTCAAGAAAGTCTCCAGGGCTCTGCTCTGTCGGCATTGCTGCTCGGTATTGCTCTAGGTCTCTTGACTCGGCCAGAAAGCGTCTATGAGAGTTTCTTCGATCCCCTCTTCCGTGGTCTGCTTTCGATCCTGATGCTAATCATGGGTATGGAAGCCACGGCAAGAATTAACGAGCTGCGTAAGGTAGCCCAGTGGTATGCCGTATACGCCCTGGTGGCACCGCTGCTGCATGGCTTCATTGCCTTTGGTCTCGGCATGATCGCCCATGCTGTTACGGGCTTCAGCCCTGGAGGCGTCGTCATCCTTGCCGTCATCGCCGCCTCCAGTTCAGATATCTCAGGGCCGCCCACTTTACGAGCCGGCATCCCATCGGCCAACCCTTCCGCCTACATCGGCTCGTCCACAGCTGTTGGCACACCGGTTGCGATTGCCTTGGGCATACCGCTCTACATCGCGCTTGCCCAGGCGCTGATGGGCAGCTGATTCTAAACGGGTTGCGGTCTGCCGGTGCTCCCCTAGTCCGGCGACCAACGCTAAGGCTATGTCAAGGTCTGCGGCATCTTCATTCAACAGCCGCGCGGGTCCATAGGTCTGGGCCAATGACTTCTTTGCTGGCGTTAATGTCCCGCAGGTACACAACACAGCCACCCAAAAAGCCGGGTTCACGCCCCGGCTTTTTGGGTTTAATCGTCTGGGTTTTGTGCTTAGTGGTGCAGGTACTCGATCAAACGTTTAGGATATAGAGTCGCAGTGCCTTGCCTGCACTATCAGAGAACAGAGAAAAGCTGCAATTGTGCTTGGGGACAATTATGTTGTCGTCAATACCCATGTCCAAATTAGTGCTCATTTTGGACTGCTTAAATCTCTCAATTAACTGTCTGAAATAACTGGGCCAAATCCTCTCAAACTGCATGAGAATGGTGTGATTCTTGTCGAGAAAATTCGCATCACATTGGAGTGGTTTTTAGAGATTAGTTATATTCTTAGTATTAAGATATCGTTCGGGATTCCCTTGCAATGAGCCTTATAGAGGTCACTACGCTTTTTACAATGATGGCTGCTTTAGCAGCTTTGCCAAGTGCAAGTGTTGCATTGGTTGTTACGCGTGCAGCAACTTTGGGCGTTAAAAGTGGGATTGCTGTGGCTATGGGTATAGTTTGCGGCGATCTTGTATTTGTGGCCCTGGCAATCCTAGGTCTGTCTGTTGTTGCTGAAACAATGGGTGGTTTTTTTATACTTGTCAAAGTGTTGGGCGGCATGTATCTGATTTGGCTCGGAATATCACTGTGGCGATCCAATGATGAACCTGTTGACATCGCAACGTGTAGTATAGGTAATGCCAAGCGGGGGCTGACAACAAGCTTTGTCTCAGGCTTTATCTTAACCTTGGGAGATGTCAAAGCAATTTTCTTCTATGCCAGCCTATTACCTATGTTTGAAGATCTATCAACGTTAGCAGTCTTTGATCTGATAACTATCGTGTCAATAATAGTTTTTGGAGTTGGTGGCGTAAAGATTTTATATGCTGTGTTTGCTACCCATGTTGCACTTTTTCTGGAACGAAGGAAACTTCAAAAAGTGTCAAAAAAGGTTGCAGGTGGTTTAATGATTGGAGCTGGTAGCTACCTTATAGTCAGGACCTGACATACTCTAGAGAAAAGCATATAAATAAGCACCCGTTAACCAAACGGGATGACGGTACCAGACCCTTCAGTATCGTGGTCATCCGCTTTGGGGCAGACTATCAGCGGTCTTTTTGACGAGCTGTTTCTAAATTACGACCATCCATCAGCGTATTGCAGAGGGACTGTATCCTGCCCATTGGTGCCAGGATTAGAGGCCAGTGATTGCTCATGATGCTGAGGATACATGGCTCGAAGGGGTACGTTAGGGAAACTTTATTGAGAGTTGTTCGAGATTTCAGTCACCGTAAAATCTCTGAGGTTAGTAATCTAAAAAAATGGAATAGTCTGGTAGAAAACCTGATTAAGTCTGGTGTTTAGTCTTTTAGTCTAACAACAGTTTCCTCAGAAAAATCTACAGATACAGTCAGATTATTTCTTGGTAAGAATATATTTTCAACCATGCTAGCTTTAAAGTCCGTGCTCTCCAGCCGTATTCTATTAATTCCGTTCCTGGGTGTTTTATTTCATCTGCAACCTGCCCAAGCCCAATCAATTACAGCGGATAGTAATGGAGCGCAAACCATTGTCACAGTGGATGGCAATCAATACAATATCAACGGTGGTAGCCTATCAGGAGATGGAGCCAACCTGTTCCATAGCTTTGAGCAGTTTGGATTAAGCTCAGGAGAAATAGCCAACTTTCTCAGTAATCAAAATATTCAAAACATTCTCGGGCGCGTAGTTGGCAGTGACCCGTCAGTTATTAACGGCCTCATACAAGTTAGTAACAGCAGCGCCAACCTGTATCTAATCAATCCAGCCGGAGTCATCTTTGGCGCTGACGCCACTTTAAACGTGCCAGCAGATTTTATGGTGACTACCGCCGATGGTGTTGCCATAGACGATGTTTGGTTCAATGCCATTGGTGAAAATGACTATGCTAGCTTAATCGGTAATCCCCATAGCCTGTTGTTTGGCAGCAGCCCCGGTAGCATTGTTAACGCAGGAAACTTAGCAGTCAGTGACGGCAACAATCTTAGCCTCATTGGTGGCACCGTCGTCAATACTGGCACTCTCTCAGGCAACCACGTCACTATGGCCGCTATACCGGGTCAGCGACGGGTACGGATTGATCATCCGCAGCTGCTACTGAGTCTGGAGATGCCAGCAGCAGTCGAAAATGCAACTGAATTAGCTGATGCAAGTTCTCTTTCTGATTTATTGACTGGAGGAGATATTACCGTTGCGACTGGCGTAGACGTAGATGATGCTGGACGGATCTGGTTATTAAATACATCTGTTAATCCAGGCGATGTGGTTGTCGCTGGAACAGTATCTGGTAACCAAGTGCAGCTAGCCGCTGCTAATCAAGTCTTGGTTCCCGAAGATCCCACTCAGACAATTCGCACCCACGGTGGTCAACACAGCGCTCCGATTATCACCCGATTTAGTGAAAACGGCACCAATGCTAATGAGCTAGTCTTTCTGGATGCGATCGCGCCCGATTACACCCAACTGCTTTATGGAGCCAAGGCCGGGACCACTACGGTAGTCGTGCCCACCAGTGAAAATGGCATTGATCGCATCACCGAGGTTCTCAGCCAAGTAGGAGCAACAGATGTTATTGATACCATCCATATTGTCTCGGAGGGCAATGAAGGAGAATTTTGGCTAGGTAATGCCTATATCAGTGATGAGACTCTGGAACAATATAGAAGTCAGTTACAACAGTGGGGCGGGTTAATTGGTGCCGAAGCTGATATCTTGATCTACGCTTGTTTAACAGCACGAGGGGAAAGTGGACTGGCACTGCTAGATCAAATTGCTGGATTAACCGGAGTTGATATTGCTGGCAGCACGGATTTAACCGGCAGTAGTAGCCGAGGCGGTGACTGGACTCTGGAGCGTTCGATCGGCACGATTGAAGCGGATAATGCCTTTGAACAAACAACCCTGACGGAGTATGACGGCCTGTTGCAAGTCTTGACGGCAACCGATGCCACCAGTTTGATTGCCGCCATTAATACGGCCAATGGCAATGTAGAAACAGATACCATTAACCTGGCCAACAACATCACCCTCACCGCAGTCGATAACGCTGTTGATGGGGACAATGGTTTACCCTCAATCACGGCAGCAGAAAAACTGACCATCAACGGTATGGGGAACACCATTTCCCGAGATGCCGCTGCGCCTGACTTCCGTCTACTGCATGTGGCCCTGGGTGCCGAGTTAGAGTTAAACGAGAGCACTCTTTCAGGCGGGGTGGCCGATCCTGGTGGTCCATTTGGGGGATTTTTACCTGGAGCCGATGGTGGAGCCATTTACAATAACGGAACGCTCACCGTCAACAACAGCACCATTACGGGCAATTATGCTCGGGATGATGGTGGTGGTATTTCTAGCTATGGGACTATCACCAATGGTGCGGTGGTGACCATCAACAACAGCACCATCTCTGGCAATACGGCCAGGGGCAATGGCGGTGGCCTGTCTAACACCTCATTTACGTCTCCTGCTCCTCCAGCCCCTAATGCAGCGGTGATAACCATCAACAACAGCACCATTACGGGTAATACGGCTAATGTTGGCGGCGGCGTTGCCAACCTGGGACAAAATTCTGACAATAGTGCAGTGGTCATCGTCAACAACAGCACCGTTTCTGGCAATGAAGCCGTTTTTGGTGGGGGTGGCTTCTACAACCGGGGGCAAACGTCCCTTTTGGGTGGGACCATCACCATCACCAATAGCACCATTGTCCAGAATGAAGTAACCAATCCAGGTAGTTCAGGTGGCGGCATTCTCAACCTTAACGTGGGTGGCGGTGTCAATACGGCGCGGGTCACCGTGGGCAACAGCATCGTTGCCCAGAATACGGCTACGGTACATCCAGATGTAAGCCGAACAAGCGCCACTGATTCCCCCATTGTCGACAACGGCAATAACCTGATTGGTATTGATTCCCAGGGACTATTTACCACCAGTACCCTGGTCGGTAGTGATGCCGCGCCAATCGACCCGGTTTTGCTCTCCTTGGGTGACTACGGCGGCCCCACCCAAACCCACGCCTTCTATCTCGACAGCCCCGTGCTGGATGCGGGTAGTGATGCCCTGGCCACAGCGGCAGCCCTGACTACAGACCAACGAGGGGCCGATCGCTTCAACGGCCCAGTGGATATTGGCGCTTTCGAATCCCAAGGCTATAGTCTGACGGCGGTGGCCGGAGATGGCCAAAGTACCCTGGTGAACGAATCTTTTGACACAGTTCTGGCAGTTCAAGTCACAGAAAACTTTGTCAATTCGGCACTACCGATTCCTGATGTCACCGTCACCTTTACGGCAAATCCTGGCAGTAGTGGAGCAAGCGCCAGTCCAGATAGCAGTGTCATGACCGATGCCACGGGATTGGCCACCGCTACCAGTCTGCTAACGGCAAATGAAACCGGCGGTGATTTTACCGTGACTGCTGATGCTGCAATGTTAGACTCTGCCACGTTTAACCTGACCAATACGGCACCGGAACCAGAACCAGAGCCGGAACCAGAACCAGAGCCGGAACCAGAACCAGAGCCGGAACCGACACTACCATCTAACCTTTTAGAACTGTGGATAGATCTGCAAGCAACGCGACTACTCTCCGATCCCATTTGTGAGACAGTCCCTGATGTGGACATTGTCGTGGACATACCAGATCTAGACTCTCCAGCTATCTCCAATGAAAAGAGTCCAACTACATCAGAAACAGATTGCCAGTTGCATTACTAGGAAAGAAGATATCCTGCTTGTCTTTTTCATTGATTAATGTGATTAGGTTCCTATCTATGCGACAGAATATTCCTAAGATCACGCTTCTGCTTTCCATACTCTGCGTATCCCCAGTCCTTGCCCAACGCCCGAACCCGAACCAAGATCGCCTACCCCAATCCCTACCCAATCCTGAAGAAGCGATTCCACCTGAAACAATTCCAGAGATTACTCCACCTGAATCTCCCATAGAGCTGCCAATACCAGATGAGGATTTGGTTATTTCTGTTAACCAAATTGAGGTGTCAGGCAGTACTATCTTTGGTCCAGAAGAGTTTGATCCACTGGTTCAGCCTTTAGAAGGGCGAGACGTTACATTGACAGAGCTGCAGACCCTAGCTGATAACATTACCCGCCTTTACTTTGACCAGGGCTATCTAACTTCTCGGGCGATTTTACCAGAACAAGATATTACTGAAGGGTCTATTCTCATTCAGGTGATTGAAGGCAGTATTGGTAAGATTCAAATTGAAGGCAATCAACAAACTCAAACCCATTATCTAGAGCAGCGCCTTGGTCTGGGAACCGATACCCCTGTTCAACTGGGGGCAATAGAAGATCAGCTCAGATTACTACAACTCAATCCCCTATTTGACTCTGTGGAAGGCACCCTGCTCCCCGGAGAAGACCTGGGAGAAAGTGTTCTTGCAGTTACCGTGGATGAGGCAAAACCGTTTAATGCGGATCTCTCCATCGATAACTATTCACCTCCCAGTGTGGGGGATGTACGCATGGGCATCGGTCTAAGTTACCGCAACCTGACTGGTTGGGGAGACCAGATTTCCTTGGCCTATCATCGTTCCACCACTGGGGGGTCTAACCTGTATGATATCGGCTATCGAATTCCGTTAAATGCCATGGACGGAACGCTGCAGCTACGGACGCTGATTAGCGATAGCACCCAAACCTTGACCAGTCTGGATGTCAGCGGTGACTCTGAGTTTTATGAAGTTAATTTTCGCCAACCCCTCGTGCGTACACCACGGGAAGAATTTGCGCTCTCTTTAGGATTTGCCTATCGTGAAGGCCAAACCTTTCTGTTCGGTTCTCCTTTTCCCTTTGGTAGCGGCCCGGATGCCAATGGCATTAGCCGTACCAGTGTGATTAAATTTGGTCAGGATTACATCCGGCGAGACCCCTCTGGCGCGTGGGCGTTTCAATCTCAATTCAGCCTGGGTACTGGCCTATTTAACGCGACCAATAATGGCTCCCCCACTCCCGATAGTCAATTTCTCAGTTGGCTAGGACAAGCTCAGCGAGTTCAACGGTTAGATAAAAACAATTTGCTGATTATACAAGCCAGCGGTCAACTAGCCTCTGATAGTTTACTGGCCTCAGAACAGTTTGTTATTGGGGGTGGTCAGTCCCTACGGGGATATCGTCAAAATGTTCGTTCTGGGGATAATGGTTTTCGTCTATCAGTGGAAGACCGAATTACCGTGCTCCGCGATCAAGACACTCAATCATCCATCCTCCAAATCATGCCATTCCTGGATATGGGATATGTATGGAATCAAAACGGCAATCCCAATGTACAACCCTCTCAGCGTTTTTTGGTGGGAGCAGGTCTCGGCGTTGCCTACCAACCCTTGGAGGGGCTTAGCCTGCAACTGGATTATGGATTACCGTTAGTCGACTTGAATGATCGGGGTGACAATGTCCAGGATGATGGCTTTTACTTCACTGTGAACTATCATTATTAACCTTGTTGCAATTGATCTTGGCATACAGGTCAACGTTTTTGATGCTCGGCTGATGCAGTTGTAACATTGACTTCTGCAAGGGCTTCATCCGGCAAAACAAATGAGTTGCGCAACAATGTCTCATCCCAGGCAATCACCTCAGGGAAACAAATCCCCGGTAGTATAGAAACACCAAAGATTTCCTGAACAGCATCCTCAAATCTCAAAAAAGCCAAAATCGTGGCAGTTTCTATATTAACAACCCAAACACCACAGTTCCTTTCTTGTAACCGTTCAGTAATGGGGAGTCCACTAAATACGGCAGTTTCTCTTACCTGTGACAGTCCTACAAAAGCCAGTGGCCCCCAGAAATCCAACCCTCTAGTAAATCCAGGCAATTGCACAACCGCATTTAATTGTCCTGTTTTTAGATCGACTGTTGATAAATTTCCCTGACCTGATTCTAAAACCCATAGCTGATCGCGATACCATCGGGGAGAATGGGGCATTGAAATGTTCTGTGCTAACAGCTGATTGGTGGTAGTGTCCACCACAATGCCGCCATGGGCCTTATGCTCACGCCAACCGTTAGCCGTATCTGTGGGTGCCAAGGCTGTCACATAACGTGGTTGATGATCACGTATACCTAACCCATTTAAGTGGCAGCGATCATTAATATCATAGGCACTGACAAATGGTGGTCGCCAGCGGGGCATAAAACTGTTTTTCCGATCCAGAGTACATAAACAAGAAAATCGAGTGTTGATAAACCATAGTTCATCACCAATATAGGCCATTTCATGAATGTCAATATCGCCTGTTATATGACTGTTGCGAGGTAGATAACAAGCATCATGTTTATTAGGCGGATCAAGGGTCTGCCCCACTGCTGGAACATTACGAAATTCCCAAATTTGATAGCTTGTTCCTAGGGCCATTTTCTCAGGATCGGCAGCCAAACCCATGGGTTGATCAAAAACGCGAAAATGGGTATTTACCACATTGCCATCGGCACGAACCACAATCAGTTTGCCCGCTTGATAGGTAGATACTACCAGTGATATACCACATTGAGTCAGTATTTCCGTTAGATTTTGGGTGTGAACACTTCGCAAGGGCTTAAGAGACACAGTATCGGAAGAGTAAGATGCCATAGGCATAGGTGAGTTAGGAGATAGAAAAATCTCATCTCCTAACCATAGCGTGTTTGAACACTATCTGAAAAGAGTGAACTTATTTTTTCAATGGAATTGGCGACAGCTCTAATATCTCGGTCAGAAGTCACACAAACTCGGTCATGATTTCGGTCATCCGATTGTTTTGATCAATGTAGATCACTTAGGCCGCATTTATTTTCAAGGAGAAACAAGTCTTATGGCTAACTATAATGTAGGAGCATTACACGATCCGATCGTTAGTTACACCAACTATAGTCTTACCCAAGGCGACCCAACCGATGTCTTTCGATTCAGTGTCTTTGGTGGTTTTATGGGTAATCGCGAAATTGGCATTCGCTTACACGATATTAGTGCTAATGACAATGCCAATCTATCGCTGTGGCGAGATACAAATAATAACGGTACCATTGATGCTTCCGACGATTGGGTTGCCTTGGCTTTGGCTCCCAATAATGATGATGACACTATTAGCTTTAATGCTTCAGCAGGTAATTACTTGCTTCAAGTAAATCGTGTAAATGATAGCGTTGGCAGTGTCAGCTATGACCTGGATCTACAGGCCACCCACAGTGCTGGTACACTCGGAGGATCGGTTAAAAGCTACAGCGGTGGTTATCTCAGTAACACTAATCCAAAAGATGTTATTGAGTTTACGACAAATCACCCTTTTCAGAGAAACATCAACGTAGCCGTTGACAACATTACCAATGGCGGCAATGTTAGTTTACGAATGTACAGAGACAATGGCAATGGTGTTTTTGATGCGGCAGATACCCTTGTAGCTGGGGAGTTGTACTCTTCGGGTGAAAATAGTCTGAACTATAGAGGAACTGCGGATACCTATTTTGTTGAGCTAGAGTACTTCAGTAGTGATAGTACCTTCTTTGAGTATGACCTCAAGCTCTCTAGAAGCAATAGCAAAGCTAGCAATTTGCTTGTCGGTGAATTTGATGTTGGTGACCTTACAGGTTTTGGCTATAGTAACGACGGCGTGGTAGGCAATGGTTTCACCACTGATACGTATGAGTTTAGTTTGGGACTATACGAAGGGGTGGATATTACGCTGACAAATTTGACAGGTGAGGCCTATATGCGCCTGATCAAAGATAACAATAACAATGGCATTGTGGATTCTGGAGAGGTGATTGCTGCAGTAAGCTCTGCAGGCGTCCTTGACAAACACATCAACGATATAACCACGTCTGGAGATTATGCTCTGCAGGTTGTTATGGGACCTGGCGGCGGTAACGGCGGTGTCAACTATACTGTTGATCTCAATCACTTTACGACACCTTATCCTTAGGGCATACGGATAGGTTTAGAGCCGTAGTTTGAGATTACTCCGCTGCGGCTCCTAAAAAGATTTTAGTTGCCTGTCCATTTCCAAAAGAGAAAATTACACCACCATAGATCGAGCCAGCGGCTAACTACTGATGGGGCTGAGTACCCCTGGTACTAATACCGATACATAGTTGTTTCTCCTTGGCATACCTCTCTCCGAATATTCGTGGTGATGGGCTTTCATCATAACTAACAGTTGGTTCTGCCAGGCCTTTGATAACTTTAGTGTGTCGTAGGGAACAGATCATTGGCAATAGCTGTTCCCAACAGCACCAGCCCACACCCCAAAATCATGGATGATGTTACGGCTTCTTGTAGGACAATGGCCCCCCACAGCATGGCAAACATGGGAATCAAATAGGTAACGGTCAGCGCCTTGGTGGAACCAATATTTTGAATCAGTCTGAAGTAGAGAATGTAGGCAAAGGCGGTAGATAATACAGCTAGGGCCAGAACAGCTATGGCAACACCTGCAGATGGCACCTGCTGAGGAATCGTGAAGGGGAGGGCTGGAATGATTACCAAAGCGGCTCCCAGTTGACTGCCTGTAGTCACAACTAATGATGGAACACCAGCCAGGTTTTTCTTAATGTAGGGAGCTGCGATCGCGTACATCAATGCAGCGGATAATGCTGCAACTACAGCCACTAAAAAACTAGGGGTGGTGTCGACAGCTTTCCAACCGACGAGGATAACAACACCAATAAAGCCCAGCACAAATCCCACCTTGCGGGATGGTGTCAGTCTCTCGCTCAACCACACCGAGGCTACCACCGTTCCAAAGAGCGGGGCTGTCCCATTCAAAATAGACGTAAAGCCTGCGGGGAGCGATACGGACGCGAAGGCCAACAGCAAAAATGGAATTGCGGAATTGAGGCACCCAACGATCAACAGGGGCATCAGCTGACGACGCATTGTTCCCATAAGACGTAGCCGAGCCAGTACTGGTAACAGAACTAGGCCTGCCAGCAAAACACGAAACTCAATGAGCCAAACGGGTCCTAACACGGGCGCTGCAATCCGCATAAACAAAAATGAACCACCCCATAGGGCTGCCAGCAATAACAGTTCCAGAATATTTGATAGCTTCATGGCTGCACCTCTGCCTGGCTAGCTTCCCAACCTAACAGTGCAGTCTTTCGGTCTAAGCCCCAACGATAGCCACCGATCTCTCCTGAACCACGAATCACTCGATGGCAAGGAATCAGATATCCCACCGGATTACGACCAACTGCATTGCCAATGGCCCGAGCTGCTGTGGGTTTGCCAATGGCCGTAGCTAAGCTCTGATAGGTGGTAAGCCCCCCAAACGGGATTTGTAATAGGGCACGCCACACTTGAATCTGAAAATTTGTGCCTTTGACATGGAGGGTTAAGGGAGACTGCTGATCAGATTGAAAGATGCGATCGCACATGATCTCAGTCTCGTTTTGATCGCTGATAATATCAGCCTTGGGCCATTCTGCTTGCAAGTGCTGTACAGCAGGGGACTCGTCTACATTATCGAGAAAGTGTAAATTACAGATACCCCGATCAGTAATCGCGATCAAACAGCCGCCAAACGGTGTGTCATGAATGCCATAGCGAATCTGTAATCCTGCACCTGATGCTTTATATTCCCCCGGTGTCATCGCCTCCAATTGCACAAACAGATCATGTAAACGACCTGAACTTGACAAGCCTGACTCTAGCGTTAGTTCCAACAGGCTTTTAGTTTCAGCAATTTTAGATTTCGCATATTCAAGGGTGAGGTATTGCAAAAAACGTTTTGGACTAATACCAGCCCATTTTGTGAATAACCGTTGAAAATGATACTCACTAAGATTTACATGCCGAGCAATCGTAGCCAAACTCGGCTGCTCCAAATGATTTTCGCGAATGAATGTAATTGCTTTGGCTATTTGCCCATAGGTGTGCGCGCTATAATCCGTAGCCTTCATTAATAAACTCATGCTGTCGCCTTGATCATATGCTAGTTGCATTTCATCAAGGTATCGATAACAGCAGGGGCCTACCACCCGTTTCTTGCTAACTAGACTGACAATCCCATGGTTCGCTATTAAGATCTGGCATTACTATCTCACTATCCTATAAAAAAGAACCCACCCCATAGAAAGCCCACTGCAAGGCGAGGTAGATCCCAAAAACGCCAGTATAGAAACCAACAACGGCCAACGCTATTTTCCACAATTTCCACCCCCAAACTTTCCAAAACTTTACCAACACAAAAAAACTGTAAAGCGCCAGGAATTAAAGCATTTCTCCGTGGAATTACCCCTAACGCATCTACGACGGCCTCCGGGTACCCTAAAGTCGTTTGCCGCCTGGTGCACCAGGCTTTTATTTCTACCTCTAGCACTAAACAATTAGTGCTTAACCATGGCCACACTCAATATTCGTGGTCTTATTTTTCTTATGACTGCTGCTATTCCTGGCCACCTAATCAGTTACTTTTCCTTCGATTATGTGCCACAACCAAGATTGGGCTTTGCTAGTATTTTTATGGTCATCATCGATCTTGTCTATCGCGCCCGACAAGATAACTTAAACAAACAAATTCCTATGCAACCAATTGATATCCTACCACCTGAAATTGCATCACAGATACCAAATGAGACCATACCTTATATAACTGAAGACATGGCTCGACAAGTGGTCGATGCTCTCAGCAACAATCTATCTGTTTCTCCGGAAAGGCAAGCTAGGATTGATGCATTTGTGGAAGAGAAAAATGTTGAGTATGACGAGTGGTTACGAGAGAGAAGAGCAGAAGGCCTTCCTGACCCTGAGATACATGGAGTAGTGTTTGTTATTCCACAATAATAATGGTAAGCAGACTAACTTGCCTTGACGATATAATATTGGAGAATGGCTTAATTTCAGTTTCTAAGAACTGGGGTTTTTCTTCACCCGACTCACACAGGGAAGCCTATGTCTTTGAAACAGACTTTGATAGTGTGCTGTGTGCATTAGATAGCACTCTTGGTATTGAGCAGCATCTCTCAAATGTCTATGGTAAAACTGTTAGCTTATTCGACAGGAAATACGCGCTGCTTTACCGGCTCAAAGGATACAAGTACATCATTCTCGATATTGACCAGATTTGTCTGGAGCAGGCACTGGACATTAGGCTGCGCATTCTTTCAGAATTGCTTCCAGCAGCATCAGTAGCTAGATTTTTTACAGGAGAAGAGGCAGGATACGTTATTTATAGAAATGGAATACTAGAAAAGTGTTTTATTCCAGCTTTCTCAACTATAAAAGGCTATGAGGACCTCACAGGACGTGAACTTTGGGACTATTGGGGATACCTTGTTGAGGCTAGTGATGTAAGACGGCAAGAATGTGGAAGAGACGAAAATCCACCTATGACAAGCACATACTATCATGTAATTGATAGAATAGAAGATATTGATAGTTTTGTCATAAAGGAGGAAATTACGGCAGATAGACCTTATCCTAGAGGGCGCATAATGGATAGGCTGGGCATCTATATTCCAGAGTTTCTCCCTATGCGAGATTCGGAATCAAGTAACAACTATATGTTCGACTTCCTAGAAATGGGCAAAGACCCATTTGATAGGATTGATTGCTTATGGTTTTCCCAAAACGCATATCTCGACGGCTAAATAATAACATCAAAATTTTAAGCCTTATTGATGTTGTTACTCAGCTGACATAAACCACCAAGCCAGATGACTAAATTGGGCACAGTCAAACCAAGTTAAAAGGTATATCAAATCAACTATAGTTATAGCTTGAGAAGTAAAATTCTCTTTTATAAAATTCATATGAGTCCGAAAAAGAAAGATTTTAGTTGAAAGCCCGACTATTCCGATAGAAACTAGGTCATCTAGGAAAATATTATGCGCTTTAGTGTTTAGATGACCAGACGAATATATCGTGTTCTCGTATTGGCAGAATGCTTGGCTATTCCCAATATAAACAACTTCATAGGGTGAACAATATTTATCGGCTTCTGCTATCATCAGACCATCAAATCCCCATCCGAATAAAGGTCTTTTAAAGAGGGTTTTCGCGCTGGTATGGTGGGCGTGGTGGCGGCAGCACTGTCTTTATGCCCATATGGTTGTTTGGCATTATTACATTCGTCTGTGTGATAACAGGCCACGCTGACGTTTAAACTCACAACAACGCCTTCTTATCCAGCTTGCCCAACGACGTATACGGTAGCTCCTCCCGAAACTCAATCACTCCAGGTATCTGATACCGCGCAACCCTGGTTTTTAACCAATCACGCATAGCCGACACATCCAACCCACTGTCTGGCTTTATAACAATTACTGCCTTTAGCCGTTGACCAAACTCTTTATCTGGTATCCCCAGCACCGCTGCCGCCTCTATGTGCGGATGCTGTATTAAAACGGTTTCTAACTCAATCGGGTAAACATTCTCACCACCAGAGACAATCATGTCATCCACCCGACCACAGAGAAAAATATCTCCTTGGTCATCTCGATAGGCCAGATCGCCCGTCTCAATTAAAGTCTTACAATACGATGCGATCTGGTTTGCTTCGCTTCAGCTGCTTGTTGCTTGGCTGATAGGCCATCTGAGAAGCAGATAAAACAGGCCCACAGGCGTTAACAACCGAGTGCAATATAGCTTCCCTAGCAGCGTGCTCATCAGGTTCTTGATTTGCGTCTATGTCCGAGGATCACTTCCCAGGGCCAGCGACCGATTACGGATGCCAACTGTCCAGCCATCAACCACCATGGGGCATAGGTGCGCCTGCGGGAAATAATTGCTCGACAAATTAACTGCGCCACCTGCTCGGGCAGCATGGCAGGCATGTCGTTATATGCCTTGGTCGGTTTAATCATGCGTGTACGCACCAGCGGTAGATAAATGGATGTGGTACTGACACCCTGGGCATTTAATTCCAGAGCGACGCTGCGAAACCACTGGTCAAATGCCGTTTTTGAAGCTTGATAGGCCGCCCACTTAGGGGCAGGAATCAGCAGCACATTGACCGCAGAAATATTAATCACCTGTCCCTGCCGCGCCACTAGACCAGGAATCAGACCCAGCATCAGCTGCACCGGGCCAACGTAGTTCAGATTCATGGTGCGGGTAAAATCATGCATTCGATGGAGGGAGTCAAAAATAGAGCGATGGATGGATTTTCCGGCATTGCTGACAAAAACATCCACCCGGCCTGACAGCTGATGCAGTAATGCATCCACCTCAGCCGGATTTCGTAAATCGCAGGGTAGTACGTCCGCTCGCCCACCTTTTGCTTCAACCCGCTGTCTTACCTGCCTCAGTTTCTCAGCTGTGCGCGCCACCAGCAGCAGATGGGCACCCGTATCTGCCAGACTCTCTGCCAAACATTCACCAATGCTATAGCTTGCCCCCGTAATCAATCCAGTCTTGCCCGCCAGCCGTTGCTGTAGCTTGGCTCGACTAAATCCGAGAATTGGGAAAAAGAGAAGTCTCACGGCTCAATGATTTTTAAAAATCATCATAAAACTACAGAAAATGCCTGTTCCATAATGCATTTTCTGCAGTTAAAAAAATTGTTTTGAACTGTTATATTGAGACTTTTTCTGGAACGTTGGCAGGTGCTTGTTTGTGCTGGATTGTCCGACCTGTGATCAGCTCTACCACATCCATGCCGTTAATTATCACACCGGGTACGCTGGGATAACCGGCAGTGGCCCCCACCAGGAACAGGTTTGGCAGCTCTGTGGTATAGCCCATACGGTGCAGACCCACCTGTTTAGGAATCAGCTTAGCGCCATAAATATTGCCTTGGGGCTGGCCCAGGTAATACTCACTGGTGGTGGGTGTACCATACACTTTCATCCGAGCATAGCGATCCACATCAGGAATCAAGTCGCGTACGCTGTTCATAATCTGTTTATACAGCTCACGCTTTTTGACTTTGTAGCCTGCTTTATCGTATTTATGTAACTCTCCAAACGGCTGATAGGGACAGACAGTGGCAATTTCTAAAACATGATGTCCCGCTGGAGCCATCCCAGGTTCACTGGATTTTAGAGTGGGGCAAGAGAGAAAGATCCAGGGATGACTGAGGTCGCCAGCGAGTTGTTTCTGATATTCCTGGTTTAAATTGCCGGTGGGGTAATACCAAATATTCCAGTTGCCCAGACCATAGCGCTCTGGTTCAAAGCGGCTATCTAAGCCCAGATAGAGGTTAAAGGCACTGGCAGAATAATCATAGCCGGTCAGACGTTTGGTTTCTTGCTTACTGAGCACGCCAGGAATGTGCATCAGCTGTACCGTTAGCTTCGGGTCTAGATCGCTGATGTAGGCCTTTTCCGCGTGATAGATGTCTCCGTTGGCCGTAATCAGCTGCTGCACTCGATGCTCGCTGACCTCAATATGTTCTACGGGGGTGGATAGCTGCACCACCCCACCGCCAGCGGTGATGGCTTCTACGATGGTATCGACAAAATGTTTGAAGTGATGTTTGGGATAATAAGCCCCTTCTGCATAATCTGACACTAGAGAGGTGTGAGTCATCAGGGCAATTTCGTTGGGGGGCAGGGCATAATCACCGCTTTGGCCTGCCAACAGATTCTGTAGTTTGGGGGACAGCCCCACATGGTTGTACAAATCCTGTAGGGTCCAGTTACGCTTACTGTAGAGGTTCCAGTATTTGGGCAGCTTTAACCAGTCAGACCACTTGCGGTCATACCAGTTAATCTCGTTGGTCAGGCCGCGAATTTCTGTGTGCAGCTGGTGAATCTCATTACAGTAGCGGTTAATGGCCGTTTGCTCATCTGGAAACGTAGCGAGAAGACGCGATCGCAACGCCTCCCAATCCAACGGAATCTTAAAATCCACCTCCGGCGTAATCACCCGATCAATACCTTCTGGATCCAGCGAATTAAACTCCACGGGCCGCTCAATGTAGCTAAGAAACTGACCAATGGCCTGATCCGGTGCACACTGAGAAATGTAATGCACGTCTGCACAGAATCGATAATCGCCAAAATCAAAGGTGTGACAACATCCCCCTGGCAAATAGTGTTTTTCTAAAACAGCCACCCTATGGCCCTGACGTGTTAAACAAGCTGCCGCAGAAAGCCCTCCTAAGCCAGCGCCCAATATAATGTAATCAAAGCTTTCCATAATTGTCTCCCAAGCGTATGTTATTCAGTTTTTTTAACGTAGGGGCTGACCTTGTGCCTGTGGGCGTTCCATGAAATGCCTCTGTACAGCCATGACTTAGGACCTTATAAAACCCTCATCCCTAAATCAGGTCACAACAGCCTTAAGTTCTCTCTTTTTTCTTACAAAGAGAACTTACTAATCAATCAGCTGCCCAATACCTATATTGTTATCGAAATTTTAGGTATTGGTTTCACTCCCTACACATTTCCTCACTAACGAGAGCGGTAATGACCAAAGGTTTAACAACTAGGGTAAGGAATATCTGTACGAGGAAGCATTGTTAACTTTAAGGGAATGTATTGTAGCTGAGAATACCTTTCCAAGAGCTTTGGAGTGATGAATAAATTGACGATTTCCCAGTAGGCCTATGCTTCTGGCTAGCTAATCAACAACCTGGCAACATCACACATTAAAGTGCCATTAGGAGAGGGAACTAAGCTGCTAAGGCTACTTAAAATAGGAACAAGTAAGCAAATATTAAATATTCGTTTCCTAGATAATTTCCCTAAAATCATTATAGATGAAGTATACCTAAGCCCGTGGGATGACAGAGTCATTTAACGACTGAGTCCGAATTCTCTTCAGATTTAAATTTTGCTGCATTTCCTCTATTATCCTGAATCCCGTGTTAGCGTTTTGCCTATGGCTTATTTTCGGTTATGCAATTCGTCTAACCAACGGTTCTCCGAATTTAAATCTGCACACGCTTACTATTGGAGAAGTTCGATGACGATTTATGTTGGTAATTTATCTTTTGACGTCACACAAGATGACTTAAATCAGACTTTTGCAGAGTACGGCACCGTGAAAAGTACCCATTTACCCACCGACAGGGAAACCGGTCGGAAGCGTGGATTTGCTTTTGTTGACATGGCAACAGAGGCAGAAGAGACGGCTGCTATTGAAGCACTGGATGGCGCTGAGTGGATGGGCCGTAATCTGAAAGTCAATAAGGCAAAACCCCGTAGATAATGCAGCTCATCCTGTTTGGCTGATTTATTGGCTAATGAGTACGAGCTAACGATTTCAACTACTTTAAGCGGCTCTAACTTAGCGGTTCAGGGCCGCTTAAAGTTGTATTGTATGTAATTGACTGTCGACTATTCCATAGGGTTGTGGAGAACGCAGGGGATATTCAGTGCTGACTCAACGCTAACGCCCGGTCGCAAACAACCGATAGCCAAACGCCATTGATGCCGTGGCAACAAAGAACTGCCAAAGACTGGTCGGGTTCAGAATGGCTCGACTACTCACGAAAATACAGAGAATCCCACCAGCAACGAAAATCCAACCTAATTGCTTCATAAATCCCAATGGCATAAACACTAACAGGCAAATGCCAGCACACAGCAAGAAAATTGATGCATCAGCCGCAATGCCGCGCCAAAAGTAGGGATTCACATTGGTGGTGAAAAAGATGTTTCTGCCTAAGTAATAAATCCCTAGCAGCATCAGGACAAGGCCAATGAGTTGGACGAGTAATCTCATGTTGAGGAGGATGAATTTGTTGTTAGATACGGTGAGCTTAGCAGAGGTATGCAGGGGGTGAGGTGCGATCGCACGCCTAAAAAGTTCTTCACTAAGACAATTATTAGAACTGACACACGCTACTCACCGCATCCGCATTGGGAGAGCGAATGTCTACATCGTCTGACGTTACAAGAGCATGCTCGCGAATGCGCTCGCATCCCCGCCCCACCCAATCTTGCAGACTGCCCCCTTCCCACCGTCGCAGAAAGCCATCACTGTTGGCACTGAGGATCCATTGGCCATCACCACTGAATAAAACTGTGCTGGCGGTGGCATTATGGCCTGTTAATGGATTGCCAATGGGCTTGCCGGTTAAATCCCATAGCCGTAGGGTCTGATCCCGGCTAGCACTGACAATATACTCACCATCAGGGCTAAAGGTGACGGCCACCACATCGCTAAGGTGACCTCTAAACGGCTCATCTACCATAGGGCGACCGTTGCTGTCCCATAATCTTAGGGTGCGATCTCGACTGGCCGTGATAAACATTTGGCCATCGGGACTAAAGGCAATGGCATTCACATCATCCGTGTGCCCTGTGATGGGATCGCCAATGGGATCGCCGTCTAGATCCCACAGGCGAATGGTGCGGTCGTCGCTGCCGCTAATCAGCCGCTGGCCATCGGGGGTAAACACAACCGTATTCACCTTATCAGTGTGCCCTTCAATGGATTGCCTTACAGGATTTCCCTGCAGATCCCATAGGCGGATAGTGGTGTCGTCACTGGCGCTGGCCATCAGCGGTTGGGTGGTATGAATCGCGACTGCATTGACGGGTGCCTGGTGGGCGGTGAGGGTTGCAAGCCCATAGCCCTGACGATTCCAAAGTTTAACAACGTTGTCTTCACCGCCACTGGCAAAGGTTTGTCCATCCTGACTAACGGCCACCGATAGAACTGCATCGGTATGTCCTTGAAACGTAAGGGCTCTGCCCCCGTTTGGCACCAGGTTGATCTTGCCGTCAGCCCCTGCCGTCACCAGGGTTTGACCGTCGTCGCTGGCCGCCATGGCATGCACCGCACCATTATGTAGCTGGGTGGCCTGGCGCAACAGGACAGTTTGCATATCCCATAGCCGCAGCGTGTGATCTTCACCACCGCTAAGAATAGTGTTGCCATCGGGGCTAACGGCAACAGAATACACATAGTAATCGTGGCCAGTCAGGGGTGGTCCCACTGGCTGCCCATCTCGGCTCCACACCCGCACAGTGTTGTCGTCACCACCGCTAATCAACCATCGGCTATCGGGGCTAAAGGCCAGGGAGATGACATTATCGGTGTGGCCCTCTAGCTGGTGCCGTAGATTGCCCTGACGATCCCATATCCGCACAATGTTATCGTTACCACCGCTGGCAAGCAGGCTGCCATCGGGGCTAAATACCACCGACATAATGGTGCCGGTATGCCCTCGCAACGTTTTCAACAATTGCCCTTGAGGGCTCCAAACATGAAGCAGCCCATCTTCGCGACCGCTGACAATTTGTGTACGGTCCGGACTAAAGGCCACCGACCAGACCGTACTTTGGCCATCTGCCTGAAACGGTGGGTACAACAGTCGGCCTTGTCGATTCCATAACCTGACAGCCCCCCCCTGATCACCACTGGCAATCCAGGCCCCATCTGTACTAAACGCAACGGTCTTCACATGTCCCCAATGTCCTGCCAGTGGATTCCCCAACGGGTTGCCCTGCAAATTCCATAGCCGTACCGTTTGATCAGAACTGGCACTGGCAATGGTTTCACCGTCTGGACTAAACGCTATGGACCAAATATCATCCGTATGGCCTGCAAAGGGTTGACCAATCACATTGCCGTCTTTGTCCCACAGTCGAATAACAGCATCGAAGCCGCCGCTGGCAATGATCTCCCCGTCTGGGCTATACACCGCTGCCCAAACCGCATCTTGATGCCCTAGCAATCGGTTTTTTTCCACCGTCGCACCCATGGCATTTCGCAGGGTAGAGCGCACAGAAAGACGCAGTCCGTTCAGGTGGGCGCGGCTTTTGCCAACCAACTTGAGAGAGTCCAACAGCCCTTCTACAGGTTTAGTAATCAGTAACCGGCTGGTCTCCGCTGCGTTCTCATCTAGCACCAAACGACTGTTGTTCCTAAAGGCAATGGCACTGGCTCCCGCTGCAATCACAAACAAAATACTCACACCTGCCAGTAGAGATTGGGTAATTCTCATACGTCGCTTTTCACGACGGGTTTCGGCTTTAGCGGCATTCTGACTGGCGGTGATAAAGCTCTGTTGCTCTGCTGTGACGGCAGGTTTTTTCTGCTTTTGTTGTGTGTCTTGCAGCCATTGGGTTGCGATCGCACTCTCCGCCCCCCGCAATAGCAAATCATGACTCTGCTCTTTTTGCTGCCATTCCAGGGCGCGCTGGAGCCATTTTGTATGACTCTGCACATGGTCACGGTCCGTATCCAGTGTGCGGATGAGGTGATTAAAATGGGTGGTGAAGTTGCCCCGTTGCTGGCTAAAATCTAGCCACTGAACCTGGGCAAGTTGGGGATGCAGGTCAGCGGTCTCTATAGGCTGATGCAAAATAGTCACAAATCGCTTGTTAAAGCGGGCTCCATGGTCTACCTCTAATTTGCAATAGGGTGAGTTGACGGACCGAGGGGACAAAATAAACAAAAAATTGTCAGATACCTCAATGCCCTGGTAGATCTCTCGCTGAAAGTTGGCAGTACCTGCGGCAATACTCTCCTGGTCAAACCAGGTGGTTTTACCTTGGCTTTGCAAAGCGCCATTGATCTTACGGGCAATATCGGCATCGGCACTGGAATAGGAGATAAATACATCGATGGAAGACAGGGGTGGCTGGTCTAAACTGGCCTGGATAAAGTCATGGTGCAACGTCATTGCTGGCTGCACGGTTCGCCCAGTCGCTGTTTTTAACCAGGCCTCTGCATGGCTTAGATCATAGCCCCGCAGCAACACACTAGGATTCTCCTGTTGCCGTTTCCACTTTAAGGCTTTGGTCAAGAGAATTTTGTGCTGGTTATAATAAACCGCATCCTGGTTAAGGGTCTTAATCAACCCGTTTTCGTCCAGCTGATAATCGTCTTGATTTAAGTTATCCGTTAAATCGATATATTGCAGTGAGGCCAGTTCCGGTGGGCTCTCAGCGGACCCCAGGGGCCTGACTAAAATAGGAATAATTCGCTTGTGAAGGGTCAGGGCATACTTCAATTCATACTGGCAATATTTGGACCGAAGAGAATCGGGCGACAGCAGATACACCATGGAATCAGCTTCTTCAATCCCCCGATCCACAGCCCGTTTAAAGGCCTCTCCTGTGGCGATATCCGTCTGATTACTCCAAACCGTAAACCCCTGACGTCGCAGCGATCGCCGAATGTTGTCCATAACGTTGGCATCCGCCTGGGCATAGGCCAAAAACACCTGAGTCATCATGTTGTTAGCATTTTTAATGCTTTCAGTAATGAACTCACAATGCAAGTCGGTGGGCTCACAGGGAGCCTGTTCGTCTTTAAACCGTTGTTTCAGCCAGGTTTCTGCTAGCTGTCGTTTTTCTCCTAATAGTAAAAACTCCGTTTGCTTTTGTTGTCGCTCCCACCCAAGGGCCTGATTTAAGAAGTGAGTGTGATTCTCCACATAGTCTTGATGACGATGGAAAATCTGATGGAGGTCCGTTAAAGATTTTTCAAACTCATCTTGCTCTGGCCGCATGTAAACCCAATTGATTTTACCAATCTGGGTGTTCATGTTGGGAAAGCTAGAATGCAGTCCCTTGGCCTGATAATCTTGCCATTGTGCATCGCCGCCGTGGGGATTTCGCTGTTGCCAGATTTCTCGATTAATCTGCTCTACGTGCAATATGGGGATAATCCGTTTTTGATGACGCAGGGCAATTTCAATTTCTTTACTACAATAGTCTGAGTTGACGGAGTGGGGTGAAATAATAAAGAGAAAATTATGGGATTTTTCAATGCCGCTATCGATCTGGTTCTGAAAATCTACGGCCAGGGGGATATCGTTAAAATCACACCAGATGCGATAGCCAACATCCGTCAGCCGTTTACCCAAGTTGACAACAAATGCCTTACTGTCAGCACGACCATAAGAAATAAAGGCATCGTAAACGTCACTCATAACAGACTCTAAAATATCGAGTTACTGGTGGTGGTATACCCTGGGTGTATCATCACCAGGGTATATGCACTCAATATTTTATCTAAGCAAGCTGTTTGAATTCTTAGAATCTGCCTCACCCCCCCTTAAAATCAGGGGGATAAGTTTAATTTATCTAGAAGTTGCCTTAAAAATAGCTGAGTTCAACCTCGATCCTGTTTTCTGCGCCTGCTACCAAAAATACAGCGTCTCCAAATTCAGGTGGCCCGGTTAGCGCTTCTGGGTTTCTGGAAAATCCAAACCCCTCGGCAGGCATGCCGACAAAGTTGCGGTTAAACTCATTGTCGTTGTTAGCATCATGGAAGACTGAAACCGCATAGCTACCAGGGGCCAGATTCTCAAAGGTGGCTACGGGGGGGGAGTCCTCTGTCAGCGTTAAACATAGGCTTTCCAGGGCCTCTTCTCGATCCCCAGGAAATCCATCGCTGCTATTAAAGAGGTTAAGGCAGACCTGTCCTTGGGGGGTATTGACACCACTGATCTCTACTGCCAGCTGGGTGTGCTCAAGTTGCCCATGGGCCGGATAGGCTAAGCTGCCCACCGTGGTCATCATCAGAACACCAGCTACAACATGGCGATTATGCATTTGTAACCTCCTAATGAACGTTTAGTTAGTGAGCCGATTAACTCTACTCATTCCCTATTGTGCTATCCGCATTCTAAAATCGGCTGCGTCTATTCTGCGAAGCTTTGGTAAACAATTGTCTGGAATTATTCAGGGGATAAAAAGCCCTGGCCCCAGATGGGATCATAGCCAGTGGTCAGATCTGAGGCTAAAAACGCCTCTAACGATAGACCGTTTGCGATCGCACTTTCCGTCACGCCCCTTACATCCATCAGCATTTGCCGATAGGCCTCTAGCTCAGCCCAAGGGGAAAGGGCACCATGACATCGATAAACGGATAGACCCCATTGAAAGCGATCCAGTCTCATGAATGTGACTCATTAACGATTTAGTTATATGTAGCACATTTAACAAAAAACAAATCAAAATTAATTATTCAGACGCATCCCTGGGAAAATGAGGCCGCTGGAAAGATTGCTCTTGAGCTAACAGATCGGTTGCTTCCTCTACCCCCATCGGTTCAGCACAATAGTCTCCTTGTACCGCATTGCAACCTATTTCTTTTAGCCAATGCAGTTGTTGCCGTGTTTTTACACCTGCTGCAATCGTTGTCAATCCCAAAGACTGGCACATGGTAATGATTGACTCTGCAATAATCTGATTGACTCCGTTTAATTCCATTGAACTCACAAAGCCTTGGTCAATTTTGAGGGCTTTTACAGGTAGCTGATGCAAATGGCGTAGGCAGGAGTATCCTGCTCCAAAATTATCAATAACAACGCCCACACCAAAGTGCTTGAGTTGATTCAGCAAAGGTTGGGTGGTTTCATAATCCTGCACCAGCATGCTTTCTGTTATTTCAATCATTAAACTGTTGTCTACAGGTCTATGGACGGCTAAAACTTTCTCAAGCTTGACCAGTAGCGATTCCTTGAGGTGTTCACCTAAAAAATTGATATTGATCCCTGGAGAATGTTCAGGAAAATGAGTTTGCCAGAGCACTAACTGCTGACAGGCTGTTCGCAACACCCATTCGTCAATAGGGGCAATCAGCCCAATCTCCTGGGCAATGTCAATAAATCGATCTGGCAACATTAGTCCCTCTTCAGGATGCTGCCAGCGGAGTAGGGCTTCAAAGGCTTCTATTTTTTGAGTTTTCAGATTAACAATGGGTTGATAGTAGAGTGAAAATTCTTCATTTTCCAATGCCCTGTGCAACTTGTTCTCAAGGTGCAGTCGCTGCACCACCTGTAGATGCATGGTGGAATCAAAGACAACATACTGCCCTCGCCCCCTACGCTTAGCGTCATACATGGCGACATCGGCATCGCGCAAAAGTTCAGAGGCTATGTAATGATGTTGTTGTCTGGATAGGGCAATACCAATACTTACCCCTGGAAATAACCGTTGGTTCGCAATGTTAAGCGGTGTTTGCAGCACTTCTAAAACGCGCTCTGCCACCATGGTGGCTTCTGCCAGGTCTCCAATCTCCTCTAGGAGAATGACAAATTCGTCGCCGCCCAAACGGGCGGCTAAATCTGTTTCTCGAATGACGCCCTTGAGTCTGGTGGAAATTGCCAACAGCAGCCTGTCTCCAACGGAGTGACCCAGGCTATCGTTGATGACCTTAAAGTTGTCTAGGTCTAAAAACATTACAGCCAGCTGGGTTTCATGGTGTCGCTTGACTCGTTTAAGGGCCAACTCTAAACGTTCCATCAACAGACTACGGTTGGGCAAGCCCGTTAGCGCATCGTGAAACGCATCATGTTTTAATTTCTCTTCTGCTTTGATGCGATCGCTAATATCCTGAATAACAGCCAACGTATGTTGAGGATTACCTTGGGCATCTTTTACAATGGATACTCCTGTATTGGACCAAAAAAAGCTACCGTTTTTTCTTAAATAGCGTTTTTCATGAAAAAGGTAAAGTGCTTCATTGGTAAATAGCCTATGGGCCATAACCTGAGTCTGGTCTCGATCATCCGGATGGGTAATCTCGCTAATGGGTTTGGCCAGTAATTCTTCGCGAGAGTATCCCAGCATTTCACAGAAGCGGGGGTTGGCATCAACAAATTTGCCATCGAGCGTGCCATTGGCCAACCCAACAGCGGCTTGATTATAAATACTGCGATAGCGTTCTTCGCTGTCCCGTAGGGCCTTCTCAGTCTGGCAGCTCTGGGTAATATCGACGGCCATCGTAATGGCAATGCGTCGACCATCTGCCAGCTTTTCTAACGGTGCGGAGCTAAACTGCCAGATCCGCTGCTTGCCTTTGGCAATATTGATAGTTTGTGTGTCCTCATCTCCACGAGATGCCAGACTATAGTTCTTCGCAATGACAGTTTCGAGCATCTCAGTCGCCCTCTCACCATAGGCTAGCTGGGCCCATACTTGAGTAGTGGGCAGATCCTTCTGGGTAAATCCTGTCAGCTCAGTCCAAGTACCGTTGATATGCAGGACCTCACCGTCTTCGGCATGGATCATGATCGGAAATGGAGCCATTGCGATCGCACGGCGAAACCGTTGCTCACTCATCTGTAGACGGGCCTCTGCCTGTTTGCGATCGCTAATATTCTGCACCAGCATCAACACTTCATCTGCACTACAGGGAACAACCCTAACCTGCTCGATTTGTTTGTTGCCATCAATCAAAAGAGTGTGTTCATAGGTTTCAATCGATTGGGTTGCCAACGCCTTTTGCAAAGCCTCTAACCGTTTTTGAGCGATATCTGGCGGTAGCCGATCAGTGATATGGGTGCCTACCCAATTTTGTAGTTCACCGAGGACGGGAAAGTCGGGGGACGCTAAAAACTCAAGATAGATGCCATCGCGATTGATGCGCATGATCAAGTCAGGTAAGGCATTAATGAGGGCCCGATGGTGGGCTTCACTGGCCAGCAACTCGGCCTCAACCTGCTGGCGACGCTTAACCTCTTGGTTTAATCGATAGTTTTGTATGGCAACCACAATCAAACTGATCATCGAGCTGCCCAAAGCTAGCATCAGAACCGTTTGCTTTATTTCCAAATCAAGCTGTGATGTGAGCTTTGGCGAGCCAAGCCACTCTCCCAAAAAATAGAATTGTAATCCAATTGAACTACCCTCAAGCATACTCGTAGATTTCTAACTTTAGTACAGCGTTAAAAAGCCTCTGTACTCGAATACTGACGTTCTAATGGCTCTATTTGTGGCCTCTAATCGACTCTAAGAATATTAGAAACATTAGTGTTGATTCATAACCATTATCTTTTTTAATTCAAAAAATAAATAATCATACAGGTTGCTGAACAAAGTGCCCCATCTATGTCAAGAGGAGACCTAGACAAAGTGCCCTATTTGTGTGACGAGGAGACCTAGACTAGATATAGATGGCCTGCTCCATACACTAGAGGACGTATAGAATGATGATCGGCGAGCTACAACTGTTGGAGTATGAGTTTACGATTCGGTGTGGCTTTTTCTTCGGCATACTTATGTTGATGCAACTATGGGAAGCCATGGCCCCTTGCCGGCATTCCTCATCTCCCAGGGTAATGCGATGGTTTAGCAATGTTGGATTATTGACCCTGGGTACGATTGTGTTACGAGCCATCTTTCCCTTGGCATCATTAGGTGTTGCTGCCATTGCTAAGGAACAGCAATGGGGAATATTTTACACGTTGCCTCTGACGCACTGGCAGACTGTAGTGCTATCTGTTATCTGTCTGGATTTCATTACCTACCTAAACCATGTCCTGTTTCACGCCTTGCCAGCACTGTGGCGATTCCATCGAGTGCACCATGCTGATCTCGACTTTGATGTGACGACAGGCCTAAGATTTCATCCCGTTGAAATCTTGCTATCAATGGCCAATAGAATGATTATCATTTTGTTGTTAGGGACACCCATCGTTGCTGTATTGATATTTGAAATCATTCTCAATGCAACATCAATGTTCAATCATGGCAACGTTCGTTTACCTGCCCCATTAGAGCGCTTACTACGGCTGTTTGTAATCACTCCAGACATGCATCGCATCCATCATTCTGCCATCACCAAAGAAACCAATAGCAATTTTGGCTTCAATATTCCCTGGTGGGACTACATCTTTGGAACCTATCGCAGACACCCCTTGGCTGGCCATCAAGAGATGGTCATTGGCCTTGTTGAACACCAGCAAGATTTACGGGTTGTGCAGTTGCATTGGATGCTGGTTTTTCCTTTTCTCAACCATTTATCAAAGACTGAAGAGCCAGTCCTTCGTACCCGCTAAGACATGGGCACGGGAGATATTGCAAAGATCCAAAAAATGGAGCGCTAAAATTAGTTAGATCCGTTGGGGTGCTGCTGAATACGTAGTTTTATAGGCAAAGGAATATATGACGAAGCCTAAAGAGGCCCGTTTTAGGCAACCTACAGTCCAGCCTATTCAGGCTGCTGTTCATCAAGTCATTGCCAAAGAATCCCTTAGCAACGAGCGTAAGGTTGCCTATGTCAAAGTAGTGGTGGTGCTAATTTCAAGCATTCTAGATGTGCTCGTTTTCTTTTTCCCACAGCGCATCATCGGTGAAGCCTCTGTTTCGCCTACCGTTGCTCTGATTTCTGTTAGTGCCTGCATCATATATAGCGGCTTTCTCCTGGCCCTATGTCAGCCGACTGCCTGGCGCTGGCTACCCAAGCTACAGATTGCCATTCCCCTGTTTGATGGCCTGTTACTCGCACTTTTCATTACCAATATTGCAAGTGTCTTAGGGGAAACTCAACCCAAAATTGTCACTAACGTTGCTGCATTTTGTTGTTTACTAGCGGTCTCTGGCGGTATTCGTATTCGCCGTCAGGCGTCAGCGATTACCACCGTTTTAGCCCTTGCCAACTTTACCTATGCTATTTTTCTGTTTCAGTTAAATCTAGCAATCGGTGTGTTTGCACTGTTTACCATTCTGGGTACCGGGCTCATGGGCATGCTCACCTCTGGCATTGTCCGCCGCCAAGGCAAAAATGAAGCGGGCCGTCTATTGATGCAGCAGTTTCTGCCAGCGAATGTTGTTGACGCGGCGTTTGAAACACCGACAGATCTGATAGAAGAGCCCATGACCTTTGATGTCACGGTTATGGTGACTGACCTACGCGGCTTTACTCACTATGCGGAAAAACTTGAACCCGCTGATGTATTTGAGTTTCTGAATCAGCTCCAGGGTCTTTTGTCCACCATCGTCAAACGCCATGATGGTTGGGTTACCACCTTTATGGGGGATGGTATGCTGGCCGTCTTTGGTGCGCCAAACGTGTTAGACAACCACGCAGACCATGCAGTACAGGCGGCCCAGGCAATTTTGTCAGAGGTCGAACAACTGAGCCCTTTGCCCATTGGCATTGGCTTACATTCAGGCTCCATCGTTGCCGGTTGCCTAGGCACCGATGGTCATCTGGAATTCTCTGTGATTGGAGATACGGTCAATGTCGCTTCTCGACTGGAATCCTTAACGAAGGAAGTGGACTCTTCTCTATTGATTAGCAAAACTACTCAGCAACGCCTCAAAAGCCTATCCCTTAAATCCCTAGGCCAATTGCCTATCCGGGGGCGTGATCAGCACATTGAAGTGTTTGTGCTGCCTTCAGGTGAATAGTTTGTTGACAATATTTACGATTGCTGGTCTGGAAGAAAAACCCGTCTAGTGCCATTGCTATTTGACGGTATCCCACAACTAACGTCATCTTGAGGATCAGCAATGCCCAATATTTTCTGGGCCCTTGACAAAAACGTGTATTTTGATGATCATCGAAATATGTCAGATAGCCAATCGCGTTCCGTCGAAGAAATAGCCGCTGCCTTTGCGGCCCTTGGACAGCCTTCACGACTTAATATCGTGCGGCTTCTTTTATCGGCCCATCCCCAAGGTTTACCTGCGGGCGAAATTCAACGGGAGCTAGGGATTACGGCTTCAACGCTGTCTCACCATTTAGATAAACTGCGTCAGGTTGGGCTGGTGCAGGCTGAGAAGGATCGCCAATGGATTTGGTATAGCGTCCAGTCTGATGCCCTTAAGTACCTGATTGATTTCCTTTTTGAGGAATGCTGTACCCGTAATCGAGTTGTTGATCCTGAAACCTTTGAACTAACTGACGTCGCTGAACCTTTGCCTTGTCCTGATCGTCCGGATTGATTTTTGGTGGGCGGTGCCCACCCATTGGTCGGGGCATTTCATGGAATGCCCCGACCAATGAAAAATTTTTGACCTTTATTTTGATGTTTTTCGAAATACCGAAGGACTGCCCGTCATGACTTCAACTGTCTTCAATCGCTTTAATCGCAGTGTTCAACAGCTAGATAAGGTTTTTATCACCATTGTCCTTATCTTTCTTGCCTTGGCTATCCTGGTGCCGCCTCAGTTTTCTGGTAGCTTGGGCTTCCTGGTCAGCAGCCTGGTGCAGGTGTCTCCCTTCTTGCTACTGTCTATCGGGATTGCGGCCTATGCCCAGGCCAGTGGTGCAGATAATCTGATTGCCAAGGCGTTTCAAGGACGTATCTCGGTAATGATTGTTGTGGCTTCCCTATTTGGAGCACTTTCGCCCTTTTGCTCCTGTGGTGTGATCCCACTAATTGCGGCGCTCCTCTCCGTGGGGGTGCCGGTTTCAGCGGTGATGGCTTTTTGGCTATCTTCCCCACTGATGGATCCGTCCATGTTTATCCTTACCGTGGGTACTCTGGGATTGCAATTCGCCATTGCTAAAACCCTAGCGACAATTGCCATTGGTCTGCTGGGCGGTTTCGGTACGCTGGCCTTGATGAACTCGGGCGTATCGACTGTAGCCTTCAGAAATCCTTTGCGTGAGGGAGCCGGTAATGGTGGCTGTGGCGGTAGTCGCGTACGGAATCCTAAGCCGGTTGTGTGGAAATTTTGGCCTGAGGCGGAGCGCCGCCAGAAGTTTTGGCAGGGAGCACGTAACAATGGCTGGTTCCTGGGTAAATGGCTAGCGCTGGCATTTTTGCTGGAGAGTTTAATGCTGGTATATGTACCCAACGCCTGGATTCAGACGATTGCAGGAGATGGTAGTCTGTTGTCCGTGGTGGGTGCAGCTCTGGTGGGGATTCCCGCTTACCTGAATGGATATGCAGCGTTACCTCTAGTCGCGGGTTTAGTGAATCAAGGTATGGCACCGGGGGCTGGTATGGCATTTTTGCTGGCAGGTGGGGCCACTAGTATTCCAGCCATGATTGCAGTCTTTGCATTGGCTCGTCGCCCAGTGTTTTTGGCTTACTTAGGCTTTGCCTTTATCGGTTCGGTGACAGCGGGCTTAGCCTATAGTGTGATGTTTTAAGGAAGAGGTCGGGAGTCAGGAGATAGGGGAGAGAATTTTTCTGACTCCTGACTCCTGAAATCTGTCTCCTGAAACTTCTGACCACAGCTCGTTTACTCAGTATCTTTTACGTTATCCAACCATCCCCATGCATCATCGTCACTAGAGTAAACGGTTTTATTTCTCTACCCATTCACTTTCATTTTCTCCCTTTCCTTCTAATTTTACCCATGACATTTGACCACAAACCACGCATTCTTTTTCTTTACGGCTCTCTTCGTGAACGCTCTTACAGTCGTCTTCTAGCGGAAGAAGCTGCTCGTATTATTGAAGACTTTGGAGCTGAGGTAAAGTTTTTTGATCCTCGAGGATTACCCCTCCACGGTGCAGAACCGGATACTCATCCGAAAGTGAAAGAGTTGCGTGACCTCTCGCTATGGTCAGAAGGACAGGTATGGTCGAGCCCTGAGATGCACGGCAACATCTCAGGGCTAATGAAAACCCAAATTGATTGGATTCCCCTAAGCATGGGAGCCATTCGCCCTACCCAGGGCCGTACATTGGCTGTGATGCAGGTATCTGGCGGTTCCCAATCCTTTAATGCGATTAATACCATGCGAATTTTGGGACGCTGGATGCGGATGTTTACCATTCCGAACCAGTCCTCTGTGGCTAAAGCCTATCAAGAGTTTAATGAAGACGGCACCATGAAGCAGTCCGCCTACCGAGATCGAGTGGTAGATGTGATGGAAGAACTCTATCGGTTTACCCTGCTACTACGAGACAACGTAGATGAACTCACCGATCGCTACAGTGAACGTAAAGCAACTGCAGCGAAACAGCTAGAAGAAACGGCGAAAAACGCTCTGACCTGACCCATAGAGAGCCAATCCATAGGGACCCATGCCTATGGGGCCTGGGATACGGGTATGCAGCCAAATCTTTTGTAGGGCGCACGGCTGTGCGCCCCTACGGAGATAACCCGATGTAATTTTGTTTTTTAACTTTTATCCCTCTGATCGCGATTGTAGGTAACCACTTCGTGGAGGGTGACCCTACCATCTTCGTTTAGATCGGCAATGGGGTTACCAAGACCTACCTGGGCAGCACTGGCCGCGCTAGCCACTGCCCCCATGGACATCAAAACTGTTAGTGTGGATAAGAAGAAGCGTTTCATTTCAAAAACCTCGATGCAATGCAAGGTGTTAACCAACGGGTTATCACCTCTGACAGTTTTTAAGATAGAAAGCTCGTCTGAGTCTCACCGCATACTTGGTTAAGATCCAGCTGAGAGTTAAATGAACAAAATTAATCTTCTTGAGAGAATGAATGATAGTCAATGTAGTACGGACCTGTGCAACGTAATCTATCGAAATCCGTAAATAGCCAGAATCTCAACGTATCCTACCTTTAGAGGCTAGTTATATATATTTCTTCCAATAACCCATGGCTCTGAAGCCAACATCCCGTAAAATTCTTTTTCTGGCGGCTAATCCTAAAGACACCAGTCGATTACGGCTAGATGAAGAAATTCGGGATATTCAAGAGGGGCTCAAACTATCAACAGGCAGGAATGCTTTTGAAGTTATTACTCAATGGGCCGTGCGTACCAAGGATTTGAGGCGAGCTTTACTGGAATATGCTCCACAAATCGTTCATTTTTCTGGCCATGGGGCAGGTGAATTGGGCCTCATTTTAGAAAATGAAATGGGGCAGGCAGAGCCTGTGGCCGCCACCGTGCTGGTTCAATTGTTTAAACTTTGCCCGAGTGTAGAGTGTGTAGTGCTCAATGCCTGTTATTCCCAAGTACAGGCATTGGCCATTGCCCAGCATGTTCCCTATGTGATTGGCATGAATCAGGCCATTGGCGATGTTATTGCCATTCAGTTTGCGGTGGGATTTTATGATGCCCTGGGCTATGGTCGCTCCCTGGCAGAAGCCTATGAGTTTGGCATGGCGGCGATTGCCGTTGAGCCCATTGTGATTTATCGAGATGTATCTATCCATGCAGAATCTGCAGGGGTAGCCGAGCCTGTAGCTCCCGTCTTGATTCAGTTGAAACGGGCACCGAGTTTACCCCTGAGGCAGCCCTCAACAGCACTTTCAAAAAAAGCATATCGCGATCGCAACGCCCTGCTCAATAAAGTCAAAAGCTATTGGATCAAAGGTGTCTTAGAGCATTCGCTTCACCATCAGGTGCTGATTAATTTAGGGCTAGAGGAGCGCATAGACCTGGCCGATCCATTTAACATTGCCCTTGGGATAGTAGAAAACACCCAACATACTTTGCCTGCCAATAGCGAGATTATTAATATCTTCGATGATCTGGGTATTGGCTGTAACTTACTTATTTTGGGAGAGCCAGGTTCAGGAAAAACAATTACTCTGTTGCAATTGGCCCGAGATTTGTTGATCCGTGCAGAGCAGGATACAAGTTATCCTATGCCAGTGGTTTTTAACTTATCCTCTTGGGATGGTAAACAACCTATTTCAGCCTGGCTAGTTTCAGAATTAAACTTGAAATATCAGATCCCAAGGGTAATTAGTCAACCCTGGTTGGAAAACCAAGAAATCCTAATATTGCTGGATGGCCTTGATGAAGTACGAGCTCCCCTACGAAATGACTGTGTTGCTGCAATAAATCAGTTTCAACAAAAACAGGGTACTGAAACAATTATCTGTAGTCGCATAAAAGACTACAAAGCCCTTTCTCAACGTCTGATAGTACAGCAGGCTATTTATATACAGCCATTACAACCCAATCAAATTGATCGTTATCTCAATCAACTGCATGTTGACCTCACCGGGTTACGCCAGCTTTTGATAACAGATAGTGCTTTACAGGAACTGGCTAAATCTCCACTGATGTTAAATATTTTAATTTTGGCCTATGAAGGTATCAGTGTAGAAGACTTTCCTCAAATGGATGTAGAAACCTATCATCAAGAGATATTTAACACCTACATCGATCGGATGTTAAAACGACGTAAAAGCGATATTCCTTATTCACCAACGCAAACGTTACGCTGGTTAAGTTGGTTAGCCCAACAACTGGTGAATTCATCCCAAACCATTTTCTTGATTGAATGGCTTGATCGTAGTTGGCTTAGAACAAATTCTCAGCTATGGCTGTACGTTATTCTCAGTTCACTTCTTACTGGGCTAATGTATGGTTGTATTTTCTCTGTTAGTACTGAGCATAATTATCGTGGTTTGTCGGTGGGGCTTTTGATTTGGGTGCTCTACAGTATTCCTAATCTAATTATGGAACGAACCATGATTATGATTGAACGGAGGCAACCCAGTCCTAATCAGATGTTTTTACAACGCTTGACCGACTGTCTCTGGACAGGATCTTTAGGAGGGGCAATATTTGGAATGTATGCTGGCCTCTTGGGAACACCTGAAATAGGTATTGTTATTGGGATATTAACAGCATTAGTTATAGGAGGGCTTGACTGGTACATTGGAGGCACTTTAAGCATAAGTATCCTCAAGCCTATCGAGTCTTTCAAATGGTCTTGGATAAGTATTAGACGATATTTACTTGTTGGCGTTATTAGTGCTGCACCATTTAGTTTGTTAATTGGTTTCATCAATAGCCTAGAACATAGTGTGCTAGAAGGATTACTCTTTGGGGCATTAGAAGGATCCGTGTTTGGCTTGTTGGTGGGGCTCCGCACGGGGACTGAAATTGAAACCCTTACCATACCAAATCAAGGAATTTGGCGATCTATCAAAACATCCGTAACTATAGCCCTTCTCATCTCAATTTGTTATGCCCTTGGTATTTATCTAATCAATAATGTTAGTAGTGAAATTGTTACTTCTCCACATCGAGGCGTATTTTTCGGGCTATGGATGGGGGCGTTAATGGGTGGCACTGCTTGTATTGTGCATTTCAGTCTACGAGTGGTGTGCTTTCTGTATAACCGTATGCCCTGGAATTATACGCATTTTCTTGATCATGCCGCTGAGTTAGCATTCTTGCAGAAAGTAGGCAGTGGTTACATTTTTATCCATCGATCATTAATGGAACATTTTGCCCAATTAAAGTCTTCTTCTTAACCGCTGGAGGTTAGCTATGGTAGCCATTCAACAGTCAGCTCAACAAAAGTTTGTTCCCGTTGCTCAGGTTTCGGAAAATGAGCACACAAACTGACTCAGCACGTCTTTGGAAAACAGACCTGCCAGGTGTTGAGCTGTTTGAAGCCCAACTTCACCAGCATCGATTTGGTAAACATTTTCATGAGGCCTATACCATTGGCTTTAATGAAAGTGGTCAAGGCTGCTGCCTACACCATGGTGAAAATCGTATTCTGGGTTCTGGTAGTTTTAATTTGATTAATCCAGGTGATATTCACACAGGGCAGGTTGCTTCAACGGAAGGCTGGGGTTTTCGCAATATCTATGTGGAGTTTTCGCAAATCGAACAGCTCTTAACCCAGTTGGACTGGCCAGGACATGACATCCCTTACTTCAAAGCACCGATCGTCAAAGCGCCCTCTGTACAGCCCATTTTTTATGAGCTGTTTCACTGTTTAACAACACCAAGTTCTCAGCTCAAACAACAGTCTCTGCTACTAGAACTGTTGTCAAAACTCTTCCAGCTCAATGCAGAAAATTCATTTATTGTTAGGCCTGTCCAACCAGAATCAACAGCGGTTGCCCATGTGCGCACCTACCTTGAAGCTCACTATGCCGACAATGTCTCCCTGGATAAGCTAGCTCAGTTAGTGAACCTGAGTTCCTATTATTTGATTCGTTGTTTTCGTCAGCAGGTGGGCTGTGCGCCCCATCAGTATCAGCGTCACTGGCGACTGATTCAGGCAAAGCGAGCGCTACGGAATGGCGGATCGCTGACTGAGATCGCAACCGACCATGGTTTCTATGACCAGAGCCACCTCAACCGCGCCTTTAAGAAAACCTACGGTGTTACCCCTGGTCAATATCAAAAGGGCAATTCCGTCCAATACGGTTGGGGGTAGTCATTTTTAACCTGGAAGCCAGTCGTGCATCTAGGGATATCATGACCTTCTTCAAAGATTTCTCACTATCTGCGGTGATTTCAGGCTTTGTTAGCATCCTGGTGGGCTTTACCAGTGCAGCCGTGATCGTTTTCCAAGCTGCACAGGCGTTAGGGGCAAACTCGACTGAAATCGGCTCCTGGCTGTGGGCCTTGGGCTGGGGCATGGGGTTGACCGGCATTATTCTCTCCCTGCGCTATCGTGCCCCCATCGTGATGGCCTGGTCTACACCGGGCGCAGCCATGCTCGTGACCACCACCGCCGATGTCACCCTGGAAGAAGCTACGGGAGCCTTTATTATCTCCGCTGGGCTGATTGCTCTATTTGGCTTTACTGGCTGGTTTGAGCGGCTGATGGATCGCCTGCCCCTGTCCCTGGCTTCGGCCATGTTAGCGGGAGTGCTTTTGCAGTTTGGCCTGAATGTTTTTACCGCGATGCAAACCCAGTTTTTAATGGTGTTTGCCATGTTTATCGCTTATCTGATCATGCGGCGCTATAGTCCGCGCTACGCTGTGATTGCCGCTTTGGTTTTAGGGATCTTGCTGGCGGGTGCTCAAGGATTATTGCAACTGGAGACTGTGCAGCTGCAGTGGGCTCGACCGGTTTTTATTGCACCAAAATTTTCGATTAACGCCCTGGTTGGCATTGCCCTGCCCCTATTTATTGTCACCATGGCTTCACAGAATGTGCCGGGAGTGGCCACAATTCGCGCTTTTGGCTATCAGGTGCCCACCTCTCCCCTGATTAGCTGGAGTGGGATGGCGTCATTGATACTGGCCCCCTTTGGTGCTTTTGCCATTAACCTGGCGGCCATTACGGCGGCCATTTCCATGGGGCGAGAGGCCCATGAAGACCCGGATAAACGCTACGTTGCGGCGGTGACTGTTGGGGTGCTTTATATTTTGATAGGTCTATTTGGGGCCACAGTGGTGGGTATTTTTTCAGCGCTGCCTGGCGAGCTGGTAGTTGCGATCGCAGGGCTGGCCCTCCTTGGGACCATCGGTAAAGGATTAGTCAGCGCCTTAACCCAGGAAAAAGAACGCGAACCCGCCCTGGTAACCTTCCTGGTTACAGCATCAGGCCTCAGCCTCTTTGGCATCGGTTCCGCATTCTGGGGGATATTAGCTGGCGGCTTAGCCACACTGATTGTTCGGTTCAATACACCGTGAGGCTTGACGTCATCAGCTATGCTCCTGGGAGGCCATGCTATCAATATGCCTGAATAACACGAGATGACCGGTATTCATGAAAAGGAGGTGTACTTGTTATTACCTATCTCAACTTTCTAATGGTTCTAGGTGTTTCGGTAATTTGCCCATATGAATAAACTGTATGGTGTGTTAAAAACGCAAAACTTTTCGTGTATGTTGCCTTGTATTGACCTTGTTTATGAGTTAATTCATCTGCAAAAAAATAGTTGAACATTCATGACTATCTATCCCCACTTATATTGCTATGACACCCGACGGTGGAGGTGATTTCCGGAAAACGGAAACAGGCCAGGATCTATTTAGTATCAAGGTATTTTTAGTGGCAACGGGTATCCTGGGTGCTGCTTTCTTAGGACTTACGTGGATTAGTCGCGGTGAATTAGGTCTAAGCGATGGCACTGCGCAGACGCCGTCTGAAGAAGCCCAGCTTGAGCCAGCTGAGTCAGACGCGTCGGAAGAGCTTGCCAGCCAGCTGAGTCAAGGTGAGCAAATTTTGCTGGCCACGTCGGCGCTGCCCATTAAGCAGGAAGGGGCGGCAGCCATCGCTTCTGGAGACTACGGTGCTGCCGTTACGGCCTTTGAACGTGCACGTAGAGCAGATGTTTCTGACCCGGAAACATTGGTTTACCTGAACAATGCTCGCATTGGTGAGCAAGAGGCCTATGGTTTAGCTATTGTTGTCCCACTTAAGTCAGATCCCACAACAGCTTCAAGCCTGTTGCGGGGGGTGGCCCAGGCTCAGACAGAAATCAATCAGGCCGGTGGCATTCAAGGGAAATCGCTGCGGATTTTCTTGGCTGATGATCAAGAAGATGTTGCGATCGCTCAGCAAATTGCCACTGATCTCAGCGAATTCCCCGATATTGTGGGTGTGCTTGGTCACAATACGACAGAAACTGCCAATGCTACATCGGAGATTTACACGGCCAGTGCTCTGCCCTTTGTCTCCACCAGTGCAGGTGCCAGCCCGGCCATTAAGCAACTACTGGCCAACGATTTGCCCATTGCAGATGCCTTAGCGTTTTACATGGCAAGGCTAAACCACCGCACTGCCATTCTTTTCTACGATGGCAATAGTGACTCCAGCCTTGCCTTTAAATCTAATTTTGAAAAGGCTCTTCAGGCTAATCAAGGCACGATGACAGCTGAGGTGAACCTGGCTGAATTATCCGCTAGTCCCCCCACTGAAACACCAACGGCAGAAATCTTTGTTCTATCACCAGGAGATAGTCCCCTCAAAACTGCAACGGAATCCATTGAAATTATCCCTAACGATCAGGTTGACCATTTTTATCGTCACGTTTTTGGCGGACATGAGCTCTTTAGCCCAGAGGTCTTAAATCTATTTGGGTCAATGGCTACCGGGACTATTTTGGCGGTGCCAGAGGCCCTTTATCAAAGTGCTGCATCTCCCTTTAGCGAACCAACCCAAGACCTTTGGGAAAAATCAACAGATTGGAGCACCTCTGCCAGCTACAATCTGACTCAGGCAGTGATTACGGGGCTTAAGCAGTCGCCCACACGGCAAGGCGTTCAACAGGCCATCGATAGTAATACCAATGATGCTGTGCGTTTACTTAGGGTTAGCATCAATCTCGATACTAGAACGGGGTATGAACTCCTTTCCCTTGGGGTCATGACCAAGGACGGGTTTCAGCCAGAAGGGTAGTTAACACAATCGGCTTTACAGCAAATCCCTGATGGATAGGCTATCTACCAGGGATTTGCTGTGAATTCTAAAAATTTAGCTAGCGCCACAGGTTTTAGCTAGCGCCACAGGTATAGCAGGGCAAACAAGATAATCCAAATGACATCAACAAAGTGCCAGTAAAGTTCTGTCGCCTCGATGCCAAAGTGATTTTCATAGGAGTAGTGGGCCGCCTTTCGAGAACGGAATAATACCGCCAACATCATCAGTAAGCCAAACAATACGTGCAAACCGTGAAACCCAGTCAATACATAGAAGGTACTGGCAAAAATATTGGTCGTTAGTCCAAACTCTAGATGGGTGTACTCATAGATTTGTCCACCCAGGAAGACGGCTCCCATTAAAGCCGTGATCGCAAACCACTTACGCATGGCACTGACATTGTTTTGCTTAATGGCTGTGTCAGCGTTGTGAATCACAAAACTACTGGAAATCAAAATGATGGTGTTGATCCCCGGTAGTAGTAGCTCTAAACCTTCGGTTCCTTCTGGGGGCCAGGCTGGGGCCATCAACCGAAAGCTGAGGTAAGCGATAAACAGACCGAGAAAGATCATGCTCTCGGCACAGAGGAAGACAAGCACACCGAACATTCGTAAATCGGGATGTTCGTCATGGGCGTGATCACTATGGTCGACGACAACAGTATCGGCTTGGTTAACAGCTGAGCTTTGCATAGGAGGAGAGTAACAAAGAAGAATCCATCTAAACTAAATCTTTTCTAAAATCATCCCCTCCTGGGAGGGGAAAGTTATCCATTAGTGCGCATGGGCCACTGCCGCTGCGATCGCTTCTTCGTAAATTTCAGGATCGTCTTTCACCGGAATGTAACCCAGACCATAGTCATAGGGACCGGTTTTGAGTTCAGGTACCCCTTCAAAGTTTTCATGGGCCGGAGGTGATAGTGTTTGCCACTCTAACGTCAGTGCCCGCCAAGGGTTGGTCGGCGCTTTTTCACCCCAGTGCCAGCTCCAGATAGCATTGATGATAAAGGGCACCGTAGATACTGCCATCAGGTAGGCACCAATAGTGGCCAACACATTCAGGTCTGTAAACTCGGGATCATACAGGGCGACACGTCGGTTCATGCCCTGTAGCCCCAGCTGGTGCATGGGCATAAAGGTGAGGTTCATGCCGACAAAGGTCAGGATAAAGTGCACCTTGCCCCAAAATTCATTCAACATCCGCCCAGTCATCTTGGGGAACCAATGGTATAGGGCCATGTAGATACCAAAGATGGATGCCCCAAACAGAACGTAGTGGAAGTGTGCTACGACGAAGTAGGTGTCATGAACGTGAATATCAAAAGGCACCGCCGCCAGCATTACACCGCTAATACCGCCAATCACAAAGATGGCAATAAAGCCAATGGCAAACAGCATGGCACTGGTATAGGCAATCTTGCCTCGCCACAGTGTGGCAGTCCAACCAAAGACCTTAATACCCGTTGGCACCGCAATGGCCATGGTGGTGATCATAAAGAACATGCGCAACCAGGGTGGAGTACCGCTGGTGAACATGTGGTGGGCCCACACAATCAGACCCAAGAAGCTAATCACCAAACTGGAGTAGGCAATGGCACGATAGCCAAAGATGGGCTTACGCGCATGGACTGGTAGCACATCGGAAATTGCTCCAAACAGAGGTAGTACAAAGATGTATACCGCTGGGTGGGAGTAGAACCAGAACATGTGCTGATAAACAACGGGATCGCCCCCGCCTGTGGGGTTAAAGAATGCGGTCCCAGCCACCAGGTCAAACATAAGCAGAATCAATGCGCCTGCCAAAACCGGTGTACTGATCAAAATCAGCAAGGACGTAGCAATCATGGCCCAGCAAAACAACGGCATTTTGAGCAGCGGCATACTGGGCACTCGCATTTTCAAAATGGTGACCAGGAAGTTGAGAGCACCCAAAATCGATGCGGTTCCACCGATGAGGATACTCATAATCCATATGCCCTGGCCCAACATGCCATTGGAGAGACTCAGTGGGGGATAAGATGTCCAGCCAGCCTGGGCCGGTTCGAAAAAGAAGCTGGCCACTAACATGATGCCGGAGGGGGGGATCAGCCAAAATGCGATCGCATTAATTCGGGGAAAGGCCATGTCTTTGGCCCCGATCATCAACGGAATCAAATAGTTAGCAAGTCCGGCTCCCGCTGGCACAATCCACAAAAACAACATAATGGTGCCGTGGAGCGTCAGCACCCCGTTATAGGTCTCAGGAGTAATAAAATCCGGGGCCGGTGTGGCCAACTCCGTACGAATCACCGTCGCCAGCGCTCCACCGATCAGGTAAAACACAAAAGACGTCACCAAATACTGAATACCAATGACCTTGTGATCGGTACTAAAGGTAAAAAAGTGAGTCCACTTACGCTCATTACCCAAAGGTTGTTGAGGAGACGGTGAGGGATCAGGTGTTTTTACAGCCTCTGCTTGTGCCATGTGAATCGTCAAGGAAGAATTGGAAAAATAAAAGGAACGTTCTAAGGATGGAGGGTTGGCAATGCCAGCCCCTAAGGCATCAACGCCATATCCATGTGGGAATGGGGCATAGGCTCCGCTGGCATATGCAGAGAATCTTTAAAGTGAGCCAAATACTCAGTGTCGGTTTCAGCTGGTTTTTGGCTGGCGGCTGCAATGGCTGTTGAAAGGTCGATGGATCCACTAGCAATACGTTTCTGTACCCATTCGTCATACTCTTCAGGAGAATGAACGATCATTTGGGTGCGCATGCCGCCATGGTAAGAGCCACATAGTTCAGCACAGACAACAGGGTACGTACCCTCTCGTGTCGCCTTAAACACCAAAGTTGTTTTCTTCCCCGGAATCATGTCTTGCTTAATGCGAAACTCCGGCAGCCAGAACGCATGAATCACATCCTGCGCTTTGAGATTTAGCTTTACCAATTTGCCAACGGGAACATGGACCTCACCATCCACAATGCCAGTGTCAGGGTACGTCATGACAAATGCAAACTGCAGGCCCAGTACATCAATATTGAGGGTATCTTCAGCTAATTCACCGGGAGCAGGCGGTTTACCCAAACCAGACGCTGCCACCATGGGATAGCTGGATGTATCTTCATTCGATGATGCGTAGGCAAGCTGGACTGCCTTAGAGGAATGATGCTCCATTAAATTGAGACCGCCCATCTCGGTATAAATTTCAAAGCTATATACCGAGAGACCTAACACAATAATGGCTGGGATCGCCGTCCAAAGAATCTCCAGGGGAATGTTGCCCTCAATGTGAGGACCGTCGGTTTCATCCCCTTTCTTACGACGAAATCGAATCAAGGAAATCACCAGGGCACCCTCAACAATGAGAAACAGCCCGGTACCAATGGTCATCATTAAGTTAAATAACTGATCGACCTCACTGGCTTCGGTGGATGCGGCTACAGGCATCAAACCGTGGTTTTGACCGTACCAAAGACTGATCAGCGTAACGGCAACGCCGATCAGCATGGTGACAATAGAAGTAGGAATACCGTTCACGATTTGAACACTCTCCTGTGGGGTGGTCCGTTGTATAAAAATAGAATGGGTTAACGATGGAGTGGAGAAAACAGATTAAGGACGCTTATTTTTCTTTGGACACAAGAAAATCTACTCGTTCTAAAGTGCAGCTACCTAAGATAGGGTATTCTCGACAAATTGTCGGCCTCAGGTAGTAAGCTGTATCAATTCATTAACCTGTAACTGAACGTAACGTTCATGGGGTTATTGGGGTGAACCGTAGAGCAATATCAATAGAATTCAAAAGGCGGATAGAAAGGATTTTCTAAAACTCCCCTCAAGGTAACGCTATCTCTTCGTAAATGACAGTCTTTGTAAAGTTGATTTTAGCTATTTAAGGATTTTCTTCAGATTCTTTTTGTCTTTGTGTATGTCAATGTGGCTAAAAGCCCTGAATAACAAGTGTTTCTGGAGTTTTTGCCTGATGGAGAAGACGGCATCATTTTAAGGAAATTTTATAAATCACACCAAACGAGAAGAAATGCTAAATGTATTTCATCGAAGGTAAAAAAATTTTCTACTCTGTAGAGAAGTGTTTCTGTTAATCGGTTTCAACTTCTCAATTTCTTAAGAGAGTTTTTAGATTCATGGCTCATTCCTCGTTATCCGCTCTCCATGCAGACAGTGTCTCTGGGTTTGATCCAGTGCGTTATCTGCGCCGCTGGGTGTGGAAAATGGCTATAGCAACTCTAATATTGATGGCCATTGGCAGTGCTACTCGTGTGATGAATGCAGGGTTAGCCTGCCCAGACTGGCCACTGTGCTATGGGCAAATTGTGCCTAGCCAACAGATGAATTTACAAGTATTTCTAGAATGGTTTCATCGCCTGGATGCTTCGCTGATTGGCCTGATGGCCATTGGTTTAGTAGTACTCGCTATGCGGTGGCGTGAATCCTTGCCAAATTGGGTACCTTGGGCAGCTTGTTTTGTTCTTTTTCTAGTTATTTTCCAAGGTGTTTTAGGTGGTCTTACGGTGACACAGTTGTTGCGGTTTGATATTGTTACCGCCCATTTAGGGACTGCACTTTTGGTGTTTTGCACTCTGTTGGCCATGGGCATGGCACTTTTGCCCTATCAGGCTAAGGGAACTGCCGGTAAATTATCCTGGCTGAGCGGCCTAGCGGTGGTATTCGTTTATGCCCAAAGCTTGTTAGGTGGTTTGGTCGGTTCCCGCTGGGCGGCCCATCAATGTTTTGGGTTGGCGGAGTTATGTAATGTTGTAAACGCCCACCTGATTGGCATAATTCCTGCTAGCCTAGCAGTAATTTTATTGGCTGTTTTTGTCTGGCGCACGCCTGCTTTGGATAATGTGTTGAGATCGCAAGCTCAACTTGCTTTTGGGCTCCTGATTCTCCAACTCATTCTCGGCCTTGCCACCTTCCGACTTCATCTGCAGGTTGAGACCCTAACGGTCTGTCATCAAGCCGTAGGTGCTGGTTTATTAGGCACCTTAGTTTGTTTTACTGTCCTCTCCATAAGGGATAGATTCTTTGAAAGCGGCCCCTTGTTAATTAAGTCTTAGTTTTTTTTGAGCTTTGCTCTTCTCAGCTGACTGAGTATTTTGAGTGGTACGCGGTCAGATTTTTTACGCGACGCTTTTGGTGTCAACACTGATCGTCAACAAATAGATCGTCAACAAATAACTCAAAACTAAGATATTGATGCTGTTGCTGATTTAGGGGATGCATCGATCTAGCGGACTTGTCCTCAGCCAGTATTTTCCAGATTAATGTCTCCTTTCTCCTACGGACTCCTTCATACTCTTTTTTGATCCCTTATGCAGCCCTCCAATATTGCTTCTCAGGTTCACCACGAGAACATTAATCAAGTCTTTCGCAGTTATTATCAGCTCACAAAACCTCGCATCATTCCTCTACTGTTGATTGAAACAGCGGCTAGTATGTGGGTGGCAGCGCAGGGGCATCCAAACTTACTGCTGGTGTTAGTCACACTGATCGGCGGTTGGCTGGCAGCAGCATCTGCTCAGGTCATCAACTGTGTATATGATCGCGACATTGATTACGATATGGAACGTACTCGCGATCGCCCGATTCCTTCCGGGCGGATTCAAGTACGGGATGCGCTGATCTTTGCAGGGCTACTCGCGCTGTCATCTTTTACCCTATTGGCTGGATTTGCCAATCTGCTGGCGGCCTGTTTGGCGATGGCCGGTATTGTTGTTTACATCGGTGTGTATACCCACTGGTTAAAGCGGTCTTCACCCCAAAATATTGTTATTGGTGGTGCTGCCGGAGCGATTCCTCCCATGGTTGGCTGGGCTGCGGTTACTGGCCATATAGGCTGGGCCGCCTGGATCTTCTTTGCCATCGTGTTTGTATGGACACCCCCTCACTTTTGGGCACTGGCCATACTGATTAAAGATGACTATGCCAAGGTGAATGTGCCCATGTTGCCAGTGATTGTAGGTAATGAAGAGACTGCTAAGCAAATTTGGCTCTACACCATTCTTCTGGTACCCGTGACGTTACTCATGGTGTGTCCGACGGAAGCTTGCGGTTGGCTATATGGTCTGCTGGCACTATTGCTGGGTGGGTTATTTCTACAAAAAGCCTATGATTTAAAGCAGTGTCCTGGCGATCGCGACTTGGCTCGAGGTGTCTTCAAATATTCCATCTTTTACATGATGCTATTGTCAGCAGCTATGGTGGTGGATAGCCTGCCTGTAACACGGTACACGGTGCAAGCCCTGGTCGGTTTTTTGGGTGGCACTTTCATTAGCTGATCGGCATTGCTGATCCTCGGGATGACTGTGATCCTTTACAGGACACTTAGCCTCACCTGGCCAAGATTTCCCAACTCAAGCTGATACCCTAGGCTACGAATCACAATTACAATGTAGTGTGATTCGTCAGCCCCAAAGGGCACCTACGTGAGGTTTAGGATGTCGCAGCCGCCTGCAGTTGTCATTGAAAGCCTTCAAAAACGCTATGGCGATGTCTTAGCGTTGAAGGATGTATCACTACAGATTGAACCTGGAGAAATCTTTGGTTTACTTGGCCCCAATGGTGCCGGTAAAACTACGACGATTCGCTGTCTGTGTACCCTGGCATTGCCCGATGCTGGCAATCTGGAAGTGATGGGGATATCAGTTATCCAGGATCCACGGCGGGTGCGACAGCGACTGGGCTATATCGCTCAAGAAGTTGCTCTAGATAAGGTCCTGACCGGTCGAGAGCTGCTGGAGTTGCAGGCGGCAATTTATCATCTGCCCACTAAACTGGCCAAATCCCGCATTGACCAGATGGTTGAGTTGCTGGAGTTAACCGACTGGGCTGATAAGAAAACGGGCACCTATTCCGGTGGGTTGAAAAAGCGTCTGGACTTAGCTGCTGGTTTGCTGCATCAGCCGGATGTATTAGTTTTAGATGAACCGACAGTGGGTCTAGATATCGAAAGCCGCTCAGCGGTATGGCGATTTTTGCGCCAGCTACAGGCAGCGGGTACAACGATTTTGATTACTAGCCATTATTTAGAAGAGGTTGACGCCCTGGCAAATCGAGTCGCCATTATCGATCAGGGTCAGGTGATCAGCTCCGGTACCCCTGCTGAGCTTAAGTCTAAAGTCGGTGGTGAGCGCATTACTCTACGCATCCGGGAGTTTACTCCTTTGAATGAGGCAGAACAGGCCAGTCAGATGCTTCAGGGATTGCCTGTGGTGCAAGAGGTGATCGTCAATAGCGCCCAAGGGAATTCCCTAAATCTGGTGGTAGAGTCTGAGGCCGATGCTTTAATGACAGTGCAAAAAGCCCTCAAAGAGGCAGGTTTACCCACCTTTGGCATTGCTCAGTCGCAGCCTAGCCTCGACGATGTGTACCTGGCGGCAACGGGGCGCACCATTATGGATGCGCAAATGGCCGCTGCTAGTAAGCGGGATATGAAAAAGGAAATGAAACAGCAAAATATGAAACGTTAGCGGGTAGTTTTGAGTTTTTAATTTTGAGTTGGATCTATCCCATGTAGGTATAGTCCAAGTAAAAGGATACTCACGCTTAGGCTCAAAATTCGCTACTCTGACCTCATACATTCAGACAGATAACTCAAACCTCAAAATTTAGAATTTATAGCTATAGATAGATGAGCAGTTCCAGTATTCAAAACAGTCAGCTACAGCAGTGGAAAGATGATGCGATCGCAGCCCCTGGCCTCAGCGAATTTATCCAAGAAACCTTAGCTCTAACCAAGCGCCTATTTATTCAGCTACAGCGCCGACCCTCTACACTGGCGGCTGGCATTATCCAGCCTTTGATGTGGCTGATTCTGTTTGGTGCGTTGTTCCAAAACGTGCCCCAGGGATTGTTTGGCGATAGTGTTAACTACGGACAGTTCATTGGAGCTGGCATCATCGTATTTACGGCTTTTGGTGGGGCACTAAATGCTGGATTGCCAGTGATGTTCGACCGAGAGTTTGGCTTTTTGAACCGGTTGCTAGTGGCTCCACTGGTGTCTCGATTTTCCATCGTGATTGCCTCAGCGCTGTTTATCGCCGCCATGAGCATGGTGCAAACCGCTGCCATTGTTGGCCTCAGTACATTTCTCGGTGCGGGGTTGCCCAGTGTTGCTGGTTTAGGGCTGATGGTGGCCATTATTTTAATGCTGGTGCTGGGCGTAACCGCCTTTAGTCTAGGGCTGGCATTTGCGTTACCGGGGCACATTGAGCTGATCGCCGTTATCTTTGTGACTAATTTGCCGCTGCTGTTTGCAAGTACAGCATTAGTGCCCCTATCATTTATGCCCCGCTGGCTCAGCATCATCGCCAGCCTAAACCCCCTCAGCTATGCCATTGAGCCCATTCGTTACCTTTATCTCCACAATAACTGGAGCTTTAGCAACATCGTCATGCAGGCTCCCTGGGGTGATATTTCCATGGGTACGTCCATCTTGCTGCTGGCCGGTTTTTGTAGTGGTGCCCTAGCGTTGGCGTATCCATTGATTAATCGCCGTATTGCCTAAGCTTGGTATAGACAGTGATTCTGCATATTCTAGATTTAGTGGGTGTTGCTGTCTTCGCCATCAGTGGAGCCTTAGCAGCGGGACGCAAGCACCTGGATTTGCTAGGTGTGGTCGTGATTGCAGTGGTTACAGCCATTGGTGGCGGGACTGTACGGGATATTTTACTAGATCGGCATCCGGTCTTTTGGATCGAAAGGCCAGTGTATCTATCTGTAATTTTAGGATCAGCGTTGCTGACGGTGGTCTATACCAAATTTTTTAGTCCTCCCCATAAATCCTTGCTAGTCGCCGATGCCTTTGGACTTGCCTTATTTTCCATTAGCGGTGCCCAAATTGCCGAACAGGTTAACCTGGCAGCCTTACTCGTGATCGTCATGGGCACAATTACCGGTGCTGCTGGTGGCGTTCTGCGGGATGTCTTGTTGGTGAATATTCCAGTGATTTTGAGGCGAGGTCGAATTTACGCAACCGCTGCCATCGTCGGCATTATGGTCTATCTGGCGTTACAAAGGTTGGGTATGGTGCAGACCTGGGCCGCTCTGGTGGGGATGACAATAGTCGCTGGATTGAGGTTGGCTGCCATTATTTGGGGGTTGATGCTACCAATTTTTAGCCTTTCGGATCCCCCACTAGAGCATTAGCCCAGTTAGCCAATTAAAAAAATTGCCTACAGGTGTATCAACCCTAAATAGTCTTGCTAAACTATGGGCATAATGCATAGCAAATAAACTCACAGTAACCTTTCCTATGGCAAGCATCCTTAAAAATGTATTCGCTTCTGTAATAGGTCTAGGTTTGGTCCTAGGTTTTGCAACCGTTCCAGCACTAGCTCAATCCAATGGTGGGTTTGAGGATTTAAGCGGTGATTCTGATAATAATGAAGTGTTCGGTGGTAGCGGCGTTAGTTTGACTGACCTGCTAAGCAATGCTCGTCGCGCCGATGGTTTAAGTCAGGGTGAGTTTAGCCAAAAAACCGATCGCGATATTGACGAAGCCGCTGCTGATTTTCGTCAGCGTCAGCAGGAAGCCATTGGCACCCAGCAAGGTGGTGTGGTAGGCACACCTGAGTTGGAAGAGCAGCTTTAGTCTTTAAAGGGAATAGGGCATAAGCAGTAGGGATCAGCCTACTGCCTAGGTGAAATCCTTAGATAAAGAAGCCTTCGGGGGTAGCATTGCTACCCCCGTTTGTTTTAAGAAAACGACTATTGCCAAGCTTGAAATTTCCCCCCATTGCCCACTCCCCATTCCCTATTTCCCAAAATTTCAAGCCGATACAGCACCAGTCCTGCGACACTTTCCGGTTATGGCCTAACATTGGTTAGTTAGTCATTAATATCGCGCTCAAGGTACCCCTAAGGAAATGACCGCCCCTAATTTATCGAGCCAGTACGATCCTTCCCAGACCGAATCCAAGTGGCAGTCCGCTTGGGAAGACAATGCTGTATTTAAGGCCGATCCAGACCATGGTGGCGATCCATTTTGTGTGGTGATTCCACCACCGAATGTCACCGGTAGCCTACACATGGGCCATGCCTTTGAGAATGCATTAATTGACACCCTGGTACGCTACCAGCGAATGAATGGGCGTAATACCCTGTGGTTGCCAGGAACCGACCATGCCAGTATTGCGGTGCAGACCATTCTTGAAAAAGAACTGAAAGCCCAGGGCAAAAACCGTGAAGATGTAGGCCGTGAAAAGTTTTTAGAGCGGGCCTGGCAATGGAAAGAAGAGTCTGGCGGCACCATTGTTAACCAACTGCGCAAGTTAGGTGTATCGGTAGACTGGACCCGTGAGCGGTTCACTATGGATGAAGGCCTATCAAAGGCTGTATTACAAGCGTTTACTAAGCTCTACGAAGAAGGACTTATTTATCGCGGCAACTATATGGTTAACTGGTGCCCTGCCAGTCAGTCAGCGGTGTCCGATGTTGAGGTTGAAAACAAAGAGGTAGATGGTAATCTCTGGCACTTCCGCTATCCATTGACCGATGGGTCTGGCCATGTGGAAGTTGCTACCACACGTCCCGAAACCATGCTGGGTGATACGGCAGTAGCGGTTAACCCGGAGGATGAGCGCTATCAAGAGATGGTGGGTAAGACGCTAACGTTACCGTTGGTAGGTCGTGAGATTCCAATTATTGCTGACAACTATGTGGACAAAGAATTTGGGACCGGCTGTGTCAAAGTGACACCGGCCCATGATCCCAATGACTTTGCCATGGGTGAGCGCCACAATCTGCCCATGATCACCATCATGCATAAAGATGGGTCGATGAATGAAAACGCAGGCCGCTTTGAAGGCCTTGATCGGTTTGAAGCGCGTCAGCAAGTTGTTGCGGCTTTGGATGACGTGGATGCGCTAGTGCGTATAGAAGACTATAAGCATAGCGTTCCCTATAGCGATCGCGGCAAGGTACCGGTCGAACCGCTGCTATCTACCCAGTGGTTTGTCAAAATTCGTCCCCTGGCCGATAACGCTCTGGATGCGCTGGATAATCATCAGTCTCCCAAGTTCGTCCCCGAGCGTTGGACCAAGGTATACCGTGATTGGCTGGTAAATCTGCGCGATTGGTGTATCTCTCGTCAGCTGTGGTGGGGCCACCAGATTCCTGCCTGGTATGCTGTGAGTCAAACCAATGGTGAAATTACCGACACCACACCATTTTTTGTCGCTGAGTCAGAAGCAGAAGCTCGCGCTAAAGCAATTGAACAGTTTGGCGAAGGCGTGCAGCTAAAGCAAGATCCCGATGTTCTTGATACCTGGTTCTCCTCCGGTCTGTGGCCTTTCTCAACCATGGGCTGGCCCGATGAAAATGCCAAGGACTTCCAGGCTTACTACCCCACCACCACCCTGGTCACCGGGTTTGACATTATCTTCTTCTGGGTGGCCCGTATGACGATGATGGCGGGACACTTTACCGACACCATGCCCTTTGAAACGGTGTATATCCATGGTCTGGTGCGGGATGAAAAAAACCAGAAGATGTCCAAGTCCAAGGGCAACGGCATCGATCCGCTGGTGCTGATCAACAAGTACGGCACCGACGCTCTGCGATACACCCTGATTCGTGAGGTGGCTGGCGCGGGTCAAGATATTCGCCTGGACTATAATCGCAAGACTGATGAGTCATCTTCGGTGGAAGCGTCTCGAAACTTCACCAATAAACTGTGGAATGCCTCTCGGTTTGTGATGATGAATCTGGGGGGCAAAACTCCAGCGGATTTGGGTGAGCCTGAACCTACCAAGTTAGAATTATCAGATAAATGGATTCTCTCCAAGTTTAACCAGACCATTACAAATACCCGAGAGTATCTCGACAAATATGGCATGGGTGAAGCTGCCAAGGTGCTGTATGAGTTTACCTGGGGAGACTTTTGTGACTGGTACATTGAGTTGGTGAAACCCCGTCTTTATGGAAAAGATGAGGATTCAAAGCTGGTGGCACAACAGACGCTAGCCTTTGTTCTTGACGGTATTCTCAAGCTGTTGCATCCGTTTACACCCCACATCACTGAAGAGGTTTGGCATACACTGACTCAGACGGGTGAGGATAGTTATCTGGCGGTGCAGCCCTACCCCACCGTGCGACCTGAGCTAGTGGATGCTGAGTTGGAGAAAGACTTTGACCTACTAATTGGTACTATTCGCACCATTCGTAACTTGCGGGCTGCTGCAGGTGTCAAACCTTCGGCCAAAATTGAAGCGATTCTTAAAACCGATGATGCCAATGAAGTCCGTATTCTGAATGCAACTCAGGTGTATCTCAAGGATGCGGCCAAGGTTGAGACGCTAACAATTGGTAGCACCACGTTGACAGCAAAGACCTTAGCGGTGACAGAAACTGCTGGTGAAGCAACATCGCCAGATACCTCTAACGATTCCGAGAAATCTGAGTCTGGTGAACTACCAGAAATTGACTGGGCGGATGGTATAGATGCAGTGCAAACTCTTCTAAAGCATCCCCTCGGCTATATGGGACAGGCATACAAAGCCGCTAAAAAGCCTGCATCTGTTCTACTGTTTCTGGGGTTAAGTGCTCTGGGGTTGAGATTGGCGGCAGCTGTGATTTCTGGCATCAATACAGTGCCATTCGTTGGTCGATTTTTCCAGATGATTGGTGTGGGTTACACGGCTTGGTTTGGTGGTCGCTATCTGCTAAAAGCGGCCAACCGTCGACAGCTTTGGGATAACACAGTTGGTCTCTGGGATGAAGTGGTCGGTACCTTTAGCAAGGATGAGAGTGCGCCAGAATATGATGCAGAACTCACACAGAAGCTTGTAGGCATCAGAGACACTCGACAGATGTTTGCCGGTGTATTTGGTACTGTGCAGGTGCTGATTCCGCTGACGGGTCTGGTGGATGTGGATGCGCTGAAGCAAAAGATCGAGAAGTCTCTGGCTAAGGTGGAAGGGGAAATTAAGTCCATCAATGGTCGTTTGAGTAATCAGGGCTTTGTCGCTAAGGCTCCTGCCCATGTGGTTCAGGAAGCTCGGGACTCTCTGGTTGAAGCAGAGACCCAAGCAAAACTGCTGAGAGAGCGGTTGGCAATGCTGTAATTGTGTTGTTCCAGCTGTTGTTAATTACAGAGGCATAGGCGTATGGCGCACTTCTCAAGGTTTAAGTACGGTGTGTTTTTACTCGGTGCAATAACATTCTTGGGCAGCTGCGCAACTGCTTCTGGGCCAGCTGGTCGTCAAGACAGTGTTGATCGTGTCGCTGATGACGTACAAGTGCAAGATGAATTGGTTCAAGAGGATATAGCTGCTGAGGGTGCGATCGCACTAAACCCCGACTCTAATCCTGACAAACTCAATCCAGTAACAAAAGCCCCCTCAGTTGCTAGCCAACCCGTTTCTACCGATAGTGGCCAGGTCTTATTTTCCTGTCATACCGCTGAGGATAAGCTGATTGCCCTATATGACCGGGATACCGTCATCAAGTATGTGTTTGGCCCGGAAGAGCAGCCCGAACTTGTACTCGACGTGCCTCGCGAGGAAGCATCCACATTTCAGTGGCAGGGGATTGGCCGGTATGAAAATTATTCCATCAGCATTCCTAATAAAGACACGGTTTATATAGTGTCTTGGGCACGGGATCGTTTAGACATTAATCAACCGGCTGAGGCTGGCGTAAGTGTCGAAATCGATGGCGAATATATCACCACCGTAGACTGCGTTTCGGATATTATTCACAACATGATCGGCGTGGATTTATCGCCGACACAGCTTTAATCAAACCAGCTAAACTTAATTACAGTATCTAAGTTGTTTCCAGGACAAAGTTAAAGGCAGCTTTTTTACGACCATCGCTATCATCTACAGCCATTAAAAGAGCTGGGTTAAAGAGAAAATCTCCCTGATTGGCAGGCTCCCCTGGAAAGTAAAGCTGAGTGGTAAGAATAGGTTGATTGGGAGCTTGTACCTTGATATGGAAATGACGGGTGCGCCCAGGGTAAATACCGGGCACGATGGTTTCAATGCGGTAGCGTCCATCTGTGTCTGTAAACTGATGTCCGCGAAAGGTGTAGCCACGATTGTCGTATTCACCTTGGTTATTGGTGTGCCAGCAGTCTACTAAAGCACCAGCAACGGGCACACACTGCGACGAGAGCACCTGACCTGTAATTACCACGGGCGTGCCCGGCAACCCTGGCTCTAATAAAGATTGGCGTTCTGGGGAATCAGGGGTATAAAAAGGACCTGCGGTTTGGGATGGTGTGGTTGCATCATGACCGCAGGCGGGGGTGGGTGACAGAGCCTGGGCCGTCTGATGTGTAGTGTTTTTGGTCAATAGTGAGCGGCTACAGGTGGCTGATAGAAATGAAACGAGGGTGGCAGGGCCGATTTTCAGAAGCGTGCGACGATTTAACCGTGTATTAGGCATGAGGGACCACCATGGTTTCGGTATTTGATTTTATGGTAAACCTGGATTTTCCAAATCGACTGCCTGTAGCCATAGTTAATCCTTCTAACCATTAAAAGCATTGGTTAGAGGGACATGGGTAGGTGCGATCGCACCTTATATTCGATCAACTGTCACTTTTCGCGAGCAGTGTCTCTACGATGCTGGCTGTTCTCCTAACTCTTCAGCATCTCCAGCCGCTTCTGTCGAACTTTCTGTTAGATTGGTGCCTTCATTGGTATCCAATAGCATCTCAGCTGTTGGAACTCCTGTTTTTTCCTTTTGGAACAAGGCTTCTACACCATCTTTCCAGTTCTGATATAGGTTACTGATCCGGGTTCTCCATTTCTCACGATTCTGTTCTGCTTTTTGTGGAAACCAGGAGAAGATTAGCAGGTCAAGTACAAGCTCTATACTTCTGACTACGGTCAATATAAAACCTGTTAGGAGTTTGTAATGGATTAAATAGTAAGGTGTAAAAAGAACTGCGGAGAACCAGAGAAGATTATCAAAGACTTCTTTATCTAGATTAAAAGAGATGCTGACGTGAACACGTAAAAGGGTGTACCACAAGGAAATAACAACCAGAGTGCTGACGGTAAACCCTATAAATCCTTCGGTTTTCTGCCATAGGAACTGAACTAAACTCTTTGCTGTTGTCCAAACGACACCTGCCAGTGCCAAGGCTAATACACCGTAGGTAGCAATATTTGTCCAGTCAAATTCACTAAGGTCACCGAACATTGAGATGTCGATCTGCTGCAGCCAATCAATTAGAGATTCCATAATTTTTCGTTCCTTGGCAAGGATGCTTAACGTTGCAAGATAAGGAATTTTCAGCGTTGCCTTTCATCGATAGCGTAACGTCTACATATCGTTCTGTAACGTACGGTTTTCACCATCTATCTGGCCTTTACCTACAGCATCATCTGAGTAGATTCCTGCTTGATTTATGATGTTTCTGACTAAGACTTGTTTGAACGTTTGCCAATCAGTGGAGTGTGTTTCATTCCGATGTCCACCTCCATCATGCAGAAAAATTTTCTAAATGGTTCCCTTCGACTCCGCTCAGGGAACGGCGACTGACTCTCCTCAGGGAGTAGAAATCTACTTGGAACTAACTATTCGCTCCCCTCGACTCCGCTCGGGGAGCACCACCAAACTTTTTGTGAAGGCAAGCCAACAGACAGGCTAACCGCGTAAAGTTTCCTTGAAGATAAGCTTCTCTTAAAAGAGAAAGACCAAGTTAATCAACTTCAGTTAATCTTTTATTAAAGTTCTTCTCATTTGATCTTCATTACTGGCGTATTTTTCGCCCGCTGAGAAGCCTCCTTCCAGCCTTTACCGCTGCTGGGATGAACCGATCTGGAAGATGCGCTATTTAGCCATGTCTTTCAGCTGAAATCATAGTTCGGATCAGCAATGCCCCTGATTTAAAGAACATCACATCTATCGCTTGAGCTTATGCCCTCAAATCGTTTTAAGCTGTTTAGCCATGCTCTGTTAGCAACGCTAAGCACGAGCCTAATGGCTGTCTTGCCCGCCCAGGCAGCCACCTTTCGTGTAAACCCCTATTTGCAACAGCCGTCTTCCGACGGCATGTACTTCACCTGGTTCACTGAAGCAGACATTGCGGGTACCCTCACGATTACTGGGGCTGATCTCACTACACCCCTCACATTCACTAGCAATCCTTCCTTAGAACCCGTTTTGGCTTACACCAATGCCGAAAAGGGTCAGGAAATTGGTGATCTGGGGCAAGGTTCCTGGTTACTGGGTGATAATAACTACAAGCACACGATTGATGTACGTGGCTTAGCACCCAACGCCACTTACGATTACACCGTTGCTCTGGGTGACAATATATTCAACTCTACCTTCAAAACAGCCCCCACTGCAGCTGATTGGGATAGCATTCGCTTTATTACCTTTGCCGATAGTGAAACTCAACCGGCAGGTCGTCTCATTGGTCGTGATTGGCAGCAGGGAGCTTTAGCACCAGGGTCAGCAGCTCGTCCCGATCCAGAGAGCAGCCTGTGGGCTGAGACCTTTGGCACAACCGGTACTCGCCTCCGCTATGCCCTGACTGAAACAGAAGGGTATGCGGCTAACCTCGCTATTGTCAACAGTCGTCAGCCCGACTTCTTGATGATGCCTGGAGACCTGATGCAGGGTGGCGGCTATCAGCCTGGCTGGGATGAGTTCTTCCGTCACAATGCGGGTGAGGTTGATAGTGGTTTATCTGAGTATCCATTGCTGCCTGCCCTAGGCAATTGGGAGAACTTTGGTGCTCTCAATGGTGGCTATGGTATTGATGCCGATGGTCGCTTTGGGCCTAAGTTTGGCCGTGATAAGTTCCACACGTACTTTGATGCGCCTGACAATGGCACACCTGAGCATCAAGACAACTACTACCGCATTGACTACGGCCCGATTACTATTCTCACTTTAGATAGTTCTAATGGTGAGCCTGACGATACCCGCGATAACTATGGTGGCGAAGGCCAGCCCCCGAAAATCAGCGGTCTGGAATTTACTGACCCCGGTACTGATACTCAGCAAAATTATACTCGTGAACAGTATGAAGCGGCGGGTGGCACCGACTTGGCTGACTTTAATCCTGGTAGCCCCCAGTGGAATTGGGTGATTGAGCAGCTTGAAGATGCCCGTGCCCAGGGTCAAATCATCTTTGCACAGTTCCACCATGCCCCTTACTCTAGCGGTACCCATGGTTTTGCGATGAATCATGAGCTTTCCAGTGGTCAGGGGGGAACACCCTTGCGTCAGTACCACCCCCTATTTGAAGAGTATGGTGTTGTTGCTGTTTTCTCAGGCCATAGCGAGATGTTTGAGCGCAGCTTTGTTGATGAAGATGGCGATGGCGTTGGCGTGCAATACTACGATGTGGGTGTTGCAGGCGACGGTCTGCGTGGCGAAGTTCGCACAGAGGATGGCCAACAACCCTTAGGGTATAACGCTTTCAGCCAATGGACGGCTGACCAGGATGAACCCGAGCTGTGGCAAGAGGTTGATGGTGTTTTACAGATCATTGAAGGGGGTAAGCACTACGGCCATCTCGAAGTTAATCTTGAGCGTCAAGGAGAGAATACGACAGTCACCTTTACTCCGGTGTATAGCTTTCCGCTGCTTGACAGTGACTACAGTTTGCTAGGCACTGAGCGGCGTGTATACAGTGATGAGATTTCATTGTTGATTACCTCAGAAGGGACTATTGCTCCGGTGCCTGAGCCGGGTATAGTGTCTGCGCTGGCACTATTTGGTCTGTCTGCCCTAGGCATTAGGAAGCGTCTTCACTAGGGCTTAGCATCAGCAAATAAATCATAGTAAAAACCAAGCAATGGTATGGCTGAAAGCCTTCTTTTGCTTGGTTTTGTGTTAGTTTTACCAACCATCATTGTCAAATCACATCTGGACCATCGCAGGGAGTTTGCACAAAATCGTGTCGAATAGGCCTGCAACCCCTGATTTCTCATTGAAAATCAGTGATTTACACAAAAATCCAAAGACTCTCGGATTTACCCAGGGAACCATTTTAATGTACGTCCTAGATACCAATCAAATTAGACATTTAGCCTGAGGAACCTGCGTCTTTATACTCTTCAATCATCTCCTTGATCACCAAAGCAAGGTTAGGAATATCATTCTGACAGATATCAAAAATCTCGTCTGCATCTAGATCAAAATAATGGTGTGACAAAATATCTCGCACACCCTTAGCACCTCTCCAATTTACAGAGTCATAACGCTCTAAAAAAGCACCTTGTGTTTTGGCATCGATATTCTTCAGATTTTCTCCAATCGCAATTAACATCATGCTAATGCCATCTAGCATATCCAAACCATGATCGCTATCAAGAAAATCAGCGGCAGAGCCAATACCTGAAAATCTTCGCCTAATGCGCCCCAGAGCCATATCAATCTGGAGTAGCTTTTCATAAATCAATACTCGATCAGACATAAATTACATCCTGATCGATTCTACGTTTGAGATAAGGATTCATTCGTTCCCGATAACGCACCACATCTACGGGCCTATCCAAAAACTTTTCTAGTTCTTCCTTGATGTTGACCCTTATAAAAAGGTTAGGACGCTTCATTTCCAGGACAATATCCACATCACTACTCTCAGTCGCCTCACCTCTGGCAACCGAGCCAAAAATACCCAGCTTCGTCACACCGTATTTTTCCTTCAAAGTCGGCTGTATACGGCGTAGAAGGTCTAAAACCTGACTACGTTCAATTACCTTTGTCTTCATTCCATCACCTCCATAACTTTTATTGTATCGTTCTCGGCATCCCCCATCCCTTACTGCCCATGCATTACAACGCTAATAGCTTTTTAGCTTGATCGCTTACTTGATTACCTACTTAATCGACACCTTACTATGAGCCGTCCCAAGCCTCTAACTATGCACTGCCAAAGCATCGCTTATCATAGAGGCTAAGCTGCTTATCCTTCTCTATGGTTCAATCCGACATCAGAACCAAGCTCCATCCCCTAGAAAATGGCGATCATCTCAATCGCTACGAATGTGAGCATCACTACAATGCCACCCTACACCTCCAGAAAGCAGAACTGATCGAAGGCCACCTCCATGGGCAGCTCAAATGACTGTCAAGCCTGGTAGCAAATACTATCCGCTGTTTGAGCATTTGCAAAAATGCAACGAGGATGCAATTACGCTTACATTTGCCAAAATCGAAGCGGTGTTGGATAACACCTTGCCCACTTCAGCATTTAACAAAAAAAATTGGTGGAGCAATCGTGATAGTTCCAGCGCCCTTCAGGCCAAAGCCTGGGTTCATGCTGGCTATCACATCGAAACTGTTGATCTAGCGCAACAAACAGTTACCTTTCGTAAATTTCAGGCAGAATACAACATTCAGAAAAAGGATGGGGCTGTTGTTTGGCAACAGGATGCCATTAAGGCCCTGCGTAAGCACATGAGCCTGACCCAAGCCCAATTTGCCCAAGAGTTAGGTGTGCGTCGACAAACGGTTAGCGAATGGGAAAACGGCGTCTATGATCCCGATCGCTCAAAAACAAAATTTCTAGAACTGATTGCTAAACAATCCAATTTCCAGAAAATGTTGTCAGAACAACAATAGTTGTTTGACTTGTGTCCGGTTAGCGGTCAAAATGAGTTATGCGATCAGGTGTACTCCTGGCGCAAGTTTTTGATCATTACTATTTCGGAGATTACAGATGATGCTGACCGATCCAACCAAGGGGGCAACTGCGCCCACAGTTCCGCCTGCTCCAGAACCGCTAGCTGAACATCAGTTTGAGATTGTTCGCCATATGCTCTTTGGTAGCCTTACCAGTGTGCACCGGACTATCCAAGAGCTGCATAGTAAGCATTATGCTGAACCCAATGATTGGAGTAAGCCTATGTCTACTGGACGGCCTAATGAGGTGATGGCGATTTTGACGAAGAAGGTGAGAGTGGCTTAAAAGAGCAGCTTTTGGTATAGCTCGATGGGGAGCTATCTACAAAGGAGTATGCTACTGACAATAGAGCATACTCCTCTGGCTTATACAGTCTCTAAACAACAGAGACTAAAGGTCTAACATCCTGGATGCCACGTATTCATTCGCGTTGAAACCTGCCAACTCTAATAGCATTGCTCCAGCTGGTAGAGAGACTTCAATGGACTGAATACCGTCTGTAACTTCGAAACTCTCAATCGGACGACCATCAACATAGATGTCAACACGGGTAAGCCCCAGGGTTTCTACTTGAAGGGTAAGCGTGTTTTGATTCAACGTAGTTGTCACATTCAACCTACGCACAGACATCCTTGAGAGGATCTCTCCAGCCTTGTTAAGGAGATCGATATTGCCTAATAGCAAATCATTCTTTGTCATGTGGTAGCGGGAATCTGGTGTGATCCCTAAATCTTCCACCGGGGTACCTGCTTGTTTGCCAACCCGGAGGGTACGGCGAATAGCAACCCGCATATTAGCCCCGCCGGGTAAGTCCTCATAGGGTGTTCCATCATCCGGTGGACTAGGAAAGCGTAATAATGCTTGCAACAGACCATGGGTCCAAACATTGGCACCGCCCGCTCCCGTATTATCATCGATGCCAAGTACATGGCCAATGTCATGATCTTGGAAGCCTGCTGCAAAAATATCGGTTGCACTGTAACAACGGGCATCGGTGATCAGTACTACGGGGCCGTGATATCTCTGGCCGATTTGATTGGCAAAATCAACGGGCGTAATGGGAAAACCACCTGAGTAGACAGCACCCGTTTTTACTGAACGACGAATTGAAGGTACCCAAGCTCCAAGGTCAATTTGACCAGTGGGATTGGTTTCATGTCGCTGACAAATACGTAGGTTGAGAGACGTATTAACAAACTGAGTAGGCTGTGGTGCTATATCGACAGGCGTTAGCACCTGTAGCAGGCCTTCACTGGCCCAAATGTGCCCCCCCCCATTGCCCCGAACATCCAGAATTAAACCATTCTGCGGTAGTAATTCAACTAACCGAATAAACTCGTGAATAAATGCTCCTGGATCATTCACACTAAACGTAAAGATCCGAATGTGTCCAAACTCTCCAAAGGTTGTGTTCACACTTTTTGCGTGGAAAACACTACCCATGGTGGTTGGCACTGTCTGCCCGGCAACCGCTTTTTGGGTGGATAGTTTGGTTTCTTTCGTTTCTGCTGCCAGTACTTCTGGCGCAAACAGCATTTTCTTTGTTTCTTGAGTGATATGAGCTTCTAAATCAATCCCCTGAGAAGCTGCGCTTGTACTCAATGAATCTGCATTAGCCTCAACAAACGTTGGTGGGGAGGACGTCACAATCCAATCTTGCTTAATTTCGCGATCAATACCGTCAAGATCGGTGTAACCAATCACAACCCACAACGCGTCTGGTGGTAATGAACGTACTAAAGGACGAATAGTGAGTCCATCAATTCCACGAACATGGCGAGCTGCTAAATTACTGCCTGCATGTAAATCTCCAGATAATGCAATGGCGCGACCAATCGGCACCCCATTCCAAAGCTTGATTTCTACACCCGTCTTAAAGTGTGGATGCGAGAATCCCTGAACAAAGTGAGTGGCAATATAATGTGGCTCACCGTTTTCAAAATATTCTTCAATCTGGAAGGGTAAGAAAGCAATCTTGCCTGCAAATGGAAAAGGTAAAAGATAGTTTGTATGTAGATCCCGAACAGAGTTGAAAATATCCAATATTTCACTGTGAAATGTCAGTTCACTCTCTAATTCGGCATCCGTTTCTTGTTCAAGGCGATGTTTGATTAGACGCAGTTTTTGAATAGGATTGACCCCATGCATCGATTCCTTTAAAGGCAAATGAACAAAATTATCCTCAAAAAGAATGAGAGCTTGTTCAACGATTTGTTTACGTTTATCGAGACTTAAGACACCAGCAGCCGTCTCAAGAAAAGTTTTTAGGTCAGTTGCATCAGCTAACTGTTGTTTAATAGCAGGATGAACGCTATTTAAAAAAGTAAGACCAATCTTTTCCTTATCATGACCATTCAACTTGGAGCTTCTTGTCGCTGACGTGATTCTTTTTGCTCGTTTTGTATCTAGTCGCACCATGGTTTTTCTCCCACGACATTATATATTACGGTTGACAGACATCTTTTGGCAGAGTGTCTGCGCAGAGTGTCTGCGTAGAGTGTCTGCAGAGTGTCTACAATTCTCGCAATCGTTGACTATTCGGCTTCTGAAAAACACTTTCTATTGGCTTGTTTGCTTGTCTAAACCCCTTAGCATAAGCTTGAAAACTTACTAGAAATTGGGCTAGCTAGTTAGCTCTTAGAGAAAAAGATCATCTATGTTCCCAGCATGATACCCTAGGCGGAAAAACCTCTGCCTAAGCTCCAAAATCGTGACGATTAGGTCGTAAAGTTGACAATTCAATCTAAGAACTTAAGTATAGTCACCATTTTTAAGTTCGCTTTGATCTATTTAAAGTTTATTCATCATTCCGTCTTAAATTTTGATGCTTTAGTGTTGGTTGCGATCGCTAATAATGGCCTTTAATCCATGCGTACTACAGCCTTTGAATCGATTACTAACATTCCCGGACAGGGAATACTCTTTTTGCCATTCCGTATATAGGCCATCGTTTCTTCACTACACACGACAGCATCAAACTGCTCTGCTTCAAAGGGAAGATCCGACGCATCTCCTATTAAGAACGTGGCCCCAACAGGTACGCGTTGTTGAGCGATCTCTACCATCTTTGGTGAAATATCAATGCCAGTAATGGTTGCCCCCTGGGTAACAGCCTGTGCGGCCAAATAACCTGTCCCTGAGGCTAGTTCTAAGATAGGTAGGTCTTGTAAGCTGCCAAGGCTATTCAAAATAGGCGTGACTGCTTGGCAAGTTGTTGGCAGGTCAATAGCATCATAGGTTGCTGCGTTGCGTTGCCAGCCTTCTTGCTCGTATTGGTCAAATGTTTTTGGGGGCATGGGAAAGAGATCTTGTTGATAACAATATATGGGGCCTGGCTTGATTCGAGTGGTGAGTGCTCTTTATTCTGGATAAATTGCGTTCTCTACGGGGGATAATTGTGGATGGAAGTCTCGGTTATCTCCTGGCTTACTGATTTTGTTGTTTTTGCTTTTAGCTGCTTGATGGTGAGTATGTGATTTGAGGTATTGAGCTAAGAAGACAAAGCAACAAAGGTTTCAGCTTTTATAAAACAGCGCAGACAACTCGAAAACCGAGGAGGAAGCTCCTATTGTCGCTGAGATTCTTATCACGAAACGCAGAGCGGCAATAACGAGGATCACTGAGCCAAGAACCGCCACGATAGACACGATTTTTGCTTTCTCCAGAAGATATCCAAGCGTTACTGTTGGCAGGAGCTCCCTCGTAATTTTGATGCCACTCATCCAGACACCACTCGAAAACATTGCCATGCATATCACAAAGCCCAAATGCATTAGCAAGACCAAAATGATCTACTAGCGTGGTTTCCTGACGGCATTTTCCTTGGAGACCATTACCATATACAGATCTACCATCGTAGTTCGCTACCTCTGTTGTAAGCGTCTGCCCAAAGTAGAAAGGAGTGGTTGTACCGGCTCTGCAGGCATATTCCCATTCCGCCTCTGTGGGTAATCGATAGTAGCGTATTTGGCTATATCGGGAGAGACGCTCACAAAACTCAACTGCGTCACGCCAAGTCACTCGCTCGACCGGGCGGTTAGCACCTTTAAATCCAGATGGATCAGGCTCAAGATCGCGGTTTTCCACAGGTAAATTAGCTGCAAACTGCCACTGCCCTTGAGTTACTGGGTAACGGCTCATAAAAAACTGCCGCACTGTCACTTTATGCTGGGGGCTTTCAAATTCAGAGCGTTCTAGCTCATCCACTGGGGAACCCATCAGGAATGTGCCCTCAGGGATCAGAATCATATCCAGGTCAATCCCACTTTCTAAAGGTAAAGACTCCGTGAAATACTGAGCAGTTTTGGTTTGACGTTGAAGTTTAAGATCAGACATAACCTAGCATTACAGTCGATGAGCCAGCTCATGCTTGGAAAAGCTTAACGAACTACATTTACCAAACTATGATGACTCGATTTTATCTTTGGACACATCAAACAAGCATCTTTGAGGCAAGTTGTCAAAGAATTTTTACTCTAGTTGTCATACAACTGACGCCATAGTGCAAGGGTTATGCAAGTGTTCCGAAACTCGAACACGCTACCCGAAAGCCAACGCTATGGGAATGGTTACCGGGTGAAAAATAGTTGCGGTGAGTGGAACGGCATTCACGAGGTTTACTGAGCCAGGAGCCGCCACGACAGACCCGCTTAGCCTCACCATACTTGGTCATCCAGGCACTGCCATCGGTGGGCGCACCTTTATAATTACTATGCCAGTTATCCTGACACCATTCCCAAATATTGCCGTGCATATCACAAAGCCCAAAGGCATTACCAAGATTGAAATGGTCTACTGGTGTGGTTTCTTGAAGGTATGCCCCTGTGGGATCATAGCCATAGACTGATCTACAATCATAGTTCGCTACCGCTGTTGCCAAAGTCTCACCAAAGTGAAAAAGAGTGGTTGTACCGGCTCTGCAGGCATATTCCCATTCGGCTTCTGTAGGCAATCGATAGTCGCGTTGAGTATATCGAGAAAGACGCTCACAAAACTCAACCGCTTCATGCCAATTCACTCGCTCGACCGGTCGATTGGCACCTTTGAATTCGGATGGATCGGACTCTAGCAGACGGGATATTGGCGGTAAACCGGCCACAAAATTCCATTGAGCTTGAGTGACTGGATATTTTCCCATCAGGAAGGCTGGCACAGTCACCATATGCATGGGATTGTCACTTAACAAGTAATAGGAAGACGGATTGTTCCGAATATAACTACTTCCGTCTTCATTCTGAATGTAACTACTTCCGTCTTGATTAACAAAAATGTTAACAGAACCCATCCTAAAGTTACCGCCAGGGATGGCCACCATCTCCAGGGTTAGATCATCTCCAAACGTCTCTATCCACTGCCAATTCTGAGCCCGCTGACGCTTAACAACCAATTCACTTGAAATCGACAAAAAATTGCGTTGGGGTTCTAATGTGGCAACCATAAACTCAAAGGGTAGTAGCCCAGCTACATTATCCTCAAACTCCAGGGAATCGTTTTCACCGTTACCCTCTTCTGCTGGTAACAGTGAAAAGCGAGTCAAAACCTCTTCCTCGTCAGAAAACCTGGCCGTTTCAAACGTTAAGGTCCCCAACACTGGGAAATTCGGCATTGGGCTTGTTGATTGGGACGGTTGCCTAATTCCTGCTCCCTCTGTCGCATGCACCAGTGCTGCGTATTCACCTCCCAGTCGTCTCAGCACTTGTCGACTAACATTGGCAAATTTCAGTAGCTCTGCGTTGGCTGTATCCCCCAACTCTGTTTCCAGCATCAAAAGAGCGGTAAAGCTATAAATTGTCTTACCAATCTTCTCGCCGACAAATTCAGAGATTTTGTCTAACAGGCTCTCGGCTTCGGATTTGGAGACCGCATCCAATAATAACTCCCTGACCTCTGGCAAAAAGTCATACTCCTTACCAACCAATGTTCCTACCCGATTTGTACGTTCGACCAGCCCACTCATAAACACTTCTGCCACATGCATTGGCGTTGAGTCAGGCAGCATCTTCGCCTGAATTAGATACACCACCGGTAAGCTAACCGGTCCAGTTGCCATTAGTTTGGCTAGCCGCTTTGCCATCGGCGATGCTGTTGCATAAAAACGTTTCACAAGCTGCGCTGCTGACAAATCCGTTGAACTAGAGCGTGAGACAACCCACTCAGATTGCCATTCCTTATCAAACCAAACGCCTGTTGCCCAGCAATTGCCCAACCCGGCTAGCATCTTGGCCCATTGCTTAAGGGAGTTTGGCTCTAGGGTAATAATTGGCAGCTTTAATCCATCTCCACGGGGTATCTCTTCCCACAAAGGTACTTCTTGTACCCGTAGTTTCGGGTTAGTCATACCTGGCATCAGTGCACTCAACTGTACTGGTAAACCTGCACTTAAAACAGTTCGCTCCCAAAAGGTTTCTGGCAGCAACTGCACCAGGGCCACAGGACCATGGGTAGCCCAAAGACTGAGATAGTCTTGTTGAATCATCCCCTGTCGCCAGGTCCATGAAATGCAGTCACTGACCAGTAAAATCAATCGCCGTCCGGCGGCATCTAAAAGTTCTTTGGGGCTACGATTGGGCTGATTGGGATACTTTTCAGGATCTTTTGCTAGTAACTGTATTTGCCCTTCTGTCAAGGTGTCTAAATACCAGAGGCTCACTCGCCGAAAAGCACCTTGACTTGCCAGCAGCAGCTTAAACTGCTCAATTGTGTCCTGCCAAATAAAACTAGAAGCAGTTTGCTCGATCACCAGTGCCACTTCTAACCAACGCTCTTTAGCAGGCTTTATCACAGTCATACAGATCTGACATTCCGCCGTTGCCTCGGCGGTGGCATTCTCATCTAAAACGGTTTGCTCATAGGCATCAACCCTGCGCATGAGGGGACGCAACGAACGACCCATTGCCAATGTTCTTCGTAGGGCAGGTGCAGTTGGGGTTTTAAAGGGCAGTCCCTGAAAATGTGACTGAGGTTGAGGTTGAACAGGAGGCTTAGGTGTCTGGGCATAGAGTGCAAAGTCTGGCGGTGGCGGCAGCTCTTGTACTTTTCCTGGTTCAATATCTTCAAAAATAACAGCGGGTTCATCACCTAATGGTGCTTCTGGTTGCACTTCTGGTTGTACTTCTGGTGTCGATGGCTCAACGGCAGAGGTGGGGGCAATGTGCTGAGCTAACCACAACACATCCGCAATTTTTTCTGCATCCCAGTCAATTTTCGCTTGATGCAAGCGAGCAATCATCTCCTCCAACAATAATTGCTGATTCATCTGTTCATTCATCCATTTATCCTTTACGCGTCCACACCAGACAGGGGCTTCATCAACTTATCCAAGAGCTGATCTCTAGACTCCTGGGTTGTCAACTCTCGTTGCAACATCACACAGATTGCATTGAGTAACTGATCCGTTGCCAGCTCCTTTCCTTCAGAGTCACGCTGCCGCAAGAATTCATCAATTAGAGTGACAGACTGTTCTAGCACTTCCGTCCCCAAATGTGCCTGTACAATGCGGGCTAACTCGGTTTTGTTAGGCTCTCGCATTTCCAGTCGAATGCAACGACGTAAAAACGGTGGCGGAAAGTCTCGTTCCCCATTACTGGTCAAGATTACAAAAGGAAAGTTCATACATTGCACAAGCCCAGCCTGAATCTTTACATAAGGCTCCTGTGTCCGATCTTTATAAGCCGTTCTCACCGTAACCTCATTTTCCGTATCTTTAATCCGTACCAATTCAGGAATCTCAAAACTTCCTTCCTCAAAGACATGCAAGAGATCATTGGACAGGTCAAGATCACTCTTATCAATTTCATCAACCAAGACGACCCGAGGTTTTATGGGATCTGGTGATGGTAATAGGGCGGTTCCCAAAGGCCCTAATCGAATGTATTGACCAATATCTCTGACTTTACCTGAAGACTCAACTGCTTGCTCACGCTGCTGGGTATCTTGCAAACGACCAATCGCGTCATAGCTGTAGAGCCCATCCTTCAAGGTGGTTCGTGTTGTAATCGGCCAGTAAAGTACCTCACCTAGTTTGAGCTCCCGTGCCACCGCATAAGCCAGGGAGGTTTTACCCGTTCCCGGTTTACCAGTCACCAGCAATGGACGCCTCAACAATAATGCTGCATTGACCAACTCTATTTCCTCAGGACGTGCTTGAAACGTTTTGCCCTTATTCGTCTGCTGTGTCTGAACATCCTTAAAGACACGCCAATTGGGGGGAGGGGGTAAATTCGCAATGCCATCATGGGGTTCCCCAATTCCCTTGAAAATCTGATGTTTCCAGGTGGTCATAACGATGCTGAAGAATAAACAATACTGGGCGGTAATCGTTGCGGATCTTCCCACACAAAGGTCAGGTATTCTCCAATGGGTAGAATCTCATCTGTTGAATCTGGGGCAGTCTGTTCTTGACGCACTCCAGCTACCTGCGCTAGCAACTGACCAAGACTACAGCACAAGACCTGCTTGTCTAGTAAAGGACACCAATCCACGAGTTGATCCGGACAATCATGCCGTATCCATACAGCCATGGGTGTCCCCGTCGCTAATAGTAGTGCTAACTCTCCCCCTTTCTCACAACTGGGACACTTTCCTAATTTGAGTCCTAGAGCAGTATCCCGACTTAATCTTTGGCGCAAACTGGCCAGATCTGCTTCCCAGGTTACAAACGCCTGGCAGGCATCAGCTTGCAAGTTTTGCCGCAATTGCCACCACTTCTTTTCCCACATCCCTCGAGCCTTATAGCGTTTCGATCTCGTTCGCTCAATCGAGCGCATCACGACCTGGCATTCTTCAGCCAGGGTTTGCTTAAACCCAAAGTCATCCTCAATCAGCCACTGGTCAACGGGCTCATTCATCATCGAGATGGGTAGAAAAAATTCCACTACTACCCTTTTCAAATCAATATCACCTCGATTACCAATTTGAGCCATATAGTTTGCCAAAACTGCTGGGATATCTTTTAGTGCAATTCCCTCAGCTAGATCAAGTTCGCCATCATAGGTAATCTGATCGTCAATGCCTTCGCCTGTTTCGGAATTGTACTTTTCTATATTGGGAATGAACCATCCCTTAATGTCGTAAAAACCTGGTTTGGATTTTAATCCTTGCAGTTGCACTAAAAGGCTAGCCTGGAGCGATGGTCGGGCTGATGCTGATGCCTTTCTTTCCAAGTTGATAGCCGTCATGTGCTGACGCAACTCAGTTAGGGTAGGTGTTTGCTCCTCTGCCCAGGCTTGCAATGGAATATTTGGCACTTGATTTAGTAAACAAGCTACAAATTGTAAAAGCTTAGGTTGCTCCGCTGGCCCATCGGGCATATCCACTAAGTCTTCCAAAATCTTAGTTATGCTCTTTTGTAAAGGCTGATCCCATCCAACTGGTCGGCAGGTCCGATAAGCCTCCTGGATCTGTTTGTCCCTCCAGTTACCTAGCTCCGATCTTAGAATATCTTGCAAGGTAAGGTTAGTGAGGCATCTTAATGGAGACCTCACTAACCTTACGGCAGAGAACATGAATCCAATTTTTGCATCTGAGCGCTTCCTATCGCGGGCAACTATCATTCCCACACAGCTTTGAGTATCCTCATTCCAAACTGGTGCACCACTAAATCCTGGTTCAATTGCTAGCCCTTGGGCCTTAGTATCTTCAATCTGTACCCAGCCAATAGGTAGCTCCCCTCGATTCACAGCAAATAGAAAACGTCCTGTAGTATCTCCCCTCGGAAACCCCAACGCACTAAGCTGGCAGCCTAGGCTCAGAGTTTTTGACTCTATTTGAATAGGCTCGACATCTTCTTTTGAGATCGAGGCTGGCAATCGCAAAAGAGCAAAATCATCTCCAGGTGTGCGCTTATCGTATTGCTGCCAACCCAACTCCGTATAATAAGGAGGTAGCGTTTTCAGATAGGGAAAGTCTAGCTTTATCTCCCGGATATCACTTCCCAAACGGGCTGCCTCAATTACATGGGCACAGGTAAGCACATAGCGCTCAGCTACTAAAAAGCCAGTCCCAATCACGCTATCTGTACTATTAGAGTAAATACGTGCGATCGCACACTTACCTTGATCAAAGCCCATGCTCAGTCACCTACTCAGTTATCCTTCGACCACTTGAGCGTGACTTCAAATGTCACCTCACCTCCAACTGAACTAAACACAACTCCTGCTTCAGCACTGAGTTTAAGGCCAAAGGTAACTTGGACCTCATTAATAGGTGTTGGCATTCCAGACTTTAATTTTGAAATCAAAGTAGAAGCTACTGGCTTGACCACATCCAGTGCTTCCTCCAAATTTTTCTTGGCCTTATAGACCATTGCTTCGGTTTCTAATAAAGCTACCCGTTCAATCACACTACTTTTGGGTTCTTCAATTTCAACCAAGAAGGAAGTTCCATCTTCCAGCATAAATTGAGCAAGAGCTCTATCCATATTAACGAGTACATATCTAACAAAGCGCTTAACTCTATATCAACAGAAATTGAGGCATGATGAGGTGTTTTGTAAACAAGTGTAAGGTTATTCTGTCACTCCCATACCTTGCTTTCTCTGAGGGAACAAGTTATTGCTTAGTCAGCGATCTCGCCCATTCCCGCAGCTGCTGATCAGCCCTCATCTCACCCACCCGAGCGAGCCATCGCCAAAACCTCATACAGTTTTGTCTTTGGTATCTGCGGAAACGTCGGACTTCTCTCCAGCCCCCATAAGCAGAGCCCTGCAACTGATAAAACCGCTAAATTCCCCCGTTATATCGCCAAAATCCGACACACCTATCGCTCTATACAGCTGTAAATTATCAATATCTGTGTGGGTAATGTTTACCTCCTCAATTAAATCCGGCGGAAAATCTTTTCCCAAGTCAATATCACGTCCAGCCACCGAAAGCTGATTCTGATTAAGTTGTGAAATTTACGTTCTGGATATAGACGAGGTTTAATAGGGCCATAGGTCATGAATAATATTGATGTCTCAGCCTGAAACACCTGAAAAGCAAAACTGGATTGATCGCCAGCTAGATCAGTTGCTCAAGCTGTTGAACGATCGCCTGTTTAAGCCCCTGGATCAACTGACAATTTTGCTGCGGCTATTTCTGGTGATGGCTCTGACAGTATGGTTTGGTTTTACGGCTGTCGACCTGTGGCATTCGGTCAGTTTTAATGTCACCCATCGGCCAATTTATCATGTCAATTTTGCTGTGGGTGGCTCTGGGGGAGAAAGCTATATCCTGGGTAAGGCCATCAAACAGGTGGTTGAAAATTATCATCCCAATATTCGTCTGGATTTATTAGAAACCGTAGGTTCTGTCGATAATATCAACCGGTTAGACGCCGGAGAAGCTGAGCTGATTACGGTGCAATCTGACATTACCCCTGGTCCCAAAGCCCAAGCTGTTGCCACGCTTTATCGGGATTTATTCCAGCTACTGGTACAGGATAAAAGCAGTATCGACGAGTTTACAGACCTCAGAGGGCAACGTATTGGTGTACAGCGAGAGAGTGGGCAGTTTCTATCATTTTTAGAAGTTGCCAACCATTTTGATCTGACGGCTGAAGACTTTGATTTTGTTGGGGTGGATGATGACGAAGCGGCCTTTGCCTTTGAGACGGATCGGGTGGATGCAATTTTTCGGGTGCGGGCTCCTGGTAACTGGATTATTCAGGATATGGTGCAATATCACCGGGGACGCTTATTGCCCATTGAACAAGTCTCAGCCATGAAGATTAAGCACCCGGCATTTAAGGCGGCGACCATCCCTAAGGGGACCTATCACGGTAGTTTCCCCATCGTGCCCCCCAAGGATATTCCCACCGTGGGTGTGTATAAGATGTTGTATGCCAGTAAGCAGACGAATAAGCGGGTGGTGCAAGCGATCGCAACCATTCTGAAGGATCATCATCAAGAGATTTCGAACGCTATTTCACGGGATACGGTTGAGGTGAAACCATTGGTGGCCAACATTGGTCGGCCTAGCAGCAGTTTTGGCATTCCTATTCACCCTGGAGCCGTTGCAGCCTATAAGCAAACCAAAACAAATCCGTCTTTTGTTGCAAGGAACTTTGATTTTTTGGCATTGTTGTTATCTATTGTTGTACCCATTGCATCCTGGATTTGGGAGTTGCGATCGCGAGCTGAAAAACGTGGTAAAAGCCTCTGTGAAGGCTACATCAACGATGTGATCAAAGTTATGGATGACGATGACGACGCTGCTCCTGAGCAAACCCTGGAAGAACGGCAGAGTATGCTGTATCAAATTTTTGACCGGGCTGCAAAACGGTTAGTGGATGAAGATATCTCCCAAGAAGCATTTCGTACATTTAACGAAGCCTATAAAACAGCCTGTGAGAAAATTGAACGGGATATAGAAGCCAAAGCACAGCACCATCAGTCTATCCAGCAACATCTAACGGCCCAGTATATTCAGGACCTGGTGGTGATTCATCAGGCCGATACCCTATCTCACCAAGACAGTTCGCAGCAAATGGAGCGGGTACTGCAGCGTGTGCTGGATGATTTGGCATGCGATCGCATCTCCCAAGAATCTTTTCGTACGTTTATAGAAGTCTATAACACGACAAAAGAGTCTCTTCAGCAGAATGGTAGAGAAGGCTTAGAGGAGTTAGACGCAACAGGAGAAATCAAAAATATTTCCCTACAATCAACAAAGATAATCTCGTAGGGGCTGCACCTCGTGCCAGCCCTGCAAAGCCTACCCAGGCTAACCCATTATCTTGTCCAGACGCTGCCACCAAATCCCCCAGTTTTACGAGTGGCGCTCAATCGTCCAGCTGAGTCAATCTGCAATTCCATGTCACCGGACTGGTTAATGCGGCCCTTGGGCACATCCGACCATTCTCCAACCACACGATTTCCCTGAATTGTACCGTGGAAGACATTGGTCCAGGTTGAGCCACCATCACCACTTTCGCCGTACCACCAAAGAGTGTTACCAATCTGGTTGAGGTAATAGGTACCCCCATCATTTCCTCGCCACTGCCCAGATAGGTTTTGGGTTGTCTGAGGTGAGTCTACCTGGGGTGAGTCTGTTAACCCTTGACTAAAGCGAAAATCATCTACATTGATGTGCCCCCAACCACTAGACGATTCATCCACAATCCGAATCACGCCAGCTCTGCCAGCATAGGGGGTTAAATCCCAGGTAACGCGCTGCATAGTCTCACTATTCTGGCCAGAGGCCATTAACTGGGGCTGACCGTTGACCACCAGTTCAACACGGGTTTGAGGGCTGCTGCCACCTCCGACCAAAAAGCTTAAGGTCCCCGAGGGAATCCTAAATCTGGCTGAGGTCAATGTGCCTTGAGGCCTATCTCCCTGCACTGCTCCCGGACGTTGCCCTGGTCGTCCTTGATAGTTTTCATAACCGCCAATCCAATATTGCCCCTGGTGTTGAGAAGCTTGGCCCCGATTGCGAGCAGTCGGATTGTCGCCCAGGGTGGGCTGGTTAGCAAAGGCTGTTCCCGTTTGCTGCCAGCCCTGTAGGTTGCCCTCCTCAAAGTTGAGGGTAAATGGCAAACTTGGATTCGCCTGAACCCGCCCTTGCATAAGCAAAGAGGCGCTAGCGGTTGCAATCATCAAGCCAATGCCAAATTTACGACGCCATTGAGCGGTCATAGGTATAATCTCCTCGATTACGGTTAGGTGTGTTACGTCATTCGTCTCTAATGCTGCCTTTCCTTGAAGCTGCAATATCACTACATAAAGCAGCATCAGAAAACGTGCGTTATCCGTAACTCAGGGGAGAATGAGCCAAATTATGCAAAAGGGTAGAAATTTATAGCAGTGTTCGATTGGGATGGGTGTATTTCGATGGTGTTAGGGAGCGGGGAATAGAGAATTGGGGGTGTTTTGGGGCGTTTGCAGAACTATAGCGCTTACTCAATAAAGCCTTTGCGTAGATAATTGCTGAAGCCATCCACCAGGGTGACCATCGCTAACACCACGATCAGTAATGCTGAGACCTGTTGATACTTGAGAATACGTAAAGCGCTGATAATTTCTAACCCAATTCCACCTGCGCCAACGGCTCCTAAAACCATGGATGCTCGGAAGTTATATTCCCAGCGATAAAAGGTGACATCGGTCATCTGGGGAAAGACCTGGGGCAAAATGCTATGGACAATGACCTGGGGGGCAGTTGCACCTACGGCGCGGGCGGCTTCGACTGGGGCCTGGTCGCTAAGTTCAATAGCTTCAGCAAAGAATTTACCCACCATACCAACCGAATGTAAGCCTAAAGCCAAGGTGCCTGGGAGCTTACCAAAGCCGACTGCTGCCACTAAAATCATGCCTAAAATCAGCTCTGGGATGGCACGGGTAATATTCAAAATGGTGCGAGCACTGTGCAAGGCAATGGGATGGGGGGTAGTATTTCTGGCGGCGAGTAACCCCAGGGGTAAGGAGAGGCCAAGGGCAAGGGCAGTGCCAGCAATGCTCATGGCCAATGTGTCAAAGATCGGCTCAATCCACTGGGGAAAACGGCTAAAGTCAGGTGGCAACATCTCCCCCATCAGCTTGAAGATAGCTGGAATGCCGTCAGCCATGCGTTCGATGTTGAACAGTTCGACACTGATAAAGCTGATGATGATGAGACCGAGGAGGAGTAAGACTCGTATAGTGTGTCGGAGCCATCTGCGTTGATGTTGTCGCAGGATGCTATTGAGTGGAGAAGAGTCAGGGGGTTGACTGTTGGTGGTCATAGGGGAGAACTTCCTGTGATGGAATTGTGTTTAGAACTGTCCTCCCCTTTAGGGGAGGTGCTGCAAGCAGAGGGATTCTAACCGCTAATGCCAACACCTAACGTTAAAGACTCACTGCACAAACTCTCCTAAATCCAAGTTCAAAATATCGCCTGCCTTGCGAATGCCGTTGTAATCTTTGTCTTCCATCGCCGCAAATCCATCGGCCTTAAATGGTCCCAATACAGATTCATCATTCAGCTCCAAAAATGCTGTGCGAATGTTTTCCTTCAGGGCTGGATCTAAATCAGAGCGCATGGTCCAGGGATACTGAGGTATGGGTTCTGATTCGGCAATAATGGTTACTTTCTCAGGGTCAATAGTGCCCTCCTCTACTAAAGACTCAAAAATGGGACGGCTCAGGCCCCCTGCTTGGGCATTGCCATTCTGTACAGCCAGGGCAACGGCATCGTGGGCACCTAAGAAAACGGCCTCATAATTCTCTCCTGACTTGAGACCCGCTTCAGCCAAGGTCAACTCAGGAAATAAGCGGCTGGAGGTGGAAGCTGGATCGCCTAAAGCAACGGTTTGGCCCTCAATATCAGTAAACTCATCTACTCCAGCCGCTACATTGCCAATAATGATGGATGTATACATTGTTGAGCCACCTTTTAGGCGGGCGGCAAAGGGCTCTAGATCACTCTTGGTTTTGGCTAAAACATAGGATAGGGGACCAAAATAGGCCAGGTCTAACCGCCCATTACTGGCGGCTTCGATCATGGATGAATAGTCTGTGGTAACAACTAGCTCAATCTCTTTGTCTAGGGCTGCTTCTAAATGCTGGACCAGACCCTGGTTGTCTTGGATGATCGTAGCGGCGTCTTCGTCTGGCAATAAGGCAACAACTAATTGAGATGGATTCGCTTTCTCGGCGGTTGATGAGTTTGAACCAGTGCATCCAGCTAAGGTAATCACTCCTATTAAGCCAATACTGGTCATTCCTTGTTTCAACTTGATGCTAACCATGATGTTTTTCTCCAACAGATAACAACTTATAAATGTTTGCGATTACATGCTTGCGATCGCACCCCTCGCCAATCGCCCCTACGATACAACCGCCATTGTCTGGTCAGTATAGATTTCGTCCAACGTGTGGTGCTCTAGCACAGACGGCGGGCCATCAAATATAACGCGACCATGGGCTAAGCCAATAATGCGATCGCCATACTGTTTGGCAAAATCCACCTGATGCAAGCTCAGTAACGTGGCAATCCCATCGGTTTTACAAATGGTGCGCAGTAAAGACAGCACCTTATGGGCACTCGTTGGATCTAAGCTGGCAATCGGCTCGTCTGCCAACATGAGCTGGGGCCGTTGTGCCAAAGCACGGGCGATACCAACACGCTGTTTTTGACCGCCACTCAGAGCCTTGACCGGTGTAAGCGCCTTATTCATTAACCCCACTCGCTTCAAACAATCTACGGCAAGTCGTTGATCTGTCTGGGGTAGAGGAAATAAGCTACGCCAAAATGAATGGTAAGCCAATCGCCCCATTAGGACATTCTGTAGAGCAGAATGCCGCTCAATCAGCTGATGCTGTTGAAAAATCATACCGGTACGCTGACGATGCAACCGTAATGCTTGGGGCGTGGACAGTTCTCCCATCCCATCAACCATTACCCGTCCTTGGGTTGGGGGCGTTAAATGGTTAAGCGTTCGCAAGAGTGTTGATTTTCCAGCGCCGGACAAGCCCAGTACCACTACAAACTCACCACGATTGAGCTGTAATGATACAGATTTCAGTGCAGTGACACCGTTCCCATAGGTAACACCCACATTCTCAAGACCAACAATTGCAGCTCCTTGCATTGACACGCCCCTTCTGGCTATAACCCCATTGCTGAATTAACGATGGACCATTGCTTAATTAGCATGGACCATTGCTGAATTAGCGATGGACTTACGCCCATGTGGGTGAACCAATAGCATATAACTACAGAGGTAGGGTTGATTATTTTGCAGAGAAAAATCCCATCAGCCAGTTTTTGTAGAGGCGATTAAAGGGATGCCAGGTTCCCCTTTTCTCTTACTGAATAGATTTCACATTGATGCAGGAAGATGGGCTGGCAGGAGAGAGATCGCCGTAATCGCGAGAAAAAGAATAGATGAGAGAGTTTCCAGGCTCGCTACATACTGAATTTGAGCTGCTTTATACCAGTCTTGCCAGCCGATAACCAAACAAAATCTGAGTAACGCTATGCTAAATGCTGACGCTGTAACGGGAGCCAGCCAATTGCAATAACAAAGTGTTGCAAGCGATAGAATAGCGATCGCATGGTACACAATGCCTGGCATTAATGCTGCTGTCCGGGTTTTACGCAGCTTGACCGTGAAGATAGCACTGCCAAAAAAGCAGGTGTTTAATAGCCATAGGCCAACAATGGCAGCGGTGACAGTACCCGTTGTGGCGATATAGGCAAACGGTGCCGTCAGGCACACAGCAGCAAAGGTGAGGAGTTCATTGGCAATGGACCGGTGTTGCCGCTGGAAAACTGCGATCGCATCTAAAATTAACGTTGCGATCGCAGCCCCATATAGCCACCAAAGCATGGGGGATTTCAGCGCCAGATAAATCGCAATGCCCAAGGCAAGGCTGCCATATAGCCCACCCCAAACCAGAAAACGAGGCTTCCAACTACGCCGTCGCCGGATTTGTAACACCAGTGGATGTTCTGCCTGAAAGCCAGCAAAGGCACTGATCAGCACCAGGGTTGTCGTCCAAGTCCACTGCTGTGCTGCCGCTGCTCCCGTCAGAAATGACACCAAAAGCACGACATACACCCCATGCTCTGGCGAAAGAATTGGATGGTGCCAGGCTGGAACGTGGGAGCCAGCCTTAGGAGCTTGGGACGTATCAATAGTGGGGTTACTGGAATCAGAAAACGTCATAGCCTTATCCCCTGAAATGGTTCACTTAAAATGGCTCACTGCCCTTAAGACGAGGATAGTCTCATAAACATCAACGTAGCTGAAGGCCACGGCAGGTGCAAGCTCACTGCCCTGCCAGGGACACGATCTAAGTTAAACCGAGACTGTGTTTTTAGGATTGAGAATTTCCGCAGGATAATCCGCACCTTCTAACATAATTTCAGTAATCGCTGCATAGGCCTCCGCCCAGGCAGCTGAAATCTCGGGTGTCCAATTATCTTGCAAGATAGTCTCCATGGACTTCAGTAATGTACCACCGACCATCGGGTAGTGCTCCGGCAGTACTCCATACTTAATATGACGAGTGCCCAAACCTTGCAGTGCTGCTGTTAATACATCAGGTTTAACAAGATTCTCCACCACCAATACCAGAGAAGCAAACAACTTTTTAGGTTGCTCCTCCATATTCGTATGGGCAAACAGAGGCTTTACCTGGGGATAGTCCGAAAAGAGTGTGCTGTAGAAAAGGTCGCTAAACGCAGATTGATCTTCCTTTAGGAGAGTAAAGCTAGTCTTTAGCAAATCAGGGTTTAAGGCCATTGCAGAAACAATCTCTACTGTTGTTACCTCAACAGTCTGCCAAGATACCCTGCGCATCACCATGAGCTACCTCATATAGGGAATAGGGAAGCGATACACTGAGTCACTGAGTCACTGAGTCAATTTACTGAATCAATTTACTGAGTCCAAAACTGAGCATATTTTGCCTGTGAGCTTGCCTAATCTGGAGTCAGTTCAACTCCTGGAGGTCTTATGGTACAAACGTTACCCCAAAAAACTGCTGGCTTATACGTGCAGGACCAACCCCTGGCATTTCCGCTGAAGCATACCGATGTGAAGGCTCAAATCAGTGGCAATCTTTCCCGTGTGGAGGTGACCCACAGCTTTGAAAACCCGTTTACGACAGCCCTGGAAGCCACCTACGTTTTTCCACTACCGGATGAAGCTGCTGTGGATACGATGACAATTCGGTTGGGCGATCGCACTATCCAGGGCCGCATCGAAAAGCGCGAAGATGCCCAGGCCATCTATGAACGGGCTAAGCAAAAGGGTCAAACCGCCGGACTGCTAGAGCAGGAGCGAGCCAATATCTTTACCCAGTCCCTGGCCAATATTCTGCCAGGGGAGCCGATCGAGGTGGTGATCACCTACAGCGACCAGCTGCCCTACAAACAGGGGGCCTATGAATTTGTCTTTCCCATGGTGGTGGGGCCACGCTATATCCCTGGCAATCCCATCGCTGAGGCAGACACCACCCATGGCTCTGCAGCCGCACCGATGACCCTGAATCAAGATACGGATTTAGTCCCTGATGCCAGTCGCTTAAATGGACCAATTATTCCATCAGATATGCGGTCGGACCACGATATTCAAGTCACCGTTCAGATTGAAACTGAAACAGGGCAATGCCCATGCGATCGCACCAAGTTGCAATCCCCGTCCCACCAAATCGTGGTAGATACAACAGAAAACCTGACCCGGATTACCCTCGCCCCTGGCGATACTATCCCCAATAAGGATCTGATTTTGCGCTACCAGGTGGCTACGGAGACAACTCAAACATCTCTCCTGACTCAGTCCGATGAGCGCGGTGGCCACTTTGCGGTGTATATGATTCCGGCCCTGGCCTACGACACCGATGCCTATATTCCTAAGGATATGGTGTTTTTAATTGACACATCCGGCTCTCAGTCAGGGGCTCCCCTGGCCCAGTGTCAGGCGCTGATGCGTCGGTTTATTGAAGGACTGCATCCCCAAGATACGTTCAATATTGTTAACTTTGCCAACACGACTCAGCAGCTGTCTCAGGTACCCCTGGGAAATACGTCCCGTAACCGTCAGCAGGCGCTGAACTATGTTGATCGCCTACGGGCCGGTGGTGGGACCGAGATGTTACGGGGGCTAAAAACTGTACTCAATTTGCCTCAGCCCAATTCGGAGCGGATTCGCAATATTGTGCTGCTGACCGATGGCTATATTGGCAACGAAACCCAAATCTTTGCTGAAGTGCAGCAATCTTTGGGCCTAGCGACTCGCCTCCATAGTTTTGGGGCCGGTAGCTCAGTCAATCGCTTTCTGCTCAACCGTGTAGCAGAAATGGGCCGTGGCATTTCCCAGGTGGTCCGCCATGATGAAGGCATTGACCGCATTGTGGACAAATTCTTTGGCCAAATCAACAATCCGGTATTGGGCAATCTCTCCGCTCATTGGGAAGGCGCTGGCGAGGCACCTAGTCTTTATCCCATGGCCGTTCCTGATGTGTTTGCAGAACAACCCCTGATGCTGTTTGGTCGTAAGACGGATAAACAGCCAGGTACTCTCCACCTCTCTGGGATAGCCGCCGGGGGAAACCCGTTTAAGCAGTCTCTGGCCGTTGCCTTCGACTCAGCCGGGAATCCAGCCATTGCCCAACTGTGGGGACGCTCGCGCATCAAAGAGCTGATGAATCAAATGGTCAGTGGTGAAACCACCCATGGCGTACAGGCGGTCACCGAAACAGCCCTGGCCTATCAGCTGTTGTCGCAGTACACCGCGTTTGTGGCCGTGAGTGAAGAGAGCCGGGTTGCCCACCTCAATAATTCAATTTCGGTGAATGTGCCAGTGACTATGCCAGAAGCCGTTAGCTATGCAGGGGTATTTGGGACAGTGGCTGTAGCACAACCCATCAGAAGCCGTGCTCGCCCTGGCAGTGCTGCGCCTAAAGGTCGTCACGTTACCCTATTTAGTAAGCAGGCAGCTCCCCCACCGATGCCTGCTCCAAGCATAGACGCAGAAAGCAGCGCTGATTTAAAGGCTGATTCCAAGGCTGATTCCATGTATGAGGCGCGTTATATGTCTCCTTATATTGCTGACGATGGGGATAGTAGCGATGGGGTCGCAGATACCGTTGATAGTGCTCCAGTCAGTGCGTCAGCGGATGAAACTGTGCTTCCTGGAGCTGCTCCAGCAGAGGTCGGTGCAGGCTCCGATTCACCCCAACAGATTCAAGTTGTTAAGGCAGAAGGGCTGAACGATGCTGCCCTAAAACAGCTTAAACACCATCTTCAGCAGCTCCAGTTGGCCAATCCCCCGGCTGGTACCCTCATCTTTGAGCTGGTGATTCAACGGGGACGGGTCAAACGGGTGATGTTAGATATGGAGGCGTCAGAACTCAAAGATCCGTTTGTGGTCTCTCAGCTGCGACGCATACTGATGGCGTGGCAGTGTCCCCAAATTGTGGCTAAACCTTTACGTTTAGAGCTACGGGTGCAGCCTTAGACAGTGTTCTGCCTAACCTATGCAACCGATCTAAACCGTGCAGTTCAGCTAACCTTAGCTGGACTGCGTTTCTTTAGGTTGGCACTGTTGTTCTTGCAGAATTAGGGTTGCTAAGTGCGTAATGGAGAGGAAAATAGCTGCGATCGCAAGTACATAGCTGTGCAACATGTACATATGCTGCAGGGTAAAGCTACTGATGCCGCTACCGCCAGATAGCACATCTCGCAGTGTGGGACCCACTAGCGGCAATGACCCTAAAATATTGAGTTCAATCTTAAACCGCCAGAATCCCGTTTGCTCCCATGCCAATACAATGGCGGTCCAACTTAATGCCATAGCCGTCAGGGCCAGCAAAATACCACTAATCCAGGCTGTCAACCAGGGCAGTAGAAACTCTCGCCCCAAAAACATAACAACAATTTGAATCAGAGAAAACACAATCAGACCATTGCCCGCAACATCGTGCAAACTAAGGATTAGAGTGCCATTAGCCACGTTGTTCGCAATCATACTGAGCGAGGTGTGTGCACCTAAAGCTGTCGGCTGGTAATAAAATGCCAGCATCACACCGGTTAAGGCAGCCATGCCACAGAGTGTCAGCTCTACAATTGCTAAGAGGGTGGCAACGCGCTGAAGCCTATAGCGATAGGGTTTATGTTGTCCAACAACAACGCCCCTCTCAGGCGTTTGCCAGGTTCTCGATGGGAAATAATCTTTTATTCGATTCAGCAGCCACCTGAAAAAGATGCCGCTAGCTACATAACTGACAAAGTAAAACAGACGCCAGCGAAAGATTAACGTCGCTTGCCAGGCTGGATACTGCTCCAGTAGCCCTGGTCGAGACGACATAATTGCCCTGAGCCAGTCTTGATATTCTTGCCAATCATCAGGAAAACGGTTGATAAAATTTGCAATTTTGCCAGCTAATGCCACATCCTTATCAGCCATGTCATACCCCCTTGGGTTCCGGAATCCAATGAGCTACATTCTCTAACTGCTGGCGTTTTGCATCCAGCGCTTGCACCCCTGTGCCCGTAATTCGGTAATACTTCCGCCGAGCCCCCGTGTGCTCCTCAGGCAGTTCATCACCCCATTCAGATTTGACAAAGCCTTTCTGCTCAAGCTTTTTCAAATTGGGGTAGAGCGAGTTAAACCCAATTTGCTTACCGCCACTGTTTTCAATCGCCTCTATGATTTCTAACCCATAGCGTCGGCGCAAACGCAGCGCTGACAAAATAATTTCCTGGTTAGGAGTCAGGCTCAAATTTTGATCACCCATGGCCACCATGCTGGAATATATTATCTAATTGTAATTGTATTATCTAATTAATGGATATATATTTAAAGTGACCATTGAAGATGCAATGGATGCCATCAATACGTTTAGCTATTCTCCGTAAGATAGCTAGGCCTAATTTTTTTAGAGGTATATAAAGATTTTCAGTAGGAGCACTCAGCTCGAATTATCTCTTAGCCTCAGAAAATGCACGGAGTCATGCGAAAGTAAAGGATGTCTATCACAGTTGGTTGAAGCTTATCTCTTTCCAGGTATTTTTCCTGCATTCTATGAATATGGTTATGGAAGTTATGTCCGAAAACTGAATTTAGGCCATTGTATAACCATAGAGAGCAGACATACTGCTTCTTCATTCTATAGCCAGCTCACTATAACGAAACAGCCTCCGGTGCCTGTGGCATTGGGGGTTATTAAATGTAAGCTTGCGCCCATGGTTGATAACAACTCTGATGACAAACGTCATTTTTCACCATGACTTTCCGATATGGAAACGCGTTGATGCAGTCTGCTAAATTTCAAACGCTGTTCCACTTTTGTGGTAAATCCCATGAACCGACTGCACCTCAGCATCAGCCTGATGATAATCTCCGCTAGCCTGGTGGGAAATAGTGTTAGCAGGTCATGGGGAGCACCGATGCATTCAGGGGTAAGCATCAGGATGGCGCATTCAGCAGTTAGCGATCAGAAAACGTTACCTCCCCTGATGGATCGTGAGTTGTTTTTAGCTGATCCTGAGATCATTGGCGCTCAACTCTCTCCTGATGGCAACTTTATGGCGTTTCAAAAACAGCTAAACGGTGTCATGAACGTTTGGGTTAAAGGCATTGACGAGCCGTTTTCTGCTGCGTATCCGGTCACATCTGATACAGAGAGCCCAATATTCTTTTACTTTTGGAGTGCCGATGGTCGCTATATTCTCTACATTCAAGATAAGGGGGGGAATGAGAATTTCCATCTCCATGGGGCAGAACTCGGCACAGCCCTGGGTGAGACGCCTGTTACTAGAAATTTAACGCCGGTGGATAATGCCACGGTACAGCTCTATGGCATTCCCCAGCAGACGCCCAATGAAATTGTTATTGGGCTTAACGACCGCGATCCAAAGTTTTACGATGTTTATCGTCTCAACTTGACGACAGGAGAGCGTTCGTTAATTATCCAAAATGACGAGACTATTGCTGATTGGACTGTTGACCAGAGGGGGACTGTGCGGTTGGCCCATCGTCAATCTTTAGCAGGGGGTAACGAACTTCTCAAGGTTGAGAATGGCAATTTTCAACCCATTTATAGGTGTGCATTGGAGGAAACCTGTGCTCCAGTGCAATTTCATCCTAACGGTCAGCAGATATATCTGAAAACCAATCGAGATACAGATTTGACTCAATTAGAACTGCTTGATTTGGAGACGGGGCAAAGTCGATTGGTGGAGACTGATCCGGAAAATCAGGTGGATTTTGAGGGGGCGTTATTTTCCAATGTGACCCATGAGTTGATTGCCACCTACTATGTGGGCGATCGCCGTCGCATTTATGCAAAAGATGAGACCTGGGCGACTGATTTTGCTTTTCTTCAACAGCAGCTCCCCGGTGTGACGCTCTCTCTTGATTCTGTGACGCGAGACGACCAACTGGCCCTCGTTGGGGTGCAAAGTGATGTTAATCCTGGTGCGATGTATCTCTATGATCGCCGCACCCAAACCCTTGAAAAACTCTATGATGCTTGGCCAGAGCTACCGAGTGAATATCTGGCGACTGTAGACCCTATTCGTTACCTTGCCCGCGATGGCGTCGAGATTCCGGCCTATCTGACGCTCCCCCAAGGGATCACCCCAGAAAATCTGCCTGTGATTGTTTTTCCCCATGGTGGCCCCTGGGGCAGGGATACCTGGGGGTATAGTCCCTTGGGGCAGTTTTTTGCTAACCGTGGCTATGCTGTACTACAGCCTAATTTTCGGGGGTCAGCTGGCTATGGCAAGGCGTTTCTCAATGCGGGTAATCAGGCCTGGGGCAAAGGGGTGATGCAGCACGATGTCACCGATGGAGTACAGTACCTGATTGACCAAGGTATTGCTGATCCAGAACGTATCGGCATTACAGGGTTCTCCTATGGGGGGTATGCGACCCTGGCCGGACTAGCCTTTACACCTGAGCTTTATGCGGCTGGGGCTTCTCTGTCGGGTCCCTCAAACTTGATTACCTTGATGCAGGAAATACTACCCTACTGGGTGCCGATTCGGGATAGCTTAAGCTTACGGGTTGGCAATCCGGATGATCCTCGCGATCGCAACCGTCTCATGGCCCAATCCCCGTTATTTGCAGCCGATCAAATTCAGGCACCGCTATTGGTTGTGCAAGGTGCTAACGATCCACGGGTTCCCAAAGCTGAGTCGGATCAAATTGTTGCTGCGTTGCGAGAGCGTAACCGCCCGGTGGAATATTTGGTGGCCCTGGATGAAGGCCATGGCTTTCGTCAAGAAGATAATATATTTGCCACGACCGCTGCCCTGGAGCGCTTTTTTGCCAACCATCTTGGTGGACGCTATCAGGCAGAACTTTCTCCAGAATTACAAGCTCAGCTGGAGATTTTGACGGTGGATATTGAAATAGTGCAGTGATGTGAGTTCTTGGTTTTTGGTTTTTGGTTCTTGGTGGCCGAGCTTTTGTGTACAGACATTCTTGAATAGATGATGGGAGCAGTATGATCAAGCTTTATCACAATCCGATGACGCGCTCTTTGCGGGTGCTGTGGCTGTTGGAAGAACTTGGGTTGAGCTATGTGTTGGAACCGGTGGAGCTGAAGCTACCCGAGGACGGTAAGATTTTTGCCCAGGACACCCCAACCGGACGATTTCCCACCCTGGAAGATGGTGCCATTACCATGGGTGAGTCAGGGGCGATTATTGAGTATTTACTTGAATGCTACGGTGGCGGTCATCTCGCTCCTACCAAAGGGGCTCCTCTACGGGCTAACTTTTTGCAGTGGATGCATTTTCCAGAAGGTACCCTGAATCCCTATATCAATGCTATTCGTCGGTTTGAAAAGACTGCACCAACTGTTGTAGCTGCCATGAAAGAGGAATTGGATATTGCGATCGCATGTGTTGATCATGAGCTAGTTAACCAGTCCTATATTGTTGGTGATTCATTTACAGGGGCCGATATTATGGTGTCCGTCAGTTTACTGGCCATCAACATGCTCGGTCTGTTATCCGACCAACACAGCAATATTGCGGCCTATTTAGAACGATTAAGACCAAGACCGGCTCTCATCAGAGCGATGCAGCGTTAAGCCTCGTAGGGGCTATGTCTTTTATTAGCTCAATGCATGTCGCTTAATTGTCTACACGGGCTTCATATAAATCAGTACGAGAGACGTTATTAGGAGAAACCGTAATGGTGTCTCCATGCGGTGATATCCCCCCAAAACTACCAGGCAATACAGCAAGCTCTTCGCCGTTAAGACTATATATATGGGTATAGATTGTTGGGTAAGGAGATGAATCGGTGAGTTGAGAAGTGGATGTGATAACACTGTTGTACTCAGGCCAAAACTGTCTAAATTCGCCAGTATAAGTCGCGATTTCAGTTCCATCTAATGTGTACAGAGTTGTTGTTTGCACGTCATGGTTAGTTATGACCACCCCTGCTCCATTCGGTGTAAACTCTCTGAATAGGCCGGGTAGAACCGCTACCTCAGCATTGTTGAGAGTGTATATTCGAGTTTCGGCACTCTCAAATGATCGCGTTATGATTCGCTGATTATTAGGAGTCAATGTAGGAAAGGTACCTACATATGATGCTATTTCTTTGCAATCAAGACCAAGCAAACGAGAGGTGTTTACTTCTGTAGAAGAAATGAAAATTCCCTGACCGTCAGGTAGAGCCCCAGTACCATGCCCTGAATATGTTGCTAATTCCACTCCGTCATAGCGAAACAGGCGTGTTTGTCCATTTCCGAAAACAAGGACTTGTTGTCCACCTGGCATTGCTTGCCAGCCTTCAATGTCACCTGGGAAAGAAGCGATTTCTTGTCCATCCATGTCGTATAGATAATATCGACCTTCAGTTTTGGAATAGGTGACTAAATCTTGCTGTGTTAGAGATTCGCCGAAGTAGCGCCCTCTCAATGTGGCAATTTCATGGCCTTCAAAGGTGACCAAACGGGAAATGTCGTTGGGGATATCATGGATTACGAGCAGTTGCTCATTAGGGACAAACGTGGTGGTGGCCCCTTGAAGCTGAGCAATCTCTACTCCATTCAGAGTCATTAATCGAGTGGTGTAGTCTACATCTGAAGATGCCCTCAAACTTCCTGGTGACATCAATGCCATGATTTGTCCCTCAGGAGCAAACCCGATACTGGTGTCTGTAAAGGCCATCCGCTCTGTGCCATCTAGGTTGAATATGCGAGTCTGGTTGCTATCAAAGTCATAGGTGACTAGACCTTGGCCATCGGGAGTAAATCTCTCAAATCTACCGGGGAACCTCGCCCCTTCTTCAACAACTAGGGACGTCATCTGAGTGTTTTGCTTTCCTCTATTTGCTAGGGGGGAGGGAAGCAAAGGATCATTTGTGAGTGCCACCACCGACCTGTTTATGCATCCTTGCAAAACAAATACCAGTGTAAATATCGCTAATCTTCGAAAGCCTAAAACCTGCATTGCAAAAAATCACACCGTCAGAATTAAGATAGCAAAGCAATAAGTATTAGGACGATGCCTGTCCAAGTGTTAATGCGTATCGTGCGTCGGGGTGATTGGAAACTATTATGAGATATCGAGACAGTTGTTTATACCCGTCATCCGTCAGTTTATTCTAAAGTACACAACAGAAACCACATTTGTTCAGCGCTAGTGATGAACTTTTGTCAATGCATAACTCCTATATTTAAATTAATCTTAATAGATTTGAGTGTATCAAAGACTAAAGACTATAGATTTTTATCTATAACAACATGTTGTTGTCATTAAAAAACTCTAATGCAGATGCTAATCAATCACACATCCATTAGCAAGCTATTAAGCCTAAAAATCCCTATTATTACGATGTACATCTTCTATGTGTGATCGTAAACATCAAGATTCTGTTTTGCTAGCATCAACCCATGCGGGTGTAGGCAGATGAGAGTATCCTTATTTTGCCTTGTTAGCATCAGCTCATAGAGAATCTTCGGGTAAATCTTTAAACGTTATGGTGCAATCTCAGCTGAAATCTCGTTCCAGTCATGAACTTTCTGTTCATGAGGCCATCAAGCGATTGGATAGTGACCTGACTCAGGGGTTGACAGCAGAAGAGGTTGCCAGGCGCTACGAGATTTATGGTTGGAATGAGCTGCCTGTTAAACCAGGAAAACCGGCCTGGTTGAGATTTCTCCTACAGTTTCATCAACCACTCCTCTATATTCTGTTGATTGCAGGCGCAGTTAAAGCATCTTTAGGGTCTTGGACTAACGCCGCCGTTATTTGGGGCGTAACCGTCCTTAATGCCATCATTGGCTATATTCAAGAAGCTAAAGCAGAAGGGGCAATTGCCTCCTTGGCAAAGGCTGTGACCACAGAAGCAACGGTTATCCGAGAGGGCCAAATGTTGCAAGTGCCATCTCAGGATTTGGTGCCCGGAGACATCGTTTTGCTGACATCAGGAGATAAAGTTCCGGCAGACTTAAGATTGCTCAAGACGCGTAATCTACAGGTGGATGAGTCAGCTCTCACAGGGGAGTCTGTCCCCGTGAGCAAAGCTATTCAGCCGTTAGGGGATAATACACTGTTGGCAGAACGGATAAATATGGCCTACGCTGGCAGTTTTGTTACCTTTGGTCAGGGTACAGGCATTGTTGTTGCCACAGCAGATGCGACCGAGGTTGGCAAAATTTCCCAATCCATGGAGCAGCGGGTCAACCTGAGTACGCCCCTAACGCGAAAATTTGCAAAATTTAGTCGTCTGTTGCTCTATGGCATTTTGACCCTGGCAACCCTGACGTTTGCCATTGGTCTGGGGCAAGGAGAGTCCTGGGAATATATGTTTGAAGCGGCGGTGGCCCTAGCGGTGAGTGCGATTCCGGAGGGCTTGCCCGCAGTAGTAACCATTACCCTGGCCATTGGTGTAAACCGCATGGCTCGCCGTCATGCCATTATCCGTAAGCTGCCCGCTGTTGAAGCCCTGGGTGGAGCAACGGTGATTTGTTCTGATAAGACCGGCACGCTGACAGAAAATCAGATGACGGTCCAGTCAATTTATGCTGGTAAGTTTTATCAGGTGACTGGCACAGGCTACAGTCCCAAGGGGGACATTACCATAGAGACTGATCATGGTACGGTCAGCCCGTTTGAGACTGGCGTGCCAGTTGCCTTAGAAAGCTGTCTCACGGCTGGTGTGCTTTGTAATGATGCACGTTTACAGCAAATGAAAGATGACACCTGGTCAGTGGTGGGGGATCCCACTGAGGGGGCATTGGTCACAGCTGCAGCTAAAGCCGAATTGAGTCAATCTGGGTTAGCGGCCATAAAACCTCGGTTAGATTCAATTCCGTTTGAGTCTCAGTATCAGTACATGGCAACGCTACACGATGCCCATCCCCGAGTTATTTATGTCAAAGGCTCAGTCGAGGCTATTCTTGCTCGCTGTTCCTACATGATGGACGCCTATGGCCACAGGATTCAACTGTCATTATCCGAAATTGAGCAAGCGGTAGATTCCATGGCAGAACATGGGTTACGGGTGTTGGCATTTGCCCAAAAAGAGGTTGGTGAACATCACCATGCCATCGATCATGACGACATCGATACAGGGTTAGTTTTTCTAGGGTTACAGGGCATGATTGATCCGCCCCGACCAGAGGCGATTGCAGCTATTCATGCCTGCCGTTCCGCTGGCATTCAGGTCAAGATGATTACTGGCGATCATATTGCCACGGCCCGTGTGATTTCTCAACGCATGGGTATTCAGAAATCTAAGCAGGTGATTGCCTATGAGGGGCAACAACTGGCTGCCATGGACGATGGCCAGCTGACCCAAGCGGTTGATGACGGTGATGTTTTTGCGAGGGTTGCGCCAACTCAAAAATTGCGGCTGGTGGAAGCGCTACAGCGTAAGGGGGAAATCATCGCTATGACGGGTGATGGTGTCAATGATGCCCCAGCATTAAAGCAAGCGGATATTGGCACTGCCATGGGCAAGGGAGGTACAGAAGTGGCCCGAGAAGCCGCTGATATGTTGCTGACTGACGACAATTTTGCCTCAATTGAAGCGGCTGTGGAAGAAGGTCGCACGGTTTATCAAAACCTGAGAAAAGCGATCGCATTTCTCCTACCCGTCAATGGCGGTGAATCCATGACCATTTTGATTAGTGCCTTACTGGCCAGGGATTTACCTATTCTTTCGCTTCAGGTGCTGTGGCTGAATATGATCAATTCCCTCACCATGACCGTGCCCCTGGCCTTTGAGCCAAAGTCTAACGGGTTGATGCAGCAACCGCCTCGCAATCCCAAGGAACCGTTGCTAACCAAAAAATTATTACGACGAATTTTAACCGTTTCGTTGTTTAATTGGATTTTAATTTTTGGTATTTTCGAGTGGGCAAAAGCAACGACGGGTGATATCGCGGTGGCCCGAACAATGGCGATTCAATCTTTAGTTGCCGCTCGGATTATCTATCTATTGAGCATTAGCCAACTGGGGGTGAGTCTGTTCAACTACATTAGTCGTCGCTCTAATTCGGTAACCAATGCACCGATCTTGCTCGTAGGCATTATTGGAGCTGTTGCACTACAGCTAGTCTTTAGCCAGGTGCCTCTGATGAATATACTCTTCGAAACAGCACCGTTGACCTGGAACCAGTGGCTCATTTGTTTGTTACCCATGATTCCTATGATTCCTGTTGCTATCTTGAGCAACGTCATTGACCCACACCATAGCAAAGCTATCAATCATCGATGACTCCTCCACACCCATAGCTAAGGCGCTTGCGCTTAAATAGTCACCCCATTACCCCATCACTCATCCACCCATCTACAGCCCCAACCTGGGTCTTTATTTTTGTTCAGCCCCTTAAGGACTATTAATGGCGTTAATGGCCTCACAGGTTTCTCAGATTATTTAATTAAGTTGAGCATTAGGCAGCATCTGGTAGCTGTCTATGCTCATATCTGAGAGGGATTGCCATGGGTAAGCATACACATAAGATTACGTTACCTATCAGGTATCCCCTCAAGCTTGCCTACATCCTTTCCCTGATCATTGCGCTGGTGGTGGCAATAACCTCCATCACGGGCGTACTCTACGGTACGGTTGTCTATCCAGCCGATGACCTGTTTCAGGCATTTATGCCCAATGATGTGATTAATCTTTGTCTCGGTATACCGATATTACTGGGCTCAATGTGGCTCACCCGACAGGGCCAGTTGGTCGGTCTATTATTTTGGCCAGGTGCGATTTTCTTCGTACTTTACAACTATATTGCGTATATTTTTGCCCTTCCTTTCAACATCATATTCCTGCCCTGTTTGATATTGGTTGTGTTGAGCGCTGGTACGCTGGGCTACCTGGTTGCAAGTATTGATGGACCAACTGTTAAACAACAGCTGGTCGGCGTTGTACCGGAAAGGGTCAGTGGCTCTACCTTAGTGGGTTTTGGGTTGTTGTTTTTCTTGCGAGTGATTGGGGTTATGGTAAATGCTCTCGTTAGCCAAACTCCAATTGCTACAGCAGAATTTTCAGTGTTAATCGCTGATTTTATTATTACTCCAGCTTGGATTATCGGTGGTATTTCGCTGTGGCGGCGTCAGACACTGGGCTATATGACAGGACTGGGACTGCTCTTCCAGGCAAGTCTGCTATTCATTGCCTTGCTTATGGTGATGTGCTTGCAGCCTCTCTTAACAGCAGCTTCTTTGAATGTGACTGATATTGTCGTTGTCGCCACCATGGGTACAGTTTGCTTTATTCCCTTTATTCTTTTTACCCGTGGTATTATCTCACGTCATTACTCGCAGGTTTAGACCCTTTGTTTACAAGTACAGCAATAATAACGCACATAAGTATGTCCTTCCTTCCTTATGCCTGCTGTTGTTCTTTTTCTCTAAAAATTATATCCTTTAGCCAGTGTAATCGATAATTCCCCCCTTTATCGTATACTGATTACCTGATCGAAAAAAGATCGTCTTATCAAAGAAATGTAATTATTATTTCTTTTTTTCTGAGATATTGGGACAAAAGAAATATTATAGTCACCCATGGAAGGCATTTTCATGCTCTTCCATTCCCTATAAATGCTTTTCAATGCATTGTATAAACCCATGTCCCCAGACAAGAAAGTGCATTTATTGCTTGGACTGATAAAAACAATTCCGCTGGAATTATCGTATAGACCGTATCCAGGTGGTTTACATTTAAAAAATGCGCGCAAGTCTTTTATTGATAAAAAATAGTAAAAATCTTTGGGGAAAGAAGCCCATACCAACGATTTGGATGAGTGGAGCTCTTCTAGGTCATCAAACAGAGGGAGCCTTTCCATCTGCGTAAGTACCGGTTGTATGTCTGGGCGACAAGGCCAAATCTTTACTTTACTATCAACGGTATCAATAGGCATAAAGCCTGAAATACCCACTATTGATCCGGTTATCAGGTTTTCTTCACTCTTGTTGACTTTAAGCAAAGGTGTCCACCCTGCATGGTGAAGCGGGAATAGGATTAGCCCTACTGTATCAAGCTGATCTATCCAGTAGGGGGATAAATCCATGCAACCAACAGTTGCTATAATCCTATCGTACGGGGCTTTTGGTGAGAATCCCTTCAAACCGTCGCAGCACACTACTCCTATCTCTGAATATCCAGCTTTTTTCAATAGCCGATGGGTTTGCTCAACTACATCAGCCTGGATATCCAGAGAGGTTACAAGACTTTGAGCACCTACTATCTCAGCCAATAAAGCAGCGTTGTATCCTATTCCTAAACCAATTTCTAAGATATTTAACCCTGGTCGTAGCTCAAGCTCCTCTAGCATTCGGGCCATCAGTGATGGTTCAGATGATGAGCTTGATGCGGCAGTTTGCTTAAAACGAGTAACAAGAGAGCTATCAGAGTAAATAGTTCTCCATATCTCCTGCTCCATTTTGTCGCTTACAATGACTAGTTCTTGCTTGTTAGCCCTAGAAAGTTGAAAGCTCTCTAGCAATAAATGCCTTTGAACAGATCGAAATGCGGCTTCGATAGCTATAGTTTTTATAGCACCTTTAGTAATCAAGTCTTCGATTAGACCTTCGACGTAACTTGAGATTGAAGTCATTTCTATCCAAGTATTGGGTGGGTTTGAACTGATTTAACATACTCGATGAATGTTGCCTCGGTTTAATGCCGAATAAATACAACCGTTGGTAGTGAGGTGAGATTATCTCAGTCAACTACCTAATAAAGTTTGTCCTATAGTAAATTATCAAACATAATTAAGGTTTCAGGAACCAAAGACTCAAGAGAAATCAATCCCTTTTCAACTTGTTTGCGAAATTCCCTAGGAATATGCCAGGGTGTAAATCGCAAGAGTTTTGGCTCTACTCTTTCAGCAGTTGGGGTAAATGTCAGTGTGCACAGCTCAGGTGGTTCTAAAAAGTCTTTATCTGCTTGCTGCGGCCTAAAGTTGGAATACTTCTCAGTTGTAAAGATTTCATCTTTGGTTAATAGCCTGAGTTCAAATAAGAGTTGGTATTGTCCAGTGGGTATATCTAGTCTAGTGACATCGAAATTTCCAGTTATTTCAATATAGCCATCCCCAGGTACGTTAAAAGGAACAAGAATAGCCCGAGTGGTCTCAGGCTGTATCTCTAACTTCTGGGAATGGTAAACCGTCAGCCAGCTGTCACCATTGGCAAGGTCAAAGGTCACACAATTTGGGTACCAGGCAAACCCTTGAACATCCCGTGCATGATAGCCTTCGTTTGGCATATCACCATAAGGACCTGATGGATGAACCACCATAACATGTCTGGTATGTGCTGCATAAAAAAACTTATCCTCAATTAGTTGCATGATGCAGTGACTCTATATGTAGGTCCTATCATTGCCAATGCCATTAATGACAATGATACTACTCATTACTAAGAGAGGTGAGCAGTATCATTGCCTTGCTACAGGTTCGGGTGACAAAGCACCAACTCAATTAATTGTTCTTTAAGTTTATAAAACAGAATCGCTATCACACTACAGGTTGTCGGTGACCTGCCACCTCAACAAATGAAGTGGCCGCTTAATCAAGTAAACAGCATAGACATAAAGAGCTGAGCAACGTTTACCTGGTTGCCAATAGCAAGAATATATTAATTGCTCAAGTCAGTATCTCTATAGCTGATGCATATTTGCAGCCTAGTGTTCATCTTTTCCATATCATTCAATAATCTACCAGGGTCCACAAGGTGTCCCATCATCCACAGGCCTGTTTTACGGATCGAACCGTCAAGATATTGATGCAAACAGGCAATTACTGGAATTACCGTAAACTCATAGGCACTGTCATGTTCAGAAATAATATCAATTTGTTGAAGGTGTCCGTCCTTTTTGCCTTCAGCTTTTAGCAAAAAAACAACGCCCTCTGTGGGATGGGAAAATGTATTAATTCCAAAGGCTAGTATCTTTGCCCAAAACCCCCTAAGAAACCCTTTCTTGATCTCTTGTGAAAACATGATCAGTGGAAAGATCAGGTAGTCTGTAAACCAATTAAATCCTGTTGTATAAATCCCCGTTTCCTGTAACCCTAGACTTTCTGGCAATGATTTGATTTCCACCATATCGATGGGCATGCTGCTTCGCACACCAAACTTAGGCCCATAATCAATATTGATAGCATCTTGATAGGTGCCAATTTTCCATTGACCATTTTGATAAAATTCAGGTCGATAATCGGCTACCATATCTACTAACTCATAGAGAGACTCAGAATTGTCAAGCCGAGTATTCATCACAAAAGCGACAATCGCTTTGTCATACTGATCAAAATAGTCAGCCCCATGGCGAATAACGGTGGCTGGTAGTCCAGGATGAAAGCCTGCCTGGGTAATAAAGCAGCATCCAGCCGCCGTTATCTGGTGTTGCAGAGTTTCTAATACAGGGTATACGGTCTGCTGAAAATAGATATCTAAATAGTCAGTATGGGTTGCAATAGCTGCTTCTGCAATCTGCTTTGCCCATGGTGTGGTAGTAGCGGCCACCAGCAGAAGATCAATATCATGGAGAGCACTATGCAGACTCGCTACATCAGATGCATCGACATAGCGAGCCGCAATTCGTTGGGGTGAAAATTCTTTTTTTAATTGACTGACAAATTCTGTGGCTTTTTTGAGCCTCCTACCTGCGACGATAATGTTGACGTGGGTTTCTTGGAGGAGATGGCGACAAAACAGTTTTCCTGTTCTCCCATATCCTCCCAGAATTAATATGGTTAGATTATTTTTCATGATCGGCCTCAGTCCCAAGCCCAGGACCTATGCTAACCATCCTACTTTGGCTACTTGCATACGGCACAGTCAAACCGTATCTAGCAGCTTTTTATTTATCTCAAGTATTTCAATAGATGGGCTGAATTCGGCTAACAACAAAGCTTATATGTATCACAAAAGCTAGCTATTTATTGCATCAAGCTATGTTTTCAATAAGTGCAAGCTTTTTTTTAACTTTTCTATTATTATGAGCATATAACTAATCAGTAATTAAGGTCAGAACTTCTTTACCCTGTAGTATCTCGTCCCTTGCTCAGTGAATTTGTGCGGTGGTTGAGGGCAAGCTGTGCAGTTAGTTGAGCCAACTTTGAAGATAGAGGATTGAATTTAGCTATGGCAAATGTTGTTGTCATTGGGGCAGGTCTAGCTGGACTGCCTGCAGCCTATGAGTTACGTCACTTACTTCCCCACAAACATACAGTGACGTTAATCTCTAATGAGCCTAAGTTTACGTTTATCCCAGGCCTGATTCCGGTCGCCCTAAACTTGAAGCCGCTAGAGCATGTTCAGCTTGATCTTGCTCGTTTAGCAAAACGTCATCGCTTAAATTGGGTGCCTGGTAAGGTGACAGATCTTAATCCGCAAACGCAGACTGTTACCGTCGAAGACAACCTTGTTGTTCCGTATGACTACCTTGCGATCGCAACCGGGTCATCCCTGGCCTTTGATCAAATTCCTGGGCTAGGTCCCCATGATGGCTATACCCAGTCTGTGTGTACTCCAGATCATGCTATGGGCGCACGTCAGGCCTGGCTTGATTTTCTCAAAGATCCTGGCCCCCTGGTGGTTGGAGCCGCACCTGGTGCAGGCTGTTTTGGCCCAGCTTATGAGTTTGCCCTCATGGCTGACCATGAATTGCGTCGTCATGGATTACGGGAACAAGTCTCCATCACCTATGTCACGCCAGAGCCATACGTCGGACATTTAGGGGTCTCTAATGTGAAACATGCCAGAGAGTTGACAGCAGACCTGATGCAAAAACGTGGCATTAACTGTCTTGAGAATACTGCCATCACAGCCGTAGATAACAGGCACATAACCGTGGCCAGCGGTCGTCAGCTACCTTTCAAATACGCCATGGTTTTACCGGCTTTTTACGGGTCTAATTTCATTAAAACGGTGCCGGGTCTGGGCGATGAAAAAGGCTTTATTCCCATCTTGCCAACCCAGCGCCATCCTGACTTTCCCTCGATCTATGCGGCGGGGGTCAGTGTTAAATTACGGCAGCCCGATCAAACCCAAATACCCATTGGATTACCCAAAAGTGGTCAAATGGCAGAAGCTATGGCGACAGCCGTAGCCCACAATATTGCCGTTGACCTTGGCGCTATTCAATCTTCCCACCAGGTTCCTACCTTAGAAGCTCTCTGCTTTGCTGAATTTGGCGATACTGGCATTGCCTATATTGCTGCCCCCGTCCTACCTGATCCTAAGACTGGTAAACGAAAATATTCCTATGCTGTACGTGGCCCCTGGATCGTCTGGGTCAAGGCTGCATTCGAAGCCTATTTTATGGCCAAAATCCGTACTGGAACGGGTATGCCCTGGTTTGAGAGGCTAGGCCTACGCGGACTATTTGGGCTCAAAATGCTTAAGCCTCTTCCAATCGCTTCTACACCTGATTTAGGAGAAGAGATTCATGCTCGTCGCAGTTTCCAGCATCATACTCCTCAACAACATACTGACTCAGATGTTGTTGAGGAGTGTAGTGATAATCTGCATCATCACGTGTCATCCAACAATCGTCTCGGTTGAGACACCTCCGTTGGCCAAAAAGGTTGTGATGATCAAACAGCACATCTATCAATGATAGAAATATAAGCGATCGCTCCTGCGATCGCTTATATTCACCTAGGGGTTGTTAAAAATTAAGCTCGTGGTTTTAGCTAGGGAAATAGCTTGGGCGACTGGTTGGGTGTGAAAGATGTTGCTTGGGGTCCATCCGAGTTCCCTTTCCGGAAGTAATCCAGTTATCTCAACTAGGCCAACTGGGCTTCCCCATGGTTAGGGCCGGAACGCCGCCCTAAAAACCAACGTATTGATTTCTGCGGAAGATTTAGAGTGTGAAACTCAAATCATGAGGTTATTGCTTAACGGATCCTTATTATTGAGTTAAGCCTTGAATAATTATTGAGTTAAGCCTTGAATAGCTTAGGTTACTGTAAATCAGCGATCAATTTAGACAGACGTGTCATGATTGCCGAGATATCATCAGGTGTTGCATTCTCCATTCCCATTGCGATCAGAAAAATGCCTAGTTGAACAGCATCCTCTAGTTCAAGGATCATTCCTAGTTCTTTAGTCTCTTCTAAAACTGCAGCCAGGCGGCTGGGCTGATTTACATCAAAGTCCACATGTACCGTTGAGGGGCTTTCCTGCTCATGCCCTGGAATTTTTTCGAGTCGAGAGATTTTATTTGCATTAACGGTCACACTGGTGACATTGCTAATGACTGTGATATCACCAGTCTTAAGGGGCTGAACAAGTAGTTGTTTGGCATTCATTTGAGTCATGACCTTGGATTACTACTGTTTAGAGAAGGCTTTGTTGATTAGCTGATTATATCACTGTCTAGTTATATTTTAGACAAAGGGTACACTTCGTTATCAAAGCCATGAGTTCATTAGTTCGTACGCTTCTTCAAAAGTAAAGTTTTGTGTTTAAAGTGCACTATTAAAAGTGAGTTGAATCAATTGTTAACTACTATCTGGCAATATAATGGAATAACCTGTCTAGATTCACCCCTCCTTCGATGCCAAAAAAAGCAGCTCTTTCTAAGAAAAACTTGTCTAATGTCGCTCAATTAGCCGATTGCGGAGTGGCTAAACTGTCGCCTGCAGCACTGGGTTTAATGGCGGATTTCTTTAAGATGTTATCTGAATCTAGTCGACTACAAATCGTGTGTGCTTTAAAGGCCGAGCCTAAGAATGTTACCGAGATTATTGCAATTACCGGTTTAGGGCAAGCTAATGTCTCTAAGCACCTGAAAATGTTGGCTCAGGCTGGGATTGTTTCCCGTCAGGCTCGGGGAGTTTGTGCCTACTATCAAATTTCAAATCCATTTATCTTTGAACTTTGTGAGCTGGTTTGTGATGCGCTTTCAATTCAAATTGATCATCAAAACGAACAGTTCGAAGCACTGGGTGTAATGTTGCAAGATGTTTGAACCCGATGGGGTTTGAGCCTGTGGCTGATGGTTATTTAAGGAACTGGCAAAGCTGGAAACCTCTCCTACTCAAAAAAACAAGCCTTGACAGGCTACCGGTTTTATGTAGTTAAGCTACTGCGGTAATGGGCTTTTTCCTTGGGAAGATATGCGGTTTGTTGTAAGGTCCTGGCTTTGAGTTGAAAAGAGCGGTTGATACGAATGCGGCTTAAAAAGTCTAAATCATGGGAGATCACCCAAAGGGCACTGTGGTAATTATTGAGGGCCGTTACCATCTGATCGACGGTAGTTATGTCTAAGTTGTTAGTGGGTTCATCTAGAATCAGCAGGTCAAGTTCTGAAATTGTCAGCATTGCGATCGCAAGCCTCGCCAATTCCCCGCCACTTAGCACTGAGGCCATCTTATGGGCATCATCATTAAAAAATAGAAAATGCCCCAGCTGTTGTCGCAGCAGCTGATAGGTCAGTGTGGGATTGGCCCGTTGCATATTTTGCAAAACGGTTTGAGTGCGATCAACTAGATCGTAGGTTTGGTCTAAATAGACTGTGCGCATATTGGCTAAATGAATATTGCCGCCTTGCAAATGGGCTGGGGTGTCTCTGACATTTAGGATGGCTTTGATGAGGCTGGATTTCCCTGAACCGTTGGGGCCAGCAATGGCAATGCGATCGCAACTGCTGACCTGTAGCTCAATCGCTTGGAGTAATAATTGCTCTCCGACCCAAAGATCAGCTTTCTGGATATCAATTAGATTCCTATGTTTATGGCCATTTTCCTCTAGCTGAATACTCGTTGTCTTATGGGTTTTAATTTTGGTGGTGGCTACTTTTTGAGTCGCTACAGTGACTGCCTTGTCATGTTTCTCTTTCAGTTTGCCTGCAGCCACTTCAGCCTTACGCTTTAAGTTGCCAGCAACAATGCGAGGCATGTTGCCATTGAGGGCTTGTCGCCGCCCATTGCGATGAGACTGACTAGCCCGTTTTTGCTCCCTGATGGCAGTGGCCTTAGCCCGTTTTAGTTCCTTCCGTGCCGTCTCATGGCTCCTGATCTTGGCTGTTTCTTCCAGCTGTTTTTGTTCTCGATAGTACGAAAAGTTCCCTCCGTAAACGTGCAGACCTGTCGCCGTTAGCTCCCATGTGGTTTTAGCTACTTGGTCTAGAAATGATGGTTTGTGGGAGACAACGACAAATGCCCCTTGATACTGGTCAAGGACCCGAACCAGCTCTTCTAAGGCCAGGTAATCGAGATGATTAGTGGGTTCATCTAGCAAGAGTAGATCGGGCGATTGGGCCAGACCCATGGCTAAAAATAGCTTGGTGAGTTCTCCGCCGCTCAGACTTTGCATAGATAGAGATAAATCCAGATTTGTGCTGAAAGCAGTTGCCAGTAGCTGTTCAATTTCCCACCATTCATCAGAAATGGTATTGAGAAAGTCAAAAACAGACTCTGATCGCAGTGACGCTCTAATTGTGTTGAGCTGTGGCAGATAGTAGATGGCACCATGGGTACTCACGGTGCCTTGAGTAGGCCGAAGTTGACCCCCTAAAATCCTCAGCAGGGTTGATTTTCCGATACCATTAGGACCGACTAGAGCAATGCGATCGCCCAGCGTGATGCTCAGAGAAATCCCTTGAAACAATGTTCGTGTGGATTCTATTGCGTAGCCTAAGCTCTCCGCAATGACATAGGGCCTTTGAGGGTTAGACATCCCTTAGCTCCTTGCTAATGCATTACTGAATCTTTGTAAAAGACTGAATCTTTGTAAAAGACTGAATTTTGAAAAGACTGATATCGAGGCAAAACTGATACTGAACTTGCCTCAGCCAGTGATGTAGCCAGACGTATATCGATTGCTGCCGGTGAAGAGAACCGGCATGGCACGCTTACAAAGCTAATGTCTTGGCTTGTTTCACTTAAGAATACTACTTCATTAATCTAGAGCTAGAGCCTAACGGAGTTTTTACTAGGATAGCGCACCCGTAACGAAAATGTCCAAGTTATGAATTTCTATTGCTTAGAAGTTGTTGTATAAGCTGGTCCAGCTGTTTGAGTTTAACCGGCTTACTGAGATACTCATTGGCCCCAGCCTCAAGGCAGCGATCGCGATCGCCCTCCATGGCCAATGCCGTTAGGGCAATGATGGGAATATGGGCAAGGGCCGGATCACGGCGAATATGGCGTATTGCCTCTAGACCATCCATCTGTGGCATTTGAATATCCATGATGATGACGTCAGGCTGTTGGGATTTACTCAGGCTAATGGCCTCTTCACCGTTCCTGGCAATGATTAAATGGTAGCCTTTGGCCTGGAGATAATTGGAGAGTGTTATAACATTGGCCTCATTATCCTCTGTCAGTAAAACAATGGGACCACGCTCGTTTACCTGAGTAGGTTGTTCGATGCCAGTATATATACTGGCATCAGTCGTGTTTGCGATTTGAGTTTCGTTAGCACAAGGCAGGGTGATGCTAAAGCAGCTGCCATTGTCGACTTGGCTCGTGACCTTGACTTCGCCACCGTGCAGCTTAACAATCCGCTTGACTAAGGAAAGCCCTAAGCCGGTGCCATTGTATTGGCGATTGAGGGCACTGTCGATTTGAATAAATGGTTGAAATAGTTTTGGAATATTTTCAGGAATAATGCCAATACCGGTGTCAATAACGGAAATTTTTAAGCTGTTGGCCACTTTATAGCTGTCTTGTGTCGATATAGGTAAGGGTGGACCTGACTTAACCATTAATGTGATACACCCACCATCAGGAGTAAACTTAACTGCGTTATCGAGCAAGTTAATCAAAACCTGGCGAATCCGTCGTTCGTCAATAAACAACAGGGGAGACTTATGCGGTAGTTCGGTTTTGAGATGGATCTGTTTTCTCAAAGCTCGCTCTTTAATAAAAGCAAGGCTAGAGTTGCAGAGAGGGGCAATGGCAGTGGGATGACAATCTAGAGCGACATGGCCAGATTCAATTTTGGATAGGTCAAGAATGTCGTTAATCAGTTCTAGGAGATGTTTACCACTGCTCTCGATAGTGCCCAGGGCCTTATGTTGTTTCTCATTGATAGAGCCAAACACTTGCTCCTGCAACCCATCTGCCATACCTAAGATGGCATTAAGAGGTGTGCGTAACTCATGGCTCATGTTAGCTAAAAATTCAGTCTTGGTGCGGTTAGCCTGGTGGGCCGCGTCCTCAGCTTCTTTGTAGTGGGTAATATCTTGGAAAATGCCAATGACCCCCATGACTTCCCCGTCTAAATTCTGAAGGGGGATTTTATTGGTTTCTAACCAGCCCTGTTTACCCTTGCCGTTAGACATCGGTTCGATAATGCCAAACTCAGGTTCCTTAGACTCTCTGATTCTGCGATCGCACTCAATGTAAAAACCGGCTTCTTCCTTGGCCCAAGGCATATCATAGTCAGTCTTTCCGATGATTTCCCCAGGCTCTAGACCAGCTACCTCAGCAAAACTTTGATTGCATCCTAGATAGATATTTTCTCGATCTTTCCAAAAAATTGATTGGGGTAGGTTATTGATCACCAAATAGAGCAAATTTTGAGACTCAGAGAGTTCTTTAGTGCGCTCTTTTACTGTGTGCTCTAGATTTTGAGAGTAATTTTGTAATTCCTTAAAGGCTGCCTGTAGTTGGAGAATTCCGTGGTTGGAATGTAAGTTGGGCTGAACCACTAATGACCGCGCTAACCACCCCAGTAAAGGTAGGGCAATCAACCACATAACGCCCAAAATGCCCCCTGCAATGATAAAAACACGCACCGTGTTTTGACCGACAGACGTTGCATCCATTTCAATTACCAGGATGCTATCAGAACGCCTTAGCTGACTTTGAATTGGGGCATATCCATGTAAAACGGCTATGCCTTCTCGATTGGTACGGATAGTTGTTTCAGTAATCGGTGCTTGAATCTTAGTCTGCTGTTGTAAAAGATGGGGTAAGTCAGAACACACATCTCCGACTAGGGTCGGAGACTGGGGAAGACGATTTCCCCCAGGACGATAGTCTGAGGTAACGCTGTAGTGGCCATTGCGAAGTTGCACGATGTAAAGACGAACAATCCTGGGCTCCGAGGCTTGAATATCTTGCAATATTTTCTGATTAACAATAGGGTCAGAGTCAGTATCTTTAGGCTGATCATTGACAGATTGATAAGCACTATCAATCTGTAGGGCAGCTAAGCTAACGGTTCCCAGTAACCGATCTTGTAATTCTGCCCGTTGAGATCGCTGTAGCTGCCAATAAATTCCTACAGATAAAGCACCTGCCATCAAAGCAAGCAGACCGGAATAAGCAACGACAAGCTTGGTACTGAGATTCCAACGCATTCTCTTCCCCTACTCCTTTGCCTAAGGATCTAGCCCAAGCTAGTTTGAATAACCTCAGCCTAGCCAATTTTCACAGTAAAGGGGGCATAATTCACACTATTAACGGCAAATGGATAAGTAAAGTTACCACAGGCCTAAAATTTGTCGGTATTCCCATCCAAAACTTCCCAGCAGATTATAGAGTACCTGTCACATTTCTAGTTCCCATCTCGTCTTCTCTAATGAAGACCTTTGATAGGAATATTCCCCATGACGACACGATTTGAATTTCAAAAAGTGGCCCCCGCTGCCTTCCGAGCCATGATGGAAGTAGAAAACTATGTTCGCAAAAGTGGCCTGGACAACTCCCTGGTGGAATTGGTGAAAACCCGAGCATCCCAAATTAACGGCTGTGCTTTCTGCATTGATATGCACACTAAAGATGCCAGACATGCGGGTGAGACAGAGCAGCGACTCTATGCCCTCAGTGCATGGCAAGAAACGCCCTTTTTTACACCTCAAGAACGCGCGGCCTTGGCCCTGACCGAAGCCGTCACCTTGATTGGAGAAAATGGTGTGACTGATGCAGTATATGAAGAGGTAAACCGCCACTTTACACCTGAGCAAATCGCCAACCTGCTGATGGCGATTGTTGCAATCAATGCTTGGAATCGCCTTAGCATTACAACCCAGATTTTACCCGGCAGCTATCAAGTTCAAGCAGCATAGGATAAGGTGACCATGATTACCGTAGCCAAAAACGACCCCATCGATCGACTTGACGTGTTTAATCAATATCGTTCGCTTTTGTTTGCGATCGCATATCGCATGCTTGGCAGCGTCACGGATGCCGAAGACATGGTGCAAGACACCTTTCTCCGATGGCAACAGGCATCTGAGCAATCCATCAAATCGACCCAAGCCTATCTGACTACAATCATTACTCGCTTGTGTATTGACCGGCTACGCTCTGCCCGTGTCCAGCGAGAACATTATATCGGGTCGTGGCTGCCTGAACCGATCGTCACTGAATCCACTACCAACTCAGCTACTGACCCCATGACAGTGGCTGAGTTGGCAGACTCTCTAACCATGGCCTTTTTGGTTTTACTAGAGCGACTATCACCATTGGAGCGGGCTGTTTTTTTGCTACGGGAAGCCTTTGGCTATGATTACAACGAGATTGGCCAGATTGTCGAGAAAAAAGCAGCCACTTGTCGTCAAATTTTTCGACGGGCACGTCAGCACCTGGCTGATCAGCGGCCACGCTTCCAGACCTCGCTTCAGCAGCAAGAACAGCTCACCTATAAATTTATGCAGGCCTCTCAGCAGGGTGACGTCCAGGGACTACTCGACCTACTGGCTAAAGACATTACGCTTTGGTCCGATGGTGGTGGTCAGGTTGTGGCTTGTCTGAAGCCGCTGCACGGTGCAGCTAAGGTGGCCGGATTCCTACGGGCAATCTACCGTCGGGCTCAAAAACTTGGCTGGGAATATGAGGTTGAGCTGGCTCAGATCAATGGCCAACCTGGCCTGGTTTACACCCGTGACAACACTATCGAAACTGTTGTGGCCATTGAGATTGTTGATAATCGCATTCAGTCTCTTTATTTTATGAGAAACCCGGACAAGCTAAAACAGAGTTTTTCAAAAGCCATTGCTGAGATGGTGAGCCTGCGGTAAAAACACGATTAAGTGGAGAACACCCTACTATTCAACCCTCATGTGAGAACTGATGAGAAATGAGAACACCAATAGTCTGGAGGCGTAATAGGGCGTATCTTTCTGCATGGGACTGTCCTTTTAGGTCTTTAAATAACGCTGATATATCTCCTGGGCAACATGTTTGTTAGCACTGGCGACATATCGAAAGTTGTAGGTGCGAAGTTTTTGCAGCCCCCCCAATGTCTGAAATACATCTGAGCACTCGGTAAAGTCTTGCCCGGTGGCATCAATCAGGGCTCCACCTTTCTGCTTAAGAAATGCGATCGCACCACAGACATCCCAAAAAGAGCCCTTACCCATCAAGGCAAAGTCTAACCGTGGGCGTTGACGATGGCGAGAATCACAGCACCACATCAACGTAGGCACAGCCGCCCCTAACTGTCGACGTTTGAGCGTTAATCCATGCAAGGGTTGATTTTCAAACGTGCTGTCGATACCGTAGAACTCAGCTGAAGCTAAGGTCTTTAACGGTTTCATAATCGGCACACTGTCCTGGCTAAAAAAGAGTTCCCTTGTAAATGGCAATGAGATAATTCCACTGCTGATGGCACCATCTTTCACAAAGCCAATGGAAATGGCCCATAGAGGAATGCCTGCCTTAAAGTTGGCGGTACCATCTAGGGGATCTACCAAAAACCAGGTGCCATCTTGGGATGGTTTATCCTGTCCGATTTCTTCAGCCACGATACCAGAGGCGGGAAAGTCTTTTTCAATGGCTGCTAAGAGGATGCGTTGCGATCTCATATCCACGTCAGAAACAATGTCAAACTTGTCTGTTTTAGTCTTAAAGACAATGTTTTCATCCATAAACATCTGTTTCTGATACTGGGCCACTTCTGAAACGGTTGGTATCAGGCTTTCAATCATAAATCAGGCTAATGCTCTATGGTTAATGTTTACTGTCGGTGCCTCTGTCTAAGCCTCCTCTATCTAAGCCTCCTCTATCCAAACATCCTCTATCTAAGCCTCCTTCTATGGAGGTGCTGTCAAGATGATTGTACGGCACCTATGGGTATTTGACGATCATAGTCATTAAAGTCAACCTGGGTCACCTGGCATTAACAACAAATATTTGCCCTGGCGAAATCCATAGGTATAAACCGTCACTGGCTGAAAATTACCCATAATTCAGGGGTGAAACCCTGGCAAAATTAATAGTAACCCTGTTGTATATGGCCGCTGTTTGCTTAAGCTCGATTACTTGACGTCCTGGTCTGCATAGACTGTGGACAATATTGAAATTCACAACCAGTCTCGCTTTAAAACCGTTCTCAATACTCCTAAAATATAGGGTTACGGTGCCTACTTCAGTACGCTTAAGCTGTAACAGAATTCGGTTTGGATATGACCATATCTGAACTATTGTTTCTCGGTCTAGAAGAAGATGGGCGCTCAAAAATCCTCTAAAGGAACCTCTCAGAGAAAACTCTCGAAAATAGAAAAGATAAAGGCAAATAGTAATTTTTTGCGCGAACCCTTAGCAACAGAATTATTACAAGATACGAACCATTTTAGTGAAGCTGCCCAGCAAATTCTCAAGTTTCATGGTTCTTATCAACAGGATAACCGTGATAACCGAGTCAAAGGGCAAGGAAAAGACTATCAACTGATGCTGCGCACACGAACGCCCGGTGGAATTGTGCCCCCGCAGCTCTATTTAACGTTAGATCATTTATCAGAGAGTTACGGTAATCAAACCCTGAGAGCAACAAGCCGTCAAGCCTTTCAAATGCATGGGGTACTCAAGCAAGACTTGAAAACTGTCATTGCTGATATTATCAACAATATGGGCTCAACCCTGGGGGCATGTGGTGATCTGAATCGCAATGTGATGGCCCCTCCCGCTCCGTTTACACAGCGCTCAGACTATCAATATGCTTGGGAATATGCCAATAATGTGGCTAATTTATTCACGCCACAAACAGGGGCATACTATGAGATTTGGCTAGATGGCGACAAGGCAATCAGCGCTGAAGAAGATCTCAACCCAAATGCAGCTCGACAACAAGTTTTAAATAATAACGGCAGCTCTAACATCACTGAACCTTTCTACGGTCCTCACTATTTACCCAGAAAGTTTAAGTGCTGCGTGACCGTACCAGGGGATAACTCTGTTGATGTGTATACCCACGATATTAGTCTAGTTGTCATAACTGATCAAAATGGTGAGCTGGAGGGATTTAATGTCCTAACCGGTGGAGGCATGGGGCGTACCCATAATAAAGAAGAAACGTTTGCTCGTCTGTCTGATCCCCTGGGCTATGTCCATAAGGATGACATTTACTCCTTACTTAGAGCCATTGGTGCACTACAACGAGACTATGGCGATCGCACGAATCGGCTCCATGCCAGAATGAAATACCTGATCCACGATTGGGGCATCGATACGTTTAAGACTAAGGTCGAAGGCTATTTTGGCAAACCTTTACAACCATTTAAGGACCTTCCTCCCTGGCAATACCAAGACTTTCTTGGCTGGCACGAGCAAGGAAATGGCAATCTATTTCTCGGCCTCTTAGTTGAGAATGGACGGATTCAAGATCAGGGTAGCCTGAGGTTAAAAACGGCTTTGCGGGAAATTGTAGGACAGTTTAACGTCCCCTTGCGGTTGACCCCTCACCATAATGTTCTCCTCTGCGATATTCAGCGATCTCAGCGCCATGTCATTGAAACAATTTTAGAAAAACACGGTTTGACTAGTCATCCAGATCAACTCAATGGCCTGATTCGCTATGGTATGGCGTGTCCAGCATTCCCCACCTGTGGTTTAGCCATCACTGAATCAGAACGAGTATTTCCAGCGATTTTGCAGCGAATTAATCAATTACTAGAAACGCTAGATCTGGCAGATGAACCCCTGATCATTCGTATGACAGGCTGTCCCAATGGCTGTGTCCGTCCCTATTTAGCGGAATTAGGTCTAGTGGGCAAGGGACCTGGCAGCTATCAGGTTTGGCTAGGCGGAACTCCTGATGGAACAGCATTAGCCCAACCCTATGGCCCAAGCCTACAGATTGAAAACTTAGAAACTTTTTTAGAACCGATATTTCGTTATTTTCAAGCCAATCGCAAACCCGGTGAACGCTTTGGGCCCTTTTGCAATCGTATTGGGCTGGATAGGTTGCAGGCTGTTTAAGGAGAAAAGAGATGACTGACGGCTCTCACAAATTAAGTCCATGGGTATTTATTAACTGATACAGTGCCTGCAATCGGGTTTTGGCTTTGACTTTAGCTAAGATATTGTTGATATGAAACTTGACGGTACTGTCGCTAATGTGGAGCTGCTCTGCAATGTCGCGATCTCGAAATCCCTGGGTCAGTAATCCAATCACCTCTTGTTCTCGATTGGAAAGCCGCAGTTGTGGTTGACTACCCTTGTTGCCAAGACCCCATTCCTCTCCTTTTATGACTGCTTCTACAGCAACTCGTAGTTGGTTGGCTGTGGTGGAAAGTGTGACTTGGGCATTGACCCCATCCGGTCTGATGTTGGCATTGTGATGAAGCCAAATGATGCGATCGCAACTACCGACTAAATCAACCTGATCCGTTAACAAAGGAATATGACGTTCCTGAGTCATCTGTACTGTGATCCCGGCCAAATGTGCCAGTTGAGTAAAGCCGGTTTGCAAAAGTGGTAAGCGACATTGAATGTTCAGTGATACTTCTGGAATACTTGCTACCGCTGGAAATGCCAGGGATATGTGCAGAGCATTAATGCCAGATTCGGCATTGATCTTAAGGATGCCACCAAAATAGGTAGCAATTGAGGTTAAATTCCCAAATACTAAAGCTTCCCAAGCTTCTTGTTCCTGGTACATCAAAGATGTGGTTGTCACTATTGCCTCTAAGGCTACCGACTTGATGTCATAGGTTAAACGACAGTAGGTACAATCGAGGGTTTTAAGAATTTCAGCAACCTTTAGGAATAGTTGAGTTTGGGACAAATCGAGGGCGCGCTCTGTTCCTAAAACTGTCAACTTTATCGGTCCCAGTGTCTGCGCAAGGCTATCAGAGAGTGAAAACTCGGCAAGGGGATTTACTGGAAGAGTTACAGAGGAAGGGTGAGTTTCTTTTTGATGTAGTGAGGCCATCTCTAACGCCACCGTTAATGTGGTACAAAACCCCAACAAAACTTCTAAAAATTCTGCCCCCATGGGATGATGGCCAAAGACGGCCAATACGCCAATCACCTTGTCAGCATTGGCTAAAGGATAGCCAGCAAAGCTAGTAATAGCATTAGCGATCGCCCATTCAGGATATCGAATCCAGGATTCCTCGGCTAAGTGGTTGCTCAAGAGAGCGACACGATTTTGCGCAATTTTGCCAATTTTTAATTCCCCCATGGGGATACGGCTAAACGAACCGTCTGTGCGCGTATACAGCCCCGAGGATGCCACCAGTCGCAACAGTTTACGATCGGGCTCAACCAACCAAATTCGCGCAAAGGCACAGTTAAACTGCTCTATTAAACCCTCTGTGGCTACGCGGGCAATGTCCTCTTGATCAAGGGAACTAGAAAATCCCTGAGCAATTTGAGTGGCCCGTTGTAAGTCCCAGACTAACCGTGCATCGTCCAGCATATCAGCATTTTCCTTGATGCTACATCCCGGTGAATAGCCATTTTCCCATAAGCAATAGATTACAAAACCTTAACTGGAAATTTGTAAGTCGATATCAGAAAATGGCTCTACATTATTATGTAATCAATTACGTAATTACCTTCGAGGTTATGAATTTTTATCAGCAGGTGGGCAAAATGGCCTTGGGAAGTCGTCTCCGCCGCTTAGGGGAAAAGCTGCTGGAGGATGCTACCGAAGTCTATGCTCTATACGATGTGGATCTTGATCCCAAATGGTTTCCTGTTTTTTATGTGCTTTCCCATCAGCCAGGTGCTTCCATTACGGAGATCGCTCAAACCATTGGTCATTCTCACCCATCAGTGAGCCAGATTGTCAAAGAAATGAAGAAAAAAGAGTTAGTGATTACCGATAAAAGCCAAAAAGACGCCAGGGTAACTATTGTTCGCTTATCTGAAACAGGCAGGCAGTTAATCCCCAAGATAGATAAGCAATATAGTGATGTTGCTCAGGCCGTTGAATCTTTACTTTCAGAAACCCAATTCAATCTCTGGAAAGCCTTGGAAGAGGTTGAATTTTTGCTAGATGAAAAGAACTTTCTTGTGCGTGTGCGAGATGCCCGTAAGCTACGTGAGCAGCAGCAAATTGAGATTATTGACTACAGGCCAGAGTTTCACGACGACTTTAAGCAGCTAAACTACACCTGGATTGAGTATTACTTTACCGTCGAAGAGTCAGATCGCCAGTATCTAGAACATCCTGATCAAAAAATATTGGCACCAGGGGGGCACATTTACATGGCTCGATATGAGAACAAAATTGTCGGTACCTGCTCTCTGGTAAAAATAGATGATACTCGCTACGAGCTGTCTAAAATGGCTGTTGCAGCAGATATGCAAGGTAGAGGTATTGGTTGGTCATTAGGTCAAGCGGCCATCCGTAAAGGTCATGAATTAGGTGCGAAAACGCTTTATATAGAAAGCAATACCACATTAAAACCAGCCATTAGCCTTTATCAGAAACTGGGATTTCAAAAGATTGTTGGTCCAGCGTCTCCCTATGAGCGTTGCAATATTCAACTAGAGCTGTCGTTAGAGCCCTAACCATTGATAGCGTGGCGCATAGTGACAAGTATCATACAGCTTAAAGAAATAAGTCATTGTGCAATCTAATGTTTGCTGCTATTCCGTTTGACAATTTGGTAGCAGGCTCTTTGATACAGACCTAATTTGTGCTGTCTGCGACACTGGTTGGTGTTCTAAGTAGTGAAATGCTAAACGGCGTGTTAAGAGTCACGTTTTGTTAATATTTATCCTTTGCAAATAAAGCTCAAAGTCAATCCACAAGCTTTTTACGCTGTCATTGATAAAAATTAATCTGAATAAACTGTTGATGAAAACTGAATAAACATGAACTTTTCCGGATTGTTTATGTCAAGGATGACTGCAACAGTGAATTTGTTGCACTGTGCAGATAGATTAAACCATCATGAGTTCTAAGTTTTGTCCAAAGTTTACGATAGCTACTGCTTATCCTATGATGTTTTCCTCGGGTGATCTAAAGCACATTGAGTCTGAAATGCTCCAGGTTATTTTTTCTGAGTCAAACTCTGCTTCTAGGAATTTATCTGAGCCGTCGAGTAATTATTTCTTTGACACCATTGAGACTCCAACTGAATTATATCGTTGGGTCCAAAATACTGAGTCTCAACGGTTGCATCAATTAAGACAGCTAGAGCGGCTTTGGCAAATCGAGCCAGAAGATTTCTCTAAAAGAGGATAAAACAATCCAGGGAAGACTTAGTTGGTAGTATTTGTTTCAATGTTTCGTAGCTCACAAGTTTGCTACAGTTTGCTACATATAGTTCCTGGCTTAGCTTATTTATATAAATGCGTCTAAATCGTCCAACTAATGGATTCCTATTGGTTAGAACGAGGTTATTAAAGACAGTGCAGTTCTGAGTTAGTTTGATGATGGTTAAAGGGTGCGATCGCACAACCGTCTGATCAGTGTCTGTCTACACTGGGCCCAAACATCATCATTATCAGAGTAGAGAGTAGCTTCGCTTTGTAGTAGATTCGGCTAGATTGAGCATTTTTATCAGTAGCGATGGGCGATAACTATGCTTGTAACCTGTAGCTTTAAAGGACCCTTATCAAGAGTTAATTAGTTTCAGCCATCCTAAACACCACCGATATCACCGTCCCTGTTGCCGCCGTCGACTCAATCGTAAAATACCCCCCATGGGCCTCCACAATCCGTTTTACAATCGCTAAACCCAATCCTGTACCTGTAGATTTTGTCGTAAAAAATGGCTTGGTCAACTTGGGCAACACATCTGGCGGAATTAGCTCGCCGCCATTGTGAATACGTAAACACACCTGACCGGGCTCTGTCTCCAAATAGCAAGTCACCGCACTGCCTGGCTCAATTGCTTCACAAGCATTACTCACCAAGTTGATCAACACCTGTTTCAACTTGTCTGCATCCCCCTGGATGATTACCTGTTGGTCAGTGGTTTTTAACACCATCGATCGACCTGTTGCAATGGGTTGAACCCTGAGGGTGTCTAACACCTCAGTCGTTAACTCAGTTAGATTGACATGGGTAGTTTGCAATTTTTGTGGTTTGGCATAGAGTAAAATCTCGTTTAACAGGGACTCTAAACGCTCAGCTTCTGCAGCGGCCAGGTTCAGACGCATTGCATTTCTCTCGGAGAGATCAGCGTTACGCAGGGCACCTAACCCCATCTTGACCGTGGTGAGGGGATTACGCACCTCATGAACAATCATAGAGGCCAATTCCCCCACTTCTGCCAACGCCGCCAGGGCCTGTTCGGCACGTTTGCGATCGCGAATATCCCTGACAATCGCCACCACACATATCCGCTCGGCATACTCTATCGTCGAGGCAGAAATTTCTGCGGGTACGGTGATACCAGATTTGGTCAGACAAGTGAGCTGATCCGTCCAGCCTTGACCTGTTTGCAACACCGATTCGGCAAAGGCCAAAAATTGTGGCATCTCTTGGGGATGAATACTGGAAATGTGAACACTCTCCAGTAGTTCTTGGTGGCTGTAACCAAGTAGTTGCGTGGCTTGAGGGTTCGCTTCCAAAACGCGATCGCTAGTGGGATCAATGACAAAAATAGCGTCGTTTGAAGCATCGAAAATTCGGCGTAAGTGCTCTTCACTGTCTTTAAGCTGAGCATTCAGCTCTGTCAGTTCCGCCGTACGCTGGAGCACCCGTTGCTCTAATTCAGCATTGATTGTCATCAGTTTAGACTGGGCTGCACGCAGCTCCTGGGTCCGTTTGATCACTTCTGCTTCTAGCGCTTCGTTAAATTTCTGTTGTTGTTGCCATAGTTGATGATTATCAATGGCCGTTGCCGCTCGCTCAGCAAAAAGCTCTGCCATACTGATGAGCTCGTTAGAAAACGGTCGTGGTTGTTGGCTAAAGCTACAAATTGTACCAATGGTCTTACCCGTCACCGTCCGCAGTGGGACGCCCAAATAGGCAGAATATCCCTCCGGTCCTTCACCATGGCTGCGATCGACAATAAAGTTTTCCACCGTCAGCGGACATCCCGTTTTCACCACTTTGTCCGTTAGGGTGCCATGCAACTCATACACGGCTTCTGGATCGTCGTTTAAGTCAAGGGTACTGGCCAGAATTCGTTCTGAATTATCCCAACAAAGGGTGACCACAGCCCAGTCTGTCCCTAAAATACTCTGAACTCCCTGGGCTAATTGATCTAGATAGTGGGTAAGATTGCGATCGCGATAGCTTAAATTTGTGAGTACATCAAGAGTTTGCTGAGCTAGAACATACTCGGATTGAGACATAGCAAATCAGTTACAGCCAGGGAGTTCAGGCAACTACGCCACTTATTTCAGAATACAACATCCTTTAAATGCCTAAAACAAAGCTGTGATCTTACTTAAAGCATCGATCACAGCTTTTGGTCTCAGACTTTAAATCACGGTTTTACAGAAAAATCAAACCTGCAATGTTTACGGGTAGCTACGATGCTGTTGCTGTTTCAGCATCCAAACTATCCAGTAAACCAGCCTCTAGTTTGTCCAGTAGACTACCAGCAGACTCAGATGTTTTATCAGTGACGGATGGGAGTTCTTCAGGAATTTCAAATCGACAGCTGCCACAGCGTAAAAAAGAGCCAGATTTACTAGCATGACGTAGTAATTGAACGCCACAGCAGGGACAGGATTCCATCAGCATAAAAAACCTCATTAACAACAGCTTTAAATCAACAATTTTCTGTCAGTAATATAGGCTACTGACAGAAAATTGAGGGGTATGCGTTGCGTGAATAGCTAGCTGATCGATGCCCAATAGCAACAACCAGCATTAGACGCTGTAGCAGACTGTATTTTTGGACAGCCTTAAAGGCGTCTATCATTCCTTCCATACCAAACAACGGGCGACATTCGTGACATGCTAAATACTCTAAGCATGGTTAAGCCCTGTAAAGGGATTTTGCACACATTGTCTTTACAATAACAAGTGTAACTATTTATTGCCATGTCGCTGGCAATAAAATGTGTCGCCTGTAACTGTCAAACCCTCATGGACAGTAGATCTTAAAAAGGATCATCCACAGGGAAAATAATGATTCAAATTGATCGAATACTTTAAAGACTTGGCATGGAGCTGTTTTTATTGACTAGCCATGCGTTTGGGACCAGGCAACATCTGTTTGCTGGTCAGATATTTGTGGAGTTCATGGGCATTTAAACGGCAGAGATCTTTGGATAACTCGTTAATGGTCATTGTTCCTGGCACATAGTTTTGAACAGACTCACGTAACGTTCCTAAAATATGAGGCTCTGCTACCAATACGAGGTCATAGCCAGAGAAGCTTTGGGCCATGCTGCCAATGTGCTGTAAAACCTTACTGGCAAAGCGGCGATTGGTTTCTGTAAACTGTGTTGTTTTTTCGTGGCGATTGCCGTGGTGTTTCCGCCCAATTAGATTGTTGCTAGGCCCTTTGGTGGTTATGGGCTTTTCGGCATTATTCAGGCTACTGTGCTCGGTTAAATGGGGGCCTGATTGTCCCTGATCAGAAAACTCAGTTCCGTTAAGGGTAAAAAAACGAGCTTGGGCACCATCTACAACCGCGACAAGATATGAGCGCATACGTAGTCCTAATTGTTTGTATTTGGAATCACATTGATTCTAACAGCGTAATCTTCTTGGCTTAACAGCCCTGCTCACACCTTTAACAGCGTGACTTATTTATTAATACTTTAGAAAAATATGTATCATTCGCTTAATTGTTGAAGCATAAATTTTTCTGGTTAGAATTAAATATAAAGAGCTGCTATGGAAACCTCGTGAAGGCTTTATTAGCAAATGACTACTAAATTAGGGACTCAACTCTCTCCAAGGTCTATTTCTCTGAAAAGACTGCGATGGAGCGGATTAATGCTGATACCAATGGCTTCTTTGATACTAGGAAGCCCTGGGCAAGCGCAGCAAGTACGGGTGATCCAAGCTCCAGCTCCTTACAATGCCTGTAATTTGCGCAGTCAAGGGGGCATTCAATACCGTGTGATTGGAACCTACAGAAATGGCAGGCAGGTGACATTGCTGGGGGAAGCAGGGCGCGGTTGGTACCGAGTTCAGATTGGAGAGCAGATTGGTTGGATGGCTCGGCAATGTCTTGGCCTCTAGGGCCAACAGCGGGGTATTGAGCTATGTATCTGACCAGAGTAAGTCCGTTCAATGGTGTTTATAATGTATGCTCGCGGTGATTAGGCGTTTAGATCGACTTGAGTCATGAATTTTGATACTTTTACTGAGTTTATTCAAAAAAGTTTTCGGGTTTCTCTAGGGGCAGCAGCGTCTGCAGTCGAGGCTATTCAAGATCCTCAGGCGTCTGCTAACAAATTTTCTGATATTGGTACAGATTTTAATCGGCTCACCGATGAGTTAGAAGTAAAAGGCGCGGTCACCGAGAAAGAAGCGCGTGAGTTTGTTGATAGCGTTAGTAGTAACTTTAACGATCAGTTCCCTAATCCCTTTGCCCCGTCTTCTGCTAGCAATGCTACTGTCAATACAGTGGCTAAGCCTGTGACAGACAGCGGTATTCAGGCTGAAATTAAGGCGTTGACTGAGCAATTATCGGCCATTCGTCAAGAAATTGAACAGCTCAAGGCTCAAGGGTCATAGGTGATAGCTCCAGTACGGAGTGCGGGCAATCACCGTGATTGGAGAGTAGGCCATTGAGATTGTTCAACGGATGGCATTCTCCCTGCTAAAGCCCGTTAATAAATTTGTTTGACAAAGCGTCAGCGTTGCTAACAATGCTGACGCTTTATTTTTAAACACCGGACCCGTTCGAAATTTTTAGTGAGTGCTTTGTAGCTTTGGCTGGGAGTATTTCTGACGTTATTCCGGTGAGCATCATATGAAGCATTTTGCTGTCTTGATTCAGTTATTGCGCGATCGCAATCAGTTTCTTGAGGATATTCGGCGTGATGTCAAACTGGAGCGTAAAATCTTTTCGTTGCTGGTCGTCAGCTGTATATTCTTTGGGGTGTATGGAGCCATCATTGGTTCATCCAGCAGCTGGCTACAGATGATGGCATCGGCGGTTAAACTACCCGCTTTGTACCTGATTACCTTAGCCATTTGTCTTCCCACACTTTATTTCTTTGATATTCTCTTTGGCTCTAAGTTAAATTTTCGCCAATATAGTGCCATGCTAATGACCACAGTGGCTGTGATTAGCGTGCTGCTGTTCAGCTTTGCCCCCGTGGTCTTATTCTTTTTGATTTCAATTCAAGGGTATAACTTCTTTTTGCTACTCAATGTGGCAGTGATGGGCCTAACCGGTGTGATTGGCGTGCGTCTGTTTTATCAGGGGATGCGCCAGGTGGTGGGCGAAGATGCAGCAGGTAGTCAGCTGCGCAACCGTTTATTGTTAGGTTGGCTAGGTTTGTATGCGTTGGTCGGTTCACAATTAGGATGGACGCTGCGTCCCTTTTTCGGTGCCCCTAATGAACCGTTTCAGATATTTCGACCCGAAATTGAGGGGAACTTCTACGCTCAGATTTTGACAAGTCTGGGGTCCCTATTAGGTCTGTAGAGACGTTCTGTGGAACGTTTCTACAGGATCGGAGACAGACATGAGCGACGTGAATCTGGATAGTTTGCGGATTACAAATCGTGATTTGGACGAGCTGACGGGGCTGGATATTAGCGATTTATCCATGGGGTGGGGGACCCGCTTGTCAGTCTTTCGGCGGCCACGGTTACGCTGGGCCTGGTTGATAAATCAAGGGCTGGTGCTGGCTGTGGCGCTGGTGCTCTGGTTGCCGGTGTGTTTAGTGCTGGGCCGCAATGTGGCCCAGCAGGCGGTGGTTGTGTTTATGGGTATTGGTGTGGTGGGTGCGATCGCCACTACCCTTGCCCATGGCAGTTATGGCATTTACAAAGGCCGGCAACTTAAGGTGCTCAGCCACCTACTGGATGAGGTGGATCGCTTTAACGAAATGATTAAGGCCGTTGAAATTTTAGAAGAATTACGTCAGGCCGATCGCACATCTAGACGTTTGGCATTAGATAATCCCGATGCTGTCAAAGAAGCATTACACCTTACCCGCGAGAGTCTAGTGTGCGGACTTACGAGCGATAAGATTATGCGCAAACACCAGCGATTTATAGCGCGTCGCCATGAACTATTTGCCAGCATTGAGACTAATCTCTCCAGCCTACAGTCCCTCCAGGCCTCAGAGATGGCTGGAGACTATGCTCAACTTCTCAACGAAGCCCTGCAGGTAGGAACCAGTGTCCATCAGGAACTCAGAAGGATAACGCCTGATAACGGCTAAATTCAGGTGTTGCTGATCGTCGCTATAGCCGTTAGAGCATTCCCTTATTGGGGACACTAGTCTAAGTCAAGGGCTAAATGTGAGGGAAATATTAAAGTCATTTTTACGGTAGTTTGCTACTCAAACCGATGCAGTTTAATAGATAATAGTACATATATTTCTGATGTCATTTAGTTGTAACGAAGTTCCTGTCCAATCTGGATTTTAAGGAACTTCAAGGGTGATTCTTATTTATGAAAAAGACGTTTGTCCTCGATACTAATGTGCTGTTGCACGATCCTAAAGCCATCTATCGTTTCGAGGAAAACGACGTCATCTTACCCATTGCCATCGTTGAAGAACTCGATCGGTTTAAAAAGTCCCTGGATGAAACTGGCCGTAATGCTCGTCAAGTGTCTCGTACCTTAGACAAACTGCGCGGGCAGGGTAGCCTTACTGAAGGGATCTTTTTGGAAGGGGACGGTACTCTCAAGGTCTCTTTGTGTCATCAAGAAACTCTCTCTTCATTGCCCCTAGAACTTGAAGGCGATAAGGCCGACAATGAGATCTTAGCCGTTGCCCTAGAGCACAAACAAACCTGTCAATGCCCTGTGGTTTTGGTCAGTAAAGATGCCAACCTTCGCATTAAAGCCGATACCTTAGGTCTGGCTGCCGAAGATTATGAAACCGACAAAATTGATATTGACGATCTGTATTCTGGGACAGGGGAGCTACTGGTTGATGCAGAACAACTGAGCCAACTGTTTCGTGGTGGAACGTTGGAATTAGATGGCAAGTTCTATCCTAACCAGTCTCTCACCCTTGTGGATGTTAACAATCCAGCCCACACTGCACTGGCCATGGTGGAAGGGGAATCAGGACGTATTGTTCCCTTGCCAAAAGTGCCCTATGCCGGAATCTCTCAAGTACATCCCCGTAACCGAGAACAAAAGTTTGCATTAAACTTGTTACTAAATGACACTATCCCTCTGGTTACTTTAGTAGGTAAAGCCGGTACGGGTAAAACTCTGTTGGCCATTGCGGCAGGTGTTCAAAAAGTATCGGAGGAGAGATCCTACAGTCGGTTGTTAATATCTCGCCCAGTGGTACCCATGGGACGAGATATTGGTTATTTGCCTGGGGATATTAACGAGAAACTGACGCCTTGGATGCAGCCGTTGTACGATAACTTTGATCTAATTTTTGGCACTCAAGATCCGGTTGGTCAACCCGCCCATTGGCGCAGGGGACATGAAGAACTCATGGAAATGGGCCTATTGCAAATCGAAGCATTGACCTACATTCGCGGACGAACGTTACCGAAACAGTTTTTGATTGTTGATGAGGCTCAAAATCTGACTCCCCACGAAGTTAAGACTATTTTGACCCGTGCAGGAGAGGGCACCAAAATTGTTTTGACGGGTGACACAGCACAAATCGACAATCCCTATGTGGATGCCGCTAGTAATGGTTTAGCTTATGTGGTAGAGCGGTTCAAGCATGAGCCTTTAGCGGGTCATATTTTGCTAACCCGGGGTGAGCGCTCAGCGTTAGCAGAGAGATCTACGGAATTATTGTAGGGGTGTCCCATGGGACACCCCTACAATAATTCCCGACAATGGTGGGTAGCCAGTTGGGAAAGCTAGAATGAATTTGTTTGATCAGCGTTCAATCAACCATGGCTATTCAGCAGGGCGACTATGAAAATCTGCTTGCAAGGTGCAGCAACTACCGAGGGGCATTAGCCATGCTCAAGCAGTATCGCCCCTATCTAGAAATGTTGCCCAGCATGCGCCGCCCCCAGGAAAGCATTGTCACGATTCCCTTACCTAATATTAGTATTCGACGCGCTATTGAGAGTCCCGTCGGCCCCTTGAATAAACGCCGAGAGGTGGTCACGTTACCCTGCGATTTGGCCATCCTCATGTGTGACCCTGAATGGAAAATCAAAACTGGTGTGGATGTGCTTCTTTTTATTCACCGTCCAGATGAAGATTTTTCGGAACTGTTATCTCGGTGGCGACAAACCCAGATATTGCTGTCGGAAAACTATGAATGGCTCATGCCAGCACGGCATGAACATCTGATGAATGAGGGCTCAGAGCAGCCCTATCCGCTGTTTGTTACCTTTCCCAAAACCCCAGAGCGCATCATCCGTGGATTAAAGGGTGCAGAATTACCTGTAATTATCTATACCCCAACCCTGTGGAGCGATCCAGAAGAACGTTCAGAGCTGGTAATTTCACCCCAGTTCGAGTCTGAGGAGCTGATTGACGACGGAGACGAAGCCCTGCGGGATTGGGGCATTGATATTGAAGCGGCGGATGATGGGGTGGAACCCTAGGAACGACCCGTAAAATCGAGTGTGAGACCATAGCAAAGAAGAGTAAGGGAGGACAGGTGCCCTAGAATATTCTGGTGCGCACATTTGAGTAAGCGCTTCAGTGGCTTCCCGGAGGGTATTTTGAGTTTTAAATTAAAAGGCTCACTGCAGTCCCATCCTATTTTGAAGGCACCCTGGCTTTTGAAAGCCCCCTGGCTTTTGAAAGCCCCCTGGCTGTGGCTAATGTTACTAGCCCATATTGTTTATTGGCTGACGGCGTTTCCCAATCCCGATGAGGCTTACTACTGGCTGTGGGGTCAGCGTTTAGATTGGTCCTACTACGACCATCCACCGTTCCATGCCTGGGTGCAGGGGCTTTTTTCTTATTTAGGACATTCCCAATTTGTGTTGCGGCTACCCACAGTGCTAAGTAATGGGTTATTTTTCTGGGCTTATTATCAAATTACTCGTTATATCTATGGCAGACGCTTCTATACCCCATGGGTTGTTACCATCCTGTGCTGTTGGAGTAGTCCGCTTTATTTTTTATTTTTAACATTGGCCTGGCACGATCAGTGGCTAATTGCATTCTCTCTACTATCGGCCTACTGGTTTGTACGATTTTTAGATGGGGTGTGGTTAACGGGGCAGGGCAACAGCAGATATCTCTATGGAGGAGCTGCTGCCTTAGGGTTGGCCGGTTTGTGTAAATATACGGCTGTATTTGTGGGCATAACGGTTCTGGGTACGATTGTCAGTCAGCCCAAACTCCGCTGGCTTTTGCGGGATGGGCGACTGTACGGGGCAGTTGCGATCGCATCTCTTTTCAGCCTACCGATTTTAATTTGGAATTTTCAAAACGACTGGCTGTCGTTTCAGTATTACCTCACCCGCAGCGTTGACAGTGGCGGTGGTCCCACGTTGCGGGCCGATGCCGTTTTGTTTTTTTGGCTAACAGCGGCGCTGATTTTATCACCCCCTTTAGTTTGGGCCATGGTACGGTCTGTGATGCGCAAACGTCCCTTAAATTCTCCTACCTATCGCATCATAGCCTTAGGATTATTCCTCACATCAACAGGAACGCTTTCCTTAGTGGGGCTGTTTTCCACTGCGCTCTACTACTGGAATATTTTGGCCTACCTGCTATTGATACCGCTAGTCCCCACCTTTTTCCTTGATACGAATCTTGAAATCCTGCGTCATCGAGACTGGCTCAATGGCATGCAAATTTTAGGAGTAGTTGTCGCCTGGCTACTGGTGATTAACTATTGTCTGTTACCAGTAACTGCTCTATTTGGCCCAGACGGCGATCCCGATGGGCGTATGTCGTTTGGATGGCACCAGGTAGCAGCGGTTGTCGAAGACTATGCCCCCCAGCACAATTTATTGTTGACGACCGACTACCGCTCTGCCTCTGCCCTGGCCTATGCGCTTAATGACGATCGTGTTTTAGCCATATCTGATCGCATCGATCAGTTTGATGTTTGGGCTAGCAAACGAGCTTTGATTGGCCAATCGGCCCTGGTTGTAGCCGACGACTGGCATCCCTTTGGTGCAGGACCGCTGACGCTAGCGTCTAACTGGGAACAAGTAGCGACAATTCCAGTACAGCGGTTTGGGGTGAAGATTAAGGACTATTACTTATATTCAGGTGTGGTGGAGAGTTATTAGGTCTTAGGTATTGGATATTAGGTCTTAGGCGTTTACTAGTGCGTACCCCTTAAAAAGCAACTCACTAATAACCAATAACCAATAAAAAAACTCAAAATTCCTTCAACTTCCCTCAATCCCCGCCTGATGCTCACACTTAAACCCCTTTTGCCGCCACTGCTCTAAGTTCACTGCGGTCAGAGGGGTTAACCGATGGCAGGTAGGCCTATGGACTTGAGCGACGAATCCCCACAGCAAACTGCGGCTGATATCAAGGGTACTTTTCAGCGTCGTTTCTTGATTGCCAGGGATGCCAATTTCATCCACAATCAGGGGCTCGACCCAAATTCCCTGGGCTCCAAACAAAATACGGGCCAGGGTGACAGCTCGAAATGTGTGGCTGCCAGAGGTAACTAGAGTGACATGACGAGCTCCCCAGCGCTCTAGAATAGGGACAGAATAAACAAAATTACCAAAGGTAGACTCAGCACAGTTCTCTAGCCAAACCTGATTTAGAGACGCCGTTGCTTGCTCAAATAGCAAACGAATGCAGGGGTCAGCAGAACCGGCAGATACCAAAATGGGTATCTCGGTTGAAAAGGTACTAGCTAGCTGAGCCATGTACATTTCTCGGCGAATGCTACCGCCTAAAACCAGGTAAGCATCTGTGGGGCGCTGGCTGGCTGGCCATAGACTACTGAAGGCAATCAATGTAGCAATCGTAACTGCCACTAATAATCCCAGTCCGACGTGCCTTAAACGTCGTTTTAACGTCTTGGCCTTTGACATAGTAGATAGCTCTCGCTGCAGGCTTCAGTAAATATACTCCTGTAATTCCCCGGTCCAAAGCATACTCTGTAGATGGACTATGAGTCTTTGAGGACGTAGTATTTAGATAATTTGATTGGTCTAGTTAAAATCTTTAGCAAAACCTTTCAGATATCACTGTTTCTGCCCATAACAAAAGTAAGGTTTGAATAAAGATACTGCAGTTTTACGTAATTGACCTGTTTCGTGCGCTAGATTTAAGTCCAGTATTTATGCTGAAAAACTCAGTACGTAAGGGGCTGATTCTAAACGGTTGGTTACTTTACGTTAATATTGCAAATTTGTAGCTGCATAATTTGAAAATTTATTTTTGTTAGCGTTCATTTTGATCCTGGGCTAATCTACTCCTCCGTTTAGATTCTTACATTGCTTGCAAACATCTCATTACCCCCTGCCGCAACTGTTTCAATGAAAACCACATTAGAGTTACTTCGGTCGACTGGCGCGATCGCAACAGTTATTCTAGCACCCGCATTTTTTACCTCATTTCCAGCTGAGGCGGCATTTACGGATGGACCTAAGACGATTCTTGACGAAGCGTGGCAGATTGTATATCGCGAGTACGTTGACGATTCCTTTAATCGCACCGATTGGGTTGAGGTTCGTCAGGAGCTGCTAGGACAAAACTACACGTCACGCCAAGCCGCTTACACAGAGTTACGTCGGGCCCTACGCCGCCTGGATGATCCCTACACGCGTTTCCTAAGCCCTAATCAATATGCTGAGCTCACTGAGCAAACTTCTGGTGAGGTCTCTGGCATTGGTATCCGCTTGAATCGTGATAACGAGGCTGGGGCCATCGTGGTTACTGATGTTGTGGCAGGTTCCCCAGCTGAGCAAGCAGGGCTGAAGGTTGGAGATCACATTTTAGTGATAGATGGACGGGCCACCGACCTGCTGAGTGCAGAGCGGACGTCCCAACTGCTGCGAGGAGATGCAGACACCCAGGTTACGCTGACCATCGAACGCAATAGCGAATCTCAGACATTGGTGCTTTCTCGGGCTCGAGTAGAAATCCAAACGGTTAATGCCAAGCTAGAAAATCAGAACAATATCAATGTGGGCTACATTCGTCTGGATGAGTTCAATGCCCATGCTGCAGAACAGATGCAAGCGGCTATTGCTGAGCTGAGTGAGCAGGGAGCCGAGGCGTTTGTGTTAGACCTGCGGGATAATCCCGGTGGCCTGCTACAGGCGAGTATTGATATTTCTCGTATGTGGTTGCGGCGTGGCCCCATTGTGCGCACCGTGGATCGCAGCGGCGACAGTGAAGCAATTTCGGCAAACCGAACTCATCTGACTGAGTTACCTTTGGCGGTTTTAGTCAATGGAGAATCGGCCAGCTCCAGTGAAATTGTCACCGGAGCACTGGGGGATAATGATCGTGCCATTGTGGTAGGCAGTCCCACATTTGGTAAAGCCCTGGTTCAATCTTTGCACGGTCTTTCTGATGGGTCTGGAGTGGCTGTCACTGTGGCCCATTACTTTACACCCAATGGTACCGATATCAGTAGTCGAGGCATTACCCCTGATATTCAAGTAGACCTGTCCTCCGATGAACGTAGTACCTTAACCAGAAACCCTGATTTGATGGGTACCGCAAGGGATCCACAATTTGCTGAAGCGGTATCTGCCCTGGTGCCAGAAGTGGCTGCTGCCAAACGTCGCCAGCAGCTTTCTACGGTGTCTTCCCCGGTACCACGGGTGCCCCAATTGGGGCGACGCATGCCTTAGGCGACGTACGCCTTAGCGACGCACGCTCTAGCGACGCAGCCACATCAATAAAACGGTTGAGACGATCCACAAAGATGCAGAGGCGTTCCATGGAACGCCTCTGCATCTTTAATCATTAACGCTGTGGCGAGAAAAGCTGTAGATCCTTTGCGTGCTGAGCTGTTCACCAATGACATCGGGGGACTGCCAACTAAATATCTGTCGATCTAACCCTACCTGCAGTGTGGTGAATGGGTCACTGCCATTGGCAATAAGCAGGTCTAGCTCTTCTAGATCGGACCACTGAATGAGCTGTTCCAGTAAGGTTGCGATCGCACCACGATATTGATGATCAGGCTGTTGATACCAGTTGCTAACCACCGGTTCCGCCAGTCCCAGGTTAATAATCAGGGCTTGGGGACTAAACAGTGAAACCGCAATGGAACGAGCCTCTTCCTGCAACAGCAGACCTGAATTATGGGCTAGCTGCCGCAGAGAATTTACTTTTTCATGGCGCTCAGCTGAGGGCAACGGTTGTGCCCAGTGGAGAGCCAGGGTCCCTAAATACGACCGTAGAAGCAAATGGCCTAATTTTTGAGCCTTCGTAGAAAGATAGTCTAAGTTGTACGTGTTGGCCTCGATCAGCAATGGCAGCCGGTCCACCATCTCTAGGCCATAGCCCTTAAGACCGGCAATCTTACGGGGATTGTTAGTAATCAACTTAAACTGATGGACCCCAAGATCGTTCAAGATTTGAGCACCAATGCCGTAATTCCGCTGATCCGCAGGTAGTCCCAATTTTTCATTGGCCTCAACGGTGTCAAAGCCCATATCCTGCAAAGAATAGGCCTTGAGCTTATTGACTAAACCAATACCCCGCCCTTCTTGACGCAGATAGACCACAATACCGGTCTCTGCATTCTCAATCATTTTCAACGCTGTCTGTAGCTGTAGCTGACAGTCACACCGCAACGAACCCAGAGCATCCCCCGTCAAGCATTCTGAATGGACCCGCACCATGACAGGTTGAGTCCCAAAGGTGTCTGGGTTGCCCTTAACAATGGCCACATGCTCGGAATTATCCAGCAAATTACGATAGGCATAGATTTGAAACTTCCCAAACTGGGTGGGTAAATCAGCCACCGCTTCTCGCTTAACCAACCGTTCGTGACGCAGACGATAGCTAATTAAATCGGCAATGCTAATCAGTTTCAGGCTATGGTTTTTAGCATAATCAATTAGTTCTGGCAGTCGTGCCATGGACCCGTCAGCGTTCTGAATCTCACAGATAACGCTTGCAGGGTAAAGTCTTGCCAGTTTGGATAAATCCACCCCAGCTTCTGTGTGGCCTGCCCGCTTGAGGACGCCGCCTTCTTTAGCTCGCAGGGGAAAAATATGTCCCGGTCGGCGTAAATCTTGAGGCTTGGCCTCTGGATTGATGGCAACTTGAATGGTACGCGCCCGATCTTCTGCCGAAATACCTGTGGTTACGCCCCAGCTCAAACTAGCGTCAATGCTGATGGTAAAAGCCGTTTGCTCATTTTCATCTTCAAACCCATTGCCACTGACCATCAATGGCAGATCGAGCTCATCCAGGCGATCGCCCGTCATGGCAAGGCAAATCAAACCCCGAGCTTCAACAGCCATAAAATTGATCATATCGGGGGTGGCAAACTGAGCTGCACAAACCACATCCCCCTCGTTTTCGCGATTCTCATCATCGACGACAACAATCGCTTTACCTGCAGCCAAATCTGCCAGAGCTGCATCGACGCTGTCAAACTGAAATTCCGCCAGTTTCTGGTCTATGGTCTGACTGGCTGCTTGACTGGCGTCCGAATTGGATGGAAAAGAAAATGGATTAACGTTGGCAACCACGGATTCCGCCTATTGACTGTCAATTGACTGCCCATAGATTGTAGTGCGTTATTTCCTAGATTGCTGAAGATAGCCGTTAGGGAGATGATGGCTGAGAATTTTGGAGAGGATCGATCAGAACAATTGAGTGTCGGCTAGGATCCTCTTGGCCACTTTGTTCGCGCATGATGCGGCTCGATTGTTCCGGATCAAAATTATGGCTAAAGTCCTGCCATATACCCGCATGTTCTCTCTCTAAAGAGAGAATAGAGTGGTTGAGTTGCTCTAGCTCAACTTTTTGCTGACGATAGTAGGGAAACAACTTAGCAATGGTAGATGTGGCAACCACTGCCAGCAGAATATTGACGGTGAGCTTTACCGTAGACTCCAAAACCAGCGATTGGCGAGCTTTGCCCCTGATAACCATTGGTTTTGCCCGTCGAGTCATTGATATACATCCCCAGCACGTTGTTCAGCTTGACCATATTATGGGGCTATTGTTTCATTTGCACCACAAATTCATCTTTTTGCGATAATTTTCCTTTGATTGTCAGGGAACGCCCTACAAAATAGCCCCAGGCATAGTCTGCCCGAGGCCACTATAAACATTGCTCTAAAGGATTGGTTATTACGCCCACAAGGCTCAGAAGGAAACTGGTGCTTCAATCTATGGCCCAAAGCAAAACACTAAGGCCCAAAGCAAATGACTTGCAGGGCCGCTTGAAATCAGTCAGACGTACTTCTGACGTGCTTCTACTTATAGAGTTCGGTGCCAAGACGAAGGGCCAAAACACCGGGAATTAAAGCAATCAGCAAAGCGATGATGATTTGAGTGTCAGATAAAGCCATAGAGTGCCAAGTTCCTTACTAAATATTAACTACTATGCTCTTAGAGAATTGTTGACTAAAATTGGCGCAATCAGACGCTTCGCAGTTAATCTGTTACAGTCTTTAACAACTGATTATCAAACGTATTCTGTGCTAAGCCTTGACTAACAAGAGATTTGTAACTGTCAAGGGAGCTATCTGTATGAAGATAAGCACTTTATAAAGCTTCATAGCTGTTTATATATCGATGTTTATATACGGTGAGCGGGCGGGTGTTACACCCTATCGGGTGGTGCTAGAAATTAGTCATACATTGACAGGCTTCATAAACTTCTCAAACTATCTTAAAAATAGTGATTTGCCTGAATTAGAATGTAGCTTTGACAACACCCCTATCAATAACGAATGCGCTATCACTACTAGACATCACCATTGAATAAAATCAACCGTTTAAGAACTGCCTTCAGTGCAGTTACTTTTGTATTAAGCGATGAATACAGCCTCCTCTGACGTCGAAAGCATTAATCCGACTGTATCAAACAATATCGAGCAACCCCTGAATGTGTCTCCAACATTTCGTTCAGCTTTAGATCTTAAGTTGACCAGGCTTCAGAGGGATGTGCTGCGTATGGGGGCTTTAGTGGAAAGTTCTTGCTTGTTGGCCAGGGAAGCACTATGCGATCGCAACATTGATGCCGCAAAAAACCTGAAGAAGCACGATAAACAAGTTGACTATCTCTACCGACAAATTGAAGTAGATTGTATCAACCTGATCACTCTAGAATCCCCTGTTACCAGGGATGTGCGTCTGGTCAGTGCGTTGATGCAAATGATTCGAGATTTAGAACGCATCGGTGACTATGCCAAGGATATTGGTGAGGTATCCCTAAAACTATTTCCCTATCCTCCCCACGACGCTATAGAGCAGATTCAGGTGATGTTGGATCGGTGTCGCTCAATGGTTGCCTTGAGTTTATTATCGCTGTCAGAGCTTGATGTAGACGCTGGCCGAGAAATTAAAGAAAAGGATGACGTTGTCGATGATGACTACGAACGTCTCTTTGATCTTTTAGTTCAATCTCCTACCGCTGCTAGTAATGTTGAGCCCACAGTCCTGTTAGTCTTGGTTATTCGTTATCTAGAACGCATTGCCGACCACGCAACAAATATTGGTCGGCGAGTCGTGTTTGTGGTCACTGGAGAACGACATTAGGAGTAAGCCATAAATACTTCCAAAAATAAATGGTGAAGAGACGGTCCATGGAATGTCTGTACATCCAAAAATTGGAAGTTAATTTATTTTGATGCCTGAGTGCATGAGAATAGGGGTTGGGAAGTAGAGTTTCCTGAATGGCGAAGAGGTCAGGAGCATTCCCCCTATTGCCTACTCCCCCACCCCCTATCGCTAAGTCTCTTGCCAAAATAAATAAATTATTTGAAACATATTTGACATAATGGTCACTTTAAGGAAAACTTATACCGTTCATATGCTAATTTTCTTGAGCGTGCTCGAATAGGTACGATTTAGATGGCATACCATACTGTATAGCGGTAGTTCGGAGTGATTTTTCAGGGATGCGTCTTGGGGGAGTGCCCTCGTACCTTGTAAATTTGCTGGTTGCTAGATGGTCTGGTCGTCATACTAACGTTCTTCAGGGCAACGTTTGTCATTGGCGTTTGGGTGTTGTGAAGGATGCAGCTTTTGGAGGTTTCTTAGGAAGCAACGCGTTCTATGCCCAGTCTCTGGCCAAGAAACCAGTGGCATGTCTCAACTAATGCGTAGGATTCATCGCTACATGAATTTTTCAATTGCTTCCCTGCTGGCTAATTTCTCAAACGATAAGCTCGTTACGACTAAGACCCTCGAAAAAAAGCTCAATTGTGCTGACGACGACCAGGTTAAGGATCTGGGCATTGCCCTAGACGCATTGGAACGCATTGGTGTACTGGAAAAGGAGCGTGGCAAATACCGCCGTATTCATCAAGATGGGGTGATTGAAGGTAAGCTGCGCTGTTCTAGTAAGGGGTTTTGTTTCGCTATTCAAGATGAGGAAGAAGCCGACGATATCTATGTAAGAGAAGCCCATCTTCACCATGCTTGGAATGGGGATCGAGTCTTGGTGAAGGTGACCAAGGAAGGCAATCGACGTCGGAGTCCTGAAGGCGAAGTGCAATTGATTTTGGAGCGAGCAAATTCTTCCGTGCTGGCGCGAATTAAAGAGCCTGAAGAGGGTGATCGTCTACAAGCGGTGCCTCTAGACGATCGATTGCTATTTCAGCTCGATCTCAAAAATCAAGATAACGACGAATTAAATCAATCAGATTTGCAGTCAGCCATAGACCACCTGGTTCATGTAGAGATTTTGCGTTATCCCATTGGGCAATATTTACCCCAAGGTAAAGTGGCTCAAATTTTGGGTAGCGATGCCGAAGCGGCAGCTGATATCGATATTGTTTACTGTAAACACGATCTGCCCCGAGCGTTTCCTGAGGAAGTCATGATGGCGGCTAAAGCGCTGCCCAATCGGGTGCGCAAAGCTGATATCAAAAAACGCATTGACCTGCGTGACCAGCCCACCGTCAGTATTGATGCGGATGGTGCCCAGGTGATTGATGATGCCCTCACCCTGGAGCCGCTAGATGATGGTAATTGGCTATTAGGAATTCACGTAGCAGACGTTTCATACTACGTACCATCCAACAGTCCCATTGACCAAGAAGCCTATCGCCGTGGGACTTCCGTATATTTGGCGGATTCACCGGTGCCGTTGCTGCCACCCCCGTTATCCACATCGTTGTGTGCACTGCTGGCAGATAAGGAGCGCCTGACTATTTCGGTTATGGTCATTCTCTCGTCCGAAGGTGAGGTTTTGGCCTATGAGGTACAACCCTCCGTCATTTGTAACGATCATCAGCTGAATTATTATCAGGCCCAGGCCATACTGGCACGGGACGACAAGGATGCGATGGAAGCCCTGTCGTTTAAAAAACGTGATTTGACTAAGTTCAAAGAGAGCTTTGAACTCATTGATCAGCTGTTTGAAGTGAGTAAACTTCTACAGGAACAACGTAATCAGCGTGGCTCCTTTGACTTAAATTTACCTGACCATGTCTTTCCTGAAGAAGCAGGAGAAGAACTTTCCCATTATCTCTCTCCTAAATTTCAACATGATGATGAGGGTGGTCTCGGAGTCATGGTGGTTTCGGATTTGTTGCCTGCGCGACGTATTGTTACTGAATGTATGTTGCTAGCAAATCAGCTAGTGGCCAAGCATCTAAAAGAGTTAGGTGTGCCAGCTATTTATCGTCTCCATGGCACCCCTGACCCTGGCGATGTGCAAGAGCTGATTAAGCTAGCCAATAACATGGGACTCAATCTACAGCTGGAAGATGAGGAGTCTGTTTCACCCAAGGATTATTTAGGATTTGTTCAACAGTTTAGCCAGTCTAAGGCTGAAAAAGTACTCACCTATTTGCTGTTGTCGACTTTAAAGCCAGCTTCCTACAATAGCCATTCCGATGGTCATTTTGGTCTGGCGTTAGAAGATGGGTACACCCACTTTGCTTCTCCTGTTAGACGTTATCCCGATTTATTGGTACATCGGTTGCTCCATGCGGTGTTTGATGAGGGTCGAGATCGCAAGACCACCCGTTCCAGAGACCGGGTGGATTTACGCAGCAGCAGCAGCCATGGCAATGTGAGCTGGAGCGTACTGCCACCCGATATTCACAACGAGTTTGAAGAACTCTTCACCCATACAACCACCCATCTGACGGAGCGAGAGCGTCTGGCTCAGGAAGCTGAGTCTGATTTAGAAGGCCTTAAAAAAGCTGCCTTTATGCAAGCCCATACGGGTGAGGTTTTCCATGGCTTAATTACAGGTGTTCAATCCTATGGTTTCTTCGTGGAATTAGAGGAACTTCTGGTAGAAGGGCTGGTGCATGTTAGCTCTCTTAAGGATGATTGGTATGAATATCGTTCTCGTCAACAAAAGCTCATGGGTCGTAAAAATCGCCAGCAATATCGTTTAGGCGATCGGGTGGAAGTTCAGGTGAAGAGCGTAGACTACTACCGTCAGCAGATTGATTTAGTGGCTGTAGGTGGTGGTAGTGAAGCCATTGATGACGATGACGATGATATCAAAGATGTCGAGTCCATGAATGGTGATGACATCTTTGATGACGGAGAAGAGTAGCTTAGTGATGCCACAAGATGCACAGGCCGCATCCGCTTTTCCGTCATCTCGTCCCCTGGTTTTAGGCATAACCGGAGCCTCTGGTTTAATCTACGCCGTACGAGCTATCAAACATTTACTCACAGCAGGCTACCCCATAGATTTAGTAGCCTCCAAAGCTGTTTATATGGTTTGGCAGGCTGAGGAACAGGTGCGTTTACCCGGGGATTTAGATCAACAGGCCCTGTTTTGGCGAGAGCGGGCCGGGGTGCCAACGGCGGGTACTCTACGGTGCCATACCTGGAGCAATGTGGGAGCGAGCATTGCCAGCGGGTCGTTTAAGACTCTGGGTATGGTGATTATGCCCTGTAGCATGAGCACCGTCGGAAAATTGGCGGCAGGCTTAAGTTCTGACTTGCTAGAGCGAGCTGCCGATGTGCAACTCAAGGAAGGTAAGCCGTTAGTGTTGGTGCCCCGTGAAACCCCCCTAAGCTTAATTCATCTACGTAATTTAACGACCTTGGCTGAAGCGGGCGCTAAAATTGTCCCAGCGATTCCAGCCTGGTACCATCAGCCCCAGACCATTGATGATCTGGTGGATTTTGTTGTTGCTCGGGCTCTGGACCAGTTGGATATTGACTGTGTGCAATTAAATCGCTGGAAAGGGCACGGTCAAGAGACTCAGGTGAATGGCTAAGGATTAGTTTTGAGTGATAGGGGTAACTTTTAATTCAAAACTCAGGGCTCAAAACCTTTGAGGAGGACGTGATGGTTCAGCTGATGGCGTTGCTACTGATAGTGGCAGTTCTGGTGATATTGGTTGTACAAAATCTCAGTCCTGTATTGGGGCTAGTGATTTTAGGGACATCAGTGGGGGCTTTGCCATTCTCGGTTTGGTTGCTGGGTGCGATCGCAACGGGAACGGCCTGCACATTATTGATCTATCAGCTAGTTCCTCAAAAACGGACTTATCGACCCATCGGTCAACGATTGAGCGATCCCCCCCCTGGCCATGACCCCACGCGATTTGCAGATGATCCCCCCAATGAACGGTATCGCAGCGGATCAGCCGGCCGCTTTCAGTCCTCACCCCGAAAACCTGAGCGCCAAAATCCCTATGATAATGATTGGGAAAATTTTAGAGCTCCAGAACAGTGGGACGATTGGGGACAACAGCAAGCCTCTGGTGCGGCTCCCCAATCGAGAACCTCTGTAGGGGATACTATGGGTCGGGATACTATGGGTCGGGATACGGTTGGCGATACCGTCCGAGATATTGAATCCGGCTGGGGTGACGATGATTACGAGGCATCGTCACGATACGTATCCAGGCAGAAATCAGACCCAGACATTGGCTGGGATGATGATGGCGGTAGCTACTACAGTTCAGATGGAGCCGATCGACCATCGCCACGGACCTATGAAGAAGGCTGGCTATATGGTGATGATTCCCCTGCCGAATCTTCGGGGACACCTGAACCTGGTGAACCACAATCAGATGAGGATGAGGATGTGTATGATGCCAACTATCGGGTGATCATTCCTCCTTACGAAGCTAAAGCTAAAGACGATTAAATACCGGCTCCCTTGGATATGGTTCACACAAACTCCAGGGGGGTGGATCCGTTTCTCTAACGGTAACCATCCTGGTCGCTATGGGGTTAGGCTAGTAAGCTAGAACGGTAGCGCTCAGTCTGTTCATGTCCTCGGTTTTACCCATTGATACCCAGCGCTATCAGTCTGGCAACTACACGTTGGAGGTGATGGCCCATGCTTCATCACTATCCCAATGGAGCGATCGGCCAGTGGTGCGTCAGCTACGCTTTAGTCTATGGTCAGAACAGCCAGAGCGACAGCAATTGGCCGTGGGCAACCAACTGCAGCTGATGACCCTCAGTAATGCGGTTGAAACCTATGTACAAACTCACCTGAGTCAGCAAGCTTGGCCCCAACAAACCCACAGCATCAAGCTGCTGGATAAGGATTTAGCATTCAGCACACTACAGCTGTTTGATTTAGCAGAAGTGCTCAATGCCTGTGGACAACGTCAGGTTATTTTGCCCGTAGCGGTTGCCCAACGTCGCCAACCACGTCGTCGTCGCCAGTGGTGGACAGGGTCAGCAGCGGCTTCTCTCTTGGTAGCTGTTGGTGTCACAACGGCCTATCTTCACTACAGACCGGCTGCCTTTAACGAAGTGGCCACTACCCAGGCCCCTGAAGCTGTGTTTGACGATGCGGTGGAAGAGAGCACATCTGGGGCAAATGCCATACCTGAAGGTAGCTCTCCACCCTTAACAGCACCCGCACAAGAAGAACGTGCCGCCGCTGATAGTGTAGAAAGCTCCGAAGACATTAACGCGCAGGAAAGCCAGGAGCTGGTGCAGCAACCACTCAACTCAGAAGAGCTGGAATCTGTCAGGGTGACTCGACTGCCGGCAGAATCCCCAGAACCAAGCGCTGATGTGAGTGATGCCGCCCCACCGACTGGCGTTGCTCAAGCACCCGGGCGAGCCTTCCCTGAGTTTGACACCATTCCTGAGGCGATCATCAAAGATGCTCCGGCTCCGCCATCACAGCCTGCGCCAGCGGAAACAAGTCCTGCTACTGAGACGCCTCTAACAGTTGAAGAGCAAGAAAGTTTAGGTAGTGCTGATTTCAGTGCTGCCAGCAGGATAGAACGACGATCTCAACCCTCTACCGACCATGCTGCTAACGTAGTCGATGGCGAGGAAATATTGAGAGAGATCGCAACCCAACTAGCCCCCTATGAGCCAGCAGATGCCACCTACCCACTGACGTATCACATCCAAATTGCTGCCGATGGTACCATCCTTAACCTAGAACCCATCAGCCCAAACGCGCCAATCCTCAACATTCCTACAGATGTCATTCACCTAACGCCTGGACGCTTACTACAGTTGGAGCTGATCTACACAGGCGCGGACCAACCGATCGTTCAAGAACGTTAGCAGACGCTATAGAAACTACCCTCAATCTGACGAAGACTTTGGTGGTTTAGTTTTCTTCGCTACGCGGTTCTTGCGTTGAATTAAACCTTGATTAACCGGAAAGCCCGTCACAGGAATTACTTGATGGCGTCGTTCTTCTTCCAGCTTTTGTAGCTTTGTATAGTCAACCCAATGAATACAGTCCACGGGACAGGTATCGATGGCCTCCTGAATCAGCTCTTCGCTATCTCCATCCTGCCGCACTGCCCGTGCCCGACCATGCAAAGGCTCCAGGTAAAAGGTGTTGCGGGCCACGTGCACACAGTTGGTACACCCAATGCATGTCGTCTCATCGACGTAGACACCCTTCTGACGAAAACTTCCCCCTAATTCAGGCTCTAGGCCACTGCGATTGCCTGTATCCCTAAGTAATCCACCGAGTTCAGGCTCTAACCCCGAACGTTCATCATTAGGAGGTTCGTTTTGCAAAGTCATGATGATTACTCCAATTGCATGGGATATGCCCTAAAGCAACAAGGACGACGTTGGAACTCTCAACGTCGTCCTCCTAATCTGGTCAGCGATTACCGTAGAGACTAGTTTTGAGCCCAGCGCTGTAGAACTAGACGGATGGCTCCATCCTTAGTAGTCTGTTGCTCAGCTACCTGGAAGCCTTGACGGGACGTTTCACCCAGCACGGTGTGATACGCATAGCGCTGGGTAACTTTATTCAAAAAGCCATCTACAGATAGAGACTGTTGCCAATACTGCATATCAGCTACCAGCTCATAATCTCCAGTATCAGCATTGTGCTTAAAACCAAGGTCATAGCCATTTTCCTGCTCAATGACTACTTCAGCAGTTTCAGTCTTTCCCTGATAGCCACGTACTTTTTGCGGACCCGCTTTCCAGTCGGTGCCTATATCGGTTAAAGCAGCTTGCAAAGCAGGTAGATTACGGATTTTGGTTTTAATCTGGCTAAAGTGCGACATCGTAAACCTTGCGTTTTTAAGAAGTTGACAATAGGGCCATTGGGCCGATTCAGCAGCAATAAAGCTAATGTCCTTACCAGCTGCTGTAGTTCGCCTGGGAATCAGTCTGTTCAGACGTTAATTGATTGTCCTGGGCATAGAACTCAGACGTGTTCTCCTGGGATAAAACCTGGCCTAACTGAGCCTCGACAGCAGCAGTCACTTCAGCGCAAGAGCGACCGATAATACCGGTCACAAGCTCTTTAACTCGGCCATCAGGATAGATAACAAATTCCAGTGTTTCCAAAGGGATTTACCTCTTAGGTCGATCGCCACACTAAAAAAAGGGCGAACGTAGACAAACAATAACTAAAAAGTAGTTAAAACTCCATACAAAAAGTTAATACAGAGTATTGAAATAGGGAGTGCCTGCGCCAGTTATATGGATTAGTGTCGCGCAACTTTCTAGAGCCGTCAAGGAAAGCCTCGGACGGGATCTACCGTCACGATTGATTGTTACAAAAAGCAATACTTTGAAATGATTTTTGGCTTGATTGCATGGTGCATTTCAATTTAGGTGATGATGCCTTCTATTAACTGAGTGACTGATTGGCAACAGATTAGATTATTCAAAACCGTTAATAGTGAGCAAATTAAGTGAGGTAACTATATGGGATCTAAAGGTTTTCAGTTTGAGCAGGAATTTATTGATTCCCTGCGATGTATTCCAATGATTGTGCGGTTGAAATTAGATACCTGCGGTGTGAAGCTTAAACTCAATCATTGGCACCAATTTACTCAGGCTGAACGCCAAATCTTGGTAACCATGCCCTGTGATACGCCAGCAAATATTCTGACTTATCGGCAGCATTTGCAAGGGCTGGTAACTGACTACACCGGTCAACCAGCCAAGGAAATAGACGTGGCGATCAATCCACCCTGGCTAGGGTTAACGGTGCCTGAGCAGGTGCAGACCAAGGCTGCGACCCATAATTTAAAGATTTCCAATGATGATTGGGGGACGTTAACGCCGGCCCAGCGATTTGCTTTGATTAAGCTCAGTCGCCCCAGCCATGAGAATCGAAATTTTATCCCAGCGATGCAGGAGTTTGGCCTGGTGGATTGAGCTGACAGGCGGTGGACGGCATTTAGCGGGTTGTGCCGAACATAGCTGTTAGCATATGGGGCTTTCAGCGATCACCAAAGTTGTGAACTATGTGCACCTCGCTATAGTATCAATACCAGCGCGGCATATCGTTTTTGGTTTCAATGAGTAAACAACCGCTAAATAATCAGAATTTTCCGTTTAAGAGGCCTAGGCGCAGGGGCAGAGTTCAACCTTCTACGACTCCCCCTTGGCCGTCAATTGCTTTAGTTACAGCCCTGCATACGGTGGTGGGGATCTTTTTATCGGTCTTTTCACCCCCCTTCTGGGTGTGGCCATTGGCCTTTGGCGGAACATTCATACAGACATTAGCTCTAGCTGGGCCGGAAGCGCTATCGTCCCTAAAGGGATTTCGTATCATAGTATGCCGCTCTTTAACCTGCTTGGGAACTGCCCTATCGGTGGTGGCCCTGGCGGTGGCAGTCGGGTTTGGTGGCACCAACAATATTGACGATATTCGCTTCGGGCCCATGGGGATGACGCTGTTCTTTGTGAATTTAGGGGTTTTGGTGCTAACCGCTGTGTGTAGTTTGCTAATTGCCCATGTGGGCGATCGACTACTAGCGGGAATGGGGCGGATCCGCTGTAGCCTGGCGCTCCTGAGCGTTTGTTTGTTGGGATTATTTATTGGTGGGGCGTTTGGACTTGCGATCGCAAGCTAGAAATGGAATCTGATGGTATTAGCAATTGACTTTGGCACCAGCAACACGGTGCTATGCCGGTGGAATGCCGCGACTCTCTCCTCCGAAGTTCTCACCTTAGATGCCATTGCTCAGCGTGCATCGGGTCCAGCGTTAGTGCCTAGTTTGCTCTACGTTGAGGATGCACAGCTGGATCAGGTGCTGATTGGTCAACCTATTCGCGATCGCGGTCTAGAACGCTCGGAACGCTGTTTTAAAAACTTTAAGCGGGGTATCGGCACCTCCATTCAAGGCTTTATGCCAGACTTGGATGGTCGTAATCTCTCATTTGAACAAGTGGGAGACTGGTTTTTAACCCAGGTAATTGACCAGCTCAAGCAGCAGGAAGAGAGCCTTGATGAGGTGGTTCTAACAGTTCCTGTAGACAGTTTTGAGACCTACCGCAATTGGTTAGGCACCCTGTGTCAAAGCTGGGATATCAATCGCGTCCGCATGATTGATGAACCCACGGCGGCGGCTTTAGGCTATGGTCTGACCGACAATGAAATCGTATTGGTGCTCGATTTTGGTGGCGGCACCTTAGATTTGGCCATTGTGCAGCTAAGCGGCGGTCGTTCCCAAGCGTTGGGATATATTCTCAAATGGGGTCAAAAGGCCATGGGCAAGTCTGCCCAGCAGGTGTCAACCGCTAAAGTATTAGCTAAAGCAGGGGAAAATCTGGGGGGAGCCGATATTGATCAGTGGGTGGCCCAGCATTTGTCCGAGCAGTATGGAATTCCCCTTTCACCCCTGACCCTACGCCTGGCAGAACAACTCAAGATTCAGCTATCTAATGCCCTCAAGGCCAACGAAAGCTATTTTGATGATGAAACATTTGAGAGCTATGATCTCACCCTAGAACGGGAGCAGCTTGAACAGGTGCTGCAGAAGCGGGATTTTTTTGAGCGTCTTAATGCCCGAGTTGATCAGGTATTGCAGCAGGGGCGTCGACAGGGCATAGGACTAGACGATATTAACGCGGTGTTGCTGGTGGGGGGCACCACTCAAATTCCAGCGATTCAAACCTGGGCAAAAAATCGATTTAATGGCACCAAGGTGTGTGGTGACAAGCCGTTTACCGCTGTTTCTGCCGGCGCACTCCAGCTACAGCAGGTAAAGCTGACGGACTTTCTTTATCACGGTTATGGTATTCGCTTTTGGGATCGGCGCAATAACTGCCATGGTTGGCACCCGATTATTCCTCAAGGTCAGCCTTATCCCATGGCCCAACCAGTGGAATTGGTGTTGGGGGCTGCCAATGAAAAACAGCCAAGTATTGAACTGATTATTGGTGAACTCGGGCGCGAACAGGGGAGCACCGAAGTCTATTTTGAGGGCAACCGTCTGATTACGCGCCAGACAAAGGCGGGGCAAACCGTAGCCCAACCGTTAAACGATAAAGCCCCCAATATTGCTAACCTTAATCCTCCTGGGAGGCCAGGGGAAGATCGGGTACGCCTGAGTTTCACTGTGGATCAGGACCGACTGCTGCGAGTCACTGTCGAGGACATGCTAACCGAAGAAGTTCTGGCTAACAATCAGGCAGTTGTGGAGCTATCTTAGAACGCCTTAGATGCGCCAGGCTACTTACTGATCGTCAGCTGTAGGTTCATCTCCACCTAAACGCTGTCTCAGCTCTTGACCAGCCTGCTCAGCTTCAGCCTGGGTCTTAGTAATGATAAAGGTTTGGGTAGCCAGCAAAACAATGACAAAAAGAATCCCTGATAGTGTGAAACTCAGTTTGGTGGATGGAATGCTTTGGCCCAGGGCATAAATTGCGATCGCAAATACAGCTGCCAAATAAACCTTAGACATAACCGGCATTGCCGACGCTGACCAGCAGAGGGCCACTAAAATCGCATTAAAATATAAAGCCAATAGACTCAGGTGAATGCGGCGGGCATAAATCTGCTGTGCCCGTTTACGGCTACCCGCAAACGGTAGCTTTAATCGATTACCCGCTGCATTGATGCCATCCATTGCCATAAAAAAGACAGGAATGCTCAAGCTGGATAGCACCACCAAAAATCTAGGAGGAGCCTGTAGCGTTTGATTGATAGATTCCGATGACAACGCTAAATGGACGGCTTGACTAAAGATAAATGCAGCAATAGCTGCCACCAGTAAAATTATCGAGTCAACGCCCAGAACAGGGCCAACCGGTATCGGGGCTGTGCGTGTCTTCATAAACCGAATATATTCCTTTGTACAAATATGCCTAATTCCAGTGGATCAACCGAGTATATCTACGTAGAACTATCTCATCGCAATGTCTAAATTATGCAGACTTCTAAATTATGCAGACTGTCTAATTGCGAACAGATAGGGTAGGGATAAATTTAAACTATCATTACATCTTTGTTAAAGGAAACACTTTGATGAGTTCAGCTCCAGTTTCAATCAATCAACAGCCAACAAATGTGTCTGCTGAGCCTTGTGTCTCATCTGAAACAAAACTCTCTTCAGGGAGCGTGTCATGGACCATCGAAGACAGTGAAGAACTTTATCGTATTAATGGCTGGGGAGAGCCCTACTTTTCCATTAATTCTGCAGGTCATGTGATCGTCTCTCCCCAGGGGGAGCGGGGTGGTTCTCTGGATCTACACAGTCTGATTGAAGCCCTACAGGCTCGCAATTTATCACTGCCGATTCTTGTTCGTTTCTCTGACATTCTTGAAGATCGTATCGAACGACTCAATTCTTGTTTTGCCAAAGCTATTACTAAGTATGGCTACGATGGTTGTTATCGAGGTGTTTTTCCGGTCAAGTGTAATCAACAGCGCCATTTAGTTGAAGATTTGGTGAAGTTTGGTGAGCCCTATCAATTTGGTTTAGAGGCTGGATCTAAACCTGAACTAATGATTGCCCTGGCCACCCTCAAAACACCAGGAGCTTTGCTAGTTTGCAACGGATATAAAGATCGCGCCTATCTTGAGACAGCCATGTTGGGTCAAAAGCTAGGGCAAACTCCTATAATCGTTCTAGAACAACTCAATGAGCTGCCCTTGGTGATCGAGGTGAGTCAGCAGCTATCCATTCGCCCTCGGTTGGGGGTGCGGGCCAAGCTCTGTACAAAGGGTATGGGACGCTGGGGCGGTTCAGCGGGAGATCGTGCCAAGTTTGGTCTGACTATTCCCGAGATTTTGACCGTGGTTGAGCAACTGCGGACAGCGGATATGCTGCCATGTTTACAGCTCCTCCATTTTCACATTGGGTCCCAAACCTCATCCATTAGCATTATCAAAGACGCTCTTCGAGAAGCTTGCCAAATCTATGTAGAATTGGCTAATCTTGGGGCCAATATGCAGTATTTGGATGTCGGTGGTGGTCTCGGTGTCGACTATAACGGATCTAAAACCAATGTCCCAGCCTCTAAAAACTACAGCATTCAAAACTATGCTAACGATGTTGTTGCTGAAGTTAAAGAAGCCTGCTCTTCCAAGAATCTGCCTGTTCCCATCTTGATCAGTGAAAGTGGTCGAGCCATTGCCTCCCACCAATCGGTGTTGGTATTTGATGTGCTGGGCAGCAGTGAAGTACGTCCCCAGGAGCCATTCCAGCCAACATCTGAGGATCATGCCATTCTCAAAGAGTTCTATGAGGCCTACCAAAGTATCAACTCAAAAAACTATCAAGAGGTTTTTCATGATGCTGAACAGTTTAAAGGAGAAGCTGTCAGTCTCTTTAACTTTGGCTACCTGAGTTTAACTGAGCGGGCAAGGGTGGAGAATCTCTTTTGGGCCTGTTGTCAAAAAATCATTCAGGTACTTCGTCAGGAAAGCTACATTCCCGATGATTTAGCGGATCTAGAAAAGATGATGGCCTCCATCTACTACATCAATTTATCTGTCTTTCAATCAGCACCGGATACCTGGGCAATCGACCAGCTTTTCCCCATCATGCCCATCCATCGTCTGGATGAAGAGCCTACCTGTCGGGCGACTCTGGCGGATTTGACCTGCGACAGTGATGGCAAGATTGATCGGTTTATTGATTTACATGATGTCAAATCGGTTTTAGAACTCCACGATCTCCAAGCAGGGAACCCCTATTACTTGGGGATGTTTCTCACTGGCGCGTACCAAGAGATCATGGGCAATCTCCATAACCTCTTTGGGGATACCAATATGGTTCATATCGATCTAACCCCCCAGGGCTACACCATCGAACACGTGGTCAAAGGAGATACCATGAAGGAGGTCTTAAGCTATGTACAGTACGACTCTGAAGATCTGGTGGAACAAATTCGACTCCGTTCGGAAATCTCTCTGAGGGAAAAACAAATCACCCTACCAGAGGCCCAATTATTATTACAAAACTACGAAGAGAGCTTGAGCCGATACACCTATTTGTCATAGGTTTTGTGAGATGCATTTTTTTGTAGAGGTGTTCCATGGAACGCCTCTATGAAGGTAATCCATAAAAATCCCTAAACTGATTGGAGTTTGGAGAGATCGGGTTTCACCTTAAGTTTCACCACCAAGGCTGTGATATTGTCATGGCCATTTTGCTCATTGGCGAGTTCAATCAAATCCGCCACACCTTCTTCAATCCCTTTATGGCCCCTCAGAATTGGCTCAATATGTGTGGAGCAGTGGGTCTCTAATAGTCTGTCGTCACTTAAACCATCGGAACACAGCAACAGCAACGTGTCTTCAGTTAGATTCAGATAGTTAAAACTGGGATCTAGCACATCTTCACCACAGGGACCTAGGGCCTGGGTCAGCTGATACGCATCCGGTCTAGCATAGGCAATGGCCGGTTCTACACCGCGCTTGATTTCGCGCTGTCCCACTTCGTGGTCAACAGTAATTTGTTGTAACCCAAGACGTTTGGTATAGCGATAGAGGCGACTATCGCCCACATGGGCAGCCACGGCCTGGGTGCCTTTGACCAGTAACATGACCAGGGTAGTCCCCATGCGAGCACTCCCTGTACGTTCCTCAGATTGATTTTTCTCGTAAATCACCTGGTTGGTCTGGCCAATGGCATTGCGCAATTCTGCTTCATTGGGTAAATCAGACTGCCAATGGCCATCAAGATACTCACGCAGGTTATCAACCGCTAGCTGGCTGGCCACTTCACCGCCGGAGTGTCCCCCCATGCCATCACAAAGAATGTAGGCGCATTTGGCATCCAACGTCTGGCTAGACAGGGTTTCCTGACGGCTGAGGGCAGACTGAATAAAATAGTTGTCCTCGTTGTGATCTCGCTGTTGACCCACATGGGACTGTCCAGCATCCTCTAGCCCAGTTAGCTTCATTGGCAGCACCATTGTCGGTGAATCGATGCTGTCCATACTGGCATCTTCGTTAATATCTAGACCTTCTAGGCCAGGAATATCCAAATCTGCTAAGACGTTTGTCTCTGACGGAGTTTCAGAAATAGCGGTTGAGATATCTGTACCTAATTGATATTTATCTGCAATCGCAATCAGCGCTTCTTTGAGTCCTTCAATGTCATCAAACTGCCCTTCGATGACCTGGGCCGCAAGGTTAATCAAATCAGGTAACGACTGACCATTGGATTGGAGCAGCGACTGCCAAAGCAGCCCCATATCCGCCAGTCGATAGTCATTACGATAGGGGCCAGGCTCAATGTAGCGCAAACACACAATCTGGTCTTCATCCATACATAGATTGCTGATATTCAGCAAACTGCCCTGACCTTTAAAGACCGACATTGCCTCCCACAGTTCAACCATGACGTAGAAGCTGTGGACCTGCTGTAACGGATCCAAGGTTTCCTGCTTCCAAATAGTCAGTAAATCTGGCAAATGTCGACGATCTTCAACAATTAAAACGCTATGGTCACTTTCAACCCAAGCCTCCTGTAGTTCGGGAATTGATGGGAAAAAGCGACTGTGCAGGGCTAAATAGGGATAGGCACTCAAGGGAAATAGCTTTTTCTCACTGGTATGTCTCAACTCAGTCAGTGAAAACTGATGCCGTTGCTCTACCAGGGAAGACGCAACATCATTGGGCTTTGTATCGGTTACCTGAACTTCTAACGGTTTTTCGCTGTCAACATTTAGCTGTAGTGCCTCAATTAACTGATAGCGCTGCTGAGGCCCTAACCAGTCATTGGCGTCGCGAGTGCCCAAGGTCACTGGATCAATGGGCGTTAATGTATTAGCGGTTACCTGTTCCCAGATATCGGTGTCTTCACCGGGCTGAATACCCTCAGGAGCCTGGATTTCACTAACAGCCAGAGCGATGGAAGACTTGCCTGGAAAGATAAAGGCCCTCCATTGCTGCAATGGCGATCCACATGACTGGCAAAACTTGTGCTCGGTAGGGTTATTAAATTGGCAGTATGGGCAAATGATCATCAGTGGATAGAAAACGTCCGTTGACAGTTACCGCAGATTATTAAAATGAAAGCGTTCCTGATTTTAGGGATGAATCGAGCCGTAGGCTGCTGGTAGATAACCCTTGTCCATATCCAGAACTTTAGGGTTTTCCCAGGAAAAATACAACATTCTTAGTTGGACGTGGTCAAGCAAATCTGACACATAAGTTGAGATTTACCCTCAGCAACGCAGTTAAACGTCACTGTAATTTACTATTCCCAAAGTTAAAAATAGTCTTAGCGCTTAAAATCATTAGTATGGGAAGTCTTATCAGTTAAATACAGTTCAGCATAGCCGATAAGCATGGCAGATGTTGGTATAAACGCAACCAAATCAGCGGCGACGGCGGCGACGGTGCGAACGGGAACGCCTGATCTGCATGGAATCAGGCTGGTCACAACCTTTTGTTAACTTCCCTAATTGTCGCTGTTCATGGGGTGTGAGGTGACGCCATTGTCCGGGGTGTAGCTGACCCAGATGCAGCTCGCCAATGCTCACACGTATCAGTCGTAACGTCGGAAAACCAATGGCAGCTGTCATCCGTCGTACCTGACGATTTTTACCTTCATACAGGGTGAGCTGTAGCCAGGCGGTTGGAATATGCTGACGGAATCGAATCGGGGGTGTGCGTGGAGGCAGTGCGGGTTGCGTTGTCAACAAGGTCACTGCCGCTGGTCGAGTTTTATAGTCGCGAATGGTCACTCCCTGGCGCAACTGCTGCAAACTATCATGATCAGGAATCCGTTCTACCTGGGCCAAATAGGTCCGGGGATGGTGGAAACGGGGATGACACAGACGATGCTGTAGCTTGCCATCATCGGTGAGCAATAGGAGGCCTTCACTATCCCGGTCAAGCCGACCTACAGGGTAGACATCCGGTACTGAAATAAAGGATTTGAGTGTAGTGTGGCGGCTATCGGTATTTGTGAACTGACTCAGGACATCGTAGGGCTTATAAAAAATCAGATAACGATAGTCCATTAGCGATGGGCAGATGCGGGTAATTCTTGAAGCTGTATTGAGAAATAGTGAAGTTAGTTAACTCGCCAGATATCCTGAATAGATTCGATGAGTATGAGTATTGGCAATATGAACAACGCCTCTAAGTACCGGTTTGTTTGCACGTTGACCTTTGGTGATATCTATGGGCAGATCATTGTCTGGCTCATTGTGCTGTTTTTGAGTTTGGCAACTGCCCTGGCTCTCATGGGGTCTAGTCGTCCTATTTATGCTCTGGTTTGTGTTGGGTTGATCCTGGTCCTATCATTGCCATTTTTGCTATTTGCCTTTGTCACCACTCTGATCAACCATATCGAATTCAGTGAAATGGATGCGATCGCATCAGAGGGCAACCAAAACCGTGCTTTTAGTAACCAGCCAATGTCCAGTCAAACGGCGTCCTAATTAGCGGCTTAACAAAAAGCGCTAATTGGCGTCTGATTCAACCGCTTCAGGGGCTTCAGCCGGTTCAGGTGTAACAGTTTCAGGAGGGGCTTCAGCGGGTTGGTTAGCTGGGGCCTCATTTAGGCTAGGAACATCTTCGCTAGGGGGATTTTCGATGGCCTCACTAACAGGGGGTTGATTAATCAGCTGCTGGATCCGGTCTTTAAACTGAACCGGGGCTAGGGACAGCGCCGATTCAAAGAGAGGCTGGGCTTCATCTTCGTTGCCCATTTCCCTGAGAATAAGACCTTTGGCAAGTATGGGGCGAAAGTCTGGTGTGCCGCTGACTGTTTGAGCATCCTGGATAGCCGTATCGTAGGTTGCGATCGCATCTTCAAACCGGGACTGGTCAGCATAAATCTGACCTAGAAGCAATTTGACCGCAATCACATCAATGGTGCCGGGCTGAATCTGATTAGACTGCTCAGCTGTTTTCAGAGTGTCCTGCAGCAAACCAATCGCTGCCTGGGGGCGTTCCTGCTGCACCAGTAAAGCAACCAGACCCTGTAGTGCCTCCATATTGCCAGGTGTGGAGGTCAATACACTGCGGTAGGTTTGGGCAGCCCCTTCTAAATCATTGAGCTGTTGCTTAGTCTGGGCTAACAAGACGGAATATCGCGGCTCTTGGGGATTCAATTCTGCCAGGCGAGCTAATGGCTCAGCCGCACCCGCCAAATCCCCCAGAGTAATGCGGGCTTCCACCAGTCCCTCAAGGGCCGCCTGGTTATCCGGTTCACGTTCCAAAACTAATTCATAACCGTTGGCCCGACCTTCTAACTCGGCCCGACGATCGGTCTCCGTGGCCGTGGGTACACTGTTGTCATAGCCAGGATTCTGATTAAATGCCGCCTGAATTAAGGGTCCAAGTGAGACCGCTAACAGTGCAGCAACAGCTAGGAATAAAATACCGCCAATCAGCCAGCGATTGCGTTTGACAGCCACAGGGCTCCCCTCCTTCAAAGCAACTTGCCCATATTAAACCCAAATGAGTCAGGACCGCTTGGCCCCTGATACACCCCATGGGTAGTGTTCGTACAACTGACTATCCGCTTTAAACTGTTCCAACTGATCATGAACAAAAAATAGTAAATATTTCCTTAGGAATTGCCCCAACTATCTTTAAAGTGCGTCACATCATGGGGAACAAGGTTCAAAATATTTGATCAGACAGAATATCCTTAAATTGAGCTGACATCTGTCAAAATCTGTGAATGGTAACGTAAAAGCGACCATGAACTTAATTGTTTAAGTCACGATTCCAACTATTTTTTTCTAGATAGACTTGGTTTATTTATCTAAAAACTGTTAGGTTCAACCAAACGGCAATTCAATGTCAATTTTATTTTTATGATTTCTAGATAGATACAGATACAAACCAGATATAAGTAATTAGTCAGATGTTAGTTAGATATCTAAATCTGTAGCGACTTATAGCTACCCCCTAAACTATTGTTCAAATTGTTAAGTAAGCCGATTTTCCTGATTGAGGAGGTTTCGAGATTAATGAGTTCTGCAGACAGTCGCCCCCCTGAAATGTCCAATACTTCATCCGATCACAATTCGGATGCTAGCGCAGCTGCTAACTCTAATAGTCCTGCTCTTAAGAAGCCACCTAGACGACCAGCTAAGCCTGTTGCCCCCGTTGAAGAGTCTCCTAAAAAACCCACGATTGAAGCAGTTGCCTTAAAGAAAGCAGATGCCCTTGAGCCAACGCCAATCGTGTCCGAGCCAGGCCCCAAGCCTACGGAGAGTGAGCCTACTGAGTCATCAGTAGCTGAGCCACCAGTAGACGATACGCCTACTGAGCCAGAAACGCCTCAACCCAGGTTGCAGCCGATTGCACCGCCTAGTGAGCCCATGCAGTACAGAGCGATTGGGCTGTTAAAAGGACGCTATGAGCCCTCAGAAGAAACGTTTAACCGGGGTAACATTGTTAACCACGATGGCACCACAACCTGTGCTGTGCTCTTAGGACGCACAACCAGCTTGGTTAAAAAGCATCTAGATTTAGAAAAAGATCACCTCTGGGTGGTTTATCCACGCACTATTTTCCAAGATGATATTGGTATTGCCGTACAAATCGTCGGTGTATGGGAGCCAGAGACCTTGGGCGATGAAGAGGATGACGTGCTCGAAACACCCGCTGATGCAGTGCAGCCCGATTACTTTTCTATTCGCGGTGAGGTCATCAAATTCGATGAGCGGAAAGAGGAGATCACCGTTAGTATCGTGCAAAAGATGCGCACTGGAAAACAGCCCAAACGTCCCTTTAAGCTAGTGATCAATGGCAACATTAGTGTTAAAACCATTGGCTACTTTTGGGATATGCATGTGCAGCGGCAGGGAAACCAGTTGATCTTAACTGATGGTAGCTATGTCGGCGCTGTCCCCCCGAAAAAGCGTTCTAAGAAAAAGCCAATGGGTGGCGGTGGCGGTAGTAAGCGGCGGCCTCCATCATCAAAGCGTGGAGGACGTCCTAGTCCTAAACCTAATCTGGTTAAGGATGATACTGCCAGGGTGGAAAAATCCAATGCAGATGCACCTAAGGTGGTCAAAGTGGGCAACAGCAATGAGGTGGCTGATGCCGCCGAGCGCTCAGAGGGTTAAAGCGGCTGCATCTTCCCAGCTGTATCCCCCAACTATGCCCTAGCGATGCAATGTTGGCCTCAGTTATTCTGGGGCAGAAAGGCTGTTTGTCTCGGTAGGGGAGCAACCGGCTCACTGAGTTGAAACTTACCTTGAATAATCCAGTCTTTTAGGGTGGTCGCAACCTTGCGCCCAAGATAAAGGCTGGATAGGGGAGCTGTTCTCACACGGCTCCCGTTGATGGTAAGACGACCTGATTTAAGTTGCTGATAGCTGACCAAGCCGAAACTGGGCCGGACCCGGCGGGGAATTGAAAAATCAATCACTGGGGCCAGGATATCTTTATCTTCAACGGCACATTTCTGTAAAACAGCTTCATCTAAAACGGGTATGGGGACACCTACACCCAGCATCAGGGACGGTCCATAGCCAGTAAAGTAGCAACCACGAACCCATTCAGGTTGCATTTGTTTCGCATCTCCGATCAGGGCAACGGTGGCAGAGGGGCCAACGGGCGTACCGTTAGGTAATCGTTTTTGTAGAGGGAAGTGTTGAGTCCCTTCCCAAGCTATGTAGCCGGGGGCTCCTCCCACAAATAACCGACTGCCAATGCCAATCGTCTGCATTTGAGGATCGTTCAGCATGGGTGAAAGTGCCCCGGCATTGGCATAGACAGCATTCCCGAGAAATGGCTGTAGTGGACCCAGGTAGGTGAGTAGAGGGCGGTCACTGCTGTTAACCCCGACAATAAAGTTTTGGTAAAGGTTACGGGGATTGAACAGATAAAATTGATTGATCGTATCTCGGGTAATGGAGATATCTAGGGTGGAGCGGGGATAACAGTCGCTGACTTGACCGATGGCTCGGAGATTGACCGATTTGCCGGCAATCAAGGTAGAAATGACGTGGCCTCCACCCCGTTCGCTCGTGATATCGTTATTTTCTGCTGTATCTCCCCAACGATTATTACTAACGGCTTGGCTAGCCCCAAGATAGAGATCAACTGCACCAAAACCGGCATAGGCCTGTACCCCATCCAGATAACATTCTCGGATGTTAATGGGGGGATCGGTATGGCCGAGATTAATAATCGCCCCGGAGGACTCCATGGGTTCAAAGGTGCCGGTGGTGACTACATCCACCGCTTTAGTGGCCGCCTCTAGGCCGAGTTCTGCCACGTTGACTTTAGTTTCTTCGACGGTCCATACGGTGACGCTGCCGTCGTTGATTTTTTGATTAATTTCAGGGATGGTGCGGATGGTGGCCATGGCAGACGTTATCGGCTCCAACGACTCAGAAGCCAGCCGCCTAGAATAGCTGTTGGAAGTAAGACAAGAATGAGTGCAATGGATTCGGGAGGCGCGATCATTGGCCCTATCCATTTAATTAAGACACTGAGTAGGGCGGATGCGATCGCAATTTTCAACACATACAACCCGTTATCCATAATCATTACTCCATTCTTTAAGGACGCCGAATATTCAAACAGCACCAATCTTCACGTCGCCAGAGCGTAGCTACCGTCCAATTATGCGCTTCGAGGGTATCGGCCACCCACTTCGATTGTTCCAACAAAACACCGCTCAAAATCCCCCAGGTGGACTCTTTGGCAATGGCATTAAAATGCGGAATCAGCTCAACGATGATCTCGGCCAAAATGTTGCACAAGATGCCGTCGACGGGTTCACTCACCTTGAGGCTGTCGATACTCCCTTGGGTAACCTGAATGCGACTCGCATCCATACTGTTGAGAGCCCGATTTTCACCCGTTGCCTTAACAGCGAGGGGGTCTGTGTCAACAGCATAAACCTGTTGAGCACCAAGCAGAATTGCGCCAATGGATAGAATGCCAGACCCACAGCCAATATCTGCCAGGGTCACTGGTTGAGCGTCGCTCAAACGCATCTCCAGCGCTTCCAGGCACAGCTGGGTGGTTGGATGGGTACCAGTGCCAAAGGCGGTTCCTGGGTCCAGCTTGAGCACTAAACGCGACGAGTCAGTAGGGGGATCCATCCAAGCCGGATTAATCAATAGCCGATCACCAATCGGTTGAGGGTGCCAATATTTTTTCCAGCTTTTGGACCAATCCTCATCTTCAATCAGATGCCAGGTGACATCGGGTAGTTCGTTGATACCCAAACATAGAGCGTCTTGCTGAAACCGCAAGGCTAGGGCGGCCAAATCAACATTACAAAACTGCTCTTGTGGAAAATAGGCTTTCACTCGGCTTTGTTGCCCCCAGCGCTCGCTGGCGGTGCCGCGCCCATGCCAATCTTCAAACCGCCAGAAGATCGTATCCTCAAGCAGTGGGGAGCAGGTAACTTGTATTTCCCACCAAGTGTTTGCCAAGGCTTTCGTAAGGGTTATAGAAATCAGCAATAACTGTGTTAAGCACTTGGAGTGTCCTTAACACAGTCATGGTTAACCCATTTTATAGGGCGACGGTATACGCATCGCGAATGCCAGGCACTTTTGTGATCTCTTCGAGAATCCCGTCGGGTAGCGGATCGTCAATGCTCAACACCATAACGGCATCACCGCGCACAATCTGGCGTCCCACCTGCATGCTGGCAATATTGACGTTAAAACTCCCTAGTAAAGACCCGATTTTGCCAATAATGCCTGGCATATCGCGGTGCAGGGTGAATAACATGTACTTGGTGGGAGGCACGTTGATGGGAAACTGATTGATGTCAGTAATACGTACTTCACTGCCACCGAGAATAACGCCCGTTACTGAATGCTCACCCAGGGACCCCTGGGCAGAGACATAAAGGGACCCCGTGAAGTCCTTGATACTCGCATCACGAGTCTCAATCACTTTAATGCCCCGTTCCTTAGCTTCAATGGAGGCATTAACATAGTTCACCCGTTCTCTCAAAGCATTTGTTAATAGGCCTTTGAGAGTGGCGATGACGATGGGCTTACTATCTTGATTTGCCAGCTCACCCTGGAGACGAATTTGCACTTGCTCCACACGTCCACCGGCTAACTGACCTACCAAGTTACCTAAGGTTTCAGCCAACTGTAGATAGGGGCGCAGTTTTTCTAGTACATCGGGGCGGAGGCCAGGGATGTTCACAGCCGACCGGGCAGGGAGTCCCAACAACACATCGCGAATCTGTTCAGCCACATCCACCGCCACATTAATTTGGGCTTCGGTGGTGGAAGCGCCCAAGTGGGGAGTGAGAACAACAGATTTGCCAAGCTCTCGCAGAGCGCTCTCTCCTAAGGGTTCCGCCTCGTAAACATCGAGAGCGGCACCGGCAATGACGCCATTTTTCAGGGCGTCATACAAAGCGGCCTCGTCAATGATGCCGCCGCGAGCACAGTTAATAATACGGGTAGTTGGTTTCATCTTGGCCAGCGCTTCAGCGTTGATCAAGTGGGCAGTTTCCTTAGTTTTGGGAATGTGTAGAGTAATGTAGTCGGCCTCTTGGAAAAGGAGGTCTAAATCCACTAAGCTACAGTTTAATTCAGCCGCCCGCTCCTTAGAAATGAAAGGATCGTAGGCCAGAATAGTCATTCCCATTGAGCGGGCAACCGTAGCCACATGGGAGCCAATTTTACCGAGACCGACCACGCCGAGAATCTTTTTGTAAACTTCTACGCCGGTAAACTGTTTACGATTCCAAGCAGACTCTTTGACTGATTTATCGGCTTCAGGAATGTTGCGCGATAACGACAGCATCATCGCTAGGGCATGTTCTGCTGCGGCAATGGTGTTGCCCTCGGGGGAATTGACCACCACAATGCCGCGACGGGTGGCGGCAGCTACATCGATATTATCGACACCCACACCAGCCCGACCGATAATTTTGAGCTGACTTGCCGCCTCAATCACCTCGCTGGTAACCTTAGTGCCCGAGCGAATCATCAAAGCATCGTAGTTGGAGATTATCTGAACAAGCTCCTCAGGCGGAAGCTTGGTTTTCACATCAACTTGGGCCACCTGGGCCAAAATATCGAGACCAGCTTGGTCAATCGGGTCGGAGACAAGTACCTTCGGCATAGCAGGGAGGATTTTTTTTCACAAGGACTCATCGTACTGCATCACTGCAAGGGGACAAATCCTTTCTTTGGCAAATTATGGCTCGCAGATATGGTTGCCAATGTTACAAAACGTTTAAGTTTTTTGGAAATAGGCAAGGTCTTTCTAGATGGCGATCCCTCTTGTGGAGACGTTCCATGGAACGTCTCCACAAGAGGGATCGCTACTTTTCGGTGAGTTGTTCAATCCCATGAAAGAGATCTGCTAGCACCGTATTCGATATGAGAAAGCCATCGGGATCGCTGAGGCGAAGGCGGTTGTTTTCAAATATGGCTTGACCTGACGTTACATAAGGGTGCAAGCGACTATTCAACATGCCGATAAAGGCCGCACCAAATGCGTTGATAAAAGCGCTAATATCGATACCTTCTGCCAGGCGCAACCCTACCATCAAACTATCGGTCAGTTGTTCAGTGACCGGTAATGAGGGTTCATCTAGAATGCCACCGGCTTGTTGATAATTGTTAAGCCACTGTCGGTAAGTCTTTTGGGTGCGGGGGCGGGCAAAACGCTGTCCCTGGGTGTAGCTAGTGGCTCCCATACCAAAGCCATAGAAGGGGCGATTTTCCCAGTAGGTGCGATTATGGCGGCATTGATGCCCCGGTTTGGCATAGTTAGAAATTTCGTAGTGCCCATAGCCCCCGTTGGTCAGAATCTGCTGCCCTAGCCGGTACATGTCAACGGTGGCTGCTTCGGTCGGTAGCGGTTGCTCCCCTGCCTGATACTGCTTACCAAAGGGGGTTTGGGGTTCGATGGTGAGATCGTAGATGGAGATGTGATGGGGACGGATTGCGATCGCCCTCTCCACTGCCTCCTGCCACTGCTCCAAAGTTTGATAAGGCAATCCTGAAATTAGATCTAAGCTCCAACTTGGCACCTGACTTTGATGCATATCATCCACGGCTCGATGCACATCCACCAGGCGATGGAATCGCCCACATCGCTCCAACAAGCCATCGTCAAATGCCTGCACTCCGAGGCTAATGCGATTCACACCTCGGGCACAGTAGCCTTGTACATGGGACAAATCAAAGGTGCCCGGATCCATTTCCATGGACGTTTCTGCATCGGTCGCTATGCCAAATTGCTGATCAAGAGTCTGCAAAATCTGCTCAAGCTGAGCGACAGATAGCAACGATGGCGTCCCACCGCCAAAGAAAACCGTCTTCAGCGCAGGCCCCAAAACGGGTGTAGCCTTGATCTCCTGGCATAGCCAATCGACATAGGTGCTAATGGTGCTAGATGTTTCTCCGCGTTTTCGGTTACCAATGACCGAAATGGGAAAGTCACAGTAAAAGCAGCGACGCCGACAAAACGGAATATGAACGTAGGCCGATGTGGGGGCCGATAAGGGCATGGGGCCACTGGAGAACATAAAAGCATTCAGGGAGGAACCCAATCGTGGGGAACATCAGTGATTATAATGTCGTTGTTTGAGCCTTCCCAGGGATGGTGTATGCTTCACCATCATCACATCAATAGATATACCCTAAGGGCGACATCATTCGAATGCTAGACGCATTAATCATAATTTCATTCATTTTTGCAGGGGCAGGTGTTGGTTTTTACAGTGTTGACCTGCTACCGCCTCAGGTTTTAGGACAAGTTAACAACATTGAGGGTCTCGGTACCGTCATGGCCGGGTTTGGAGGCCTGATTGGTACTGGCCTAGGAATTGTTGCCCAGACCAGCTATCGGCGGTTCGAGAAACAAATCCGCACCCTGCCCCCCGACCGCATTTTTGCTCGGGCCATTGGCTTAATTTTGGGTCTACTCATTGCCAACTTGATTTTGGCCCCCGTGTTCTTGTTGCCGATCCCCAGCGAGTTTAACTTCATCAAACCCTTGGCAGCTGTCATGAACAGCATTATATTTTCAGTCTCGGGGATGAATCTGGCTGACACTCAAGGACGGGCATTGCTGCGTTTAGTCAATCCTTCCAGCGTAGAGAGCATGCTGATTGCAGAAGGCACGCTTAAACCAGCTACCTCAAAGATTTTGGATACTAGCTGCATCATTGATGGTCGCATTGAAGGGCTGCTAGAAACCAGCTTTTTAGAGGGCCGGATCGTTGTTCCTCAATTTGTTTTACAGGAACTACAGGCCGTTGCCGATGCTGCCAACGACCAAAAACGAGCCCGGGGTAGACGGGGATTGGATATTCTGAATCGTCTGCGGGCGGCTTATCCCGACCGGGTTGTTGTTGATCCTGCCGATTATTCAGACATCACAACTGTAGACGCTAAGCTCGTTAAACTGGCCCAGGAAATGAATGCCATGCTCATTACCAATGACTACAACCTCAGCAAAGTAGCACGGGTGCAGCAGGTAGGCATTTTGAATATTAATGACCTGGCTAAGGCAATTCGCCCGGCGTATTTACCCGGAGACGATATCGAGATCAAAATTCTTAAGGAAGGAAAGGAAGATTTCCAAGGTGTGGGCTATTTGAATGATGGCACCATGGTGGTTGTGGAGTCAGGGAAAGGCTACATCGGCAATAATGTTTTGGTGGTGGTGACTGGCGCTCTACAAACGTCAGCGGGACGCATGATTTTTGCACGCCCTAAAGGGACGGCGACGGCTTAGCTGCAAAAACCCAAAACCCCGGTTGCTAGCACCCGGGGTTTTGAAAAGAGCCTGCGGCTCAAGCGCAGCTTATTCCCACTCGATGGTGCCAGGGGGCTTGGAGGTGATGTCGTAAACCACTCGGTTAACTCCGTCCACTTCATTGACGATGCGGTTGGAAATAACCTCTAGCAAATTGTAGGAAGGCCGAGACCAGTCAGCCGTCATGCCATCTTCACTGCTAACAAGACGCAACACAATAGGGTGTGCATAGGTGCGCTGATCGCCCATGACGCCAACGCTACGAACCGGTAGCAATACCGCAAACGCCTGCCAAAAGTCGTGATACAGTCCTCGATTACGGATTTCTTCCCGCACGATATAGTCAGCATCCCGCAGAATATTGAGCCGTTCCGCGGTCACTTCACCCAGGATACGAATGGCTAAACCTGGGCCGGGGAAGGGCTGACGACGTACAATTTCATTGGGAAGGCCAACGGAGCGACCCACATTACGCACCTCGTCTTTGAAGAGCTTGCGCAGGGGTTCGATTAGCTTAAATTGCAAATCCTTAGGTAGACCACCCACATTGTGGTGGCTCTTGATTTTGACCGCTACCCGTTCACCGGTTTTGGGATCAACGTTAGTGTCTGCAGACTCAATTACATCGGGATATAGTGTACCCTGGGCCAGATAATCAAAGGGGCCCAGGCGTTTTGATTCCTCTTCAAAAACACGAATAAATTCGTGGCCAATGCGTTTCCGCTTTTCCTCTGGGTCAGTAATGCCCTTGATTTTCTCTAGGAAGCGTGTGCGAGCTTGGACGTATTCAACTTTGATATGAAATTGCTGATCAAATAGCTCTACCAGACGTTCAGGCTCCCCCTTACGCATAAAGCCCTGATCAATAAACATGCAGGTTAACTGGTCGCCAATGGCCTGATGGAGTAAAAATGCCAGTGTGGATGAATCTACACCTCCGGACAGAGCCAGTAAAACCCGTTTAGTGCCTACCTTGGCACGTACTTCACGAATGGCCTCTTCCACAAATGCTTCCGTGGTCCATGTGGGCTCACAGCGGCAGATGTGATATACAAAATTACGAATTAAGGCCTGACCATCAACGGAGTGAACCACCTCTGGATGGAACTGCACACCATAAAAGCCTTGGTCATGATTTGCGATCGCAGCACTGGGTGTATTGTCCGTATGGGCTAGAACTTCAAACCCCTGGGGCAGCCTAGTGACCGAGTCACCGTGACTCATCCACATAGTGGAACCGTCACCCACATTGGTTAGCAAATCGGTTGGATCATCAATGTGCAAGGACGCTTTGCCATATTCACCCCGTTCGGCGGTCTCTACTTGCCCCCCCAGCTGTTGCACCATCAACTGCATGCCGTAGCACACACCTAGTACAGGAATCCCCAGATCCCAAATGGCAGGATCACACTTGGGAGCGTGGTCAGCATAAACGGAACTAGGCCCACCGGACAGAATAATGCCCTTAGGATTAAGCTGACGAATTTTCTCAGCTGAAGTGCGGTAGGAAAGCACTTCTGAATAAACTTGAGTTTCGCGAATGCGTCGAGCAATTAGCTCAGAATATTGGGAACCAAAGTCAAGAATAATTAGCATCTGACGGTTAAACTCAGATGGTTTGGTAGATACGTTATCGGTAATAGCGGGAGTTTGTGCAGTCACGGATAGGTCCTGAAGCTCTATTGGGTGGGAAAGCAGGTGTAATTTTCGTATTCTAATGAGCTGCTTATTAAACGCGAGTAGCTAAATCCTGGCATTTAATAACCATTGATTATGGGTAGAGGGTGTGCCGCTCCAGACGTATATGGAAAATTATTTTAACTAGAGTAGCAAACCACGGTATTAATGCTTCATTCTCTAAATTGCTTGTTCAGAATTTGATGTATGCAACTGCGTCAGGCAATACGACTCAATAAGATCGTAGCCGCTAAGATAGAGGCAACCTTTCCCCCACGTGTTCAGCTCCCAACCCCCTGATATATGGGGGCTTTGAGTTCAAAAACCACATGAATCCTATTGATTATCTCCGTATCAGCCTGATTGACCGTTGCAATTTTCAATGTGTGTACTGCATGCCGGAGGGAGCCGACCTTAATTATGTATTGCGAGAGCTTTGGCTAAGTCATGGGGAAATTTTGAGCTTGCTGAAGGGGGTATTTATTCCCTTAGGATTCACAAAATTTCGGCTTACGGGAGGAGAGCCACTGCTACGTCCAGGAATTGTCCAGCTGGTGGATGAGATCTCCCATTTGCCAGAGACAACAGATCTGGCCCTGACGACTAATGCTTTTAAGCTAGAGAAGTTGGCTAAACCTTTATATGATGCAGGGTTACGACGCATCAATATCAGTTTAGATTCATTGCAGCCAGAGACATTTGAGAAAATTGTGGGCCCACCGGCTACTCGTGATTTAACATCAGAGACCGCATCAAAATATATGCGTTGGCAACAGGTATGGCAAGGCATTCAAATGGCCCACCAGGTAGGATTTGACCCCCTTAAACTTAATGTTGTTGTGATTCCGGGTGTCAACGATCACGAGATTTTAGATCTTGCCGCATTAACCCTGGATAGGAATTGGCATGTGCGATTTATTGAGTTTATGCCTATTGGTAATGACGCGCTATTCACAACTAGGGGATGGATTGATTCTGAGACAATTCGCCAACAGATCCGAAATCGCTGGGGCTTAGAAGAATCAAGCATTCGTGGCAATGGCCCTGCAGATGTTTTTAAGATTCCAGGTGCTAAAGGGACGCTCGGATTTATTAGCCAAATGTCTGAATGTTTTTGCGATCGCTGCAATCGCATGAGACTCTCTGCGGATGGTTGGCTACGGCCTTGTCTGTTAAATGAAACGGGTCAACTTAATTTACGAGATGCCTTGCGCAGTGGAGAAGCCATTGAAACTATTCGTGATCGCGTCGGCGCTTTAGTGGCGGATAAACCAGAGATTAATTTCAAAATGCGAGAATCTGGCACTACTGGAGCCTATAGCCGCACAATGTCTCAGATTGGTGGATAAATACATGAGTTTGGCGTTTACATTGGGCTAAGCTAACCGTAGATATTATTAGGGGGACAGCAAGCTTTCTTTTCTGCCTAAAATTGTCTCCAATGGCAGCTATGTCCTTAACGAAAGCAAGAAGCTTCGTAAGCGCATACCTGACAAATAAATTACGTTAATTAGTATATTCTAGGGAGGCTCAATTAGCTGAATCTCCCTAGAATATACTAATTAGCCTGAAATCTTGTATATGCTCACTTAACCCTATAAATTCCCTATAAATTACGGTTAATCAAGAGGGTTTCCCAACTGCTCTTAATCCTTAAAATAAGAATGCTTGGTTTTCTGTGAGTCCAAAATAAGAAATATAAACTTTTTTTAAGGCAAAGATTTGTTTTGTTGTTTATTTGGGTTTATCAAGTCTTGTAGGTTTATTTTTAGGGGTCAATCTCGTTTTAAGAAAAGTTTAGAGTGGTTCAGAATTAAGCGCGTAGTCCAAGGATAGTTTGGGCAATATGAAGGTCAAACGGTGCTGTATGCAGGTCAAGCAGTACTGTTAGCCTTCTTGCTTGTGGCTGCTATGGTAGGTCGTCGTTTTTTTCTGGGGTATAGTTTGTTGTTTTTAGGGGGCTGTGGTCTAGCTAAGACAAACTCAACAACCAATAGTCAGTTTGATTATCCTAATAAACTCCACTTCGCTGTGACAGATTTAAGTGGTTCTGATGCTTTAGAGCGAGACTTTGGTGCATTTCGACAAGTTTTAGAAGAGACCCTTCAGCTACCCGTTGTTTTTTTTGCAGTTGAAAACTATTCTGCGGCGGCACCAGCACTCCTTGCCGATGAGTTGGATTTTGTGATGGCGGGACCTTCTGAGTATTTGCTACTGAGGGCGCGGGCAGGGGCTATCCCCATCATTGGCATAACTCGTCCCAAGTATGCGGCCATGGTGATGACCCGAGTAGATAGTGGCATTGATCAACTGAGTGATTTGAAAGGCAAGACCATTGCGATGCGAACTGAGGGGTCAACAGCAGGGCATATTATGCCGATGAAAATGTTGCTAGATGCGGGAGTGCCACCTGAAGATTATCAGGTGGTCATGCTTAATCGCCAAGGCTTTGAAGCGCTGCAGTCTGGTCAGGTAGATGCCTGGAGTGATTCCCATGATCGTTATGTCGAGTATGTGAAAGCACCGGGTTTGGAAGGGACTGACATTCAAGTCATTGCTGCGAGTGATCATTTGCCCCCCGATGTATTTGTTGCCAATCCTAGTCTGGGGCCACGGTATTTAGAAGAACTGAGAAACCACATGCTTGACCATCAAGAGACATTGATAGCAGCGCTTTTAGCATCTGAAGCCAACCAGAAGTATAAAACATCAGAATTAGTGGCGGTAACTGATGCTGATTATCAAGTCCTACGAGATAGCTATTATGCTATTGGCCAGGGCTCAGCAATTGAATAAGTCTGAGAGGGCTAGGGTCGATGATTGCATTGTTATCCCATGTAGTCTCTAGCTTTAGTAAACGGCTGGGTATCCATCGCAGTATTTCTAAAAAGATTAGTTGTGGATATGCCCTGGCTTTGGGAACAGCTGTTTTGGGCACTACCGGTGGTCTGCTGGGAGGGCATTATGAAGCCTTCTCTGCTCGCAAGCAAGCTGAGAATACACTGCGTAAAAAGCAGTTGCTCAATGAGCTGAATACTCAAAACATGAGTATTCAGATGCATCCTCAGCGGTTACTTGCGATCGCCGGTGAAAGCCGGATCTGGGTGCAGTATGAAACCAATCAATTTAATACAGAACTCCGTCAGCTCCGTCACCAACTAGAGACAATTGAGCAACTTCCCCATACAGCATCTGAAACCCAGCTAACCCTGTTGATCAGTGGCTATCGGACTAATTTGCAGGAGTATGAGCGCTTTATTCAGTACCTTTGGTTTGATTTAGAGGGGGTTGATAATAAGCGAATTGCCTTAGAAGTAATTTCGATCGCCCTTAGTAGTCGAGATGCCAATCAACTGTCCACCACCTTTGAGCAACTGTCTGAAGATTTAACGCGATTGCAACAAACGGCTGATCGGCAGTACCACCAATCCATTGTGCAGCTACAAAAGTCTGAGCAATTACGACTGATCATCATTTTGGTCAGTATGGTCTGTTCCATCGGTTTAGCCATTATCCTGGCTGTGATCACTAGCCGAGCCATTGCCCGGCCCATTGAGCAGCTCACCCTGACTGCACGACGCATTACCCAAGCGAATGATTTTCAGCTACACGTTTCGATTCACACCCAGGACGAGGTCTTGCTGTTGGCAGAGGCATTAAATCAGTTGGTCAGCTGGGCTGGACAATACACCATGGAACTGGAAGACGCTCGCCAAACATTGGAGGTTCGCGTTGTGGAAAGAACCCAGGCATTGCAACAGTCTGAAGCTTCTCTACGGCAGCAGGCTGAGGATTTACAGCAGACATTGGTGGAACTGCGACAAACCCAATGGCAATTGATACAAAGCGAAAAAATGTCGAGTTTGGGACAATTAGTGGCTGGAATTGCCCATGAAATTAACAATCCCGTTAGTTTTATCTATGGCAATCTCAAACATGCGAGTGACTATGTCAACGATATTGTTATGCTGCTGGATCGCTATCAGCAGCATTATCCTGACCCGGCTACTGAAATCCAATCTGCTCTCGAAGAGATTGATCTGCCATTTGTGCGAAAAGATTTTCCAAACCTGATGCAATCCATGGCAGAAGGAGCAGTTCGGATTATCACGATTGTTCAGTCTTTACGATCATTTTCTCGTTTGGATGAGGCGGCTGTTAAATGGGTAGATATCCATAAAGGCATTGATAGCACGCTGACAATTCTCAATAGCCAAATTACGGCTACACCCGGTCAGCCAGGAATTGAGATCGCGCGTGACTATGGTCCATTGCCCTGCATTGAATGCTATGCCGGACAACTAAATCAGGTGTTTATGCATATTCTGAGTAACGCCATTGATGTGCTGCGCTGTTCGCCACCTCAGGGGATGGCTAAGATTGCGATCGCAACCCGCATATTGGAGCCTGATTGGATCTCGATTGAGATCAGTGACAACGGTCCTGGCATTCCTGAATCATCGCTCATACGGCTGTTCGACCCGTTTTATACCACCAAGGCCATCGGCACCGGCACCGGCATGGGCCTATCCATTAGCTATCAAATTATTACCAAAACCCATCAAGGCTCATTAGAATGCCACTCACAGCTAGGACAAGGGGCAAAATTCACGATTAAATTACCCATCAAACTAAATCAAGACGAGACACAAAGTCTCTAGTTAAGACCTATGTTGAGTCAAATCAGTCTTAAAGCAAGATAAGCCAATAAATAAGTAATGGGATAATAAAAGACGTGTGTTAAATCTTGGTCTCAATTCGAGATTAAGCACATCTTAAGTGGACTTAAGGTGAGTCTATTAATCTCGACATAAGATTGTATATTTTTTATCTATGGCATGACTATGGGGTCGATGTATCGTCAAGGGCGTAAACTTTTGTGGGCCGCATGTCTGTGTCTCCAGCTGGCAGCCTGTGGGGCTATGGCTGAAACCATTGCTCCCATTTCTCAGCAAGCGTTAGTTGCTCAAATCGAAGCTGGCACTGCACCGCTAATTTTGGATGTGCGTACGGCAGAGGAGTATGAGGCTGGTCACATTCCGGGAGCGATTAACATTCATTTTCAAGAGATTGGCGATCGGATTGACGAGATCGCCCATGGTGGTCCGGTCGTGGTGTATTGCGAGCGGGGTATACGGGTCAAGATTGCAGAAAGAACGCTACGGAACGCTGGCATTACCTCAATCTTCCATTTAGAGGGTGATATTTCTCAATGGAGAAAGAACAATTTGCCGCTTGAGCGCAATAATCTCTTTTCTGAGACTATCAAGGCAACTGTGACAGCGCCAGAATTAGCAGCATCTTTAGAAAACCGGTGGATTATCAGCGCACCGGAGGCAAAACGGCTGATTGATCAAGGGGCTACCCTGCTGGATACTCGCAAACTGGCTTTCACCAGGCTACAGGGAGCCGTTTATGTCGACTGGCGACAATTTTCTCCGCAGCAGGTAACCACTCGCGGCAGACTGCTAGAGCAGGATGCCTTGCTAACCCAGCAGCTGCAGCAAATGGGAATTTCAAAGGACAGGCCTGTGGTGGTTTTTGCTAACCCACCGGGGGGCTGGGGTGAAGATGGTCGAATTGTTTGGATGTTACGTACGCTGGGACATGCTCAAGTGGCCATGGTGGATGGTGGTTTTGATGCACTGGTGGATGCGGGGGTATCTGTACAACAGGGCACGAACAATGCACCGCCATCTGGAGATTTTGTTGTTGAGCGCAATGTTACATGGGAGATTCAGCAGGAGCAGCTAAAAGCTGAGCTAGGTAACGACAATCTTGTGGTGATTGATACCCGTGAAGCGCGGGAGTTTGCTGGTAAGACCCCCTATGGAGAACAACGGGGTGGCCATGTACCCGGAGCCATTAATCTCTACTTCAAAGAGTTTTTGGGGCAGGATGGCAAACTCCTTTCCCAGGATGATATCCATGCCAAATTGCTGGATGCGGGCATTACACCAGACAGCCAAATTGTTGTGTATTGCACGGGGGGAATTCGTTCTGGCTGGCTGGCATCGGTTTTAGTCACCCTGGACTATCAGGTTAAAAATTATGCTGGCTCCATGTGGGAGTGGTCAGCTTCCCCTGCGGATAGCTATCCTTTGGAAATGCTTTAGGACCATGCTTAGGGAGATAACACCATGCCCGACTGCCTTGCTTTGATTGCCCATGACACCAAGAAAAATGACCTGGTAATGCTGGCAACCAACTACAGGCATGTGTTGGCTCGATACCATTTGATTGCGACTGAAACCACAGGACAGTTAATTGAAACGGTTACTGGGCTACCTGTGGAGCGAATGGCTGCGGGAGCCCAGGGCGGAGAATTGCAGATTGCAGCTCGGGTAGTGTCTGGTGGAGTGGCAGGGGTCTTTTTTTTGCTAGATCCGGTCAGTGTCAATCCTAATGAGCCGGATATTCGGGCGTTGCTGCGGGTGTGTACCTTACACAACGTTGTGCTGGCCACCAATATGGCAACGGCTGAGCTGGCGATTCAAGCGGTTGCAAAGCGGCGAGATGCCTATTTGATTTTTAACCCAGTGGCTGGACAGGGCAACCCAGATCGAGATTTGGCCTTAATTCGCCAGATTTTGGCACCCCAGGTTAATTTGCATACGATTTTTACGCAGCCGGATGTGGATCCCATTGACCAGGCAAAAGCTGCGATCTCAACCATCCAAGCCAACCAAACCGAGGATGATACCGGATTTATCATTGCCTCCGGGGGCGATGGGACAGTATCTGCGATCGCAGGTGTGACCATAGACACCGGTATTCCCCTGGGGGTGATTCCGCGAGGGACCGCCAATGCGTTTTCGGTAGCCATGGGGATTCCCACTGACATGAAGCAAGCGTGTGAAGCCATTGCAGCCGGGAATACACGGGTGGTAGATGCCGCCTACTGCAACGATATCCCAATGATTTTGCTGGCAGGTTTGGGATTTGAGGCGGAGATGGTAGACAATGCCAACCGAGAATTAAAAAATCAGCTAGGAACCCTGGCCTATGTTCTATCTGGTGCACAGCAGTTTTTTTCCCAAGAGCTATTTAAGGCAAAAATTGAAATTGATGGAGAGACCATTGAATTTGATACGGTGGCCGTGACAGTGGCCAATGCCGCCCCGGCCACCTCTGTGGCAGCCCAAGGGTTTGGCGAGGTGATTCCCGATGATGGGTTGCTGGAAGTGACGATTCCTCTGCCCCAAACGCGATTACAAGGGGTCAATGTAATGGCCACGTTGTTTACTTCTGCCCTGGTTAAATCCCAAGTTGAGCGGGAAGATGTGATTTGTCTGCGCACCAAGCGGCTTACGGTAACCACAAATCCACCGCAGAAGCTGGTTGTTGACGGGGAGTTATGGGAGGCAAATCCGATTGAGTTTACCTGTGTGCCAGGGGGGTTAACTATTTTTTCGCCGCTGTTGACGGTGGGGTAGCAAAAATAATAAACCCCAAGCCAACCACAGGGGTAGGGTGATGATGAACTCGTACAGTAAAACCCCGAACAGATTGCTATAGCGGCTTGTCATGCCTACCCAAATTGCGCTAATTGCGAAGTAAAGCGAAATCAGGCTAAATGCTCCAACTGCGAGTCGACCGTGATTAACCTTGATCCACCGAAACCGGGTGCAGAGACCAATGATTATGGCCTCTATCGCTGCCCCTAACTGCAGCGGGACAGTATATATGGCGAGTGCCAGGGACCAATCTTCAAGCGCTATCTCACCTGGGTTATAGGGGCCATTGATTCGATAATGTATCCAGGCTGCGAATCCTACCAAAATTAGCCCCCCAAAAAGGTTAATCAGTCCGAGGATAATAGTGCGTAACAGCCTGGAAAAATGCATAGCGTGTAATTGCAAGGGATTAACAGAGACTCAATTTTAATCATGCACTTTTGAGAAATCATAAAGCTTCTCAATATCCATCAAAGAGCATTGTTTAGCCGAGTCTATCTTAATCTTCCAATATTCAGTAAATGATCTGGAATAGGCTGCTCCACTTAGGACATAGCCTTGAGATGATAGGGCAAAATTGATCAGCTCAGCGTTGATTTGAAGCTTAAAAATATAGCTATCTTCTTGCTGGCTACGGCTTAAAGGCACCACCGTTTGTAACGTTGGCTGATAGACAATATCGAAATTATTGCCAAATGCATCCTGAAAGATTGTCCTTTGCATGTCGTAGAATGGCTGGTCTACATAGTCAGCCATTTCATCAAACTTTTTCTTAGTCCAATCTTGTTGATACTGGACAAACACTTGAGAGACTAAATCTATCAGCTCAGCCTTATCAATAAAGTCTTGATATGTTGTCTCTGCTACCTCCTGAGAAGGACGTATTTTTATCCAAGGCTCATTATCTTCGGTATATCGAACAGAATAAACATTTTTGAATTTTTCATTGATGCTTTTCGTAAATTCAATCAGTTCAGCATCATCAGTGAACGTCTTATTTCTGAAGCGAATTGAATTATAAATCTCTCTCAGGAAGGCAAAAGGTATCAGACCGGCTATTAGGAGGAATAGAGATAGTATCAACCTCGGTAGGTTTTTGTCATCAAGACCGACTGCTCCGTTGGCTTTTCCATAAGCACCGCCACTGCCAGCAACACCGCCACCGCCACCTTTGTTGTGAACTAAAATACCGTCCGCATAGAAATTATGGGATGGCGTAATCTCCACCAGGTTGTAGATTTTGAGGGGAGCCTGAATATGTTGGATGCTAGAAATCTCAACTGAAGCATTGTTCTCTCCAATAAGATGGTCGCCAATTTTGAGATTGTGAACCTGGACAAGCTCTAAGCCTTGAGTTGTTTGCACATAAAAAGGATGGGAGCCGGTCACCTGAGTAGCATCATTAATCAGGTAATAATCAGACGTTTGTGCTATTTGGATATCTCCAATGGTTTCTATTTCAGTCTGACCATTAGACACATCTAGGCCCACAAGCTGGTCGGTGATAGCGATTTGTTCTATGGGTTTATAGCCATCTGGAGTCAAGATCGGAGTGCCAGCACCAAAACAGCCCCCACGGGCATAAGCTGTGCCCGTGCAGCAGCAGAGCACCAATAATAACGAGACCAGTCCAATTTGTATGGCTTTAATTGCTCCGGTCATAAATTTAATCAATCGCCGCAGAATACCCTATTTACCGAAGTTACATCTTCAACACTTGGATCAGCAGGAATTTGTACAAGTTTGTACCCTACGTCTGAAGCCGGTACGTCGATGATAGTCAGCGAATAGCCGGTTTGTGTTTCTTTAAGGGACTGAAAATGCAATTTCTACCTAATCAGTGCTGAGTTTTGAGGATTGCATTTTGAGTTATGGAAGTCGGCTGTGGCGAGTTGATCCATTTGGTCTTGTTTTGAGACTAAATGGATCAACGTAAGTCTCAAGTTGAGCATAATTCGTCTTGATATGAGAGAGTTGGGTGCTGCCAAGTTTGGTCTCAAAGCACCTAGTTTAAGATGATCAATTTGGTAGGGGCTGGTCTTGTGCCAGCCCTGGGCAAAAGGTGGCAATCTGCAGATGTCTCATAAGGCATCTGCAGATTGTTGCACCTAGGAGAATGAGAATTCCAGGATCTATACCTGTAGAGGCGTTCCATAGGTGCCTGGGAATTAATTATCCGTTTGAAATTTTTCTCGGATGGTTTCGGCTCGTTTGCGATTGACACCTAGATCTGACTTGCCTAATCGGGCGGCTGACCGAACATGGATCAGACCAGAATCGACATAAAATTCCATGTCATCGACAAAGCCCATGAGCTTACTGGCAAATTCAGCGTAGAGATAATTGTCAGTGGCTTCGTTGATTTGGGAGCGTTCCATCCCTTCGATGATGGTTTTGAGTTTTGCGATCGCATCCCCAGGTGCTTTATCAGTGGCAATCGGTTCAATAAAGTGCTCCTGATCGCTAGCATCAGTTTGACTGCTGACGCAGTTAGGAGTGCCGGGACAGGCCAAGAGCTTGCCCTGCTTAACACCTAGATTATCGGGACGTTTGCCTGAGAATGAAAAGAGAGGCATAGAAAACACCCTTGAGCGCAACTTTGGCTTAAAGTTTAGCTTCATTATGGCTAGCCGCAGCCAATATCTCCATGGCTACAGTGCTTCCACTTCAGTCAATAATCCTTCAACAAATTTTTCAACATTCTCCAGTAGATCCATTTCCCCTAGGGCCTGCCATTCGTCCGGGGTGTATTGTCCGTCATTGCCAATTACGTCTTGTACCCAATGGGCCAGGTTACCGGTATCGTGAAATAACTCCTGGGCTTTGCTATGGGCGTTGCCATCTATTTTGGCGGCCAAGCAAACTTTTAATAGCTGGCCTAGGCGGTTTTCTGGCGTGGTGGATAGGAGAACGGTAATGGCAGTGGTGACGGCTGCTTGATTGGGAGTCATGGTTGTTGGTCCAAAAATATGACAATTTAGGCGGTCGAGCAAATTAATATATCCCACGCCAATTTATCTACGTTCAAGAGTTGCCGATACAAAGCAGGAAAAATTGTGTGTTGGGGTTGAAGCATCCAGTCTGGAACGCTACCCGTCAGTGCTCTCTTAAGCGAAGCCGAAGGGGGTACTGACTTTTCTACAGGGTTTTGGTGTAAGAAATCGACTGTTTACGGTATACATCTGGCAATGTGCGATATTTACTCAATGCTGATGTCTCGATCAAGTAAACGTAAATGGTCACCATTGCCCGGTTACGCGGAATGGATTTACTGATTTATTCAAATGATCACAACCCCGCTCATGCCCATGTTCGCAAAGGTGGTGAATGGACGCTCAAGATAGAACTGGGCAAAGAAGGGTGTGCATCTAAAATTAAGGCAGGACGCTTATTCTGAACTCGTTGCTGCTAAGTGGCGCAAACTGGCTATTAAGCTCGTTGAGGATAATCTAGATGACTGTTGGGATACCTGGAAGCGATTTCATAACGATTGAGAAAAGTCGTTTGACTCCCCTTGAGTTGTGGGCGTTTACTACGGATGAACCATTGGTGAAATCTATCGAGTTTGATGAGGAACACCGGGTTTACAAGGCTGTTTTACGGGACGGGCGTCATGTTGAGTTTTCCTTAGAGCTTTTTGCTGAGCTGAAGGATGCGACGGGTGAACAGCTTCATGATGTTGTTGCGGTAAATATGGGCTCTGTGTTGCAGTGGTCTGAGTTAGATGTGCATTATTCTGTCAGCGGATTGTTAATGGATATGCAGGTTGGTAAGGGTTAAATGAAATCCAAATAAGGGTGGTTTGGGTATCAAAAACTTGTGGTTTGGTTTATGAATTCTCGCTGGGTATATCGTAAGACGTCACCCGGATCAGGCCGGATGATAACGCCTGCTTCGGAGAGTTGAATGGGTTGACTCCAGATGATGCGTTCGAGGTAGCCCAACAGATGTAAGCGGTCAATGGCTTGCTGGGTATCGGTTGGTGAATCTACCAGATAGTAACGTAGGCGATGGCGATGGGGGGCATTTTCCATGGGGATATTGTCAGTGTCAAAGGTCATGAGGAATGGGCTTTGGGGGATGAGATATTGCAATGTGGCAAGGTATTGTTCGGCATCGGTGCGGCGTTGAAATCGAGCAACGGCAATGTGCTGAAAATTGGGCAGGCGACGATAGATCACCCACGGACGTGGTGAGTCGTAGAGTTGCATGATGGCGGTAGAATAAGGCACACGAGTAAAACAGCCCAGCTTAGGTTCGGCTGCTTACAAGCGTTTGATTGCATACGCCATTATGGCGTGCCATTTTGTCTTAATGAAAAAAGACAGGCGGCCCCAGGAAAGTCAATCTCCCATTGAGGTATTGCGCATTCAGCGTACGGAATTATCACAGGTTGAATTTGCTGTTAAGTGTGGCATTCCTCTGCGTACGTATCAGCGCTGGGTGTCTGGACAGACTGAGGCGAAATTGACCCCACCACAATGGAAGGCGCTAATGATGCTTTTGGATATTCAATCTATAGAAGATATCCCTGATGATTTTGCTGAGGCCGATGAATCAGCTTAGGCATGTACAGGTTTCAGGCGAATCGCCGCTTAAAAAACTTCGAGAAGAGTTGAATATGTCCCGGGAGGGGTTTGCACGGCAGATTGGTACGTCTGGCCGAACCATTAGTCGTTGGGAAAGAGGCCTTCTTTAATTGGAATTGGGCCATAATCTGGGAAAGTGCAGCAGTTAAGGCCAATGGTAGAGGATATTTTCTTAGCGCGAACCGAGGAGCAGCAGCAGTTTCGTCGGATGCTACAGGCGATGTTACCCAAGGGGGTGCAAAAGCATTTTCCAATGTTGAAAGTTTGGCCAGCTATACCCAACGGTTGATAGAAGCGCACTCGATTGATTTCGATTATTTTTTGCAGTACGAGAGCTACCCAAATTTGGGAAGGCAGAAGACGCTATTTGACCATTTTTCACCGAAATCGATCCTTAATACTAGGCTGGATGGTTGAAGGTTCAACCTATCACTATTGGTTGCCTGAAATCGGCAAGCTTTATCTCAAAAGGCATCAGCAAGCTACTAAGAAATTTATTTTAGAAATGCTTCTGGGTAGCATATTGCTTTGAAGCATTCCCACACCAAAGGTTCGAACATAAATGCTACATTCTAAACATAGTCTAAGATTTTCACTAATGGCGGCACATCCCTATGAAGAATGGCTCGTCAATTTACAACATAAAGTTAATGCGGCGATCTCTGTAGGCTTATTAGACAGATTAATAGATATTGAAAAGCCAATAGTATCCGAAAAGTTAAATTATATTTTAGATAATAATAATATCTGGAATGCTCTAAAAGATTTAAATGGTTTCAAGAAAAATGAAAAGATAGTTACAAATACACTTATACACTCCACTAGAAAGCTTCTTCTATATAAACAGTTACGTCTATCACTATGTTATTTTGCAGGAAGTTTAAAGGACTCAGATTTTATTAATAGGATTTTGGCAGAGATTCCTTGCGATGCCACTTCTGTAATGCTGGAAGAATTGCTGGACATTTTCATGAAGAATGAAATATCCAGATTATCTTCTCAAGAAGAGAATCCAATCATCAAGGACATCAAAAAAGCAGAAGCAGAATCAAAAAAACAGAAAGATGATAATAAAAAAGGTGAGTGGATAGCAATAAGTATTGGAAATGATTTACCTACCGATCCTAATAGTGTAGACGAAGAGATTACAAGGGTTCAGAACATAAAACAGAGTAAGTCTTACTCGTCCTCTCCTAGTAGTCCGCATGATGAAAAAGAAGGAAGTATTATCATCAATTCAGAGCTTGGAGGTTATATCCATCCCACTTTAAAACAATTATATAATGCGAGAAATAATAGAAGCAATTTAGCGATTGTAGATGACTATTTATATAGATTAGGACAAGATAGTAACATAAAACTCTATATTGATAGGCCTATATATAAATTGGCTTTGAGAGTAAGAAATATATTGATTTTTTCTTACTCTAATAATGATCAATTATTTTCCAATTCTGGAATTGAGGATGCATTCAAAGTATTTAAAAAAGTATTTTTTGAAAATATAGAAATATATTTATTTCTTGCTTTAATTCAGAATCAAGAAAATAAGAATGAATCGCTTAAATTCGTTGAATTTTCTATTCGAAAGATTCTTCAGAAAATCTTTTATAAAATCACTGCTAAGCCTATTTCAAGATCAGTCAAACTGCCTGAAAATATAGATCAAGGCTCAAGTGAATACATGGATCTGTTAAGCAAATCTTTGTTAGATAAACATTATCCTGCTTTAACAGATTATGAGGGAATATCTTTACAAGAACTTACCACTTCAGTAGATTCTATATGTACAAGAGTAACCAACTTATTTAATTCGATTGAAAAAGCCGAAAGTCTACGAATTGAGTTAGTCAATATTTTTATTGAGATAGCCAATCAAATAGCCAAAAAAAATGAAACTGAATTCATCGAAGATGGATTTGAATCTCGTTTTTTCGGATCTAATTCATCGAATATACTTCTGGAGCTATCTCGCCGTTTTCTTTCTTACACATCCATTCCAGAAAAGGAATTTAATGACCTCATAGATAGAATATTTGCTGGAGATGAATATATAGGAAAAATTCATAAATGCTTGCATAAATATTTTGGAAAAAATTATTCATGGAATGTATATTTTCCAATAAGAGGTATAGCTGTAACTGACAAATCAATAGATTCGTATTTCCATGAACTTGCTACTAGCCTTAGCGAAACGCATGAAATAAAGTTTCTTTCTCCAGAAATACTGAAAACTATCTCAATAGAAGTAACATCTTCAATCAAAGATGGACCAATGGTTTTTATTTTTGAAAATGCTACTGCATGTGCATCTTTTGAAGGAATTGAAGCGGGTGACTCTCAGCAGGCATTCAAAATTGCTATGAGCCAGTTATTCGATGCTATGGAGGCTCAATGGTACTTAAGTCAACATGGGCATCAATATAAAGTTGAGCCACTTGTGGAAAATTCTAAAGTTATGGCTTTCTGCAAGAAAATTTATGATGATGATTCGTTTACTTCTAGCTGGTGGATAAGTCAAATATCCCATCAAAGGCCAGGTGTATTTCCCTATCAATTAAATCAAAAAACTCAATTATATTTAGCTGTGCCAGCACGTAAAACGAAGATATTGACCCAAAGAGCTGCTGCTAGTAATCCTTTAGGAGAAATTGCTCGTAATATTTTGCATTGCATTAAGCTCTTTAGAAAAGGATATTTTACTGAGAACTTATCTGAACGCTTTCGACTGTATTGGACTATCCTTGACACATTGTTTGCTGCAGATACATTCTCTAACCAAACTACTAAAGCACTCGTTCCATATAGCGTGTCGCTATTTCGGCTAGGAGTCAATCAATTAATAGAGCCTGGAAATAGCTATCTATACAGACAGGCACGTTTATGGATGCGAGAAGATATAGAAGATCTATACACATTTGTCAGAAACCCTCTTATACATGATGGGGTTGAGAACACAGTAGCCTATGAGAGATTAATGAAAAGGTTTGAGAGTATTGTTTCCTCTATTTTAAGAGAATTATCAGATATTGTTATATATAAAGACTGGCCAGATAGTTTCTTGGCTCAGGGTATGGAAGGAATTATCAAACATCTAGAAATATGCCAGCCTAGTCAAGGTCAAATATTACCAATATCAAAGGCATCTGAGGACGAGTAAATTTCAGGATTCAGTACGCCGTGTCATTAGCCTGGGAGCACATGATAGTCATAGGCTTTCTTGGAGAGACTATCCATAAGTTGAGCAAACGTCCGAGAAGGCATAAGTTGAGCAGCTTGCTCAACTTATGCATGACATCACAAAGAATGTGACTGCGACCATAAATCGTCCCAAGTTGTGACCATAAACTGTCACTAAATGACGATAGGATGCTTATTAATTCGTTATGAGCGATGAATTACTTCTCGGATACTGCGACCATAAACTGTCCAGCAGTGCTAGTTGCGATCATAAACTGTCCAGATATTTGTCGGCACAACATGATGACCAATAGATTTGTAGTTCATTCGCACCAATATTTCAGACAGATATGCTTTTGATTGTATCTATCTGGGGTATGAAGTAATTTTGATAATTTTGATTGCTGTACTAATTGACATTAGTTCTACCGAACTTAACATAGAGCCCGAAAGCCTATTTTTTGAGAGCATTCCCAAACAATAAGCTTAGCGGTCTTGATTCTGTAGATTCTTAGAACAGTAAATCCTATCGATTTGTGATGTCTCAGAGTCAGTATGCGAATATATGAACACCCTTTCAATTTACCGTTATTAGAATAATGTAACGTAAACGACAAAATAACTAGGGATGAGTCGTGTTAACACAGAAATATTTATGGAGTAAAGATCATGACCAAACCGACTAAAGGAATTAGTCAAAGTATGTTTCATTCTCCAGGTGGAAATCAGCAAGCTGCCAGCGGGGATAACGTTTTCCAATATTCGACAGCAAATGCTGATGCCGACATTGAAAAAATGTCTAAAGAAGATGTTGTAGAGCTATTAAATACAATCGAGAAATTAATCAAGCCTGACTCAGTAGAAAATGAAGATGATCGCAAAACAATAATTAAATATCTGAGTCAAACGAAATCTGAGCTTGACGATAAAAAGCCTAGCAAAGATATCCTTTTAGGATCCCTTAAGAAAGTTTCGGAATCATTGAAAGAGGCTTCTAAAATTTCAGAATCTGGTAAAACTTTATGGCAAGAGATATCACCATTCTTAGGTAAAATTGTTGCTTGGATAACTGGAACATTCATCTAGCAAAGATTTCAAAATTAATTTTCATATTAAAGTTCCTGAAAAATGACTTCAAATATACCTGATTTTGAAGCAGACAGTGATAGCAATAAGTCAGATAAAAATGACGTTAGGCAAGATATGTCTGGTTCTCCAAAGGGTAACCAACAATCTGCTTATGCTTCTTCAGGAAATGTCTTTCAGTTAAATGCTCCAGATGCTCAAGAAGTATATGTAGGGAATGCATGTGATTTTCTTGAAAAGCATCCAATACTTGATCCGAAAGATCGTATACTTCATTACATTTTAATATTATTATCTCTATCATTTTATTTAATCATTTGGTCTATTGGAGGATTATTTGCAAAAACCAAGTTTCCCGTAAAACATGTATTTAATCTTTTATGGGATTGTATCGAAGATCCTAAGAAAATGCGTAAAGCAGTTTCTAATGACATCAAAAATCTACATAAGGAAAATCTTAGGAAAGACAAAAGTAAAAAATCCAAAGAAGAATACATCAGACTTAGCCAGAAAAGAAATCGACTTTTCCTGGATAAAAAGATTCTCAAGTTTCTTTATCGAGTCACGGAATCTTCTAATGAACCTGAAACTGATCTAATCAGGAATATCGAAAGGTTAGAAAGCCGTATTGATCTGGATTTAGAGCCTTTAAGAAAAGAATATGACCCAGTACTTTATAAAGCTCAAAAGGTTCTAGATACTTTATTAGGTGAAAAAAATGCTGCTGAAAAAGACCTAGAAAATATTAGAAATTCCTTGAGGCACTTAATCGAAAAATACAATATATATTCTGAGCTACCATCACAAGATTTGCTGCTGAATTTAGTTTCCGATTTGGAAAATAATATTAAAGGTAATCCTTACTCAATAAGGGCTGAAAATCTAAAAACTCTTGAAAGTGTCAATCATCTTTTGCAGTGGTTCTCTTACTTAATTGAAAATGATTCTGATGACTATATAGAAGATTTTGAACCAGATTTTGAACCAGATATTCAACCAGATATCTATAGTTATGCTTATCTAGATTCTGAGCCTGACATTCTATTTGAATCTCAAGATGAACCTCAAATAAAATATCATGAGGAACCTTCTGAAAGTCTTGATGAATTAGATGAACAGATAGAACTATCAGTATTAGAAGATGAACTACCAATATTAGAAGATACTGATGAAAGCTACCAAGATTATCAAGATTCCTCAGAGGAAAGCAATGATGAGAATCAGATGACCGGATTCTCAAAAGACTTTTTATATTATCAATTGGAGCTACTTCTAAGTAGCACAATGAATGAGCCTCATGATTCGATAGAAAGAATGAAGTTAGGAATAAAAAAGAATTGGATCAAAGAGGTCTCTGTTTATGGATTCAAAGACTATAGTGAATATAACAGTGTAGATATTGCTGTTGCAGCAATATCTTTATCAATAGATAATGAACATAAAAACAGAATTATTTGTATTGATGGAGAGGAAGTTAATAACTTAGAAAAAGCGATTCAACAATTCAAATTGGTCATAAGAAAGCATAATAATATTACTCTAGGATGGCGCATAACTTGCACCGATTTTGTATATGAAAATGCTGAACGTAAAGCAGATGTATATAAAAAACTTAATATAGTGGACGGAACGCCAATATCTTGGACATCTTTAAGTTGGTTGTTAGATGTCACAAATATAAGAAAAATATTTAACTTACCAGGCTTCTCTGTCAGCCTGAATTTTGGCCAAACCAATTATAGAAATAATGCAACTGTTGGTAGTGATGATTCAGCAGGATGTTGGGTTCTAGTTCTAGTGGTTATGGCGTTCATTTTCTTGATGAGGCCCCCAGGTTCTGAAATTGAGCAATACTCTCCTGATGAAGTAGCACAGCCTACCGTGGAAAATATTTCCCCAGCTCAGGAACAATACTACATGGATGATTTACACAAATCTATTGCAGCATGGGATATTCAATCTGCAAAAGAGAATTTAATAATATTGAGTAATAGTTCAAATATGTGCCTATCTCAATTATCAACGAAATTACAAGACAGTCTTAATAATAGAGGTGCAGAGGGCTTCCGTGATGTTAATCCTATTATGCGTTCCCTTAATAAGGAACTAAATTGTAATTTGAAAATAGTCCCATATGAGTTCTCACCTTGATAATAATGGTATTGAATATGCAATGAGTTTGTAAAAATAGATGTCTGATTAGCAATAAGCAAGCTTCCCCTGCACAAAGCTTGCTTATTTATTAACAATCAACCTCTTAACAAAGAATATAAAACTGACTGATTCATTTATCTAGAAACTAGATGAAGGTAATCAGGTTTGGTTAATATTGACTTCAACAAAGTAATCTAATTTCTTGTTATAAATAGCTGCAAAATCAAGTAGTTCAACCACATCTATGCGACGCTCCCCTGATTCGCATTTAGAAATATATGACTGATGTACTTTAAGGCGATCTGCTACGTCTTCCTGAGTCAAACCAGCTTCCTTTCGTGCGGCACGAAGCCGCCTTAGAAAAGCTTTGTAACGTTCTGAATACACTGAGTTTCCCATAAACAGGGAAACTACAGAGCTTGCGAAAATATCCCAAAATGGGATATTTTTACTGAGCGCTTTGCTTAGAACAATGGACATAGAAATTTCGCTCTATCGCAGACAGATTCAGCTTTCCGTCTCCGAGCAGTCAATAGTTCAGGCTGCTTCGAGTCGTAAGGCAATGCGTGATCATTTCCAGACTCGACTCGCTAACAAAGCTACAGCGTATTCCTCAATTGGTACCCTCCAAATTTCGCCGAGTACGTTGAAGGTGATGGTCCGTAAATACAGTGAGCAGCTTGTTTACAAGCCTCTAGAAGAACTGGGGTTCTGGTTTGGTTACTACAGCGGCATTTTCCTTGAACCTGGATACCCATCGCTCTACTACAGTCGTCGAACATCAAAGCAGAACTTATCGCCAAATAAAAGCGCTGTAGCAGCCATTGGAGAAGGTATTGCTGGTCTGGTTATGCAGCGCAGCTATCGGGCCAGAAAACTAGCCCGTCCTATTCAGGACTATCCAGACATTGTGATGGTCGCTGATCGCAAAACATATCTCGTTGAGGCTAAAGCCACCACAAAATCAGTCGAAGCTGTTCAGCAGGTTCTTGAGGCTGAACTGGTCAGAATCAGTGTCTACAGTTCAGCCTGTGAGGCTCTTGATGTAAGCAATACGGTGCGTGGAATACTAATCGGCACTGCTTTGACCGCAAATAATTTCTATCAAACATACATAACAGAGGTATTGGTATGACACTTAGCATTCAGTCTCAGAAGGAAATCATTAGTCAATACATTGACTGCTATTTACAGAGCGCACTGGAAAACTCTGAACAGTATTGCTAATTCTCGCTTTAAAGAACTAGCTCCTTATCTCGATAGCGATGCTCCGACTTGCCCAACTCGAAAACTTCGGCGCTGGCGCAATAATTATCTAGAAGCAGAAGCAATATACGGCGCTGGCTACATAGGATTACTACCTAAGCATAAAGGACGGGGAAATCGCCTTCAAAAAATTGATGAAATCACCTGGTTGACTGACAAAACTATGTAGCAGCATACTGATACGTCTGTATTTTGAACTCCAGTCGATACTGTCGTTTTTCATGTTGTTTTCGCGAAGCCATGGCTGGGTCAGGATCGTGATTACTGGTGAAGCGAACGCGGCGAATCAGGTTCCAGCCATTCTCTAAAGCTGTCTTGATCCACTCCCAACCAATCCGAAAATAGCTGTTTCCTCGAAACCAGTGGGTGTCTATCCATCGACGTTTACCTGTTTCTACCACCTCAACGCCTTGGGCGGTTACATAGAGAGTGGCCACTGCCAAAATGAACCACAATCTAGATAAGGCAGGAACAGAACGGATTTCTGATTTCTGTACATTCCAGCCATTGGACTGGTCATCGAGAAAATTTTCCTCGATATCAAAGCGCAATCCATTTAATCTGGGTCGCCCTTGGGCAACATTCATGGTTGATGCTTATAGCAGGCGTTTACTGGCTGTCTATATTACCTATGAGGAACCTAGCTATCGATCCTGCATGATGGCGCTTAGGATTTGTGTGAAGCGATTTAATCGCTTTCCCCAGACTATTGTGGTTGATAACGGCAAGGAATTTCATAGCCACTATTTTGAACAATTACTTGCTTACTATTCCTGCACGCAAAAGTATCGTCCACCTGCCCAAGCTAGATTTGGTTCTGTTGTTGAGCGTCTGTTTGGAACCGCAAATTCTCAACTGATATACGAGCTACAAGGCAACACCCAGATCATGAAAAATGTTCGCCAAGTTACAAAGTCTGTAGCCCCTGCTAAGCTTGCAACTTGGACAATTGGTGATTTGTACCAAGCATTATGTGAATGGGCTTACGAAATCTATGATCAACGCGAACATTCTGCTTTGGGTACCAGTCCTCGAAGTCTCTACCAAAGTGGATTGGCCATAGGAGGTAATCGGACTCATATAAGTGTCCTTTACAATGAGTCATTTCATGTGCTGACCTTGCCTGCACCGGAACGCGGTAAACGAAAAGTTCAGCCAAGTCATGGGGTGAAAATCAACAACATCTACTACTGGTGCAATGCTTTTCGAGACCCTGAAATTGAAAAGACGATGGTCGATGTTAAGTATGATCCGTTTGATGCAAGTGTTGCCTATGCTTATGTTCAAGGCCAATGGGTAGAGTGCGTATCGAACTACACGCAATATTTCAAAGGACGTACCGAGAAAGAAATTAGGCTTTTAACAGCAGACCTCAATCGCCGCAAAAAATTAGATGTAAATAAGACTACTACGACAGAAAAAGAACTAGTCAGGTTTTTGAATTCTGTTGAAGCTAAAGAGGGGAAGCTACTCCAAAAACGTCTGCAAGCTCTTGAAGATAAGACTGTTTTTCAAGTAGTCGAGGGCAATGAATTAATACGAAACGACCATACAGTTCATTTAGAGCAAGCAGTACAGACAGTTGATATACAAAATGAACAATCAGAAAACTTAAAAAATGATTTCTCAGTTGAAGAATTGGAATACTATGGAGAATTTTGATTATGAATCCAGATGGTTTTCCAAGGGAGCTATTAAAAAGCCCCGTAGAAGATAGGATCGCCTATTTTTTATCTTACACAATGGCTCATCCTAAACTTTTGCAAGCTGCAAAGGAATTAATGGCTTGCATTCAAAGTCCGGTTGGATCTCAACTAGTTTTTGTTTTTGGGCCGACAGGAGTAGGAAAGTCTACATTATTGCAAAGAACTACGCAGAAGATTATTGAATCGTCATTGCACAAAATCGAGGAGGACAAAAGCTATATACCCATCGTGGGAATTGAAGCTGCTGCATCAGAAGATGGCAATTTTAATTGGAAGGATTTTTATTACAGAGCACTGAAGGCGCTAAATGATCCTTTTTTAGAACATAGAATGGGATCCTACTTCCGTGGGAGAATTGCGAATACTCAAAGTAGTTCAAAGTGGGCGCTTAGACTAGCTTTTGAAACCTCTCTACAGCAGCGACACCCAGATGCTTTCTTCATTGATGAAGCACAAAATGTCGGGAAAATGAGTAGCGGTCGAAGATTAAAGGAGCAACCTGACTCTCTTAAATCTATTGCTAATCTTACCAATAACCAATTCATTCTGGTGGGTACCTACGAACTAGTCATGTTACGTGATCTGAGTGCCCAACTAACTCGTCGTAGCACAAACATTCATTTTCCCAGATATAGAATGGATGGCCCCCAAGATGAAAAGATTTTTAGAAGCATTGTTCGTTCTTTTCAGAGGCATCTTCCGCTGGAGACAGAACCTAATCTCCTGGATCATTGGGAATTATGTTATGAGCGAAGTCTCGGCTGTGTGGGCATTTTGAAAGACTGGCTATCTAGAACTTTAGGTTCTGTTCTAAGCAATGATGGGCATGATCAGGAACTAACTATTAGAGATTTAGAAAGACATGCATTTTCAATTGATCAAAGTATGAAAATGCTTACTGAAATTACGGAAGAAGAGCGACGTTTAAGGCCAAGGACATCTCAAGACGAGCTAAGAGCTGCTTTAGGAATGGATTTCCCAAAAGATACCGCACCGAAACATAAAACCATAGAAAAAGCTAAGCGTAAGGCTGTCGGTACACCAAAGCCCAAACGCAGACCGGTAGGCAAAGCCAAAGATGCCAGTTAAACCTCACCAATTTTATGGAGCATGGCAACCAGATATACCTGGTATTCCATTACGCAGTCGTCTGAACTCTATTAAACCTATTGGAATAGGCACATCCCAAGTAGAAAGCCTTAGCAGCTACCTTATTCGTTTAGCCTGGTCTCACCAAGTAAATCTTTCATATCTCATCAGCGAAGAGATATATCCGCGACTGGATAGAAGGCAAAGAGCCCAATTTAATCGGATTAAACACTTTGATGAGCTAGCAATTTGGTTGCTTTCAAGCAAGGTATCAGACCAAATAGTGGAAATACTCGAAGGTCTAACACTTCGCGATGACCTGCGTTGCCTAATAAATACAGGTATATTTTCGACGGAAAAAGGCAACGGATATATCTTTCGCAGCACTCAATTTTGGTGCCCAGCCTGTTACATAGAATGGCAGGAGAAGAGCAGCATAATCTATAAGCCCCTAAGTTGGCAGATTAGGACAGTGCATGATTGTCCACAACACATGACCCGACTGGAACGTAAGTGCCGTCGATGCGGCTCTTTGCAACCTTTACTCGTATCCAATCATAAGCTTACAGACTGTATGGCTTGTGGAGCTTTACTTTATCAATCACCAGTATCAAGTGCTGAGTTCAGCTCTCAACACGCATCATAGGCTGAGATATTGATACTTACAAATGTATTGACAAAAACTATTGCCCAAAAACTGGAGATGAATTTTCAGGCATCGGCAATAAAGCACGTACGGTCCAAGTGCCATGTAGAGCGAGATTTTGATTTGCACTGTGCCATATTTCTGGCGGCATCATTGCGACCATAAAGTGTCACACCACAAATGCGACCATAAAGCGTCAAAATTGGATATTTTATGGTCGCAGTCACAAAGAAAGCCGATCTTGAAAATCAAATTGATTAGTTGCGTACACCGCAGCCAATCAAAAACTAAAAACCATCTAAATTCAATAACTTTAGAGGTACCTAAAAGGACTATGGACTAAAGATGGACTAAATTTCGAGAACTACTTTTAGGTCAAAACATCCTTTAAAGTCTGCCGCACCCCTAGGATACCCCTATCCAATCTATAGCTGGGAATTGCAGTATTTGCGATCGCAATCGACACAAATAACCTGTAGTTTATGGCAACATTCCCAAAAAAGTGACCTAAGTTTACTGCGTCTCTATCACCTTCAAGAGATAGATTCACAATCATAGGCATCTTTCGTGTCTTAAAATAAGACTCACTGACTTAATGTGAGTCTTGAGATTGCGATCTTGATCTTGCCTTGAGACAAAGCGTTTCTTACAAATATGACCGCTGCAATAGCATTAAACTATCCAACCTAAAAATAGGCTGCCATCAATGCAAGTACAGTCGAGTCAGGCACCTATGACTATTTCACTGAGGCTATTGTTGGTGAGTCAGAGGTGGTGGGGTATGTGCCATTGCCCAACGAGGTTTACAACCTGGCTTTTGATCACTTTACTGATAAGCGCATCGGCACAGCTTTTGGTGGAGAAGCACCCACTAGTCTGACAATTGAGGCGTTAGTCAAAGTAGAACGAGAGTTTTAGGCAGCTTGAATCGGCAGTTAAATCACACACTCTGTTGACATCCTGACACAACTCCAATGGGGTAGCTGGGAGCAGGAGAGGTGCGATCGCAAATTAAATCTCAAAACAAGACTATATAACTTCAAAACAAGACCAATGTAAAGACTCTGAATCTCAAATTAAGACTTTCATGTAGCCCCACCATCACATGTTGCAAAAAGCTAGGCAGTCAAGCCCATGAACACTAAGAACCACTCATTGTCTTAAAAATAGACCCTAAGTATTGACATGAGGCTCAATATGCGTAGAGTGTGTCTAGCCATAAAACAAAGATTGGTTTCCCCATGTCCGACATAACCAATGCATTAGACAGTGTCACTACAGCCATTAATACCCTCGAGCCCCACGTTTCCGTCGAAGCTGACACCCATAACCTCATGAGTGTGGAATCAGTGCAAAAGGTGCTAAACCGTTCCCGAGCATCGGTTTATCGCTATGCCAACACCGATGCTCTAATTCTTAATCCCCCATTTGACCATAAGCGTCTTAACCCTGAATCAAGACAGCATAAAGAAGAGCCGCTGATGTTCCATCCCAACGAAGTAGCCCGCTTTGCTCAAGATGTTTTAGGGATTAAACAGGTCACCATTGAAATTAGCCAACCAGCAGAAACCATTACCCATCAACTTCTACGCCAGGTACTGGCTGAACTGAAGGTGATTCGAGAGCTGATAGAACAAAGCCATTAGACTGCCCCATAGTGTTGGACAAGCCATGAACTTGGATACGGCTTATACTTTATATTTTAAGCTGCGTCTAGATCCACAAACCAGTGCTAACCTTGGATCAAGTGAGCATTGTCAAGATTTGCATTTTGACATATACCGGCAGGAATTTAGCATGGCCCCGTTGATGTTTACCCTAGTGGATGTCGGCAGTTAGCACCCATCACAAACTACTCCTTTATGAACAGACCACCATAGGGTCACTTAACATCTTTAAATTCATACCCTCCAAGGCCTATACGTCAATGAGAGCAACGTATACCTTAGTTTTTTATCATTTTTTGCATATCCTCCAGCATGGAATCTGCCAGTCAGTTAGAGTCTAATTCTGAACCCCCTCATAGTCCACTTGTAGAACTACTAGGTACTTTTATTGCCTTAGCAACCCTGACATTGCCCCTATTTACGGTAACTTATTTTTCATCAATACCCATCGATACCCTGAATGGTTTACCTTACTCGGCAATACAAACAAACGAATAAGATCTAACCACTCCGTGGGTGCTGTCTCCCTTTTCTCCTAAAATGCTATCGGGATAGACGGTTTACGTTTATCCCGACTGCTCATTACTAGTTGGAGAAGTATCGTGGATTTATCTCGTATTCCTGCTCAGCCTAAGCCAGGTCTGATCAACGTATTGATCGAGATTACAGGCGGCAGCAAGAATAAGTATGAGTTTGATAAGGATATCAATGCATTTGCCCTAGATCGCGTCCTTTTCTCGTCTGTTCAGTATCCCTATGACTACGGTTTTGTACCCAACACATTAGCTGATGATGGCGATCCCCTAGATGGCATGGTCATCATGGATGAACCCACATTCCCTGGATGTGTGATCGCAGCTAGACCTATCGGTATGCTCGAAATGATCGACGGTGGCGATCGTGACGAGAAAATTTTATGTGTTCCTGACAAAGATCCTCGTTATGCAGGTGTTAAAACTCTAGATGACATTGCATCTCATCGTTTAGATGAAATTGCAGAATTCTTTAAAACCTACAAAAACTTGGAGAAGAAAGTAACCGAAATCTTGGGTTGGAAAGGCCTGGATGAGGTGCAACCTCTTGTAGAAAAGTGTATTGCTGCTGCTAAGTAGTCCGGTATGGAGCTAGTAATCTCCGAATAGTGGATTAAGCATTATAGGGATACATCACCGTATAAAATGTGTCCCTATAATGCCTACTAGTATCCTTGAGGTTACAGGGGACAACCAACCTTACATGAGCATGCGTACAGTTTGGGGATACACACCGTGAGTGTATCTGCCTATATGTCAGGCACAGAAAGCACACTACAATTTCAATCGGGCCTCTTGATTAAATTTTGGGGGGTGCGTGGCAGCGTACCAACACCAGGTGCAGCCACAGCCTTCTACGGAGGCAATACATCCTGTATTGAGGTTTTGGCCGATCAACAGCGTTTTATTTTTGATGGTGGCACCGGTCTTAGGGTGCTAGGTGAAACCTTATATCAAACGTCAGTGCCTGTGGAAGGCCATCTGTTTTTTACCCACACCCAATGGGATCGCATTCAAGGATTTCCATTTTTTTTACCAGCCTTTGAAGCGGGCAATCACTTTCATATCTATGGTGGAATAGCTGCCAATGGGGCTTCCATCAAACAGTGTTTAACAACACAGATGCTTAAACCAGGGTTTTCGCTTCCCCTACACACCATGCGGGCTAATCTCACATTCCATGACATTACCCCTGGTGAAACCCTGCAAATTGGCAATGTTCAAATTGAGCCCATCGGCTTAAATGTTGACAATAATGCCCTTGGATACCGACTGAATTATCAGGACAAGTCGGTGGTATATGCCACAGATACTGATTATGAGCATCTTGACGAAAATCTACTATTTCTAGCCCATCACGCAGATTTACTCATCTACGATGGCCTATATATAGATATGTGCGATCAGATCCAAATTCCGTCTTCCCAGAAACCATGGCAAGCGGCCATTAACCTGGCCCAGGCAGCCCAGGTCAAACGACTTGCCATGGTTCATTATGGTCCTCGCCAAACTGATGCCATGTTAAAGGCCTTCGCACATCAGCTTAAAGATGTTGAGCCTCAAGTTTTGCTGGCCCATGAAGGGATGGTGATCAGTTTGGCGAAAAACTAAACATTAAAGAGGGTTACGGGAAAAGTTACTGTTGCGGCTGGGGCGGCGGCTGTCATCACCTTTGGGTTTAGCCTTATTCACCCGTAGCTCACGTCCAAGCCACTCGGCACCATCTAATTCGGCAATGGCCAAATCTTCTTCCTCATCTTTGACCATGTTGATAAAGGCAAAGCCACGACGTTTACCAGTTTCACGGTCAACAGGCAGTGTAATGCGGGCCACTTCACCGTACTCGACAAATACATCCCTAATATCATCTTCTGTGGCTTGGAATGACAGATTTCCAACGTAAATAGTCACGATTACTCTCCGATGCTTACGTGCTCAGCTGCTCTCAAATGCTTGGTAGTAAACAGCCTACTCGGGTGATATCATACCGCACAGCTTTTCGTTCAGAGTGCGCAAACGGTGTTTTTTCATCTTCAAATTATTAATTTCTCACGTTCTCATAGCTGGGCTCAGGCTTCATGTTTCTAAAACTAGTTGTGTCGAACTACCAAGATTCATCAATTATTTTCGGCTAACTCATCAGTGATCCTAGATTGACACAACATACTTGGGTATTCGCCGATATTGCTACCCGGCGGATAAGGAGAGCCCATCATGCACACATTTGAAGTGTTCGTCGATATTAAAGAATGTGCTGGGAAAAATCATGCCAGCAATCGTATTATGGCGACTCGCTATGAAATAGATGCCAGTGGTCGCACAGATGCCCACGACACTGCACTATTTAAAGCAGGGCAAGAATATCCTAAAGCAACTGAATATGACATTCGGATCACTCGTCTTCTTAAGTAAACGGTAAAACTCAAGGTTTCAGCCGGTGCTTAGGTCGATCATGCCCCAAGCATCTTTATCCATATATGGTCTATAGTCTGCTGTGTCCCAGTCTGGTCGTAGAACTAGACTGGGATTATTTGTTTTGGGGCTTGCCGAGCTATAGTGAACACCCTGACTTCCCCGACGATAACTGTCCTGGACATCACTATTACATCTAGAAGAAAGGGATATCTACCACGGCCAAGAGCCCCAACGGCATGCCAGAAAGTCTAGTGATTAATCTAGTTGCGGAATCAACTATCCCGTTCCAATATCTTCGAGGATATCATCTACACCGATTGTTTTTAGCCCTCATTAGTGCCGTTGATGTAGACCTGAGTCAAACGCTACAAGCATATAGTTATCGAGCGTTTGCTTTGAGTCCGTTACAGATGGCGTCTCAACCTCAAACCACGTCAGCCCGCAACCTTAAATTTTTACTCCCGCGTCAGCAGTTAGAAACCACTACATTTCAATATGCGAATAGTTCAATGCCCGCCGGATCTCACTGCTGGTGGCGGATTGCTCTACTAGATGATGGGCTGTTTAAGCACATCAGCTCACGATTGGAACAGGTAGCTGCCCGTAAACCTTGGTATCTGGGACCTGCGCGGTTACACATCACAAATTTTGCACCGGCCAATATTCCAGAATGGACCAGCCATATTAGTTATCAACAACTGTATAAGCAAGCGTCTGACAGTAACCGTCACTTGACGTTTCAGCTCATTACACCTGCGGTTTTTCGCCAGGGAGAACAAGAGTCTCCACTACCCACACGCGATGCTGTTTTTCACGGTTTGCGCAAGTGCTGGAATCGCTACAGTGGACTGGTATTCGCCCCTGACACCATTACCCCCATTGTTGCAAAAACCTTTGATTTGCGTACGGTCACAGTGTCCATTGGTGGTAATAAAACAATTATTGGCTGCCTCGGTGATTTAACATTTCAAATTTCAGGTACAGCGGATCCGTTGATTATTAAGCGTATCAACGCGCTGACGAACTTTAGCCGTTACTGTGGTATTGGCAATAAAACATTTCTCGGTCTGGGTATGGTACGAGCGATCACGGCGACCAAATAAACTGCTCAATGGTGTGGGCTAACCGTCGCAGGTCAAACTTATCCAACCGTTCCATAGAGTTACGAGAAACAATCCTGCGACCAATTTCAGCAATGGGTAATCCGTGGGGAACATCAATGAAAGACCAATCAACGGCAGTGCGTCGACCCAGATGATAGCGAACGGTCTTAGATAGCAGCTGAATGGGGCGGGCACCCGTTTGAATCAGCACCTGATCTGACCAGCCATTGACATGGATAATTGTATTGGCTGGGGACGACACTCGGATGATCATCACGTAGTTCAAACGCCATAACCCCACTCGCTGACGATACACTTGCACTTGCTCAATGTGGCTGAGGTGATAGTGATTAACCCGTCGCTGACGTTTTCGACCCCGAGGAATTTCGTGGACAATGGTGAACCGATTAAACGCTTTGTTGAATATACAGGTGGCTACCTCAGGATAGAGTGTTGGCACAAAGGGCTCTACCAAGATCAATAAAATGCCTGCTGCCATCAACACCACCCACAGCAATGGCGCTTGACAATAACCTAGCCAGACCACACTAACTAAGCTAAGTGACCCCAGTCGTGCCAGATTCGTAACGCTTCCGGCAATGTGATGACGCCCTAAATTTGAGAAGCGCAATACTAACTCACGCTTATTGTGTCGAAGCTGTCTCACGTGATTTGGTTGACATCCTTAGAATGCCAAATTACACCAATACATTCAGCCGAGCTCTATGCGACACTTTGTTATACCCGTCATAATAATTCATTTGTACTGAAAGACAACATCCGTTATACTGCCCCTGGTCCATATTTGAATAAGGTATCAAACTCTTAGTCCAACACTTACGCTGATCTGCGCTGAATTTAAAGTCTTTATATTTTGCATGGGGCCAAGCCAAGCGTTTTATCACAGTTACTAATGGCATCTCTTACGTTGTCTGACTCAGATCTTTTAGACCTTGAACTTGGTCGTAAAGCCCGTAACCAACTGAGCTCTAAGGATAGAGCTATACATAACTGGTATCGGTTTGTCTTGTCTTTTCCGCCTCACTTAGTGAGACATTATTTACATCGACTGCAAGCGACTGAACAAACTGTTGTTTTAGATCCGTTCTCTGGAACAGGAACCACTGTCGTTGAAGCGAAAAAACTGGGTCTACCTGCCGTTGGGCTAGAAGCAAATCCAATGGCGCATTTTGCATCCTCTGTAAAACTAGATTGGTCACCGCTACCGGAGCATTTGTCCCAAACCGCTGAGGTGATTGCGGCAGCCGTGCGGGAAGAGTTCGAGCTATTACCAAATCTTGCCCCAAGCTTATCTCCAGAAGCAGCTGGCTTATTGTTTAAAGATGCCATTAGTCCCCGTCCGCTCCAAAAAGTTCTGACGTTGTTAGGGCATATTGATCGAGACCGTTCTAGCGTCGCTTGGCGACATTACCGCCTTGCCTTAGCGAACTCAGCGGTATTTGCGAGCAATCTACGATTTGCTCCGGAGGTGAGTGTTTCCCGCAAACACAAGTCCGATGCTCAGGTGGTTGCTCATTGGTTACAACAGGTCAACATAATGGTCCAGGATTTGAGTGCTTTAGGGAATGCATTTTCACCAACCCAGTCTGCTGTTGTGCATTTGGGGGATGCCCGTCAGCCCCATCGTCATATTGCGCCCAACTCGGTTGATGTGGTGATCACATCACCTCCCTATCCCAATGAAAAAGACTATACCCGGACTACCCGTCTAGAGTCAGTACTCCTGGGATTTTTGGAAAATAAGGCTGGTTTGCAAGCAATTAAGCATGAACTGGTGCGGTCTAATAGCCGTTGTGTCTATCGTGATGACGATGATGATCGATGGATTCAAAACTATCCTCAGATTTTAGAGATTGCCGATACCATCAATCGACGACGGGAAGAACTGGGTAAAACGAGTGGGTTTTCTCGACTGTATGCGCGGGCAACAACGCTTTATTTTGGTGGGATGGCCTGTCATCTGGCTAATTTGCGATCGCGACTCCGTCCCAATGCCCGATTAGCCTACGTTGTTGGGGACCAGGCATCCTACCTACAGGTGCATATCCCCACGGGCTCCCTGCTCGCCCACATTGCTCAAGATCTCGGTTATGAACTGATGGGTATCGACCTTTTCCGCACAAGACGTGCGTCTAAGACCGAAGTAGATCTTAGAGAAGAAGTTGTTTTGCTCCGTTGGCCCGGTTAAAACATCTCTTTGGGCGCATATTATACGTAGCTGTTGCACAAAATATTACCTGCCCAAAAGCTTGCTTTAATGGTGTTGTACAGCCTGATATAAACATTGTTGTTGGTCGCCGAAATCTTTTTAATTCAAGAGTTTAGTTGGATCTCTCTAAATTCAGACTTTACCCTGGTAGATTGTGCGCAACAGTCAAGCGATCCAGTAAAGTACAAACCTGTTCATCCGTGACCTGCTCAAAATTGTCATACCACAGCCCAATGGCAAACAGACGGTTGGGAATACACAAACACACCAGCCGATCTACCTGCTTTTTAAGTTGTTGGTATGCATTTTGAGAGGCAATGGGTACAGCTACAATCAACTGCCTTGGATATTGAGATCGCACCCCCATCACCGCCGCCCGCATAGTTGCCCCAGTGGCTAACCCATCGTCAACCAAAACAACAATGCGATCATAGACATTGACTTTAGGGCGATTACCGCGATACACCTGTTCTCGGCGTTGTAACTCTTGCTGCTCCTTGGCCGTAATCTCTTCAAGCTGCTGTTTAGTAATTCCCAACCAGCGGACAACGTCATAGTTAATCACCCGTGCACCATTTGCGGCAATGGCTCCGATGGCATGTTCCTTATTATCGGGATCTCCTAACTTGCGTACCAAACAAAGATCCAGGGTTAGGTTGAGGGTGCGGGCAATCTCGTAGGCCACGGGCACCCCACCCCGTGGCAGGGCTAACACTAAAACATCCGCACGATTGGCGTAGGCTTGGAGCTGTAGCGCTAGTTTCTGGCCTGCCTCGGTGCGATCTCGAAATCGAGTGTTCATGCTTTTTCCCATAGCCATTACCCCTACTCCACGATAGGTACACCCCCATTAAACCGAAGTAACCGTCTGGGGTTTCATGGTTTCAAGTACTTGCCAGGCGATGTCACATTCTTGTTGAATCTGAGCATCTTCATCATCAATGATTCGAGCATGCTGTAACGCTGTTTGTACTCGTTGGGAGAGTTCATCTCGAGACAGGGCACCTGGGTGTCCTTTCATCAGCATGTCCGTCAATGAAATAATGCCCAGTAGCTGGTCATCCTCAATTACCGGAGCTCGATGCACACCTGTGGCTGAGAAAATTTGGGCCGCTTCCTGTAACGTGGCATTCATGGGCATGCGGATACAAGGACGTCGCATTACATTGCTAACCCGAGTAAAGTGTGGAGAGCTGCCCTTAGCGATCACCTTATAGATAATATCTCTCTCAGTTACAATCCCATAGGGACCCTGACCTTCAGCCTCTTCTACAATTAGCGATCGCACGCGCTTAGTCCGCATCAGCCAAATTGCATTTTCTACCGTTGCCGAACTGCGAATGACAATCACAGGCTTGGTCATAATGTCTTTCACAAATAGCATGTCGTCCTCCCTGAACAATGACTCCGCCGTCCATAGTTCCTCCCATACCTTTTGTAGGTAAAGAATCTGAGGAATTTATGAAGGGGGATCGTAGTGCATCACGTTCAAGATTTACAGACTACTAGATGTGCATCCGTTTTCAGGGTTGAGTTTTGAAGATTGAATGGCGACACTGACGTATACCCCACATTATTCCAAGGCATAGCTCAAGACTAGGGGCTCTAAATTGAGGGCTTCAGGGGGACAAAAATTAACTTCTAAAAAGGCCACAACATCTTTTTCCTGGGGATTTCCCCGATTTCGTCCCGTCACCCCTGCCGCAATCATAACGCCGCAGCAACCATGACTTTTGATTTGCTGTTGATGCCATTTATCTAGGGCAGTGCGATGTTGACCATCGCTCACGTCATATTCATGGAATAGGTGGAAACTATTATCACCAGCTTGCCAAATACCCAATTGAAATGTGAGCTGACTAAACGGATCATGACCAGGATTGAAACACATGGACTTAATCCCGCCGATTAACTCGATGTGCTCAACCAGGGCCATGGCTTTAGGGCGAGATGTTTGAACAATTACCACAGGCCAAGCGGCTTTTTTGGCGCTAGCTTTAACGCTAGCAACAGGCTGATAGTACATGTTTCCAGTGCGCAGTTGCTTGAGGCGGTCTGGAGGTAGCTTGGTCAGTAAAATCAGAGCGCCATCAGGGACAAGATCATCGTGCAAGATAGGACCACTGGCAAAATTCTCTCCTAGATCCAACATGTCCTCAGTTTCTGCCATCAAATTAGTCGAAACCTCTGGCAGTGACTTCACGTTTACCGTGCATTGTTTAGGATGGCTGCCTTCCATAGGGTTAGGCACTCGGAAGGTTTTTTCAATGGGCTCTAAAACATTAAGGGGATCGGGCGCTTTTTTAAAAAAGCGATGCAGGGCCTCTAATGCCACGATCAACGTAGCGGCCTCCGCCTCATCTAGTTCATGGCGCATCCCTTCAAGGGGGTGGATACTGCCAAATTCATAGTCATCAGGTTCTGGCTGGCGGGGGCGTTCGACAACGTAGTTTAGAAAAAAGCAGTCCTGCGTCAGAAAAATTTGCTGTAGATCCTGGGGAGACATAGACATGGGTAAATCGGCGCTGATGCTATCGCAATCCAGAACGCGCTCACGAAATTGCAATAGTGAATCCAAATTGCGATAAAACAGCAAACCATAGTCCACATCGGCCATGCCTAAAATAGACACATACAGCGTATCCACATCCCATTGATTTAACTCAATCGCCAGTAGTTCCTGCTCACTAAGTTGATACCAAGGCGCTTCATGCCACAACGCCAGCGCTTTTTGACGAAGACTCTCGCTGTAATTTGCCGGCAAAGAGGAGGACGGTACGGAGAAGTGGGACAACACATGATCAAAAATTTCGTCTACCCAAGGCAGCTTAGCCCCATAGACAACATCGATCTCTAAATCCTGAAGCACACCCCGCAAAAAAAACTGTAACTCTCGATCGTTGACAACAACTCTCTGGGGACGGCTTGGTTCAGCAGGTCCTTGGGGATGTTCTATCGCCTGCAGTAAACTCCGCGCTACGGCGTCATACCCACTATTGGCAGAGATCAGATCTACACTGCGTACATACCCCTGATTGCCATCAATCCACAAAATACAGTCACGCTCATCTTCCTGGGCTTCAGGCATAGAAAAACGTCCCCCCTCCCAAACACTATCCGTTTGGGGTAGCTTTTGAATACGACGGCGGGTAAACGGGCTCAGTGGAGGCATAAATATGGGTATATAAACAGCCTCTATTGTGGAGAAGAATCAAACCATTGGCTATGTCCCGATAGATTTGTTCAACTATTGAGGGTAATAAACGTGGCTGTATTCAATGATTGCCATTGAAGCTAGAAAAGCGCTCTATCAGTCCCTGAAGCTACACTATATAAGTATTAACGGCAGAATTTTAGTTAACCACACGACCCATGACCCAAGCTACTCAATCGCAACAGGGAATCATGATGACTGAGGCGGCTCTCTCCCACCTCCTCGCGTTAAAAGAGAAACAGGGAAATGACCTGTGTCTGCGAGTCGGGGTACGTCAGGGAGGCTGCTCTGGCATGTCTTATATGATGGACTTTGAAACCCTTGGCAATCTTGGCGAGCACGACGAAGTGTTTGACTATGAAGGCTTCAAGGTTATCTGTGATAAAAAGAGCATGCTCTATCTCTACGGACTGGTGCTCGACTATAGCGATGCCCTCATCGGTGGTGGCTTTCAATTTACGAATCCCAACGCTGACCAAACCTGTGGCTGTGGCAAGTCGTTTAGTGCCTAAGGCGGCTTAAAATGGGAAGGTTTTCGATAAAAACTTCCCATGAGCCAAACCATTGATGAACTGTTTGAAGAGGGGTTGAACCGCTACCAGGCAGGTGAAAGTGTCGATACTCTGATTCCTATGTTCAAGGAACTTAGCGCACAGGCACCCAAAAATAGTGCTATCTACACATGCCTGTCATGGCTCTATTTACTGGCGGAGAAACCTACTGCTGCCTATAAAGCTGCTCAGAAAGCCATTAAGATCACACCTCAAGACCCTCAAGCCCATATCAACATTGCGATCGCAATTCTTGATAGCGGTCGTAAAGGAGTACGGGAACATATCGAATTAGCAACTCAACTTGTGATGTCAGTTGAGGAGGTTCAAGACGATATACGGCAGAATTTTAAAGAAGGATTAACTAGAAAACCCGATTGGGCCAGTCTTAAAAAAGTAGAAAACTGGATTTTCAATAGCTGAAACCCCTGTTTGTAAAGGGCATGTGGCGTCAACGTACGATCCACTTGGGATACTTTAAGGGTTTACAGAAATTTATGAATTTTTGTTTTTTTACCCTAAAAACATCAGGCGCTACCCCCCCTTAACAAACGTCGGGTAGTGGGTGTTCGTTAGCTTTTTGTAAGGGTTGCGGGGCAATGATCCCCGCTTTTTTTTGCATTTTTTTGAGGTCAGATAACTTAACGCTCGGAATAAAAAGGAACTGATAAGCTTAAGAAAAGATTCCAATAAGATTTTCTTTTTGTTGGAACTCACCCCGTTGCAAGGAGTCTTAAAAAAATGGATAAGCATGCTGTAGAAGTTAAGCCTGAAACTAGAAACCACAAGGGGTTCTTTGTTCAGGATGGGCCCTATGAATTGATGGGAATCGAAAAGTCTGGTTGGGCTTTAATTTGTATCGATGATTCAGTTTGCCACTACGTTGATCCTGACAATTTAAAAGCTTCTCAAGGACTTGATGTTGATGCTGTGTAGGGCCTTACCCCTCATCCCTTCTGTTGTTCACCGTCGGTAAAACTCAGCTTCTACAGTATGGCTATCCTGATTGGATCAGCCATATTTTTTTGTCTTTTTGCGATGCCAATTTCAAGGTCAATGTGCATCTTAAATATGACTAATAAGAGGCTGGTACTTGACTGTTTCGGTGTTTGTTAGAGTGTTAAGAGTTTCCTTTTTAAGACATTAAACTTTACTGAAAAATGTCATCATATTTGCTATCTCCGGGCGATCTACTGATGACTTTGGGGCAAATATTCAGTCAAGTTTGCTCCGATTGTGCTCGATTAATTGCCCTTTAGGGTTGATAATCTGACCTATTAGACCGTAAGTCGCTTTTGTTGTCTGAATGAAAGATCGCTTAATCAACTGGTTAAATACAGCATTAACCATCAACCTTTTCTTTGTGCTGCTCAGTTTTGGGTGGTTTGTAGTGTCCTTAGCAGGCAAAGCTGCCCATATTAATTTGGGGTTCGACATCTGGTACAGCCTGTGGGACCCCCTATTTATGCCCTCCATTGGTATTTTGATGGCAGGGGCCATCGCCATCGGTGTGATTAACTGGGTATCAAATCGTTTTTTTGCTAAGGGATAATTATGTGGAGACGTTCCATGGAACGTCTCCACATAATTGTTTGACCTACATAATGATCAATAAACCCTGGCGTGCCAACGCATGAGCACCTTAGCCAGTCGTGGTGGGTCGTGGCGAATGGTGCCCTTTTCGGTTTCATGCATGACATTGGCGATGACAATGCGGCGACCTGAAGCGATGACGGCATCTCGATCAAACACCACTCGCTCTGCCCCCTCTTTGCGATAACGCTCTAGTGCCGCTGTCGAGGGTGAACGTTTTTGCACAAGGACAGCATCAAATAACCGGCGACCGCAGGCTCGGTCAATGGCACGAATATGCTCAGAAACACTGTAATCGTCGGTTTCACCGGGTTCGGTCATGATATTGCACACATATACACGGGGGACCTGGGCAGATGCGATCGCATCTGCAATATCGGGCAACAGTAGATTCGGCACAATGCTGGTATAAAGGCTACCTGGGCCAATGATGATATAGTCAGCTTCCTTAATTGCTTCGATGGCTTTAGGCAGAGCTGGTGGCGCAGATGGAGTACAGCCAATATTGACGATGCGGCCCCGCGCCTTCGTAATATTCGACTCTCCCTCAATCCGCCGACCATCGCTGAGTTCTGCCCACAGCTTGACATCGCTGAGGGTGGAAGGCAGCACTTTACCCCGTACCGCCAGTACCTGGGAACTGGCCTCAATGGCCTTTTCCCAGTCGCCAGTTATTTCGTTCATGGCGGCCAAAAACAGGTTGCCAAAACTGTGGCCGCTGAGACCGCTGCCGCTGCTAAAGCGATATTGAAAAAGTTCAGTGACCAGTTTTTCTTGATCGGCCAGGGCGGCCAGACAGTTGCGAATATCGCCAGGGGGCAGACCGCCCATTTCCCGCCGTAGTCGCCCTGATGAACCGCCGTCATCTGCCACGGTCACAATGGCAGTGATATTAGCGCTGTAACGTTTTAACCCGCGTAGCATGGTAGATAAGCCCGTTCCACCGCCAACAACCACAATGCGGGGACCGCGATTGAGTTTACGATGGGATGCGATCGCATCCCATAGGCTACTTTCCTGGCTGCCCGGTAGCAAAACTTCCGTAATTGACCCCAGGGTACGACTTTGCCCCCAAATAATTAGGGATAATCCAAAGATGATGGCCAGCGGTCCACTAATGTATCGGGGTATCAGCTGAGTGATCGTACGCAGTACCGTAGATACAAATCGAACGGTCAAAAAGACGGGGGTTAATCTTAACCAAATCATGGCCCCTAGACCCACCAGGAGCACCCCCACTGTGCTTAGAAACAGCCAGCGTTTGACTAAAAGACCCGGTAGAAGCCAGCGTACCCAGCGCTTGTTCACTGGGGTTAAATCCTTTGTTTCTTGCCAAACAAATCGGATATTACGCTTTAAAAACTTCCTAATTGAACCGATCCACAAGAGCATAGGCTTATCTCTCACGCCCTTTTTATAACCTTGGGTTATCTTGTCATAAGCTGTCCCCAGCTCGTTAGCGAGTTATAGCAACCACCGCCATGTCTGTCCCAGAACCTAACGCGATTGTTCCCCAGTCTCCCTGCGGAGGGGATACCCCAATTCTTGAACTCAAGGGTATTTCTAAACGATTTGGTAGCAATCAGGTACTTGACAATGTTGACCTAACTGTTGAGCCCGGTGAAGCCGTCGCCCTCATCGGCCCATCAGGTACGGGAAAATCGACTATTTTGCGCATCATTGCGGGGTTGCTCGCTGCTGACAATGGCGATGTTTTTGTGGCTGGCCAGCAGCGCCACGGGTTGATTGAAGATGCGACCAACGATCCGGTCAATATTGGCATGGTGTTTCAACAGGCAGCCCTGTTTGATTCATTGACAGTACAGGAAAATGTCGGGTTTTCCTTATATCAAAACTCTGATTTAGCAGAACGTGAGATTAATGAACTGACTAAACATGCCCTGGAGATGGTGGGGCTACCGAACATTTGCGATCGCTACCCAGCCGAACTCTCAGGCGGTATGCGCAAGCGAGTAAGCTTTGCCCGCGCCGTCATCAATAATCCCCGTGAGGCCGAAGAAAAGCCAACGGTTTTGCTCTATGACGAACCAACTGCCGGATTAGATCCCATTGCTTCAACGGTGATTGAAGATTTAATTCGTGACATCCATGGCAACCGGGGCTGTAGCACTTATTTAATTGTCACTCACCAGGACAGCACAATTCGTCGCACCGCCGATCGTGTCGTTATGCTGCACAAAGGCTCCATTCAGTGGATGGGACCTGTTGAAGACATTGACTCTACCCCTAACCCCTATGTCCGACAGTTTTTTAGTGCCGCCATCGACGGCCCGATTCGAGTTACCAATTGATTCTGTTAAATGTAGCGAAATTGAAACCGCGCATTTCCCTGGATCAGAACAATATTTCTGAATATGGGACGACTTTCTAGATATAGACGAGGTTTAGACTCCCCTTTATAATTTTCCCCAGGGTGTACGACTGGCTGTACTATCTACCGTTAATCCCATAGGAAACTAATGCGTGCAAGAACCATTCGTGAAGGCTCTGTTGGCCTGCTAGTACTGGCAGGTGTGGCCCTCTTTGGCGGTCTGGTTATATGGCTAAGAGGTGTGAACTACGGTCAGCGTAGTTATCGCCTGTTGGTGGATTTTGAAAGCGCCAACGGTATCCTGGAAGGCTCCGCCGTTAGTTATCGTGGTGTGCAAGTCGGCCAAATTACTCGCATGACCCCAAGCTCGAATACAGTGGTAGTCGAGATTCAGATCAATAAATCAGACCTGCGTATTCCCGCCGAGTCAGTCATTAAAACAAGTCAGTCGGGACTCATTGGTGAAACGACGATTGCCATTCAACCGCCATCAGACGTCAGTGTGAACGACGATTCCTTACCTGAGCCCATTGCACGCGACTGTGATAGTAGCGTAATTCTCTGCAATGGCGACCGGGTGAATGGCTTGGTGGGGGTGAACTATGAGGATTTACTGGAATCCTCCCAGGAGATTTCTGAGGCCCTTGCCGACCCTGAGCTCTTGGCAGATGCTAGGGAAATTCTGGACAATACTCGCCAAATTTCGGGTAACGTCGTTGGCCTGACCGATGAAGTGACTTTGATGGCTCAAAGTCTACGCAATGAAATTCAACCCCTATCCGTATCAGCACGCCAGACCTTGGCGTCTGTATCGGAAGCAGCTAACCAGCTAGAAGCAACCACTGTACGTACATCTGAGCAATTAGATGTCACATTGACCCAGGTCAATACGATGCTGGCCAGCAACCAAGATGATCTGGCCATTACCCTTGACAACATTAGTGCTAGCACGGGGCAGTTGCGTTTGGCTTTAGATACCCTCAGCCCCGTCATCCAGGATGGCACTCTGGTGAACAACATTGAGCTTTTAGCCACCAATGCTGCCGTTGCATCCCAGGATTTGCGGGATATTTCTTCGAGACTTAACACCAGCGAAAACTTAGTCCTGCTACAGCAAACCATCGAATCCGCCCGCGATGTGTTTCAGAGCGCCCAAAAAATCATGGCCGATGTGGACACCTTGACCGGCGATCCCACCCTACGCAGTAATGTGCGGGATTTACTCAACAGCCTCTCCAATCTGGTGTCCTACACAGGGGATTTAGAAGACCAAACTGAGGTGGCTGCCCAGCTTAACCATCAGGGGCAAATTGTCACAGATCTGGAACACAGTCTGGAAGAAGCATCCATCCTGGATGCTCCCGCTGACACAACTGAGCCTGAAATGGATGAAGCGGTTCCTGTCCTGCGATATAACGGTGAACGCTACGTCACAGACTTAGCCAATAGCGCGCCCCTTTCACCCGTTAATGACCCCACAAAAAATGACCCCACAAAGAGCGAGTAGGCAATGACTCTACTCGCTTTTTGCTAACTAGTTACAGCCTACAGCCTGACATTTTGCAACTCTTGTCGGGGGTTATAGCTGCGTACATTACGCAGTTGCTCGTACAGAGCACGCTCTTTATCAGTAACGCTTTTGGGCGCTTTAATCATCACCGTTACCAGCTGATCGGTGCGACTGCCCTTGGGTTTGGGCCATCCTTTACCTCGCAAACGCAGGGTTTGACCAGAGCGAATCCCGGCAGGAATATTGACAGTAACACTACCGTCAGGGGTAGGGACGTCAATTTTGGCCCCTAACACGGCCTCATCGGGAGAGATAGAGACTTCGCACACCAGGTTATTGTCGCCATCAAACTGGAAAAAAGAATGGGGTTGAATATCTACCGTCAGGTAGATGTCGCCCCGCTGCTGGGTGTAAGGATTCATTTGTCCCTTACCCCGCAGACGGATTTTGCTACCCGGTTTTACACCGGCTGGAATTTTGACTGTCAGTGCATCACCACCGATGCGAAACTTTTTCTGAGAACCATTAAACGCATCTGACATGGCCAGAGTGATGCTGGCTTCTTGGTCAAACTGGGCACTATTATTGGCCCCAGCGGTTTCAAACCCAAACCCTGGGCCGCCACCGGTGGACTGACGATAGGTCGTGCGGGCTCCACCGGGGAAGCCGCCGCCTAACCCTCCCAACAGTTCATTTAGTAGCTCATTAAAACTGCCGTAGTTGCTAAAGTCGAAGCCACCAAAATCGCCCGGGGCTGCGCCTGCACCTGCACGCCCCCCCTGTTGCCAATAACGGCCAAACTGGTCATATTTTCGACGTTTTTCCGGATCCGATAAGATCTCGTTTGCTTCGTTGATTTCTTTAAATTTGGCTTCAGCTACTTTGTCGCCAGGGTTAACGTCTGGATGGTATTTACGAGCGAGCTTGCGAAAAGCACGTTTAATGTCGTCCGTGCTAGCGGATTTACTGACCCCCAGAATTTGGTAATAATCTTTGAAGTCAGTTGCTGCCATAGCCAAGCTCCTCGTTGCGATCGCACAATGCCGTTACGGTATTTTCTTGATTAGCCTAGCAAAGCTTGTAAGGGAAAGAGGTTCGGTATTCCGCCGTTAAAACCTAATCCTTGTTCAAGACTAGAGCTTTGCCATTGCGCCCTGCGGTCCATGTCTGTTCTTTTGAACCAGTTACTTACTACTTCAAACCGTTCCTAAGTCATCCGGGGGCCAAAAGCGTACAGTAGCATGGCCGATTATATTTTCTATGGGTAAAAAACCCCAAATGTGACTATCATTACTGTCGTTACGATTGTCTCCCATGACAAAAACAGTATTGTCTGGCACCGCGACTGGGGTCATCTCATAGTTAGGAGCAGCCAGAATATAGGGTTCTGTTAGGGGCTGATCATTGCGATAGACCTGACCTTGACGGACAGCTAATGTGTCACCAGGCAAACCCATAACCCGTTTAATAAAGGCCTGCTCAGGCCGATAGCCAATGGCCTGGAGCTGTGGCGGTGGTTCAAACACCACAATATCGCCATGGTGCGGTGGATGGAAACGATAGGAGAGTTTTTCGATCAGCAACCGATCGCCAATATGTAAGGTTGGATCCATCGAGTTAGATGGAATAAATCGAGGTTCTGCAATAAATAGTCGAATGACCACGGCGATTGCCATAGCAATGGCCACCAATCTGGCATTGGACTTCACCATGGTTTGCAGTGATGTTCCCAACGTGGTTTCGGGAGAAGATTTTTCAGCGGTCATTCCAGGCCTAATAATGTGCCTAGCAATTTTACCTTCTCCATACCCTATGTAGGGGCGTTCCATGGAACGCCCCTACATAGGGTTATTCTCTATTCCCCGACACATAATCCGCCCGTGTGCCCCGTGCATCCATGGCTGCACCTAAGCTATTCAGGGCATGGATATAGGCCGCCGTGCGCACCGATGTTTTGTGGGTTTGGGCAATGTGCCAAATCGTATCGGCCGCCGCCACTATTTGTTTCTTCAGGCGTTGATTAACTTCGTCGAGGGTCCAATACAGACCGCTGCGATTTTGCACCCACTCAAAATAGCTCACGGTCACTCCCCCGGCATTGACCAAAATATCGGGAAAGACGGTAATGCCTTTGGCCTCTAAAATGTCGTCGGCGTCGGTACTGATGGGCCCGTTGGCCACTTCAAAGATATAGCGAGCTTGAATCGCATCGGCGTTGGCTGCGGTAATTTGGTTTTCCAATGCCGCTGGAATCAAGATATCCACATCTAAGCTGAGCAACGTATCGTTGGTAATCACTTCGTGCTCAACAAGATTGCACACACTGCCATCACAGTAGACGGCTTTAACAGAGCGGGTATCAGCCTTGAATTTTTGAATACTGGGAATATCTAGTCCATTAGGGGTATAAATGCCCCCACGCGAATCACTCACGGCAACAATGGTGTAACCTGCGTCAAATAGATGCCGAGCGACCACCGCACCAGCATTACCAAAACCTTGAACGGCAACAGTTTTTGGAGAGGATGGCTGTTTGCCTGATCGTTTGTTTGACAGATGCTCCATCATGGCTTCTAGCACGTAAAACGCACCAGTCCCCGTCGCTGTAGATCGACCTAAACTCCCCCCCAGGGCCACAGGTTTACCGGTAATCACTGCCGGGCTGCGCTGCTGGCGGATGATGCTGTACTGATCCATCATCCACCCCATGATCATGGGATTTGTGTAGACATCGGGGGCCGGAATATCTGTATCAGGACCAATAAAGTTTGCGATCGCATCAATATATCCTCGGCTTAACCGTTCCAACTCTGCTTTGGAAAGCTCTTTGGGGTTAAGGGTAACGCCTCCCTTGGCCCCACCAAACGGGATATTGAGCGCCGCACATTTAAACGTCATCCAAAACGCCAGGGACTGAACTTCATCCAACGTCACCTGGGGGTGGAAGCGAATCCCTCCCTTTGTGGGTCCACGAGTGTCATCAAAATGCACACGGTATCCTTCAAAAACCTTCAGGGATCCGTCATCCATACGCACCGGAATAGACACCTTAAGACTTGCTTTGGGGGCTTTTAACCGCTCCGCCGCATCCTCAGAAATCGTCACGTACTTGAGTGCCCGATCCAGGCGACGGCTGGCATCAGTCAGTAGAGATTTAGTCATAGTCCCTATGGTATGGGAGCCAACGCCGGATCCAAGGATATTGTTACGGAACATGCCCAAAATCGCGGTCAGCTAAATCTAATGCAATAAATGTTAACCTACAGCTGTTCACTGATGGCTGTAAGCCTTGGTTCGGGAGCTCAGTAAGAGTGTTGCTAAACTCTCTTGGGAGTCTTGCATGTCCTGCGTAATTTCTTTATCAGCTTGATGAAGTTTTAAAATAGCCTGTATCTGGTGTCTTAATACCTCTCCGCTGTTTGCCTGATTCTCAGCGGGCATGGCTGCGTAAATTGTAGCGATCGCAATCGTCATTGCAACAGCTGTGATCCCACGATGAATTGCCTTACTGACCTTTGTTAGTCCCTGCATGGTCCCGACTCTATACTTATCTCAACCTACTCAATTCCACAGACAGACCCAGGATATTCCCGTAGAATTTGCAGACAACTCAAGTAAACTCCGCGTTTTACAAGATTGGTGTGAGTCTCATCACCATAACTTGATATACCTATCACCAAGTCAACTCAACCGTTTTCCGCACAGTACCCGACCGGATGAGAGATTTTCAGATTAAATAGATTTCCCTTCAGCCGTTTCTTATCGTCCCAATGTCTACATAGGCAAGGGATACAGCGTTCATTCACCTTAAAAACGCAAATAGTGCAATAACTCTGTTATCACATCAGGAGGTAGCTGTAGTCGCCGTTTTAGATCTAACCAATCCCTGTAGGGACCATAGCGATGGCGACCGTAAACCAACCGCTCAGCAAGTGCTAGATCAATACTCGGAATTGTTGTTAACTCCCTAGCACTTGCCTGATTAATCAGCAGCTGTCTGGGCATAACCTCACTATCGAGATCGTAATAATAAAACTGCACCATACCCTCAAATGCCTGCAGGTGCTGTAAACCGATGCCAGTGATGGCTGCAACATCGTCCCAACAGGTTAGCAGCGTGCCCGAACGACTGAGTTCCACCAAAGACCTCGCCTGATGAATCGAAATACCTGGCAATCGTAACCAGTCATCGACAGTGGCGCGATTGGCGTCAATCCGCACTCCCAACTTTGCTCCCAATTGCACTTCATCAACTGAGCTAAAGCGATAGTAATTATCCTGAGCCAGCTTTTTTCTCAGGGGAGTAAGCCCAGCTTCTAGGGCATCCAAACCTCGCAGGGCCTGTTTAACCCAAAAACGTCGCCATGACTGTGGGGATTTCTGACGGGTCACTCAAGGCCTCCATTGCATCAGGGTATTTGCTCTAGCAAACTGCGTCGTTTTTGCTCAAACTCATACTCTGACAGCAGCCCTTCCTGCCGCAAATGCTCGATTTCTCGGAGGCTATTCGCCACACCTTCAACGGCTTCACCCAGGTTAGGGATGGGTGAAGCCCTCTGGTTATTATGCTGCCAAAGCCTTTGGAACAGAGGCTCAGTTAAATACCAAATGCTTTCAAGCAGGCAGGCAAACCGTGGTACCTGGGTTGCCCCCAAAAGCAAATAAGCCATCCCCCAGCCATACTGACCTAAATAAAACTTATGAATCCCAGCAAAAGGAACCGGAGTTGGCTGAATTGCCCCTATAAATGCGAGTAAGGCTGCGATTTTTCTATTTTTCTGATGATTAGTTTGATGATCATCCATAAACAGCCTTGGTTTTAACTTGAAGGTACGACATCGCGAATTTTAGTAATTGAGCACTATAGAGGGTGCCTAATTTTCCAATGAAACAGCTAGAATTTGATATGTGTTTACATAACATGATGCATCCATCATGCTTGACCCCAAGGGATATTTTGACTGGAGAATCTAGAATTTATAGAGGTATCCATACCTCATCCATCCAAAACGTTTGTGCTTATAGACTGTATGCTTTTTGCAAAGTTAGTTTGTGCATTCTCCTGAAAGTAATCCCTAAGGTCAGAAATCAAAACTTAAAACGCTAAAAATTCGGTTACTTTTATATCTAACGGACGGTTCAAATGTTAGTAGTCGCCGGAATTTAGCAATCTCGTGTTGTTTATGAATTGTACGTGAGCCAATTCTTAGCCTCCTGTTGCATGACCAACGCCAAGTCATTTCAAGATGAATGGATCACAGTTGCTGAGAAAGATCCCTACGCTGCCCTAGGCCTCTCTCTAAATGCTGAAGATCGTCGCATTCTTAAGCGCTATCGCCAGATAGCAAAACTTCTTCATCCCGATGTTCAAGCGACTAACCCCACTGCCATTAGTCAAATATCTGAGCAGCTGATTGCTAAGGTCATCAACCCTGGCTATCAACGGCTTAAGCAAGAGAAGAATCGCTCCGAAGTTTTGGCCAACATGCGGTTTCGCGCTAGGCAACTCGATCGTCAAGGCAAACTCGCGCCTTCTTTTGAAAGCGCTCAACAGCTTTTGCGTATTCCAGAAGCAGAAGTGGAAGTTTTTTATGAAAATACGGTTAATCAGCTAGTAACAACCCAGTTCAGCTCGACCGATGAGTTTGCCATGGTGCTGTCTGGTCTAAGTCAGCTCAACCTAGCATTTCTACACCGTAAGATCAGTAAGCCTATCCGACCTAAGCGTACTGGCTTAGTTGCCGTTGACCATACCCCTTCAGAAGAAGAAGAAAAGAAGGAAGATCCTAAACCTCCGGAACCCCCTGTTATCAACTACGCTGAAAAATATGGTATTCGAGCTCGGACATATCTGAACCAGCGTAATTACAATCTAGCCATTCAGGAGCTGAGAGAAGCGCTTAAGATCGCACCCAATGGGATTGAGCTTCACTCAATGCTGGGCCAAGCCTATTTGATGAAGAAGTCTTACGGCATGGCCCGTGCCCATTTGAAGCGTGTTTTAGAATTAAACCCCAACCATTCCGTAGCGTTGAAATATAGTCAAGTTTTAGAAAAACGCATGGCTGAAAAGCGTAAGGCAGCTAGTCAGGTGGTTCCACCAGATCCTAAGCCTGAGTCAGGGCAACAATCTTGGCTTAAGAAATTACTGGGTCGCTAGGTGATCGCTAGTAGGTATTAGGTGGGGATATCTCACCTTTGCGTATATCGAAACGAGCTTTTACTCTGAAAGAGTAGTCAACGTTAACGCTTACAGATAGCGCGCAGCCAATGAAAGTAAGCCCCTGGGAGTAGATGTATGAGCTTTTTTGATTCAGAGATCGTGCAGCAGGAAGCCACGAAGCTCTTTCAGGATTATCAGGCCCTCATGCAGCTCGGTAGCAGCTACGGCAAATTTGATCGCGATGGCAAGAAGCTATACATCGAGCAGATGGAAAGCATCATGGATCGATATCGCGTCTTTATGAAACGATTTGAGCTGTCCGAAGATTTCACAGCTCAACTTACGATGGAACAGCTGAAAACCCATCTGGGTCAATTTGGGATGACACCACAAAAGATGTTTGACCAGATGCAGATGACCCTAGACCGCATGAAGTCTGAAATCAAAGAGACATAACCTGTTCGAAAGTGGGCATTGGATATCCTGCTGTGGTATGCCTGAGCAGTTTCTATTGCCCACCCTACGGGCTGCTTGAAAGGGATACCTTATGCCGACATTTAACCGTCGCCGTTTTTTACAGTTTGCCGGGACCACATTGGCAGCTTACGGGCTAAGTGAGCGGCAACTTGTTTCCCACGGTCTACGCTACGGTCAGGCATTAGCCCAATCGACGACTCGCAAATTGGCGTTGCTAGTCGGTGTCAATCAATATCCTGCTGGTAACAGTCGCTTTACAAATTTACGAGGCTGTACAACGGATGTAGAGCTACAACGCGAGCTACTGATACATCGCTTTGGATTTCAGGCCAGCGATATTCTGGTCCTTAGTGATGATGCAGCACAGAAGCCTACCCGCAGCAATATTCTGACAGCCTTTGAAGAGCATCTGATCCATCAGGCTCAGCCTGGGGATGTGGTGGTTTTTCATTTCTCGGGCCATGGTTCCCAGGTGTTAGAGCCCAATTCCCCTGATGGTGATGGGCTTAACAGTACTTTTGTACCTGGTGACATTCAAGAAAATGGCACTGACGTTGATGACATCATGGGACGGACGTTGTTTTTGCTGACGTCGGCGTTATCAACGGACCAGGTCAGTGTTGTCTTGGACAGCTGCTACGCCGGCGGCGGTACCCGTGGGAATGTGCGGGTGCGCTCAGGTTTTGATGGCAATTCGTATCAGGCGAGTGCAGCAGAGTTAGCGTATCAAAGCCAGTGGTTGCGGACGTTAGGTGTAGATGTTCCGACTCTGCAAAATCGTCGCACTATTGGTGTGGCTAAAGGGGTGGTCATCGCTGCTGCCCAAAAAGATGAAGAAGCTGTTGATGTAGGCTTTGACGGGTTTTATGCGGGAGCCTTTACCTACCTGCTCACCCAGTATCTGTGGCAGCAGACCGATAGCAGTCAAGGTACTGTGGTGCGCATTACCCGTGATATGAAGGATCTGTCTGGTCAGGTTCCTTTTCTGGATGCCCCATCGGAACAGGCTCAATCAGATATTTATTTTGTTCCTGAGAAAAATCAAATTCCACCGGCTGAGGCCGTTGTTACTCAGGTGGATGGTGATCAGGCCACCGTATGGCTTGGGGGGATCGACCATGAAAGTATTACCACCTTTGGTCGGGGGGCTAAGTTTACCCCGGCAGGCTTTGAATCACTGGGTGAGGTGGAGCTATTGTCACGCCAGGGTATGCGGGGTGTTATCCAGCTCCCTTCGGCAGTGCCAGCAGGAACATTGCTACAGGAATTTTCTCGGGTGGTATCGCCTGAGTTGCAGCTACGGATTGGCATTGATCCGTCTTTGGGTCTTTATACCAGCCGGATTCAGCAGCAGTTAGGTGCCATTCCTCGGGTGCTTGGAGTGCCCCATCAAGGGGGCAATGTTCCCTACGAAAAGGATGTGCACTATATTCTTAGTCGGATGACGGCTGACTACCGGCAGCGGTTTATAGATGATGCGGTACCGGATGATGCGGTGCCCGGTATAGATAGGATTGGGCTATTGTCTCAAAGTATCGATGAGTGGATACCAGGGTCCTTTAGTCAGGATGCTGAAGAATTCGCGACGGATGCGATCGCACGCCTCACCCCCAAACTTCAATCCTTACTCGCAGCCCGTTTAATTAAGTCCCTCCTCAAAGCCAACTCCGCCCGGTTGAATGTAGACGCATCCATGGTCACAGAATTGGCAGGGGAGCAGTTTCAACTAGTGGCCTCAGCCTTTACTGTGCGGGGTGAATCTGGTGAGACAGACGGCACCCACAAGATTTTGCTAGACCAGCAGGACTTTCGGTTTCAGGTCGTCAACCATGAACCGGAGCCCCTGTACATCAGCATTGTGGTATTCGTCACCGATGGGCGGATGTTTGTGATTTTGCCCCGTCCTCAAAGGGGCCGTGGGCAGCAAATTCTAGAAAGTCGCATTGAGGGCAATGGTGCCAAACTATATGCCCCATCTTTATCAGAAACGCCGTTATATGGCCAGGAACGAGGTCGGGCAGAAGTATTGATTATTGCCAGTCGGCAACCGTTTGTAGAAGGATTAGCCCAGCTGCAAGAGTTGGCGACGTTGCAAGCCTCGGGTGAGCGCAGTGAGAATGAATCGGCAGAGTTGTCCTTAGGAGCTGTGAACACTCTGCTGGGTGAGATCAGTTCTTCGCGTAGTGGGACGTTGGATAATTCACCAGCGACGGATGAGCTACCCCAGATTCAAACAGCTGATATCGCTGCATTTTCCATTTCGTTTGAGGTAGTTTAGTACAGCGACTACAGCGGATTGCCAATCAGGGTCATCGGTGCCCAGTAGTAGGGATGGGCCAGCAGAGTTGGGCCATTATCTTCGGTTTGGCGTTGGCCAATGATGCGAGCATCGTCAGTTGTAACCGAGTCTGTGCTTTGGATAAAAGAACGTTGAGCAGTCTGGAGTGCTTCAGCCTTAGTCACAGGGGCATTTGTGGTGCCCTGGGCTAACTGGTCATAAAACCTGCGCATTAGCAAACTGGTACTCCGGTCGTTGACGTTCCATAGAGACGCCATTACCGCGTCAACTTGACTCTTAAGAAAGTGATAACTTAAGCCCGCAATTTCATCTCCCCTGGCATCGGGACTACCCAGGGCTGTTTCACAGGCAGACAAAACAACTAAGTGCACATCTTCCAGATAGCTACTCAGAAGGTCAATGTCTCGAACCGGTAACCGTTGCCCATCACCCATCAACAAATAAGAGTTTTCCTGCGATTCACCTAATTCAGCATGGGTGGCCATGTGAAGAATTTGCTGACCATTGAGCCCATCTCGTAAGGCAGCGGCGGTAAATTCACCGTCGAGAAACTGTTGCCCCGGATAGATACCTTGAGTATCAGTGGGATTATCTTCCTCACGAATAATGGCATCTAGTTCGATGGGTACGTTGGGAAGGGCGCTAAAATTCTCCACGGGTTGCGATATGCCCACCCCCAGTATCGATACCCCATCGGTACCCACCGGAGAGCGATGATTCACATCTGTCAGGGCAGCCGATAGGATTGTGCCAACGGTGTATTTTTCCACCAAATATTGTTCACCATCGTAAAGGGCCGCCAGGGGTAAATAACGGATCACCCGATCTGGAGAGAACACTAGATGTTTAATGTCCTGGTTACTGGCAAGCTCAGTTTCAAAGGGGGCAATTAACCAGTCATAGAGTTGTTTGCCCAGGCGCTGGATTTCTTCGATGTCAGAATTGCGATTTTCCACCAGTGTTCGAAATTGCACTACGGTCTGGCCAACCTCCTGACGGCTCACAGGCAGTTCTCGTCGACCAATGACACGACCATCGGCAGCCCACAGCAACCACAGTTTGTCTGTAAGCACCAATGGATAAATAACAACGGTGCCAGGTTGCTGATCAATAATGTCTTTGGCCGTTGTCGCAAAGTTCTCAGGATCTAACAAAAGGTTAGATTTGTCGCCCTCTGCCAGGCGATCGCCAACAAAGGTTTTGAGGCTGTTGACGGCTTCTCGATATTGACGAAACTGATCGTCCCGTTGAGATCTCAAATCTCCTAATTTCTCACATTTAGTCGCTTCACAGTCCTGCAGCTGTTTACCAAATTCCACCAATGAGGAGTACTGCTCTACCATTTCCTTTTCCTTTGGTAGCAGCGTCACTTTCGCATCGCTATCGCTAGCCCGTTCGTCCGTATACTCTGTTAACTCCTCAACTTTCAGTAGTTCCAATACCTCCTGGGCTTCGAGAACCCTCCCTTGCTCCAGCAGCAGGCCAGCTAACGTACGATAGCTATCCGCCACCGTATCTGTGTAGGACTGTAGCAAAGCCTGATCTGCGATATCCTGACGAATATTTTCCCGTACCGTGACCGCCTCCTTAAAAAAGGCAATGGCTAATTCCGGTTGGTCATCTGCCTGAAACGCATAACCCAGGTTGCTTAGGGCCAGTCCGGCTTCGTGGCGATCGCCACTTTCACCACTGATGGCCAGAGTTTGACCAAAATACTCAATCGCCTTTTGAGATTGCCCCAAACGGCCATAGACATGGCCTAGATTTCCTAGGGCTCTGCTTTCTCCAGGCAGATCTCCTAGCTCACGGGCAATCACTAGCTGCTGTTCTAAAAAGTCGATGGCCTGATGCCACCGACCTAAACGACTGTAACCATAGCCTAAATTACCTAAGGAGCGACCTTCATCAACGCGATTACCTAGTTCGCGTGCGATCGCAAGGGTTTGCCCATAAAAACCAATCGCCACCTCAATTTGATTCAACCGGGAATAGGCATTGCCCAAGTTACCTAAGGTCCGTCGTTCCCCAGGGCGATCGCCAAGTTCTCGGGTAATGGCCAGTTGTTGTTCCAATAGGTCAATGGCCTGCTGGTACTGCCCCAGGTCGATATAGACATTCCCTAAATTTCCCAGGCTACGGCTTTCACCTGCTCTGTAGCCAAGTTCTTGGGTGATGGCCAGTTGTTGTTCTAATAAGCTGAGGGACCGTTGATACTGGCCCAGGTTGTCGTAGGCAATGCCTAAATTACCCAAAACCGAGCTTTCGCCTAGACGATTATCGCTTGCACGCACCAAAGGCAGTACTTGTTCGTAGTATTCAATGGCCCGTTGATATTGGCCTAGATTCATATAAGTACTACCCAGATTACCCAGAGCAAAGATATGTGCCTGGGGCTCAAGGTTAAGTGCCAGAGCTTGTTCATAATGGTCAATGGCTTGTGGGTATTGACCGAGCATGTCATATACCTGGCCCAGGCCAGTTAGGGCTCTACTTTCTGCGGGGATATTATGAAACTCTCGGGCAATGTCGAGGGATTGTTGGTGATGGTCAAGCGCTGGTTCGGCCTGGCCCAAGGTACGAAATAGAATTCCTAAACTATTGAGGGTATTGACCTGGTTCTCACGGTTACCGGAGGCTTGAAAAAGTTCAAGGGCCATTTGCCAGGAGACGTATGCCTCTTGATATTGACCGCGATTAAATTGCTCTAAGCCTTGATTATGCAGCTGTATGGCTCTGCTTTCGTCGGTTATAGGTTCAATGGTTTCTTGGGCGACTGCCTGCGGCATTGGCAGGGCTACAGGTGATATGAGGGCACCTATGACAATCAAGGTTGAGAGAAAACGTTGCATAGGTGCAGCTCAGGGAAGGGTTGTTTGTATTTACAATTCCCGTTTGGGTGTTTCGGAGCATAATCGTGCCCTTCGACTCCGCTCAGGGCACGCTGGCTGAGATTGTTGGCTTCGACTCCGCTCAGCCAACGGTATCGGTAGAAATCTCCTAATCAGCAAGACCTACAGACCATTACCAATCAAAATAAAAGGTGCCCAGAAATAGGGGTGCGACAGAGTTGCTGCTCCTGAATCTTCCGCCTGGCGCGGCCCAATGATGCGCTCATCGCCGTCAGCTGCCTGGTCACTGCCCAATAGGGAAAGCTGAGCGTTGCGCAGGGCATCGGCTTTGGTTTCACCAGCGGCCATGTTTTCGTAAAAACGCTGCATCAGTACGCTGGTACTTTGGTCATTGACATTCCAAAGGGAGGCAACCACTGCCCCTGAGCGGTTGGCTTCTAAGAAGTAGGAACTGAGTCCTGCAATCTCAGTACCATCTTCTTGATTTGTTTCACCCAGTGCAGTCTGGCAGGCGGAGAGTACTACTAGATGCAAATCTTTTAATCGTCGTGTCATGGTCTCAATGTCAGGAATTTCCAGGCGCTCACCATCGCCAAGCACAATAAACGACTCTTTGGGTTGTCCGGGGACAAAGGCGGCATGGGTGGCCATATGGAGAATACGATTGCCCCGCAGGTTGTTTTTGAAGGCATCCAGGGTAAATTCCTGGTTGAGAAATGTCTGCCCTGGATATACGCCATCGCCATCCTGACCCTTGATAATGCCAGCTAGTTCATCGCGGACAGCAGGTAAAGGGTTAAAAGTCTGATCATCAATATCCACTGCTTCGGTTAGTCCTAAGCCTAAGACATTCGAATCAGCCACTGGACCAAGGCGATCGTCCATATCGGTGGCGGTTGTAGATAGCACCGTAGAAACGGTGTAATTTTCTAGCAGGTAGTTTTCACCATCGTAGAGGGCACCCATGGGGATATAGCGGGTGACGCGGTCGTTGACGAATACTAGATGGTCGATGTCGTTTTTTTCTAGTTCTTCGGCGAGGGGTTGAATGATCCAGTTGTAGAGTTTTTGGCTGGTGGCCTGTAGTTCTGTAATGTCACTGGAGCGAGACTTAAGCAATGCACCAAACTGTTGGACTGTAGTGGCCAACTCTCCTTGCTCGACGGGTACCTCGATACTGCCGACGACATCGCCCACGGTGACCCATACTAGCCAGAGTTTATCTTCTAATACAAAGGGATACACCAGCAGGGAGTTTTGTTCATCGGCGGCATAGGCGTCTAATAGCTTTCGAGCATCGACGCTGATGTTGTCGGGATCTTGAAAGTTGTCATCATCACGGCGATTCGCTCGAATAGTCTCGACAAAGCGATCCACTTCGGTATTGTATTGAGCCAGTAAGCTTTCTTGCTGATCGAGCAGTGTATCAAGTTCAGCACAGTCATTGCGTTCACACTCCACCAGTTTGCTACCCAAAGCGATAAAGCTGCCATGGACATCGGCTATAGTTTGCTCCGGTTCGCTTAAGCGGATGCCGTCGCTGGTCCATACAGTACGGGTGTCGGTAAACTCTCGTAGTTCTTCTAGTTGCAATAGATCGAGCACCTGCTGTGCTTCAGGAATGCGGCCTTGTTCAAGCAGCAAATTAGCCAAGGCTCGATAGTCATCAGCAACCTTATCTGTATAGCTTTGTTGTAGCTCTTGGGAAGAAAAATCTTGATTATTAGTGCGAATTATTTCGTAAGTGTTAACAGCTTCCTTTAGGAAAATAATTGCTAAAGCAGACTGCCCCTGTTGCTCAAACCAGCGACCAATATTTGCAAGTGAAACAGCCTCTATCTCAGGACTATCAACGGTTTGAAGAATAGCGAGTGATTGCTGGTAGTAGTCTAGTGCCTGGGGGTAATCTCCCTGACTATCGTAGATGCCGCCGATATTGTTGAGCGACTCTCCAACGCCCCGACGGTCACCAATGTCTTGACGAATGGCGAGTGATTGCTGGTAGTAGTCTAGTGCCTGGGAGTAATCTCCCTGACTATCGTAGATGCCACCGATATTGTTGAGTGACTCTCCAACGCCCCGACGGTCACCAATGTCTTGACGAATGGCGAGCGATTGCTGGTAGTAGTCTAGTGCCTGGGGGTAATCCCCCTGACGAGAGTAGATGCCACCGATATTGTTGAGCATCATGCCTTCGCCTCGACGGTCACCAATGTCTTGACGAATGGCGAGTGATTGCTGGTAGTAGTCTAGTGCCTGGATATAATCCCCCTGACTATCGTAGATGCCACCGATATTGTTGAGCGACTCTCCAACGCCCCAACGGTCACCAATGTCTTGACGAATAGCGAGTGATTGCTGGTAGTAGTCTAGTGCCTGGGGATAATTCCCCTGACGAGAGTAAATGCCGCCGATATTGTTGAGCATCATGCCTTCGCCTCGACGGTCACCAATGTCTTGACGAATGGCGAGTGATTGCTGATAGTAGTCTAGTGCCTGGGGGTAATCTCCCTGACGAGAGTAGATGCCACCGATATTGTTGAGCATCACGCCTTCGCCTCGACGGTCACCAATGTCTTGACGAATGGCGAGTGATTGCTGATAGTAGTCTAGTGCCTGGGGGTAATCTCCCTGACTATCGTAGATGCCACCGATATTGTTGAGCATCACGCCTTCGCCCCAACGGTCACCAATGTCTTGACGAATAGCGAGTGATTGCTGGTAGTAGTCTAGAGCCTGGGGATAATCCCCTTGACTATCGTAGATGCCACCGATATTGTTGAGCATCACGCCTTCGCCCCGACGGTCACCAATGTCTTGACGAATAGCGAATGATTGCTGGTAGTAGTCTAGAGCCTGGGGATAATCCCCCTGACTATCGTAGATGCCACCGATATTGTTGAGTGACTCTCCAACGCCTCGACGGTCACCAATGTCTTGACGAATAGCGAGTGATTGCTGGTAGTAGTCTAGAGCCTGGGGATAATCCCCCTGACTATCGTAGATGCCACCGATATTGTTGAGTGACTCTCCAACGCCTCGACGGTCACCAATGTCTTGACGAATGGCGAGCGATTGCTGAAAAAGGTCCAATGCTTCTGGATAGTTGGCTCGGTTGAGCCATTCCATCCCCTGTGCATAGAGCCGTTCTGCCTCTGATCGTCGTACTTTAGGAACATCAGCCGCAGATAATTCAACGCTGAGGTTATAGGCTCCCTGGGCATCAGCACTATATGCATTAGCTCTGACTCGATAGATGCTTGTCTCAGGCAAAACGATGCCTATTTGTGAGTTTGTTTCACCATCCGCATCATCATTACTCGCAATGGATTCCCCAACCCCATTCAATAGTAATAGGTAAGTATCAAATACCTCACTTTCCAGAGTGATGATAACGGTCTCACCTGCCTCTGCCTCAAACGAATACTCATCATAAAAACTACCATCATCATCTAACTGAGCATCCCCTGGTTCCAACACGCCTTCTACCTGCAGAAGGAGTACACTTTCTTGAGCCCAGCCGGGTGCTGTAGCGATAGGCACTATCCCAACCGTTGCCAGTAGCCAAAACAAAAAGCGTAATTTCATAGAAACATACAACCAGCCAAGATAAGTATTTTCTGGAAAAGCTAAATCATTATGGAAGCCCCCATATTTAATACGGTGGGACCTAACCTTTTTACATCTTCACAATCAAAATTACGGATTTTTCTGTAGGGGCTGGCCTTGTGGCTGCCCGCTAATATCTAACGCTATTTACCCAGATCACATTTCACAATCCATTACCAATCAAAATAAACGGAGCCCAATAATACGGATGCGACAATAACGTACTACCTTGCTCCTCCGTCACCCGCTGCCCAATAATCCGCGCCGTATCCGCCGCCAATTCCTCCCCAGGCCCAATCCACATCAACTGCGCCTGCCGCAACGCCTCAGTTTTAGACAACTCACCCGTCGCCAAATTCCGATAAAACTGCTGCATCAGCAAACTCGTACTCACATCACTCACCCGCCACAGCGACACCAGCACCGACTCCACCCCATGGTCCAAAAAGAAATAACTCATCCCCTGAATTTCCAAACCATCTGCCTTAGCCCCACCTAAACCCGTCTCACAGGCCGATAGCACCGCCAGATGCACATCCTCCAGATAATCCCCCAAAATCCGAATCTCCGGAATCGGCAAACGTTCACCATCCCCCAACAGCAAATAAGACTCATCCGAACGGCCCGGCACAAACTCACCATGGGTGGCAATGTGCAAAATATTTTGTCCCGTTAACCCATCCCGCAAACTCTCAAACGTAAACGCCTCATCCAACAAACTGGTGCCGTCATAAATCCCGTTCGTATCCTCACCGTCCTCTCGCACAATGCCATCTAACTCCACTGGCACATAGGGCAATGGATTAAACTCCGCTGTGCCCGCTGAAACCCCAGCCGCTAAAACACTAACCGAGTCTGCCGGAAAGCGATCGCGCCAGTCCGTCAGCTCCTCTGACAAAATGTGACTGATGCCATATTTCTCAACTAGATATTGCTCCCCATCATGGAGAACCGCCATGGGCACATAGCGCAGGTTACGGTCCAGGGCAAACACCAGATTTGTAATGCTCCCCGCCTCTAATTCTTCTTCAATGGGTTGAACTAACCATTGATACAGCTGTTGTCCTGTCGCTTGTAGGGTCTCAATATCCGACCTGGGGTTATCCAACAGTTGACGCATTTGCACCACCGCATTGGCCACCTCAGAACGACTGACTGCAATCTCCCGACGACTGACCACTCGGCCTTCCGTAGCCCATAGCAACCACAGCTTATCCTCCAGCACTAACGGATAAATAACCACCGTACCAGGCTGTTGTTTAAGGATTTCCCTGGCCTGACCGCCTAAATCTTCTGGGTCTAATAAGGCCTGATCAGCCGCCAACTGCTCACGAATAAAGCTAGATAGTTTATCCACATTATCTTGATAGGCCCGCGCCAGATCATCGCGCTGATTGCGAAGCTTGCTGAGCTGGTCACAGCGGCTCTGTTCACATTGAGATACCGTTTTACCAAATTCCACCAGGCTGCCGTGGCTGATTAACAGCGATTCTTCCTGGGGCAGTAGGGTAACACCGCTAGCACTATTAACAGCCCGCTGGTCATCAATATAGTTACGAATTTCTTGGACCTTTAACAGTTCTAAGACTTGCTGTGCTTCTAGAATTCGTCCCTGCTGCAATAACAAGTCTGCTAGAAACCGATAGGTGGCTTCCACACTTTGCACATAGGATGCTTGTCGGGCCAGGGGAAGTGTTTCCAATTCGTCCCGTAGGGCTTCGCTAACAGTCACCGCTTCTTTGTAAAATGCGATCGCAATTTCCGGTTGATTTCGCTGGAAATAAACATAGGCAAGATCCCGCAATGTCACCCGTGCCTGAAAGCGGTCGCCTGTTTGACGATGCAGTGCCAGGGAGTTCTGAAATGCCAGAGTGGCTGCTTCTAGCTGGCCCAAACCCTCATAGCTGAGACCAACCATACCCCACGAACTGGCCACCGCTGGGATATCCCCCACCTCTTGATGGATAGCAATCGCCTGATGAAAGGCCACAAGGGCATTCTCATAATCATTGTTATGGTAAGCTTCTAGCCCAATAGACGTATAGGCGTAGCCCTCCTGTTGCTGACTGCCCAACTCCTGGGCGGCGGCCAATTGTTCCTCGGGTGACAGATTAGCCAAGTCATCTTCTGGTGCCTCAAACAACCCGATACGATACTCTCGCCGCTGAGATCGCACCTCCTCCGCTTCAGCTGATAAGGTCTCTTGTTGAGCAGACTCGCCTAGCTCCAGAGAAATATTAGCCAGACCATCCAGGGCCATGCTCTCGGTAAAGGGCTCATAAAAGTCTCGACCGATGGCCAGAGCTTTCTCTAGAGATGCGATCGCATCTCCATAGCGCGCCAGTTTCTCATAGGTGCGCCCCAAATCTAGATGGGCATAGCCCAGGGAACGCTTTTCTTCTAGGGTGGCTAACGGTACTTGAGACAGGGGTGCATAAATTTCCTCAGCCCGGCGATAGTCTTCTAAGGCAGTGGTATAGTCTCCCCGCTGATAAAAGACATCTCCCCTGAGTAGTAACGCCTGCCCCGCTTGATAAGGGGCTCCTAAAATCTCTCCATAGGGTGTTTCCAAAAGGGCTTCATAGGTGGCCAAGGCCTGGGTCTCCAACTCAAAGGCCCTATCATAGTCACCCACAAAAAAATAATTTTCCCCCAGGCTCAGCTGATATTCTGCCACCTTCCAGGCATCACCAACTGCTGCCATGGCGGCAATGGCCTGTTCTTGAAACCGACGCGATTGTTGCTGAGCCTCCGCCTCGGTCTGCAACCCGACATCGTTTGGTTCAGCAAAATAGTAAATTGAGCCAATACTCTGTAACATCTGACCTGTCCAGTGGCCATAGTTCAAAGATTGAAAAGTGGCCAGGGCCTCCTGACAGTACCCTAAGGCAGGTTGAGACGCGCCCACAAAGCTATAGGTTTCACAGAGATAATGTTGTGTGGTGGCGATGCCGGTTGTGTTCCCTAACCGTTGATACTCGGCATAAATGGTTTCCAGACCCTCAATCACCTCGGTCAGGATCGTAATAGCAGAGTCAAAGTCATTGTTAACAAAATCCACCAGACCCACGTTTCGAGTTTGTAAAACAACCTGCAATTGGTCTTGCAGAATAGCCTCGACAGGGCTGTCTGGATCAGGATTATCGACCAGTTGCTGATAGTTTGCGATCGCTATTGTGGCCAGATCCCTGGCAGCAGCATACTGTTCCAGTCGAAATTGAATAATTGCCTCGGTACGGCTGATATCTGCCTTTAGGCTTTGTTTAGAGCTGCTAGAGCCATCTGACAGAGTCTGGAATAGCCGTTTTGCCTGCTCTAACGTTTCAGAGGCCAGCGTCTCGCGTTCAAACAATAGATAGACATAGGCCAGTTCAGTCAGAGTGTCAGCCTCTCCCAGGGGATTATCTGCCGCTTGATACTGGGTTTGGGCTTGTTCTAAATAGGGAATTGCATTGACAAATTGCCGTAGTTGGCGATGGAGGCGGCCTGTTTGGTAAGCGGCTTGGGCTTGTTGTAAGGCTGTACTCTCTGAATTTGAGAGAATAGTTTTGTAGGTTGCGATCGCGTCTAGCCATTGACCCTGACGTTGCTGAGTCTGGGCTTGGGCAATAGCATCGTCGATAACAAAGGCAATAGATGTGGTTTGGGAGCTATTCACCGGTTTGGCCCACCCTCCTACGGACTGAGCAGAGAAACCACCCGTAATTAAAACCGTAGCCAGTAATCCAGTTGCTATTCCTGCCATCTTGGTTTGCCCCCAGCAAGATCGTCGACTTCCTTAAAGAATTTAACTGGCTTGAGCAAACGTGACTGTATTAGGGAGAGGTCTAAATAACTAGCGCCAACAACCGCAGACCCCTCTGACTAAGGCACCTCCTCTTTGCAGGGGGAGGAACAATTTCATAACAAAAATATACAAGCCCCTAACCCCCATCCAACCCCGCCAACCAAACCTCAATAGTCTCCAACCATCCCTCATCCATTTCCAGCGCCCTATACAACACCTGCGCCGCCACCAACCGCTGCCGCACCAATGCCTCATCCTGCTGCATTGCCGCCACCTTAGCCAACCCAACCCAGCCCTCAGCCCGCGTCCTCACCCCACCACTTTCATCCGCCAGTGCCACCGCCGCACCATAGTGCGTCTCCGCCAACCCAGGTAGCCCTACCCGCAAATAACTCTCCGCTAATAACCGATGCATCTCTGCCGAAGCGCCGCCCGCTTCCACTACCGGTCGCAGCGTGGCAATCACCTCCCAAAACAGTCCCTGCTCCAGATGCACATAGGCCATTAGCAACACATCGCCATCCGTCAGACCCGCAACAGCAACACTAACCTCTTCCTGTTTCTCTACTGCCAGTGCCTGAAACGCCACACTGTAGTGCAACTCAGTCCCAGCCATCACCTGAAACCGATACCGCTCCCCCGGCTCATATTCAGGGCCGTCATACACCAGATTGTTGCCTAACACTGTCGATTCCCACACCACCGTTTCCACCAACTCCGGTTGCGCAAAGGTAAACGCATCCTCCGATTCCGGCTGCACATACTCCTGTTGTAATAGCTGCACTTGATATTCATCCACGCCTGCCTTGGCAGGCCAATAAAACCCTGGCACCGTGTCTAAAACCTGTGGCTTATAGGGAAACTGCCCTGCCAGCAACTGCAACAAATCATTGTCATTACGCGGATCCGTCGACCGGGCCAAATCCGGACAAATCACCCGCATGCCCGAACGTCGTCCTGCCGTTGCCCGTCGCCTGGCTCCACTGGGGCACTGCACCCGCACCCGTGTTTTGCGATTGGGAATAATTAATGCATCTCCTGAATTTAGCTGTGTTCCTACTCTTCCTTGCTCATAGCTAGAACTGCCTCGACGCTGTACCTGAACGGTTCCTCGCTGAATGCTAACAATGCGGGCAGAGGCTAGAGCCGCTGTTGGGAGAAGTCCTTGTAGGACAAGCGAAAAAGCGAGAATACTAAGGTTTCGGTAATTAGGAAGATTCTGCTGGCGAATTGTTTCGTAACATGGCAAACGTAGCGGAGGGGGCCCGATCGAAGATGCAAATATCGAAGCCCCCTCCCTGACGGTTCCCCTTGCCAAGGGGAACCACGTATCGCCCAGACGCTTAAGTCGTTCGATTACTTCCTTACGCATCTCTTATCCGCCAATGTCTTCTGCTTCCTCAGCTTGTATTCTCTGCTCATATACCCCCAGCCAGGTATCCTCATCCGGATTACCGGCATTGGCTGCGATCAAGCACGTTTCCCAAAATCCTTCGGCTTCATCGGACAGTTCTTGAGCATCTAACGCCTGAGCCATTAAACAATAGGCCGAACCTCGATTACGGACAGACTCATCATTAGACAGATTTTCTTCCAATACTAGAATTGACTCGTCTAGAGAGGTTTCAGCTTCTGCATAACGTTCTTGCTCTAATCGAGCCCAGCCTAAATTTTTTAGCAAATTGTAGTGGACCTTTGCCAGATCTGAATCTATGGCTGTCGCATTGCTTTGTACCTCATCAGATCCCTGTAGCAGTAGTGTAACCGCCGCCCGATAATCTTCTTGCAAAATGTACAGTCGACCTAGATTGTTATTCGCCTCTAACCAGGTTTGCAACTCAACAACCTCAGGACCTTTCTCTACTACAAACTGATACGCCTCAATTGCATCCCCTTGCTGTTGTAAATCTTCATACAACACCCCCAGGTTGTAGTATGCCTCTCCATAGTCAGGATTCAGGTTAAGGGCCACCTGATAGTTTTGCAAGGCACTGGCCAACCGATCATTTTCATAATCCTTCAGACCCCAGCCGTTGTACCAGGTGGCAAACAATGGCATTGATCCATGGATGCCTGCCACTGCCAAAAACACACCGCCCGCTGCCCCACAGCTCCATTCCTGCCAGTGGTACTCAGGCACACCACGCCGCTTCAAAATTTGCTCCCAAGCCTTGCGTCCGGAGTCTGTCAGCGCCCCTTTTCCTACAATCAGTGTCAACACACTTTGGGCTGCCACTGCTAGCGTCCCCGCTGATGCAATGCCGCCACTCCAAAACCGCGATGCCGTATTCAAAATCAAACTGGCTGATACGGTTAAAAAAACAATCGACAGACCATTCCAAAGCCAATCGTAACGATTTTGCTGTTTAGCATCCTTCGTGGTTGGATACCACCACCATGCATCTGACTGCGGCTGAGAGAGCTCTCGCCATCGTCCCAGGTCTGACGCTTTACTAAAGGAATTTTCGTGGGTTTGTAGCTGGGCATCCAACTGATCTAGATGTACCAAACCTGGAGCATTGAGGGTGCCATCTTTTAATAAGCTTTGGATGCGATCGCGCACCAACAACGTTTCCAAAATCACCTGGGGGGCATAGCCAGACGGCTCTAAAGCAGCAATGGCCTGTTCATATTGCTTGAGCAAGCCATGCAGCGACTCACCTGCCTCGGTAACGTTATCCCCATCAAACATATGTCAGCCTATGCTCTCGTTTTTGCCCACCCTACGGACGAATGAACTCTGACGGACGACGGAAGTTCTGAACCGGCTCATTGCGCAACGCTTGGACCATATAATCTCGCCAGATGGGAGCTGCATAGCTGCCGCCCGTTGCCCCTCGGCCCATGGGGCTATTGTTATCGTTACCAACCCATATCGCCACTGCTAGCTGAGGCACATAGCCCACAAACCAGACATCTTTTTGGGAGTCAGTGGTGCCCGTTTTACCCGCCGCAGGTCGACCAATGCGAGCATTGGTGGCCGTGCCTCGCTCAAGGACGCCGCGCAACACATCCGTGAGGGCCGCTGTTGCCCAAGGATCCAGCACCAGCTGGGGTTTAGGCGTGTTGTCAAGTAGCACATTGCCATCACTGTCGGTTACCTGGGCAATCAGGGTTGGGTCAGAGTGCCAACCATTATTGGCAAAGGTGGCATAGGCTCCAGCCATTTCCATGGGGGTTAAACCTGCTGACCCCAGGGGCAAAGAAATCACCGGATCCATGGGGCTCTCAATGCCCAGGGTACGGGTTACGTCAATCACCCGCGAGATGCCCACAGCCTGTCCCAGTTTTACGGCGGGAATATTACGGGACAGCTCTAATGCACGCCGAATCGGCATACTTCCCATAAAGGAACCACCATAGTTTTTAGGTGAATAGTAGCCAGACCCATCGGGATACGTGACCGGTGTGTCCCCCACGATGCTATCAGGGGTGTACCGACCTGAGGCAAAGGCCGCATAGTAAACAAAGGGTTTGAAGGCTGATCCTGGCTGACGACGCGACTGAACGGCCCGATTAAACTGGCTGCTTTCATGGTCCACACCACCGACGATGGCCTTTACAAAATGGGTGCGCGGGTCGATGGCAACCAGAGCCATTTGATCGGCGATGGCACCGTTGCCAAAGCGGTTAGCATGGGCCGATTTTACGGTTTGTTTAGCTAAGGACTGTAGCTTAATATCAATGGTGGTCTGCACTCGCATGCCACCTTTGAGTACGGCTTCTTGACCAAATTGTTCCTGTAGCTCCTGGACAACCGCTTCAGTGACGTAGGGAGCCTTACTGGAAACAAAGGACGTGACTTTACCCAAGCGCAGGGGTTGTTTTTTCGCAGCCTCGGCTTCGGCTGGGGTAATCCACCGCAGCGTTTGCATCCGCTCTAGGACGATAGACTGCTCTCGCTTTGCGGCCTGGTAGTCTACAAATGGACTCAGGCTTTCAGGCGCTTTAATCAATCCCGCCATCATCGAAGCCTCAGCCAGGGTTAAGTCCTTGGATGACTTATTGAAGTAACTCTGGGCAGCGGTTTCAACACCATAGGTATTGTGACCCCAATACACCTGATTGAGATACATTTCGAGGATTTCATCTTTCTCGAAAATTTGCTCAAGGCGCAGCGATAAAACCACCTCAGCCACCTTACGGCTAATGGCTTGCTGGGGGCTCAAAAATAAATTCTTAATCAGCTGCATGGTGATGGTTGAACCACCCTGCACTGTATTGCCTGCCTGGAAGTTGGCTAGAAATGCTCGGCCAATGCCCACAGGGTTGATGCCGCTGTGCTCGTAAAAGTCACTATCCTCAATGGCCAAAACCGCGCGCTTGAGGTGGGGGGAAATTTCGTTGAGGTCTACCACTTCCCGGTTAGCTTCGTCGTGCAAGCTATCGAGCAGGGTGCCGTCTACGTCGTAGATGTAGCTGGTTTCGGTGGGGATGTAGTTGCGTAGCGATCGCACATCGGGCAAATTTCGAAAGCTAATGGCTAAACCCACTAAGCCACCAGCTGAGATCGCACTACATAGCATGGTTGCCGTCAATAGTGTCGCCCCGCTAATCTGAAGCACATCTTGAATGTGCTTCATCAGCTTAGGTTCACCAGTAAACTGCAAAGGAACTCGGGTTTGACGAATGGTATTAAATGCCACGGATACGCTACATCCTTACGGAAATACACGGCAGGCCAGATTAGTGAGGCGCGGCTGATCTGAGCGATGATTTCGTCTGAAAAATGCCGACTTATAGCATTTCTAACAGATCGACTCCTCCTCTAAATCAGCACCCGTAATTATAAAGCTGCTGCCATAAACAGAATTTAAATCACATCCAAATTAAACACGTATACTTCCCAAATAGAAAAACCGTTGTTTCAGATGTGGATGCGGTTGATGTCGAAATTAGAGTCAGACTTCCCAGATCGTACTCAAAACGTCTTTAGGAACAACAAGCCCCTAGGACCGATTCAGTACCGAGGAATGTTCCAGCTGATCCATAGACCAGTAAAATGATTTGCGGCAAGCGCATCGGACGAATGACGTACCTATAATCTGAAAAAATTGGGTGGATAGGTCGTTGAGGACTCAATGTGTGCCGTTAAATCTCCCTAACCACATGATGCAGGCACAAGGGCCTTATGCATCCATCAGAAAAGGGAGATAATTTACCCGCTACTATAGTGGATTCCGGGCAGATGTCTAGGCAAGTTTGAAAACTTAGGCAGTCTTACGGAGTTATCAGTATTTATTTTTGGCGGTTCACTGCGCATTTTTACACCAACACACTATGACCGAGGCTTCTAATTTTGTAATGTCGGCCATCCCTGAGGAGTTTGCAGGGATCTATCGCGGCGTCAGTGAAGTATTTCCCCATCAGCCCGACTCAGACGATCCTAATGAAAGTTTGTTGGCAAGATTACAGCAAACTGACCGGCCACTCCGGATCAAATTAGGGATTGATCCCACGGGTTCTGAAATTCATCTGGGTCACAGCATTCCGGTGAGAAAGCTGCGGGCGTTTCAGGATGCAGGCCACACGGCGGTCCTGTTGATTGGCGACTTTACGGCTCGCATTGGGGACCCCACTGGTAAGTCAGAGGTGCGCAAACAGCTGACGGAGGCTGAGGTTAAAGCTAATGCAGAAACCTATATTGAGCAGGTACGCCCCATTCTCGATTTTGATACCCCTGGCCGTTTAGAAATTCGCTATAACTCGGAGTGGCTAGCGAAGTTGGACCTGGGCAAAATTCTGGAGCTGCTGGGTACCATGACTGTGGGTCAGATGCTGGCCAAGGAAGGCTTTGCCAAGCGTTACGAGCAGGGCAATCCGGTGTATCTCCACGAGTTTTTATATCCCCTGATGCAAGGGTTTGACTCGGTGGCGCTTAAGGCCGATGTAGAACTGGGGGGCACTGACCAGAAATTTAATGTGGCGGTGGGACGAGATTTACAGCGTCATTTTGGTCTGACGCCACAGTTTGGCATGATGCTGCCGCTGTTGCTGGGCACCGATGGCAGTCAGAAAATGTCTAAATCCTTGGGCAACTATGTGGGGCTGCAAGAAGATCCGCTATCCATGTATTCCAAGTTAGAGAAGGTGCCTGATGCCCTGATTTCTGACTATTTTGAGTTACTGACAAAGCGGTCCCTGGATAGTCTGCCGGAGAATCCACGGCAGGCTCAAAAGCAGCTGGCTTTAGATGTTACCGGTCAGTTCCATGGTGAAGCGGCTGCGCAGCAGGCGCAAAAGGATGCCATTAACCTGGTGCAGGGGGGCTCGGGTCAGGCAGAGGCGGTGCCGGAATTCTCTCTAACAGCGGTGAATTTCCCGGCCAAGGTCTTTTATTTGCTAGGGGCAACGCCTCTATGCAGCAGCAGCAGCGATGCTCGCCGTCAGATTAAGGGCGGTGCGGTGAAGTTGGATGGGGAGAAGGTCAGCGACCCCAATGTGGAATTTGCTGGCCCCGATGAGCTGGTGGGCAAAGTGCTACAGGTGGGTAAGAAGAAGTTTGTGAGGCTGGTGGCATAATGGCCCAAAAATTGACCACGCAATCAGCGGCGGAGCGGATTATTGTGCCGTTAGATGTGCCAACGATGGAGGATGCGATCGCACTCGTCGATACAATTCCCAACGTTACCTTTTGGAAAGTGGGTCTAGAGTTATTTGTCAGCGCTGGGCCTGCCATTTTAGAACAGCTAAAACAGCGTCAAAAGCGCATCTTTCTTGACCTCAAGTTCCACGATATCCCTAACACTATGGCGGGAGCCTGTCGAGCTGCTGCTGGTTATGGTGTGGATCTGATCACGGTCCATGCTCCGGCGGGTAAAGTCGCCCTACAGGCGGCCCAGGCGGCTGCTATGGAAGGGGCTGCCGCCACAGGCTGTGCCCCCCCTAACTTAATTGCGGTTACCTTGCTTACCAGCATTAATCCCCGGGCTCTGGCGTTTGAGCTCAAGGTTTCTCTGGAGCTACAGGACTATGCATTGCAGATGGCTTTGCTGGCCCAGGATAGTGGTCTAAGGGGTATTGTTTGTTCTCCCCAAGAGGCAGAAGCTTTGCGCCGTGTGTGCGGTGATGAGTTTTTGTTGGTGTGCCCTGGTGTGAGACCTGCCGGTTCTGCTAAAGATGACCAGCAGCGGGCCATGACGCCCAGTCAGGCCATTGCTGCTGGAGCTAGCTATCTGGTCATTGGTCGTCCGATTGCTCAGGCTGAAAATCCTGCCACGGCATTTCAACAGATTTGCGATGAAATTACGATAAATGGATAATCTCGTAGGGGTGATGCCTTGTGCTCGCCCTGAACTATTGCATGCTACCGATCAGAATTTAGGATTAATCGTAAGTGGTGTGTTAGCGATCGCACGAATGGCTTCTTTTATGCCCAACCTGTATTCCCAAAAGTTTTTGGGAAGCGTCTGCATTGTGTTGAGTTTTGCCCTGGGTAGTTCGCCCGGCCTGGCCAAGGTATCAAAGTCCTCCATCGAACAACCTACCTTTAAAGGGGAGCCTGAAAGCGATACCCCTTATATTCGTCCCCAGGCTAGCTGTCCTCAAGATTTTGCAGCTCTCTCGACTCTGTTAATTCGAGATATTCCTAGCTATACCAACCGGATTTTGCAAAGCAGTGTGGCGGATATTCGTTCTGCCTATCGGCCAGCTTATGTGATTACGGCTAGTCAGCCAGATCGGGTTCCTTTGGAGATTAAAGATCGGGTTTATACCACCCTGCCTGATGACGGCCAGGATTTGCAGCAGCTGTTTTTTACGACGCTTGAACGTCAGTATTCGGAGTCTGAGGCTATTTCCATCAGTCATTTTCATTGGTTGTTTTTAGCGCCTGATGAAGCGGGATGGCAAATGGTGTTTATGTTTTCTGCGATCGAGGCTGAGGATGAAAACCTGTTGCCGCCCCGTGATAGTAGTCAGGGAAGTGTGGGGCAGGCGGTGCAGCGTTGGTTGCAGGATTGTCAGGCAAGGGCGATACAACCTATGTAGGGGATGGCCTTGTGCATCTCAACCAGCAACTACTATGCTTGTTGGCTGTTTACTTCATCGAGCTTTTTTTTAATTTCCTGAATGTCCTGCCACATGAGCCATTTAGGTTTGCCTTTTTCGCGGGAGGGGTTTCGTAATAAGTAGGCTGGGTGGAAAATGGCCATGCAGTTTCGACCTTCCCATTCCATCCAGTTGCCGCGCACTTTAGTGATGCCTTGTTTGACGCCGACTAGGCCTTTGAGGGCGGTGCCGCCGGTGAGCAGAATGATTTTTGGATCTACCAGACGTACCTGTTCTTTCAGGTAGGGGATACAGGCGGCGACTTCACCTGCGGTGGGGGCGCGGTTACCAGGGGGACGACATTTGACTACATTGCAGATATAAACGTCGTTTTTGATGTCCAATCGGACGGAGGCCAAAATTTTGTCCAGCAGCTGACCTGATTTACCGACAAAGGGCAATCCCTGTTCGTCCTCGTGCTGCCCCGGCCCTTCTCCGATAATCATAATGGCGGCGTTGGGGTTACCTCGACTAACGACCACGTTGGTCCGACCACCGGCCAGGTCACAGCGCTGACACTGATTGCAGTGCTGAGCTAGTTGTTCTAGATTTTCGTAGGTGCCCGAGGGAATGGGGATACTGGCACGGGTGGGAATTTGCTCCCAGGTTTCTGGGGATAGGGCATCAACTTCGGAGGGCAGCTGATTACTAAACAGGCTGATCTGCTCTGTCATGAAAGGGGCAAGTAGCAAAGGATACAAGGCTCTAGTTTATAGGAAACCTTGGACCTGAAATCTCCTAGTGAGCCTTTAAACCCAAAGACACCGACCTTCTGTCGATAAGCTGAATTCTACGTTAAGAAAGAACATAAGTAAAAATTATGGGACGGTCGCTAAAAATGTGAGTCAGTCTAGCAAGAATATCAATACCTCTTGAATAAAACGTTCACGTCCCCGTTCTGGACGATCGTTGAACAGGTAATGGGTTGCATCTGGAATTGTTACCATTTGCACAACTGGAGCATTGATAAGTTCTGTCTCCAATATTGATAAGTCTTCTGGCCGGGACCAAAAATCTAACTCTCCCCGAATGCCAAGGGTGGGGGTATAAATATCTTCTGTGTTCCAGTATCGATACCCCTGAGCCAGGTTAAAACTTTCTTCTCGATAGGCGGTAGGAATACGAGCACTTGGCGGTGTGCGAGTTGCGCTGGTGGGGTCGAGTTCAACGGCTGTGCGAGCATAGGCATCAGCGACGGCTGGGTCTCGCCATTGAGTTTTGTTATCGATCGGAATTGAGTTGTCCCATCCCCGTAGAAAGCCGTCGTAATCAACCAAGCGATAGGCACCCCCATCAGGGTTAAACCTGCCGGGATTATTAGGATCTTCAAAGCGCTCAGTCAGTACCCAGGGGGCATTCACGCTGTAGAGGCTGTTTAGCATAATGAGATGGCTGACGACATCATTATGCCGACTGGTGTACATACCGGCCCAATGGCCACCAGTGGCCCAACCAACCAGGGCAACTTGGGGTTGCGTGGTGCGATCGCGGATCCAGTCCACTACGGCACCAATATCACGGACTGCTTCCTCAGAGTTAACTAGCGGGGGATTGCGATCTGCCGGTTCATCTAGACCATCGGGCCGAGTCGAATCTTCCCAGCCGCGTACATTCATGACATAAACAGGGTGCCCGGCCTGGGCAAAGTCCGCAGCCAGCGAGTAGTCTGGTACGTCTAAATCAAAGGATGCCAGACCTCCCGGACCACCACCATGAATCAAGAGAATGGGCACTCCAGTGGATTCTGACTGGGTTTTGACCTCTCGCACAGAAATTTTAATGCCCGGATCGCTCTCAACGCGAAAGTCAGTGCGCGATACTGCAATGGCAGAGACTATTTCTGTAACAGCAGGGGAAACGGTGGGTGCGATCGCGCCCTCGGCTTTAACGTCAGTGACTGCTATGGTTAGCCATCCTAGAATCCATGCCCCTTGGCTTAGGTGTTGATGAAGTGCCATATTCGTCGAATACCCCGTAACGCTCTATCTGCCACCATAGAAAAAGCCCATATGAACGTCCAACACCTCTTTTGTTCATAATTAGCACCTAAAAGGTTCAAATGGAGTTACGCCACCTGCGCTACTTTTTGATGGTTGCCGAGGAGCTGCATTTTGGCCGTGCAGCCCATCGTCTCCATATGGCTCAGCAGCCCCTGAGCCGACAGATTCGTAACCTGGAAGAAGAATTAGGGGTGAAGCTTTTTCATCGCACCAAGCGTACGATGTGGTTAACGGAGGCGGGCAAGGTGTTTTTGCAAGAAACACGAAAAACACTGGCTCAGGCAGACCATGCAGTGATGATGGCTCAGCGGGTTGGTCAAGGTGTGGCCGGACAATTCAATATTGGTTTTACTGGCCCCATTCTCAATAGTGTTTTGCCAAAAGTTGTGCGTGAGTTCAAGCAGAGATTTCCAGCAATTCACCTGGACCTAAAACGGTTGCAAACCAATGAACAGGTGAAGGCACTATTAGCTGAAGAGATTCACGTAGGCTTTCTACATCCTCCGATTAATGAGCCTTTGCTAAGTCAGGAGGTGATTTATAGAGAGCCTATGATGGCACTATTACCAGATATTCATCCCTTAGCGAAAAAATCTCCTGTGCCAATATCAATAACATGTTTAGCGGACGAGTCATTTATTTTGTTCCCTCGTCAGGTAGGCCCTGTTTTGTACGATTCCATTATTAGCTTTTGCCAGCAGGCCAATTTTAGCCCAAGGGTGATCCAGGAAGCGTTTCCACAACAAACAATTCTTGGGCTAGTGGCAGCAGGCTTGGGAGTGTCGCTCATTCATGCGTCTATTCAACAGATTCAACAACAGGGTGTGGTGGCTAGACCTTTGATAGAACGGTCTCCTATACTTGAATCAGCCGTTGTCTGGCGTTCAGATATATCTCATCCCGCCATACCTAATATACTGAACCTTGTGAACGAGCTTTTTTAAAGTAGCTCAAGGCACTCTTTTGGGGAGTCATGTATGATCAGCGATCGCAACAGCTGTTGCGATCGCTGATCATTTGTAACCATAACGTGCAGTCTATTGCTTCTCAGAATCAAGCTGAGCGATCAACCTCACCAAAGAATGTAATGAATCAATTTCCAAAACAATAGGTGTTTTATCTCCTATGGATAAATTCACTTCATTCAATGCGCGATCTGGCATATCACTAGCCTTACCCAATAACTGCTTGGTGAGCGCGATAAACAACAAGAAAAATGTCACAATCGGGAAGATGGCCATGGCTTTACAATGTGAGCAACAATGTGAACAACTTTGACAGGTGGTAAATCCTTAAATAGACTCCTTAAGGCAGGCACAGGCAAAGACTAAAAACGTCGTAGCTGCAAACAGTTTGAAGAGAGGTTGTACCTGAAAGTAGATAGTTTCTGCCAAATTTTGAGAAACGACCCAACCTACAAACAGTGTTAAGAGAGAAACCCCCATACCAAATAAAAACAACCAGCGAAATAACTGAAATGCTATGCGCACGATCAAGCTGTAGCGTCGACGTTGCCTAAATCGCCTGGGAAGCCTATTACCAGGACGTTTCTGTAGTAGTCGAGCCAGCACTGTATGCGTTTGAAACTTAGCAAACATGAGATGTCCCCCGAGGTTATTACCAAAAACCAAGGCCAAGGAAAGCGCTCTTCAGCACCCTCCTCGGCCTTGGTAATCTCTCCATAAACCGAGCCGTTTTTAATTGTTTTTGAACCTATGGGCTGCCGCTCCCCGGCATACCCATGGAATTAAAGATTCATCGCTTCTTGCGCTAAATACAGTTGATACGATGGCGCACCATGAATGAGAAAACGTTGCTGATGGTTTTTCCGCTCCATCTCCAGACTAATGTGGCCATACTGTGTACCTTGTTCACCCAAAATGGTGTGCAGGATTATTCCCAGCATGTCCCAAAGCCTTTGACTAATATAGTGCTCTGGGAAGTGTGGTCCGCTCCTTAATAACTGTTGTACCTCATCTAGACTAACTGCGTAGAGATCGTAAACTGTATTCTTAACAATGATTCTAACGGTCTGACGATCTGCAGGGCTAAACTCTAACTCCACGTTACCAAAGCCAGTATCTAAGACCGTTTGTCGGATGCTCTGATCAACGGACGTTAACACCTGATAGAGGTCCATTCGCCTAAAGTGTGAGTGATTAAACATAGATGCCCCCTTATGTGAGAAATTTATGGAGAAAATATCACTTCCGCGTAGCGTTTAACCTCACATAGATAAAAGTAGCGATAAAGTTAGATGCTGTCAATAACCAGCCTCAAGTGTTGCCATCTAAGATTCAGGTCATAATAATGTCTGCCCATCATGACTATCCTTAACCTATCTCACTTCAAAGGCTAGAGTAGAGTAATAAGTACCATGAAGTGAGATTTTTTCTGTTTAAAAATAATAAGCCAGGGTTTAGCTCCTCACATAAGTGAGGTAACCTATCAAATACAGTTAGTGTTTAACTATGGCTAAGGATCTTGGTGGGTTCCCCTCGATCATCGTTATTGCATGGTTTTAATCTGAGGATGTGGCGTTTATGGTGGAGCCCGATATTTCTGAAGACTTTCTGACCTCAGAAGCTAAGGCTCACGGAGTCACTGAGGCTGAAAGGCAGGCTTTGATTCTAGCGGTGGATGGTTTATCGACAGCTGACATCGCCAAACAGTTAAAAATTAGTGATGCTGCAGTGCGTAAGCGTCTTGGTGAGGTATATCGTAAATTTGAGATTGCGCGGAAAGGGCCAGGCAAACTTGCTATTCTCAAAGTCAAACTGCTCAACACTCAATCTGAACGTGCCCAGAATCAGAACCAGAACCAGAACTGCATTGATTTAGGGAATGCTCCCAAAGTAATCTCATTTACTGGCCGAAAAAGGGAATTACAGCATCTAAGCCAATGGATTCGTAGCGATCGCTGTGATCTAATAGCGGTTACCGGTATAGGTGGCATTGGCAAAACAGCCCTTGTCTTAGAGTTAATCGACCAAATAAAGACCGAGTTTGATTGGGTTGTCTGGCGCTCACTACGACAATTTGATTCATTTCAAGCTCTGCTTGAGTCATTACCTGAAATACCTGCCAATGCCTCCATTAAGGATTTGTTCAAAATATTTAAACAAAAGCGATGCTTACTTGTATTAGATCAGTTTGACCAGGTTTTTGTTTCTGAGACTAATCCTACGAAGAATGCAAAGAAAGCGTCTCGACATTTTCAAGCAGGGGCTTTAGATCCTCACGATCATAAGTACAAAGACTATAAGTATTATCGTCAGCTGTTACAAGAGGTTGGCATTTCAAAATTAGAAAGACAACTACGTAGCTGTGTTGTAATCACTAGTCGTGAGAAGCCTAGAGAGCTAGTGACTCTGGAAGGAGAACACTCAAATGTGCGTATCTTGGCTTTAGCAGGGCTAGATTATCAGGCAGCTGAGCAACTGTTAGAAGATATTGAACCATTGCAGGGCACCGATGTCGAAAAAGCGAAGCTCATCCATAGCTATTCTGGAAATCCTTTGGCTCTCAAGTTAGCGACGGGTACCATTAAAGACTTGTTTGCAGGGCGTATCCGACGCTTTTTAGACCAGCAACAGCTGGTCTTTGACGATCTGCGGGATGTGTTAAAGGATCAGTTTAATCGGCTATCACCTCTCGAAAAAGAGACCATGTACTGGTTGGCCATTAATCGCCTACCCATGACATTTATCAGTCTGCAAACTGATATTGTCTCTTTGCTGAATAAGCAAGATCTTGTTTATACGTTGCGCTCCCTGGAACATCGCTCATTAATCGAAGTGAGATCAGCAGGGGCAACCTTTACTTTGCAGCCAACGGTGATGGAATATGTGACTCAGCATTTGGTCAAGCGCATCGTTGAGGAACTCAACTCGTCAACTATACAGAAGTTGCCTGACAATTTATTACTTAACAATCATTCCCTCCTAAAGGCTGATGCTGTTCACTATGTGCGACGACAGCAAACAGAAAAGCTATTAAAGCCGGTTTTGGATGCCCTAAAACAACTCTATGGCAGTGCAAGGGAAACTCAAGAAAAACTAGAGATCTTCTTGGAGCGCCACCGTCATAATGATGCTTATAAAATTGGTTATTTAGGTGGAAATTTGGTCAACTTGATGACACAGCTGTCGAAAGAGTTGAAAGCCGCTAAAGATCTGAGCAATCAAGATTTTTCACATTTGGCGATCTGGCAGGCAGATTTGGAAGGGGTTAAACTAACTGGCACTAAGTTTAACCACTGCAACTTAGATAAATCTGTTTTCACTGAGATGCTAAGCGATGTGGTATCAGTTGGCTTTACCCATCAATCTACTAGCTTTAATTCTCTGGATGCACCGTATCTCGCTGCTGGAGATACGAATGGGCATATTCACATTTGGAATGCGCTGACCTATCAAAAACGTACCTATTGGCAAGGTCATTTAGGTTGGGTACGGTCACTCGCGTTTAATCGAGACAACACCTTAATCGCTACCGGGGGAGATGACAGTAAATTAAGACTTTGGCGTTTTCATCCTAGCCCTGAAAATCAACCCAGCCTCAATAATATTTCGCTAGTGTGGGAGAAAGTTGACTTTCCAGACTGGGTACGCTCAGTCACGTTTCATCCTGAAAGGGAGCTCGTCGCCTGCTCTAGCCGATCTACGATTTATCTATACAGTGTGAGGACTGGAAAGGAGTTGAAACGTCTTCAGGAGCGTGGAGAAGAGTCTTCTACGCCAACGAGTAGTGAAACTCTTCGATATATTACCTTTAATCAGGCTGGCAATCAAATTGCCAGCTGTGGTGATGATACCTATATTCGAGTTTGGGATTGGGAGAAAAGGCAACGAGTTTTCATGTCGTCGACAGAAACTGGGCATGAAGGTTGGGCTCGGTCTGTGGTGTTTTCTCCCTGTAGCCAGTATTTGGTTAGCAGTGGTGATGATCAAACCGTACGCATTTGGGATCTGGAGTCCCAAACCTGTATCAGGGTTTTAAGGGGACATACCGATCGAGTTCGTTCGGTTGCTGTTAGCCCAGATGGATGCTATGTAGGTAGTGGTAGCGACGACGGCAACGTTATTCTGTGGGATTTTTACCTGGGAACTCAAATTAGTAAATCTCAAATACACGACAGTCGTGTCTGGTCTGTTGCCTTCTACCAGCACCATAGCGACACACTTTTAGCCAGTGGCGGAGATGATCGTTCAGTTGTTTTATCGAAAGTGTCTGCGACACCCAATAGCTGGACGCATCCCATGGAGCCGCTCAAAATTTTGCGAGGGTTTGCCAGGGGAAGTCGGTCGGTGGCTGTGCTGTCTTGTGCTCGTCAAACGTCTGATCTAGATTTAATTGTTAGTGGTGGGAATGACTGGCATATTAAGCTATGGCAATCTTTTCAAGAAGATCCCAATACGCCGATTCGAGATTTAGCGGGTCATACCGGACGTATTTGGGGGGTAACGGCCCATGCAGAATGGGTTGCCAGCGCCAGTGATGATGGGACGGTGCGGATTTGGGATTTGGAAAGCGGTTCCTGTGTCAAAGTACTTATAGGCCATCAACACTGGGTGCGCACGGTGGCGTTTAACCCCAGTGGCACAATGCTGGCGAGCGGCGGAGATGATCGCCAAATTTATCTCTGGCAGCTACCTACGGGGATGAAATTACAACTATTGGAGGGGCATCAACATTGGATTCGAACGGTTGCCTTTAGCCCCGATGGGAAATATTTAGCCAGTGGTGGGGATGATAAGGCAATTTATCTCTGGGATGTGCGCAAATATAAGGTGATTCGTAAGTTTAAGGAGCGCCACCAGCATCGCATTCGTTCAGTTTCATTTAAGCCGTTTCCCAAATCTCAGTCCAATCCTCGATTATTGTTGGCGAGCGGTAGTGATGATGGAAAAGTGATCATCTGGGATGTGGAGATGGGAGAATATCTCCATTGTTTTGAAGATGAACATCGGACAGCAGGGGTGAAATCTGTTGCCTTTAGCCCAGATAGTTGTTGGATGGCAAGTGGTAGTGATGATCACAGGATTTATGTATGGGACACTCGCTCACCTAATCCACAAAACTGGAAAGCCCAGCCAATAGACATGCCAATGCCCATTGGCCAGCCATTGGGGATTCAATCTTTGGTGTTTATGTCGGATAGTCGACATTTAGTGAGTTGCGATCGCAGTGGTTCTATCCACATCATCGATATTATCGATAAAACTCGCCGACAAATTAAGCCACCCCGTCCTTATGAAAAGATGCAGATAAAAGGCATCACTGGCATTGATCCAGTACAGCGTGTCAGTCTCAAGGATCTGGGCGCTATCGATGTGGAAGACTTCAGCAATAGCCTGTCCCAGAGCCAAAATTAAAGCCCTAAGCTTTAACGCTCTCCACCCGCTACATTGGGATTATACGAGCCAGTTATTTGCCCCCATGAGCACATCTGTTATTACCGGTCACTCCACCCATACGCTTGATCACTTATTTCAAACGCTCATTGCTCCACAGGCGGCACAGCTAGATCGAGACCCAACGTCCTTACATAAGGCATTTCAGGAATTAGGTCGCCATGGGTTATTGGGACTTAAGGTTGCCAAACAGGGTGGGGGACAAGGTTGGAATTCTGAGGCGGTTTATCGATTTACGGAGCAGCTGGCGCGCTACTCTGGAGCACTGGTGTTTTTACAAAGTCAGCATCAGCGGTGTGCCCAGGAGCTTTGGAATTCTGACAACCTAGAACTAAAACAGACCTATTTGCAGGGTGCGATCGCAGGTGACATTGGTCTGGGTGTAGGCTTCTCTCATTTGCGTCGGGCACAACAGCCTATCCTGGCAAAAGAGACCGCTGGGGGGTATATGTTTAATGGCACAGTGCCTTGGATTACGGGGTTTGGGATTTTTGAGCATTGGATGTTGGCAGCACAACTACCGGATGGACGAGCAGTTTTTGTTCTAGCTCCATTTCATCCTGTCAAAGGCTCGCTTGCATTTAGTGAACCCATGGAACTGGCAGCCTTAGGATCAACACAAACGGTAACAGCGACTTTGCAGGATTGGTTTGCGCCTGAGAAATTGGTTTTGGATGTTAAGCCAGCGGGGTGGATTCAGCAGGCAGATATGGGGTATCCGCTGACGCACAATTTTTTTGCCCTTGGCTGTGCTCAGGGAGGGTTGGATATTTTAAAAAGGGCTCAGTCGTCTGTATTTCCTGAGATTGGTGAGGCCTATGGGAGATTAACCCATGAGGTGTGTCGCTGCCGAGAAGCTACCTATGGGACTTTAAAGAATCCATCGGAGGAGAGGTTGCGGTTGCGGGCTTGGGCGATTGAGCTAGCGGTGCGGTGTAGCCATGGGGCAGTGATTGTGTCACGGGGGGCGGCGAATTTCGCAGGGCATCCGGCGCAACGGGTTTATCGAGAGGCCCTGGCGTTTTCGGTATCAGGCCAGAGTAATGGGGGAATGAGGGCGAGTTTGGCAAGAATTTTGTAGGGTGCTTTGTGGGCACTTTGCACAATTTTGGATCATCGATCTGTTTGATCGTGGACAACTGGGCGATGCTGGGGGATCATGACCGGGAATCGCCATACCGTTAAACTGTTTTCGCAATGAGCTTCTCTAAGGTCTGCAATAACACTTGCTCATTGTATGGCTTGGCAAAGTAGGCAGCAGCTCCCAGGTTCATTGCTAATTTGCGGTGCTTTTCACTACTGCGGGAGGTTAGCATCGAAATGGGTAACGACTTAAACTCAGGTCGATTTTTAATTTCATCCAGCACACCATAGCCATCAAGACGAGGCATCTCTACATCACAAAGAACAGCCTGTACGTTTAAGCCTTTAAGAAGTTTATCGACGGCTTCTTGCCCATCCCGTGCTTGTTCGACATAGTAACCTGCTTTCTCTAGGGTAAGTGTAAGATAACGACGCAAGTGTACAGAATCATCCACGACCAAGACTGTTGGTTGCGAGCCATGGTTTTGCTGGGGTAATGGGACGAGGTTAGAAACGTCCGATTCGGTTTCTAATGGTGTGTGGATCTTGTCAAAAGCAGTACTAGAAATGAGTAGCGGTAGATCAACCAGAGAGACAACTCGACCATCCCCCAAAACAGTTGCCCCGACAAAGCCAGGTGGCAAGGGAATGGGGCTTGTAATGGCTCGGGTCGCAACTTCCTGCTCCCCCCAGTAGCGCTGGATGACAATGGCACAATAACCGTTGTCATGGCTAACGATGAGAGCCATCGGGTGGTCAATGGTAGGTTTACCCTCAAAGGGAGTCAAGGAGGCCCTGCCATTGAACGTGAGGTGATCTTCGAGCTGGACTAAGGGGATCTGTTGCCCCTGCCAGATAAATTTGGGTCCTTGGTCAGAGTCAATCAGTTGGTCCCTATCCAGAGCCATCAGTTCTTCTATAGCATCCACAGGCACAGCAAATACCATGGATTCCTGTTCCAAAAGCATGATCCGAATTACAGAGAGGCTTAAGGGAATTTCAATGGTAAAGGTTGTTCCCTGGCCAAGCTGTGTATCTACCTGAATATCACCATTCAACTGTTGCAAATTGCTGCGAACCACGTCCATACCCACACCACGGCCCGACAGTTCAGTAACCTCAGCTGCGGTACTAAACCCTGCATCAAAAATAACGGAGAGTAGCTCCTGCTTACTCATTTTATTGATAACAGCCTCATCAATATTGTGTTGTCGCATGCGATCGCGAATTTTATCCAGGTTAATGCCGCGTCCATCATCACGAATAACCATTCGGGCACGGTTGCCAATTTGAGAAGCCCGAATGGTTATCAATCCCATTTCAGCTTTACCCGCCTTAATCCGTTCATGGTTTGGCTCAATCCCATGGTCAAAGGAGTTTCTCAGGATATGGGTAAGAGGGTCTGCCAACAGCTCTAAAGTAATCCGTTCAAAGAGAGTGGTTTCCCCTTCGATTTTGAGCTTGACTTTTTTATCGTATTGAACAGATAAATCACGAATCAGTCGAGGAAAGCGGCCTAGTATATCCGAGATCGGACGCATTTGAGTCCGAGTAATTCGATTTTGCAGTTTTTGGGTCGTACCATTAAGAGACTGGGTGGTCTGGTCCATTTCCCGCAGACCCAGACGGATGTCAGCAGTTACCTCCTGAAGCTTAACAACTGTTTCCATTTGCTCCTGGGCAAGCAAATGTAATTCAGAATATTGGTCCATCTCCAGGGCATCAAAATCTTGAGAGAGTGCCACACCTATGCCACTATCAGACGCTCTTGACTCCGCAAGGGCAACCGGTAGACTGGCATTCATCGCCCCTGTTGGCAGAAGACTTTCCATAGAAGAACGGTCATACCATTGACGCAACCGGACGTTAAACGATTCCAGTGCTTGCATCCGTTCTTGTAGTAGGGTGGCAAAATCATTTAACTGCTTTTGTCGCAGGTTGATCGCATTTCGCTCCAGAATCAAGGTACCAAAGAGATCATTGATCTGTTGTAAATCTTCCGCAGCGATCCGAAACGTGCCGGTTCGCTTAGGTGCCGTCATCTGAGGGCGAACAATTTTTCGTTTTACCCTAGGGCGAGCCAACCTTTGGGTGGAATTGGATACTTGTGCCGGGATAGCCTCTGAGGTTGCTTCAGAGATAGCGTCTGGGGTAATTTCTGGGGCGACTAAATCAGTTGTTGCGGTAACCCTATCCTTATCAAAAGGGTCAACTAAGGTGGTTATGTCAAGTTGAGCAAATGCTGCCTGTAACTGGCTGAGATCCTTTGCATCCAGCTCAGGTAAATCCATTGCTGGTGGGTCCACAGTAGTCTCAACACCCAGGTTTTTAGGCCTTGGTGGATCCATTTCTGCAAGTAGTTCGGCTTCTGCAAGTATTTCGACAGCAGGCTCAGGAACCACAACAATGGAGCTGTCAATATTATCATTATCGATACTTGGCAATATTTCTAACGCTTCAGCAGCAGCAGCCATTTCCATCTGCAAGCTTGCTAGATCAGTATCACCCAAACTGATCGTCTCTTCTGCCATCGGGAGAGATATGTCAGTAACGGCATCTTCTATTTCGGACGGCGAGTCTGTGGGTAATATCGATTCCCATACGGCGGCGGGCTCTACTACAGTGGCACTCTCCAAGGTTGCATCAGGCGTCGTATCAGGAATAAATTTGAGTTGGGATGGCAGCTTATCCATACGCCCCAGTTGCACCAGGGACTGAGAACGTCTCCAGGCCGTCAATGCCTGCTTGCATAATGCTGGCATCTGCCCAAGGCTAGCGCTTTGGGCTTGATCATAAACTGACTGGCAAAGCTCTACAAAGGTATCGATTCCCCCCATCAGCCCCAGTTCAATTAATCGATTAGCCTGTTTACACAAAGCTTCCCGCAGTGGTTCTCCTGCATAGCCAGGCAAATTTGCCTCAAACGTATCCAGGGCTTCTTCCACACCCCCATTGAACACAAGAATGGCTACGTCTATATCGTCCTCGTCTGAGAGGAGGAGACTTTCATCGGCCTCGCTTAGTTCACCCAAACGATCTCTTAACTGCTCAATAATAGGATCTACATGGATTGCAATCCATGCGTTATCAACACTCAAGCCTGAGGACAGTTGTGAGTTCACGGCCTTCAGGCTATCTACTCCTTGCAGTAAGAGGGTTTCCAAATCAGTATCCACATCCACATTGCGGGCTCTAATGATTTTGAGGAAATCTTCTAGTCGGTGGGCCACCTGGGCCATGGGTGCAAACCCCATCATGCCAGCTCCTCCCTTCAGGGAGTGAGCAGCGCGCATGGCCACATCAATTTGCTGAGCAGGGTTTTCTGCATCGGGCAGGCCAAGCAAAACCTGTTCCATCTGCTCAAAATATTCTCCGGATTCCTCCAGAAATCTTTCTCGAACCTGCTGATCGGTAGCCATGGTGTGATTCAGGTATGGTGTTGAAGTCGAAACTGGACTGCGAATTTAATCGGAGCTTTAAGTTGGACCCATAGCAGCTCTCTCGTTTATTCGTTTGGTTGAATGGCCAATCGGTTTTAGCCGTATTTGTTAGTTTTCATCGTCAATCTTAAACTGTTCTACCGAGGCTTCCAGTTCTTGTGCAACTTCAGTGGCATCTTTCATGGCTTGGGCCATCTGCTGTGCCGATTCTGAACGTTTTTCAGATTCCTCAGCGACTTCTCTCACCAGTGCGTTAACAGCTGATGATGACTCTGTCTGATATTTGGTAGATGCTGAGATTTGTTGCATCAGTTCATTAATTTGTTCTGATTTGTTGAGTGCTTCAGTCAGACGCCGTTTGGTTGTTTCCACAAGGTTGGTACTATCAACCACCTGGGCAGTACCCGTTTCAATTGACTCGACAACTTCCTGGGTTTCTGTTTGAATTTCCGCAACAATCTGAGCAATTTCTTTGGTTGCAGATGATGATTGTTCTGCCAGCGATCCTACCTGTTCTGCAACCGCTGTGAAACCTTCACCCATTTCACCGGCTCGGGCCGCCTCAACACTGGCATTAACCGCCAATAAGTTGGTTTTCAAGGCAATTTCGTCAATCAAGCTCACTGTTTGGGAAATCTTCTGGGCTGATTCACCCAATCGTTTGATTTTCTTCGCTGTTTCACCAACCGTTGATCTCAGACCCACAATACTTGCTACTGTTTGATCCATAGAGGATGTACCGGCTTTCACCGTTGCGTAGGTATCTTGAGTAAGAACAGAAGCTTCACCTGCGTTGTTGGCTACTTCCTGAATTGATTGGCCAATGTCTTCTACCGCTTCCATCGTATCTTTCAAAGATTCTACCTCAGCTACTGCCTGAACTGACAGCTCTTGAATAGCGGCCTCATTTTCAGATAGAGAGCTGGTGACCTGCCCGGTAGATTTTTTTACCTGTTTTGTCGTGAGTCGTAAGTTCTCAATGATTGAGTTAAACAAGTCAGCTACAATACCGACATCACCCTCAGATAGCTGGGCACGGACTCGCAGGTCTCCGTCTGCGGCATCGCCAACGTCTTCCATCAATTGGGCGATTTCATTCTCTAGCTCCGCCCGTTGACGCTCTTGTTCCTGGGCTACAGCAGTTTGTTCTTGAAGCAAGGTCTGCAACTGATTGAGCAATGAATTAAAACCTGCCCCTAAAGTTTTGGTTTCCACTGTGCCCGCTAGAGGTGCTCGAATCTCTAGTTGGCCACCTGCGGCAGCGGCTGCCGTCGAGGTCAAAGATTTCAGGGGAGAGGCTAACTGTCTCGCTAAAACACTCAACACTACAGTCGCTACAAGAGCAAGAGTTAGCGTCGTCACACCAAATGTTCGAATTAAATCATTGCCTGCTGCATTGACCTCTGCCTCGTTAATAACCGCAAGTGCCACCCAGTTTGTACCTGGCACAGTGGTAATACTGTAATAAATACCTTCTAGTTTAAAGAGTGAAGATAGATATAAGCCAACATTCTCTTGATCAACTTTTTCTAGCTCAATTTGTAGATCAGGTAACTCTACGGCTGCACGGATATCTGCAATAATTTCATCAACAGTATAGTCAGGAGTATTTAGGGCATTATCCAGTTCCTTAGCAATCACCTTAATGGACTCAGTTCCCAATAAAGACTTGGCCTCAACCTGAGTACCTTCTGAAGAAACAACCGCAACAGGAGTGCCTGACCTTGCATCTAAGATTTCAATAACCTGGTTATCCTGCAAGATAGCCGACAATAGGGTTGTCAGCTCTATGTGGAGCGCCTCAACCGGGACCAAGGTTTTAATCACGCCTAAAAAATTATTATTGCTCGGCTCTAAAATGGCCCGAGACATTTCGATACCGTCAATACCAGTAGACTCATCACTAACGGCTGCACTGACAAAATATCCTTTCTGACTTGCAACCTGCCACCATTCTTCATCTCGTTGGACAAAGTCTGAGGTGACTTTACTGTAGGCCACATTAAAGCCATGGCGCTCAGTAAAGAAAATCTCGCCAAATCCCTCAACTACAGCAACATCCCTAAGATATTGATTTAAAGCGCCATTTGGGGTCAGAAGCTTGGTACTGGAAAATGATGTTTCTAGAGCGTCAATGGGGGTAGTATGCCAATTTTTACTCACAGCTTTATTGGCATCAGTCACTAAGGCCTGGCGAACCGATGGATTTAAACCAATCACTTCTGGAATTTTTAGCGTATCTACCACAAAGACATTGGCAGCTTCAGCAGCCAGCAATGATTCTAGTTTAAGATTTTCCAGTGCCTGCGTTTTAGCCTTTTGCTTCACCGTAAAAAATTCGACGGCTCCTGCTACGATCAGCGGGATCAAGGCCGTTGGTAACACATAGGTAAGAAGACGTTGGGTAAGTGTTTGTCCTTGGGTAACTTTCGATTGGTTTTGAACGCGGGATGCACCAGATAAACCATTTTTAACCAGGGAGGATGTTTCAGTTAAAGATGGATTTTGATTTACAGAAGAAGAGACCATAATCATTCAAAATGATAAGCAATGAAGAATAAAGAAAGCAGAAGCTTGCCAATAGCTCTTACAAACTACTTGTGTAAACGTATAAAGATTCCGCACTACAAATAGCATCAATATCCAGAAGGAATAGCTTTTCATCTTCCCCCTGAAACTGTCCTTGCAAATATGGTGCAAGCCCTGGCATTATCTCCTCAAATGAGGGTATCAGTTCTTCCGGATTCATCCGTAATGTACCTTGAATCTGAGGAACATACAGGCCTAGAAATTGGCAATCAGATTCTTGACCATCATCTAACATAACCTCAACCACAATGATATCGTATTGCCGAGAACGAACATCCTTTTGAGGTACTTCTAACAATTTAGGGAGGTCAAGTGCCCATAATATTTTACCTTGATGGCTCATCAGACCTAGCACAGAAGCAGGCATATTTGGAATAGGTGAAACCTGATGAGCTGAAATCCTGAGAGTTTCTACCACCTGTACCAAAGGAATAACTACAGTTAAAGATGAACCAAGGTGAAATTTTAGATATAACTCTCCTGTTTGAGTTTGGGGTTCAAACACATCAGGCAGTAAAGCTTGGAGTCGTTCGATCGGTTTTTGCGTCGTTTGCATGGGTCAATAAGAAGTATCAAAAAGCATAAGACAGGATCTGACAACACCAGAACCAAGGAAATAGAATATAAGCCATACTACGCACCAATGAGCAACATGTCGCACTGCATCAAACTGCGTCAATAAGTTGTTCTACTGCGCAAGACTTGACGGCATAAGCTGCAACTCCTTCCTTCTTAGCCCAAGAGTGATCCATTTCGCGATCTTTGGCTGTGCAAGTAACACAGGAATATAAGATATTTCGACTCTGTTATTACAATTTTTGAATAACATCCATCAGTAGCATAAGATGGCTTTGACTAGATGTGTGATAAACCCATACATACTTAACTTGTTTCAATCACCATAAAGTTTCTAATGCATTCTTATGATTGCGTAAGCAGTTGTGGAAGTACTTGTAGATTGCCCAACAGCCCCATATAAGTATCAAACCACCTATTTAGTGTCAAATACTTGTTTCGTTTGGCAGGCTATTTTGACCTGCATATGTGAGGTCAAATCTTCGAGAGTGTAGTGTTCTAGGACATTGTATTATGCAATTCCTGAATCACTGCCATTATGTAAAATTATCAATTCGCAAAAGTCTCATCCAGAAACCTTATGCTTGAGACAAGAATCATCAATCACAACTTTACGAGGGAATCATATTGCCAACACTACACACCCGGGAAATTCCTAAGGGTTTCTATCTGACCTGCAATCGAATATTGCACCTCAGTCCGTTTACCGTAAGGACATGTAACCTAAATGTTTTTTGAACAGCTTCGACAAACTGGTCTACCACGCAGAAAATTCAACACATTACTAGGCTTGACAGGATTAAGTCTGGTATTAACGATCTCTGCTTGCACACCCAAGGCAACTGTTGAGAATAATGCTGGGGCAAACAACGGCAACAGTGCAGGTAGTATGCCAGAAGAAATCAGAGTAGGTTATCAGGTGATTCCCAATGCTGAGCTATTGGCAAAATCCCAGGGTATGGTTGAAGAAAACCTCCCAGGGGTTGAGATAGAATGGGTTCAGTATAGTTCTGGTGGTGATGTCAACCAGGCGATGATGGCCGGAGAAATTGATTTAGGTTTGGCTGGCTCTGTCCCTGTTTCTACAGGCATTGCCAATAATCTACCTTACCAGGTTTATTTCATTCATGACATTATTGGTGAGAACGAGGCTCTTGCCATCAGGCCTGACTCTGGGATTATCCGCCTTGCTGATATGAAAGGGAAAACTATTGCTGTGCCATTTGGCTCGACGACCCACTTTAGCCTTTTATCGGCCTTACGAGAAAATGGGGTAGATGCTGCGGAAGTCAAGATTGTTGATATGACGCCGGATGAAACATTGGCGGCATGGCAGAAAGGAACCATTGATGGCAGTTTTATATGGCATCCAGTTCTGGGTAAGCTTCAAGAGGATAATGGTATTGTTATTACATCGGCCAAGCAATTAGCTGATGAGGGTATTATCACTGCTGATTTGGCTGTTGTTCACCAAGATTTTGTCAGCCAATATCCAGAGGCCGTTGAGAAATATGTCATGGCATTAGATGAAGCAGTTGACTTCTACCGTGCAGACCCAGAATCAGCTGCACAGGCTATCTCAGGCGAACTTGGATTAACACCTGAACAAAGTCTCGATGTAATGAACGAGTTAGTTTGGCTCAGCGCTGAAGAACAAGCGAGCATTAAATATTTAGGCACATCGGATGCACCTGGTGCTTTGGGTAAAGTCCTACTGGAATCAGCTGAGTTTATGGTCACTCAAGGCGCTATTGAACAAGCACCTGATCTAGCAAGCTATCATGCTGCAATCTACAATAATGCGGTAAATTCCGCTGGTGGAGCTGTAGCTGCCAAGTAAGGTTCTTCAAACGTATTTCACACTTGATAAGTAACTCCCGTAGGAAAAACGAAGTCTGATTCGTGCTGCGGGAGTTACTACTAGTTTTAATACAACATTGATGGGCTATTGATTAGGGGACTGCACAAAAATAAAGACCCGGGTTGGGGCTGTCGATGGGTGGATGAGTAATGGGATAATGGGGTGATTATTTAAGCGCCAGCGCCTTACGTTGGTCATCAGCTTTTTACACCAAACTTGTAACACACCTTAATGCATAAATCCCCTAGCCAGAGCGCATGCCCTAGCTAGGGGATATTACTGCTTAAATTAAAAAGATGCAACAGTTTTTATGGGGGCAAAGCTCAAATACATGAAGGAATCAATCTGTTCTTAAACCCATTCTCCACATTACCCAGGACTCCCAATGTCATGACAAGCATATTGGGAATAAGTGCAATATGGAGATAGGTATCTAAGCGATCTGGCTTGCAGGGACGTCCTAATAAAGCCTTATATACTAGACGACCGAGCGAACTGCATCGACTAATTCTTGCTCAGTACAGGGCTTAACAACATAGGCGGCTACCCCCTGCTTTCTGGCCCAGTTCTGGTCCATTTTGCGATCTTTAGTTGTACAAGCCACGACGGGGATTGCTGCAGTGTCTGGTTGACGTTTAAGTTCACGGCACAATTCCAAACCTGTGATTTCAGGCATCACTAAATCTGTTACAACAATATCGGGTTTGTTGGCTTTGACCATGACAAGGGCCTCTGCACCACTTTCAGCGGTGGTAACGTTATAACCGGCTCGTGATAAGTAGTTAGACATTAAATCACGCTGAGCCTGCATATCGTCAACAACAAGTATATTTTTACCCATGGATTACTCCTTAGAACATCAAAAAATATAGGAAACGAAAGACTTAGAACACACACTTAGCCTGCCCAGAGCTTTCTATGCAGCAACAACAATTGAAAGATACTCTTCAACAATGGCGAGCAAATCTGCTTTTGAAAAAGGCTTGGTTAGGTAATCAGTGGCACCAGAGGATTCGGATTTGGCTTTATCTAAGACACTAGTATTACTGCTGACCATAATGATTGGCACCTTTTTGAAGACAGAGCTACGACGCAGGATCGTGCACAGACGATTACCGTTAATACCTGGCATGGAAACATCCATCAAAATTAAGTCTGGTTTCATGGAAAACAGAGTTGACATTGATTCCATCGGATTTTCAACGGTGGCTACATCAAAGCCTTCTGAACCTAAGTAACCTTGAATCGTTTCTAGCATGGCTGGGCTGTCATCAATGCAAACAATCTTGTGAACCTTTCTATGGGTTGGCAAGGAGGTTGGGGGTGAAATGGTTGGTTTCCCTACGGCCTGAACACTGTTCGGGGCTGGAATATTGGGAAGTTTGTCGTAAGGAGAAACCGGAGATTTTAAAATAAAGTACTGTTGTTGTATGTACGGATTTAGCAATTGGGCAAATTTCAGAGTATCTTGCCTCACAAATGACGCGAGTTGTTGAATATTATTGCCATTCATCAGCTGAGCCAGTGCTTGAAGGAGTGTCTGAGTCAATATACCATTGGGCACAGGCTGACTAAGCTTACTTCGGTCAGGGCAATAGGGCCGCTGGTAGGGTGAGGACACTATTTGACTCAACCTTTGCCAGATTTTGAGTTGTTCTTTCAACTGGTTAATGATGGTTGAGAAAGAAGCAACATCAGGGTGATATGACGTCTGGTCTAGCCATACATATGTTGCTTGTCTTAACCAAAACAAAGATTCTAGGGCGTCTTTAGACAGTTCCAGCTTAAGCATTTGGGTGGCATTACTGTCTAATACTCCCTCTTGATATAGCTGATTGCTGGCTTCATAGAGTAACCATACTTGGTTAGTGGATAGTTGAACGCTTCGAAAATCGGGCTGTAAATTGTCTAGCGTCTTTTCAGGCACCCGATACCCTAACTTATTTAGGCAGTATTTTATTGTCTCGAACGTCTGTATGGAATGGACGGCATATTGAAGGCGGCCTTCCTTGACAAAAACATTCCAGGTGATGCCATTGCTCTTAACCTGTAAGCAACCATTTTTTTTGGATTGGGCAATGTCAAGACACTGCTTAATACCGTTAAAACTATCGACCATGTACAGAACCTAACTAACTGATCTTTCACTCAAGTTCACAGCTTTTGTTTATGGAATACGAATAAGCTGTTTAACTACTTAACATCTACCTCTACACTCAAATCCTTGGAGGCTTTAAGTCTGGTCTTTACCAGTCTTGGGAAAAGGGAATGAAGAGGTAAATAATGGATGACTTTAAGATTCCCATTTCTTGTTTAAATACAACATTGGTTAATCCTTTTTAAAGCCAAGCAATAATCGTAATCTTGTTACTCTCAGCTCTACTCTAGAAGCAACAAGATTAATATTGCTGGTTAGGAAAAGTGATTAAATTGCGTGGATTTGTTGGGCATGCATGCAACAGATATTGTACTGGTTACAGCCAGTCAACATACTTTCTCTCTACTATTCAAAACCCATCAACAATAAGATCAGACTCCTCAACAGTTGTTAATTTCTGCTTCAATACCACCAAAATAAAACTGGCGACAAAACCTCCAGTAATCAAATATAGCCATAGATTAGTCCCCATCGTCTCAGGATGATCCAGTGCCCAGCCTCCTAGGGCAGGGCCAACCGTGAATCCAATGGACCAGCATTGAGATTCTAGGGAAAAGTAAATCCCTCGCAAATTTGAAGGTGCCATTTCACCGAGAAGAGAAACCCCTGCTGGTGAATAGAGGATTTCGGCCAGAGCGATGAGGCTAAAGGCACTGATGGCTATCAATAGTGGGTCGATTGCAATATTGCCGACAAGCCACAGCAAAAAGAAAGCAGCACTCCAAATGATGAGGGCGACTAACATAATGGAGACATGGTTGATGGTTTTGACTAAACGGGTGATGGGGAGCTGAAAAACAACTTTTAGGACAACGTGCCAGACGAAGAAGTAGCTGATCCACTGTTCTGAGAAGCCAATTTCTGTATTGCCACCAGGGATAAAGTTGGCGAGGTACAGAGGTAGGGTGCTGGTGTACTGGGCGGCATAGATAGTAAAGATGATATTGGCGCTGAGGAAGGTGAGGAGGTTGCGATCGCGAAATGCTTGCCACCAATCTTGCCATACGTTACGCATGTCACCGAGGGGCTGTCGTGTTTCTGCAATTGCCACATAGATCACCCCAGCAAATAGGGCGTAGGTTAAGCCTTTTAGGATAAACAGGATGCTGTAGTTACCAGACATAGCCACATATTGTCCAGCGAGTAAAGCACCCAAAGCAAGGCCCAAATGATCCACTAGCCGCGTTAGGGCAAAGGCTTCTGTACGGTTTTCTGTTGTGGTCAGGTCTGTTGTGATGGATAAATTTGCAGGCCAGTATAAGCTGATTCCTAACCCCAACAGCAGATTGCCTAAAACTAACAGCACAAAGGTATTGGCAAAGGCAAGACAAAAACAAGCTAACGCCGTAATCATGGCTGATAGCATCAGCGTTCGACGACGACCCCAAAAATCAGAATCAATGGCATAACCGGACCAAAAACGTCCGACTATTCCAGCCAGACCGCTACTGCTTAAGGCTAACCCGACTTGAGTCGGAGAAAAGCCAAGTTCGTTGACAAAGTAAATCGAGGCATAGACCAGGGTAAATCCCTGGCCGATGTATAAAAGCAACTGCCCGGTCGCTAGAATCCATATTTCGCGTCTGAGTTGAGGTAGCCAGGCAAAGATGCCAGTGGCGGTGTCTTGCAGGTCGGTCTGAGCTTCGGTGTGCTCCATGGATGGTTATGTTCTACCTATCGCCCAGAAGTGGGGCTCTATTATTATTGTCTCTATCATTATTGTCCCAAGTGCAGCTGTAATGCCGCAAATTATCGTTGTGCTAGTAGGGCTGCAGCAACGCGATCGCGTAACGATAATTTGCTCAAAAGCTGTGCACTCGTTCTGCCATACCGTTAGAAATTACCTTAATCGCTGTCAGGGAGGGGGCGATATATGGCGCTTATGGTCAAACAATCAAAAAATAAACGGGACCAACCGCTTCGTCCGTTGCCGATATGCCTGATATTGTTCACCAAATTGTTCCAGCATCATTTTCTCCTCATTACCCACCCGGAGAAAATATAGAAAACCAAACGTAATTATGCCTGAAAGACCGGCAATCCAATTTGTTAATAATAGTGCTTGGGCCATGGCCCATAACCAGAGCGAGGTATACATGGGGTGGCGGATAGATCGATAAATGCCGTTGGTAATTAATGTATGGTCTTTTCGAACCTGCAATGTGGGTGACCAGTTTTTGCCGAGATCATGGTGAGAACGCCAAAATAAGTAGAGCGCGATCGCAAACATCAAAATGCCCAATACATTCGCCCAAATCGGTAGAAAATAGTTAGCAAAATTAAACAGTGGCGTAACAATATAAATCAGCGGCAAAACAAACATCCCCAGCAGAACAAATGCTAACAGGCCATTCTCTAGAGGGGTTTTACGGTTATCGATGATGGTATTCTCCTTAATCTCCCGTTGATAGGGTTTGCGGATAATCCCTGTTAATACGAAGAAAACTAAGAAGATAATTTTGAGAATGAGGGAATCCATGATTGACCTCTTACATGCTAATTAAGTTTACTTCCAGACACAGGATCAGTTATTTATTAAGAATGTTTCTCAATAAATAACTCCCATGATCATAGCGAAATCCCCCAGGAATGACGGGCCATTACTCAATCTTTTGTAACGTAGCTCTCTTCCTGCTAGTTGATGGGCAAACGCGTTTGCTTTGCCTCAAATGCAGATCCTCTTGCTGCGGCCCATTGAATCAGCGCTGCGGTTAAACCATTTAGAGAGTACTCATTAGGCTGAATATCTACCCGACTAAAGATCTCTTGACAGGCTTCAGATGTTAGTGGTCCAATAGAAGCGATCGCCACCTTTTCCAATAGCTGTTCTGGCAATGCGCCCAGCTTATTTTGATGGGCCTGTAGGAGTTGTTGGAAGCATCGAACTGTCTTAGGACTGGCAAATGTAACTACATCAATAATTCCTTGCTTGAGGGCCTGTAGCGTGTCCGGTTCAATATCCTCTGGACAGGCAGAGCGGTAGGCTGGAACATCCCACACCACAGCCCCTAGGCGAGAAAGTTCAGTAATGAGTAGGTCCCGTCGTTCATCTTCCAAGCAGGGATATAAAATTTGGGCCCCGTTCAAGTGATCGCGATCAGGAAAATGTTCCACCAGCGAATCAGAAATGAATTGAGGTGGAATAAAATCGGGTGTCAGCCCCTTTTGTTGCAAGAAAATTGCAGTTTTTCGACCGACAACCGCAATTTTGACTGTGGCAATGTCTTGGAGTGAATAGCCCTGGGATCTCAAACGCTCAATAAAGAACTTGACCCCATTAGCCGAAGTTAGAATCAACCAATCAAACTCCGATAGCCGGGAAAGTTGTTGGTCGAGCTCGTGCCAACTAGACGGTGGCTGAATCGACAATGCCGAGAGTGAGATCGCATTGGCTCCCTGACCCCTAAGTTGTTGAACAAAGGTATCAGCTTGGTCTACGGGCCTAGTCACAAGAATAGTTTCACCCGAAAATCGAGTAGCAGTCATCTTTTTACTCTTATTGTCGTCGCTACATCTAGCTTACATTCGAATCCCCCTTAAATTATTGACATAGAAAGGTTTAAGGGCACTCATAGTGAACATTGGACCGATGAGATTAATGTTGTTTCTAGATGGGTCAATCTACAGCGCCTGAATTACTCTCACAACCTATGGGCTGGGAGAGTAGGCCCTACTCTTTCTGTTTTTCGATAATAAGGGCATCTAACGACTAAACTAAAGAATCAAGACAACTTATAGGTTGTGCCTAAGGGCATTTTTTCAAAACGTTACATAGCTGAAAATCTGGCTAAGATGTCAGTAAACGTTTTTTTGCGTAAAAGTAAACGAATCGGCATTCATTCTATTATTAACTTCATCATGATAAAGTAATGAAATTTTTAATGAAAGTTTTTCCCATTTAAGAATATGCTGGTCTATGGTTCAGCATTCAATATTTAGAGCTTAAACAGATGCTCAAAAATCTCAATAGTAATAATGTAGTGAATAATGATTCTGGTATCCTTAACAACAAGCCAGACCTAAGCAACACTACATTATCGAAAAAAAGTCAAGCAACTCCAGCTGACGACACCAGGGTGTACGTTAAGGCAACGTCTGCTCAGATCGCTAAGGTATATGCCAATGCAACTCCAGTCGAGTTTGTTTCTGATGCTGTTGAGCAGGCAGACTTGGTCATTACAACTGCCTATAAACAAGTGTTTGGCAATGCCCACCTCATGGAAAGTGAACGGTTTGTAGAAGCAGAATCGCAACTCCGGAATGGCCAAATCACCGTCATGGAGTTTGTGCGTCTATTGGCTAAGTCAGAACGTTACCGCGCTTTAGTGTTTGAGAAGCATTCAAATCTACGTGCTATTGAACTCAACTTCAAGCATCTACTGGGTCGTGCACCTGAAAGCTATGCAGAAATTTCGGAGCACATTGCTCGCTTGGTAAATGAGGGATGTGATGCAGAAATTGATTCTTATATTGATAGTGACGAATACTTTGAAGCATTTGGAACTGATATCGTTCCCTACTATCGAGGCTATCAAACTCAAACAGGTCGGAAGCTTGTAGGATATACCCATTCGATCCAAATTATAAACGGTGCGTCGAGTAGCGATAAATCAACGTCTGTCTCATCCTATAAAAAGTTGGACGAAGATTTGCTCAACAGCGATGCGTTTACAGCATTACTGGACAAAGTGGATATATCAGAGACAATACAAAAGCTTTCTCAGTCTCCTCGTGCTCCACAATCTGGGGTAAGTAAATATTGTCCAAAAACAGCATGCCCTTCGGCCAATATTTATGAGCCTGAGCAGATCATTCGAAGAGCCCTAAACCTCCACTTTCCCAGTCAGCAACTGCAACCTCCAATCGCTTTAAACACTACGTCACCGACTCCTGATCCGACGGATCCTGTTGAGATTATCCGAAAAGTTCTAAAAATCAGAACTTAAGTATATCCTCGACCAGCCAGGATGATTTCCCAGATTAGTCGGACTCCACCCGCTTTTTGCGGGTGGCTTGATGAGTTGGGCCGTGTATCCTGTTAAGTGATATCAATAACAACTTTGCCGATGAGTTTGCCGCTGTCCACTGCATCATGGGCAGCGGCGGTTTCGTTTAAGGGATAGTGGGCTGCAATCAAATGTTGCAGGGCACCATCGCGACTAGCCTGATTAATGTCGCGGGCAGCGGCCTCATGGGCTGCGTCACTCATGGCGTAAACCAGCACTGTACGGAGGGCGGCATTTTTGTAGAGCAGTTCATAAAAAGGAATTTCTACTTTAGCTGCATTGCCTGACTCATAGGTGGCAATCACGCCATTGCGGGCAACAAGTTTGGCGTTGATGTCAATGTTGGCAGCCAGGGCAACATCGACGATGCGATCGCACCCCCGCTTGCCAATAATTTCGCGCACTCGCGTCACCACATTTTCCTGCCGATAATTAATCACATAACCAGCCCCCATCTGCTTGGCAACGGCTGCTTTCTCATCACTGCTCACTGTCGCCAAGATTGTCTTCGCGCCACCCCATTTAGCTAGTTGGATGGCATACATGCCAACGACACCAGCTCCTCCATGCACCAGCACCGTTTTGTCAGTAATGGGACCATCACTAAACACGGAAAAGTGTGCCGTCATCGCTGGAACACCTAAGCTAGCGCCTGCTGCAAAGTCCAGAGACTCTGGCATAGTCATTGCTTTATGGGCAGGCAACACTACATAGTCTGCAGCTGTGCCAAATGCTGAGTGTCGTTGGGCTTCGTAGATCCACACCCGTTCTCCGATGCGCTCAGGTGACACATTCTCTCCTACGGCATCAATCACCCCTGCACCATCGTTGTGGGGAATAGTTTTGGGGTAGGGTTGTTTTAGCCCCATCCAACCACTGCGAAACTTGGTATCAGAGGGATTAATGCCGGAAACATGCACTTTTACCCGCACATCTCCAGCACCTGGTGCTGGCTGTTCCATATCGCCATATTCTAGAACCTCCGTTGCATCACCTGGTTTTTCATACCAAACAGCTTTCATTGTACGTTCTCCTTTAGGGGGCAATTTTTGGTTTTAGAGACGTTGCATACAAAGTCTCTAAAACTCAATTATGTTGCGATCGCGCCAAAACTTACCACTGTCTTTCTCAGAAGCCTCGGTGGCTAACCAGATGGCCGTATCTGCTCCTTGTTCTGGTGATCGTGGTGCTGAGGATCCTCCCATATCGGTTCTGACCCAGCCTGGACACATGGCATTCACAACAATGTTTTTAGACCTTAGTAATTGGGCCAGCATGATAGTGGCACCGTTGAGCGCTAGCTTGGAAAGGCAGTAGCTAGGTGCTGTTGTGGTGAGGCCATCCAGCGCTCCCATACCACTGGAAACATTGATTATCCTAGCATTCTCAGCGGCTTCTAACAGAGGTAAGAAGGTTTGCACCATGCATACCACGCCAAATGTGTTGGTGTGCATGGCTGAATCTAACAACTCGCGGGAGATGGTTAGTATGTCGACGCTGTTATCTGGGTAAACGCCAGCATTATTGATTAATACATCTAGGTGGTTGATGCCTTGGGATTTAAGTGTCTGAACCGCTTGCTTGATGGAGCTGTCATCGCTAACGTCTAATTTGAGGGGAATGACGGGACCGTTGAGGGTTTTGGCAGCTTGTTTGGCACTGTTGAGCGCGCGCGAGGTGAGGATTACTTTGTAGTCTTTGGCGAGGAGGCCCTGTGCGATCGCAAATCCAATGCCGCGATTGCCACCGGTTACTAGTGCTTGTTTTTGTTGTTGTGTGGTCATGGGGTGAATTTTCTGTTGTGGAATGGGTGTCGTGCTCTTCTCGTTTCACCATTGGCTTATTCAACAAACGTCAAGACAGTTAAATAGATCATCTTTGAAACCATACCTAAAATCAAAACGTTGCGTTTCGTATATATATCTTCTAAACGATTCGTATCGGAAATGTCAACACTTCTGAGATAATTTCTGTACGATTCGTATCGTATGTATAATCAAAAAAACCTGAAAAGCTTGAGGTAAATAGTATGCCACGTCAGAAAAGCAGCGCCAAATCCAACCAGTCGGCCTCGGTTGGACGACCCCGTTCCTGGGAGTCGAAGCAGGCAATCCTGACAGCAGCGTGGAAATTGCTGCAGACATATAGCGTCCGCAAGGTTTCTATTGAGGCTGTCGCCCGTGAAGCTGGGGTGGGTAAAACAACAATTTATCGCTGGTGGCCCAGTAAGGCGGCGGTGATTGTGGATGCGTTTTTAGCTCAGGTGGAGCCAAGTCTGCCGTTTCCTAAAACGGATACTGCGTCGGCATCTTTAGCATTGCAGATGCGCCAGGTGGTCAAGATCCTGAGTGGTGATGTGGGTCGGATTGTGGCACAAATTATTGCTGAGGGACAGTGTGATCCGGAGGCATTGGAAAGTTTTTGCGATCGCTTTCTCAAGCCTCGACGCAATGCTGCCCGACACATAATTCTCCAGGGTATCGAGTCCGGTGAATTTGCCCCAGACATAGACCCAAATTTAGCGATGGATATTCTGTATGGGCCGATCTACTATCGTCTGTTAGTAAAGCATTTACCTTTGGATGAGGCGTTTGCGGCAGCATTGCATAGGCAGGCAATTGTCAGTATTCTCAAGCCATAAGAGGTTGGCGAATAGCTTGGACTACCATTCCCACTTTTGAAGACAATTTATACCTTTACAAGTTAGAGCGTAAATTACTGACTACACCCAAGAGGGGCGGGAACGTCCTCAGACAAACACCTCTATATGAATTAATCTATGCCCTTACCTGGTCGAATCAGGCAGCTTAGAAATTCTTCTTTAGTTTTTATAACAATTTTTGTTGTTTTATCTCTAAGTAGACATTTGACTTCAGTTACAGGATAGGGCTTACAGCAAACGATGCCTGATCTCTAATCATGGATAGCTAATATGAAATATTAAAGAGAACAATAATCTATCAAACTTATTAAAATAATCCACTAACCTGACTAAGTATGTGATATGAGACTAGTTTATTGAGTTTAAACCTGCATGCATACTTAAGATAATCACCGTAATTGTTAACCGTCTTGTGGTTCTCAGGCAACTTCTCCCCAGACAGCGCAGCCTAGTATATAATCGTGTTCTATACTTGGGACATCACTTTACTAAGTGACATCTGTCACTTGGCTGTTTTTCACCTATGTCAGAAATCTTTTTCTTTTTCTGACTTTATGATGAACAAATCAAGTGTCGCTACTCCGAAGACATTTAAGAAATCATAAAGGAGCCAAATGCAAGCGCGGATAGCAAAAACATCAACCCTTTCGGACCTAGCTGAGTGGCTGGAACAGAAGGGCTGGAAGGAGCTTCCACCCAGTTCAGCCGTGCTTAATTACTGTGACCGTCTTTGGCAAAAGAAAGCTGGCTGTTTATTGGTAAATCTCTATAATTACGATGCATTTCAAGCAGGAGAAGCAAATATTGATGGAGAATTAAACTCCTTTGCTATTGAATTAGCTGCCCAATCTACTGATGGTTACTGGGCAAGGCACGAAAAGTATGGTATCCGTGGCAGTGAGCTAAAGGATGTTTTGGATGATCAAGTAGTGAAATTGTTGAAAGCGTGGCAAGTTATCAATGAATGCTAGTGAGATCTTCACAGCTCGTACTGATGTTGAGCGTAAATCCCAGATATCTCTTCATACTGCGTAGCTACTTACACGTATGTGTGAATATATGCCATTAGACGCTCAAAGCTAAAGGGTTTAGCAAGGTACTCATTAGCCCCTAAAAATAAAGCCCGTAGCCGTTCCTCTTCACTAGATAAGGCTGTCACAACTATCACAGGGACCTGTAAGTTCTGGGCACGTATTGCACCAAGAATTGATACACTATCTAACTCTGGCAGAACCAAATCCAACAAAACCAGATCAAACATGTCAGAGAGAGCTAACGGTATGGCTCTCTCTTCATTATTCACGGCTAACGTTCGATGCCCCAGTTGCTGCAATCCTTTCGATAGAAAAGAAACAGCATGCGGTTCATCTTCAATAATCAGAATACTTGCCACAAGAGTACTCTCAAGTGATGGTGGGCTCTTTGTAAATGCAGCTTTTCAGGACTTTCACCAAGAGTACTACCTGTTACTGGCACTGATGATAAACCTGAGCTTTTCAAGCAATTTGTCTAATGTCACTTGCGCCACAAGGCCTAAAACACTTAAGCCGAGATAAATCAATTTCTCTTGAGGTAATCTAAAAGCCTGACTTTTCAGACAGTACACGGTTTAAATATTGAATGATGTATGCAGTTATACTTTAGGACATTTTTTGTAAAGATGAGCCCGTAAGATACATAGCAGCATTGGACCTCAAGATCTGATAGCTCATTAGGATAAACTACTCATTCAAAGGGAGCTAACTCCCTGTAATTGGTAGGGTCAGCCTTACTATTGTTCCCTGCTGATAACTACTTCTCACTACAAACTGTCCTCCAACAAGGGCAACAATTCTTTTGACAATTTTCAATCCTAGCCCTGTATGCTCTTGCCCATAAGCTTTCCGATCAAACTGGATTGAGTCATCAATGGTGGCAATTTGTTCTTCTGTCATCCCTTGCCCTGAGTCACGGATGAATAGAGTCACAAAATCTTCTGTCACTTCACTTCTAACTTCAATAGGTGTTTCTGGTGGAGAAAATTTTAGGGCATTATCGAGTAACTCATTGAGAATAATTGATAGATATCGAGCCGATAGTGCAATTTCGGCATCCTCAATTATCAAGACTAGGTCATTACTACGGTTATATCTGTGTGCAAGGGGTGCTGTTAGTTCAACAGCCCTACTCAAGCTGTGCTTCTCTTCAAATTCTAAAGAGCTTGGTTGACTAGCAGCAAGCTCTAACTCCATATAAACCTGAAACTTGACTGTTAGATTTTCTAAACGTTGGGCCGATTGCTCAATCCGATCGCACAGATCATGGTGGGATAATTGAGAAGCTAAGCTGGCTCGTAAATCATCGAGGGTACTTTCTAAAAGATTAATTGTATTTGATTGGATACGAGATAGTGTTTCGTTTGTGTCATATCCTTGTTTAATTTTAAGCATGGAGTTCACACAAGTGCGCAGCTTGAGCGAGTCAACCGGTTTAGTAAGAAAGTCATCAGCACCTGCGTTGATACAAGATGTTACTGTTGTTCTAGTATCTAATATTGTTACTACAATAATAGGAACATTCTGCCATTGGGGTGATGCCTTGATGCGACGGCACACTTCGATACCACTAATACCCGGCATGAGAACATCGAGCAAAATTAGATCGGGCTTAAATGCATCTAGAGATACAATGGCATCCTCTCCACTGGCAGCATAATAAAGCTGATAATCCTGACGATTGAAGAGGGCCTCGATAATGTCAAAATGACTAACTTCATCATCAATCACTAAAATAACGGGCTGTTTCATAGAGCGTTTGTTTGTTCGCTTAAAAGCTTCTCAATAGTAATGGCAAGTTGCCCTAAATTAACTGGTTTGCTCAAGTATTCAGGTAAACCTGCCCCCTGTTCAAATATTATTAATAATTTTACCTTTACCGCCCTGAAGCTCAGCAATGCGTTTTATTAAAGCGATTTTTAGGCCTGTTCTAACTTATTATCGGCTAAGCGCATCATCAGTTTGAATAAAGAGTTTGAATAGCTTTTGCATATAATCAGATTTAATACCAATGCCTGGGTTAATGACAAGAAAATTTAATAAGATGTTGCGGGAGTTAGATGTCTCCGCATCGCTGGTCTCGTTAGATGTCTTGTCAGACTGTTGTTTATGATCAATCTTAAGGTGGCAAAACCCCCTGCTGGTAAGATTTTAACGGCATCGCTGAGTAGATTAATTAGCAGCCTCACGTATACCAAGAATGGTGTTTAGAAGTGTGCAGGATTCATGTGAGAGTCGTTAGCCAACGAATGCACCGCTTATTCTAATTTGGGTAAGAGAACTTTGATTTTACTTGAAGCAAGGGTGTAGTGTCGATGGCCATGGAACCTAAACGTGCTAAGAGTGGAATGGCAGCAGATATCCAAAACCATTCAATCGGTTCCGGTCAAGTTTGAATTAGTCTGGACCCATCGAATTAATATGGAGAGAGTTCTGTCGGCAATGATCTGTGCTTAGGTGGTGGGTGCGATCGCACAGAGGCTAAAAATAGATAGATAAAGACGTCTAGATAACGGCTGTAACGTGGAAAATATTCTTGATAAAGCTTTGTGTGCATGACTTCGATCGGATAAATGAGGTGTTCTTTGAGCTAGAACCCAAACTCCAGCTATGCATGAATCTTGTATTTTTCCTTTAGAAATTAAATTTTTCAGGTAGTCGAGGTTTTGAAGTTAAAGCAGTAAAGTTATGATTAGGAGGATTTATTTAGAGAAATATCTAGAAAACGTTAGTGTCGGTAAGCGTTATGTCGATGCTATTGCTCCACCCGTTATGTTGAGAAGGATTGCCGTTTTAATCACCACCCTTGGGTTTGTTTTGAATGCGGTATCACCTTCCTATGCTCGCAGGCCTGATGACATCAAGTTTAATCACTTATCCCAAGAGGACGGTCTGGCGGGCAACCGAGTACGGGCAATTGTGCAAGATAACCATGGCTTTATGTGGTTTGGCCATTGGGATGGGCTGACTCGCTACGACGGCGGCACCACGGTGGTCTATAACAATGACGTGGATGACCCCAGCAGTTTGAGTCACAATCTGGTGAGTACGCTCACCCTTGACCAGGATGGCTTTCTATGGGTTGGTACCCTCGGAGGCGGTCTTAATCGCTTTGATCACGCCCGCCAAACCTTCACTCATTACCGTTATGCTTCTGACAATGCCAATAGTTTAAGTAGTGATGATGTTGTCAGTGTCTATCACGATCGGGCTGGGACTATGTGGGTTGGTACCTGGGGAGGCGGTCTTAACCGCTTTAATCCAAAGACAGGTAACGTCACTCGCTACCAGTATGACCCAAATGACCCCACCAGTCTCAGTGGTGACAAAGTTGTCGGCATTCATGAGGATCGGATCGGGCAGCTTTGGGTGAGCACGTTTCATTCGGGGCTCAACCGTTTGGATCCGATCACGGGGCAGTTTACCCGTTTCCCAGTCGATCCGAAGACCGGGAAAAGCCTGAACGCTGACTGGGGCAATAACCAGAACTTTTATGAAGATGCCTCTGGTCTGATTTGGTTTACGGCCAAAACTGGACTTTATATCCTAGATCCAGAAACAGAACGATTTACCCGTCAACCCTATGCGGTTCCTGGTGTCCTTAATCCTGAGCTGAGGGGAATTCTAGTCGATCGCACAGGAACTATGTGGGTCAATGGTCGACATGGCTTTGCTAGACGTGAGCTTGAGCGGGGGCAATGGACTCATTTGGTAAACAATCCATCGGATGCATCCACCATCAGTCCTAGCGATAAGATCACCACATATCAAGATCGCTCTGGCGTCATTTGGGTTGGGAGCTTGTGTTGTGGGGTGAATATCTTTAATCCCACTCCTGCCAAATTCACCCACTACAAACACAACCCAGATAATCCTAATGGACTAAATCATCCGTCTGTTCAGGTCATTTATGAAACGAGCGACGGTGCACTATGGTTGGGCACTCAGATCGGGCTGGAAAAATTTGACCGTCAGACAGGGCAATTTACCCATTATTTACATGAACCGACAATCCCCCATAGCCTGGGGGCTGGTACAGATTTTTTAGCCATTGATGAAGATGCGGCGGGTGATCTCTGGGTGGGCGGTGTTGGTCACACCGGATTGAATCGCTTGGATCGGGCCAGTGGCCGGTTTACGACCTATCGGCACGATCCGAATGATGTCAACAGCTTGAGTGATCCAGACGATAGTGTTTTATCTATTCAGGTCGACGATGACGGCAGCATTTGGGTGGGGACCCGAGCGGGTGGTCTTAATCATTTTGATCCGAGTACCGAAACGTTTCGTGCTTACCGCCACGACCCCAATGATGCCAACAGTCTGAGTGATAATAATGTACGAGTCATTCATATTACCCCGTCCGGTATTCTATGGCTCGGCAGCTGGCATAAAGGGTTAACTCGATTTGACCCTCAGGCTAAAACGTTTACCCGCTATCAACACAATCCAAACGATCTTCAGAACAGCTTGCCGAGCAATACCGTATATAAGATCCATGAAGATACCAAAGGTACATTATGGATTGGCACATCTGCCGGGTTAAGTCGGTTTGATGCGGCCAAGGGCGCATTTACCAGTTATCGAGAGAAAGATGGTCTACCCAGTGCATCCATTCGTGACATCTTGGAAGATAATCAAGGCCATCTATGGATCAGCACGAATCGAGGACTCTCCAAATTTAATCCCGAGACACTCACGTTTAGAAATTACGGTGCACACGATGGTTTACAAGGTAAAGAATTTGCTGCGAGTGCTGGTTACAAAAGTCGAACGGGCGAAATGTTTTTTGGTGGCACTGCTGGTTTTAATGCGTTTTACCCCAATCAATTAATCAATAATAGTTTTGCACCGCCGGTCGTGTTCACCGACTTTCAACTGTTCAATCAGTCAATCCCTCTTGGCCAGGAGGGGTCTCCGTTAACCCAGGACATCAGTGTTACCAATAAGGTTACCCTGAGTCACGATCAGTCAGTATTTAGCATTGCCTTTGCGGCGTTGAGCTACTGGTTTCCTGAACACAATCAATATGCCTATAAGATGGAGGGCTTTGATCAAGATTGGACATGGGTCGACAGTCGTCGTCGCTTTGCCACCTACACCAACCTTAACCCAGGTAACTATACCTTCCGGGTCAAGGCCAGTAACAGTGATGGCTATTGGAATGAAACTAGTAGAGCTCTACAAATCACGATTACCCCCCCCTGGTGGCAGACCCTTTGGTTTCGTAGTTTGGCAGTGGTGTCAGGATTAGGCGCAGTCATCGGGATTTATCGCTGGCGAGTTCAAGCCATCGAAAGTTACAATCGCCAACTCACAGCTGAAGTAACAGAACGGACCTATGAGTTGAAAATTGCCAAAGAACAGGCCGAAACCGGGGCTTATGAGCTGAAAGTTGCTAAAGAACAAGCTGAAGCTGCCAACGAAGCTAAGAGTGCTTTCTTGGCTAATATGAGCCACGAACTACGCACCCCCCTAAATGCGATTCTGGGGATGACCGAGGTACTACAAGAGAAGGTTGTCGGCCAGATTAATGGGCAACAACTAAAAGCGTTACAGACCATTGAACGCAGTGGATCGCATCTGCTGGAACTGATCAACGACATTCTCAACTTGGCCAAAGTGGAGTCAGGGTTAATCGAGCTAGAGTATTCTCCCGTTGCGGTGACATATCTCTGTAAGTCTAGTTTGGCCTTTGTCAAAGAACAGTCCCTGAAGAAAAACATCCAGCTTCACCAGAAAGTTCCCTCAAACTTACCAGATATAGTGGTTGATGAACGGCGGATTCGCCAGGTTTTGATTAATCTGTTGAACAACGCTGTAAAATTTACCCTGGAAGGGGGACACATCACCCTCGAAGTGGAGCCATTGCCACCGGACGAGACCTGCCACCAAAAATACCTACGCTTTGCCGTGACCGATACAGGCATGGGCATTGCTCCAGACCATCTGAAAAAGTTGTTTCAACCCTTTGTCCAGATTGAAAGTGATCTCAATCGACAATATGAAGGCACTGGACTGGGGCTAGCTCTGGTAAAACGGATTGTTCAACTCCATGGAGGACAAGTCGCCGTCACCAGTGAGGTCGACGTAGGTAGCTGCTTTTCCATTGAGCTGCCCTATACCATCTCTGAGCTTAGTGATCCCATATCTCAAATTGTGCCGGAGTCTTATCCAACAACTCCTGAAAGCGAACAACCCACCGTAGCTCCCCTCATCCTATTGGCAGAAGACAACGAGGCCAATATTCTCACCTTCTCCAGTTATCTGCGTGCTAAAGGCTATCGCCTTCAAGTGGCAAAAAATGGTCAAGCAACCATTGAGTTAGCTCAGGCTGAACTACCCAATATTATTCTCATAGACATCCATATGCCTGGCATGGATGGTTTAACAGCCATCCGACACATTCGCCAATTACCTGCTCTGACTAAAATCCCCATCATTGCGCTGACAGCCCTTGCTATGACAGGAGATCGAGAGCGTTGTTTAGAGGCTGGGGCTAACCTTTATCTCAGTAAACCGGTTAAACTCAAACAGTTAACGCTATCAATTCAAAAGTTGTTAACTCAATGAGAGAGAAAGCATACCCAAACTATATTAGCCTCTGCTCCTATCAATAGCTGTCTTTACATGGAAGAGGTTCTAGGGTTGGATTGAGTAAGTTAAATGGCTTTTTTAAAGTCACTAAGGCTTTAACCAGAGTCGTTGTAATCTTAACGCCCTGTAAGCAGATATCATTTGGCTTGGGATAACGGTTCAGCATGGCAAGAGTTTCAAAAGAAAAGAGAATTGGATCAAGTTCTTCTGGTTCGATAATTTTAATTATGTCGCGCTCTTGTAGGCGAGCTAATCTTCGTGTTTGTTCCGGTTCAACATTCCCTCCAAACGGTAATAGCATTGCCCGAGTGCCGGTTTGTAGAACATTTAGGGTCATGTCGTATCCGGCTATGCCGATGGCCAAATCAGCTTGAACTATATAGCTAAGTAAGTCAGGGGTATACCGCTGTACGGTGAGATTAGAGCAATGTATTGCCATTGCTTGCAGACGTCTGTAAATGTCCATGGGCACAAATGGCCCTGTGAACATTTGAATATGATGGGGGATTTTATCTTCTAAATACTGACTGGCCTGAGCGACGCAATCCAATAGCCCATGCCCTAGACGACCATCTCCAACGGTCACGAGTATCATTGGCTTAGTCTTAGCTTCAGGGGAGAATTCTCGATCTACATCCGGTACTACATAGCCTGTGTAGTGAATGTCGCAGGTGAGTTCTCTGATGCAAGAAAAACTTTCATTCAGTGAAATGAAGCTAGGGTCACCATGGATTAAGATCTGGTCAAAGTATTGATTGATCAGCTGGCAGGTTTCAGTTTCATAATCGGCTTTATTGGTGGGTGAAATAACAATGTCACCCAGACTACAGATAGTTTGAGCTCCGTAGTCTTTAGATCTGTCTAGTAAAGGGATGATCTCAGCAGCAAGGTGATGATGCTCAAAGGGAAATCGCTCTACAATGACAGCAGCAGGACGGATGCGATCGCAAAGTTCCAATAATCGCTTACGGCGACGGTCTGAAATATTGTCTGTAGGCAAAGAAGCTATAGACAGTTTAGAATCCGCTAACTCTGTTTGAGTTGTCGGTAAGTCAACAATTTCAATACCTTCAAGTGTAGGAAAATCCTGAATCACCCCTCCACTGTTGACGACATACACTCTAAATTCTTGAGTCAGGCTGTGGACAATTGCCATACTACGAATTAAGTGCCCAATGTCATGGCTAGGCTGACTATAAAACAGTAGATTTTTCATTGATTATTCCCGCCATGGATATTAATCATGATTCCTAAACACAAGATTTATAGTATGCCTGCAATTATGTAGGGATGCACTGTTATCGGCCCATAAAATATGCACGTGGCGTATGCATGTCATCTACGAAGCTGTTAACTTGAGCAAGTTCGCTAGCGTATTTTCCTGATTTGTCAGCCTCATGGGGGGCTGTACAGCTTTTATTAAATTGTCTTTTAAAGCGCCTACATTACTCGCTAGGCTAAACTTATCCAACACGGTTAAGCGGCCTGCTTTGCCTAATGTGCTACTTAACTCAGGCTGCTCCATTAATGTCTCTAAAGCTTTGGCTAAGGATAGGGAGTCTTTCTCAGGCACTAATACTCCATTGTAGTAAGAGTGCATCAGCTCAGAAATTCCTAAAATACTGGTTGATACAACGGGTATTTCCATTGCCATAGCTTCTAGCAATACGTGAGGAATCCCATCGCGATTGCCACTGTCGCTTACCAGATAAGGCAACACAAACAGAGTCGCTTTTTGATAATAATCAATCAGCTGCTCCTGAGATATATGGCTAACTAGAGTGACATGTCCATTAAGACCTAAGTGGTTAATTTTCTGGCGTATTGAATTTTCTAAGGGGCCATCACCAAAAATTATGCCTTGAAACGACGTGCCTTCCTGTTTAAGAAGATGAAAGGTTTCTAATAAATATTGAAATCCATTGTCTTCACACAAATAACCACCACTCAGAATGAGAGGAATATCTGACTGTTGACGTTTAGGTGGAGGATTAAAGCGACCAACGTCAATGCCATGATAAGCCACGTGAATAGGCGTGTGGGAGGTGGAAATACGATCTAGATAACAGCGATTGTATTCACTACACGTACAAATAAAGTTCGCTTTAGCCATACGGCGATTAAGGCTAGCCGTATCCTTAATATAGATATCTTTTGTATGGACTGAAAGGCTATAGGATATGCCAGAAAACGCCTTCACAATCTCTGCGGTAGCTGCAGGTATGTCCGCAAAATGAGCATGGAGATGAATAATGCCTAAATCTTTCAGCAACTGGGCCAAATAACCTGCTTGTAAAAATTCATTAAGCCGTTGGTGTTGATCGCGCTTTAGATGGTGCTTTAAGGTTTCTAAATAAACATCACTATCTTGTTCGAATAAAGCAAGCTGAGTACTGACTAGCTCTTTTTCAGCAGCTCGATCAAACTCAGGAAGCAGGGATGGCACGTAGGTGATTGGCGCTTTAATATTGACCGCATCAGGATGACTATCCCCTTCAAATGGAGGTCTTAAAGAGAAAATGTGTAGGTCGAGCCCTTGTCTTTCTAGCTCTAAGATCTCATTGACAATAAAAGTCTCTGATACGGTAGGATAGGTTTCCAGCAAAAGTCCAATTAAAGGGCGCATAGTCATCCTGTGAAATTACGGCTGAATCAAAAAAAGCGCTTCGTATAAAGACATACGTTCGTTGAATAAGGTGGAATAGATGCAAATATAGCTCCATTCCCTGCAGCTGACCTGAGTCCACAACACTATGTTGGGTATTATGGTCGATTTTGTTAAAACGCAAGTGAATGAACGGTTAGATTCTCCTCATGAAAGCCATTTCCATGAGAGTTTTCTTAGATACTCTCTATTGGCGACCTATTAATAAACTATATCTGTCAAGATATATCTGTGAAGACATTTCAACCTGGGTTGTCGCAACGATAATGGCCAAGTAAAATACCTTAGGCTAATTAAGTATAAAAGTTTAGCTTAATTAGACGACTGTTTAAGGTATACCTGTTTGTCTACTTGAAGATCTGGTTTTGAGTCTACTCGTGATCAAATTAGTTTATTCAGATTAGCTTGTATAGCAATCACACTCTTATAGTAATCAAGCGTTATTGAGAGCAGCTAGCTTTGCTAGGATGCAGGAGAATTTCAGATGAGACAGATTTTAATTGCTGAAGATGAGACTCGGGTCGCATTTTTTTTAGAGCAAGGGCTACGCAGTAATGGATTTATGACTAAACATGTCGCGACAGGATCTGAAGCGCTGAGTCATACCCTCAATGGCGAATTTGATCTGATCATTCTCGATTTAGGGTTGCCTGGAAGAGAGGGGTTTTCAGTACTTCAAGAGCTACGGGGGCAGGGATGTCAGATTCCAATCATCATTTTGACGGCCCGTGATGGGATGACCGATAAGCTCACCGGGTTTGATCTTGGAGCCGATGATTATGTTACTAAGCCGTTCCGATTTGAAGAACTGTTGGCGCGTATTCGGGCTCGGTTGCGGACGACGGCATTTGCCAATCCTGAGAAAGACTGGATACTGAGTCATCATGGGGTGGAACTCAACATGCGTACACGGCTAGTGCGCATTGGTGAGAAGCTCATTGAACTATCAGCCCGTGAGTTTTCCATGGCAGAGACCTTTTTGAGTCATCCAGGACAGGTAATTAGTCGTGAACAGCTACTGGATCGGGTGTGGGGATACGACCATGCACCAGGTTCTAATGTGGTGGATGTGTATGTGGGCTATCTGCGTAAAAAGCTAGGAAGTCACTTAATTGAGACTGTTCGAGGGGTGGGATATCGCATGCCTGTTTAGGCTATAACTTTATATATACCAGGGAGAACATAAATAGATCTATAGTTTTAGCTCTAACAACTTGAGACTGTGATAACGACAATGGCTACTACAGTCAGAGCACGATATTTTTAATGGTTACCTTGGTCGATTATTTGGAGTGCTCTAATTATGGATGAGCGTTTAAGCGTTCTATTCATTGCAGATTCAGAAGAGCATCTGCTGCCAATATTGCAGGTATTACGTAGCAGTGGGTTTTATCCTAGTTGGGAATGGGTGAAAACGGCTGAGCCACTACACAGAAAAACAGCCAATCGCTCCTGGGGCGTGATTATTTTTTTAGATAATGCTCTGTCTGAATTTGATGTTTTTGCTGCACTCGCAATTATCGAACAAAACCAGCCTGATACCCCTTGTATTGTAATTTCAGCCATTGCTGGTGAACGCAGGGCTGTAGAGATCATCAAGGCAGGTGCCCATGATTATTTGCTTCAGGATGATTTAGGGCTTTTGCCAGAAATCGTGCGCAATGAAACCCGGAAAATGCAATTAGAAAGCCAACGGTTTCTGGTATCGGATAAATCGGATGGCTCCAGGAATGATCACGGAGTTACGTCTAGCGATCGCAAAGAATCTCAGCGTTTAAGGGAAGCACGGGTCGACGCTACTTTCGTTCAATCGACGGTGGGCTATGTTGAAACCAACTTGCAAACCATGGGGTTAACCTTTGTCAATCCTTACTTCTGCAAGATGATGGGCTACAGTCAAGCAGAACTATTGGGCATGGGGGTTGATGAAATTAGTCATCCTGATGATACGGAAGAATCTTTCTCAAAAATCCGCCAGTTATTTTTAAGAAAGATTGAGAGCTTCGAATTAGAAAAACGGTATCGTCGCAAAGATGGCTCGTTTTTTTGGGCTGAAATAACGGTTTATCCCCTCCATTTCCAGGAAAATCAAGTTACCCATTGTTTCGCTATTATTCAAGACATTAGCGAACGTAAAAAAGCTGAACAAGAGCGTGAGGGGTTCTTTAATCTATCTCAGGATTTATTGTGCATTGCTAGTTCAGAAGGATGTTTTCTAAAAGTTAATCCTGCTTGGCAAACCACCCTTGGCCATGCACAAGATGAATTAATCGGTTTTCCCTTTATTAATTTTGTTCATCCTGAGGATCGAATAGCCACTCTAGAGGAGTTTCATCGTCTGAATTATGACAATAAGATTGGTCTCAACTTTGAAAACCGCTATCGCTGTAAAGATGGTTCCTATAAATGGCTGTCGTGGAGATCAAGCCCAGATGTAACAACAGGGGTTGTTTACGCAATTGCCCGTGACATAACCAGCATCAAGCAAGCACAGCACAAACTCCAGCACCTTAATCAAGAGTTAGAAGACAAAATCGAGGAACGAACTAAGGCGTTAATGATGACACAATCAGCCGTAGATCTAGCTGCCGATTGCGTGTTTTTAATCCGTTCAGATGGCAGTTTTCATTATGCCAATAAAACAGCCTGCGCCAAACTAGGGTATACCCAGGAAGAGTTTCGCCAGATGAACGTGTTTGCCATCAATGTAAACGTCTTTCCAGAAAATTGGGTGAAGATGTGGCAGACTCTTAAAAAAGAATCATCGCTCACCTTTGAATCTCAACATCGCTCTAAGAATGGTCATATTTATCCCGTTGAGATTAATACCAGATATCTAAATTTTGACGGTCAAGAATATTGTTTTTCGTTTGTGAGAGATATTAGTTATCGCAAATTAGCCGAAGCAACTATTAAAAAGGAAAATACGTTTCGTCAGCAAATTTTAGAAAATATGGCTGAGGGTCTTTGTGTTTGTCAACAGATAGATGAGTTTCCCTTTATTCGCCACACGATCTGGAATCGAAAAATGCAGGCGATTACTGGCTATTCGATTGAGGAAGTCAACCATCTGGGGGTTATACCCGGCTTAATTTCTAATGCGGTTGATCAAAAAAACTATGTTCAACAATATATGGAGCACCTACGTATGGACAGTGTTCCAGCCCTTGAAGAAGCTGAGATTTATCGCAAAGACGGTCAAAAACGGACGATTTCTATTTCTACCTCTGTTTTATCAGATTTTGAAGGCCATTTCACCGTGTTGGCGCTTGTACAGGACATTACCGAGCGCAAACAGAGCCAGCAAAATGCAAGTCTATTGGCTGCTGTGGTTGAATCAACTGACGATGCCATCATCACCACAAACTTGGATGACATTATCACCAGTTGGAACTCAGCGGCTGTAAATTTGTTTGGGTATACAGAAACTGAAGCCATCGGTCAACCCATATCCATTCTCTTTCCTCCTGATCGTCTAGATATAGCGCCTCAGATTCTTGAGCGGATTACTAACGGAGAGCGTATTAAAAACTTTGAGACAATTAATCTTCACAAAAATGGAACTCCCATTAATGTCTCAGCTACTATTTCCCCATTAAAAGATGAAACAGGAAAAGTTGTAGGAGCCTCAAAAATTATTCGTGACATCACTGAGCAAAAGCGAGCTGAAGTACAACTGCGACTCACTAATGAAGAACTGATGCGTGCCACTCGCCTTAAGGATGAGTTTTTGGCTAATATGAGTCACGAACTACGCACACCCCTGAACGCTATTTTGGGTATGACCGAAAGCTTACAGAAGCAAGCTTTTGGCACAATTAATCAAAAGCAACTTAAGCCATTACAACTGATCGAACGTAGTGGGGCCCATTTACTAGAACTCATCAATGACATTTTAGATGTTGCTAAAATTGAATCTGGCCAGATGAAGCTAGATTTGCAGCCAACCATCGTTATTCTTCTCTGTAAATCCAGCTTAGACTTTGTTAAACAACAGGCCTATAAAAAAGCAATTCAAATTGAGACTAAATTTCCTCCCCATATACCTGATGTGTGGTTAGATGAGCGACGTATACGTCAGGCTTTGATTAATCTGTTGAGTAATGCCGTTAAATTCACCTCAGAAGAAGGACGAATCACCTTAGCCGTGAGCCTTCAGGGTGAGACAAAAACTCTTTTAAAAAAAGAGAATAGGACATTAGTGGAAAAAACAGTTCTCCGATTTTCTGTGACTGATACTGGGATCGGTATTGCACCTGAATATATTAGCCAGCTGTTTCAGCCCTTTATCCAAATTGATGGATCGTTAAATCGCAGATATCCAGGCACTGGTTTAGGCTTAGCGCTAGTAAAACGCATTGCTGAACTTCATGGTGGAGAAGTTGGAGTTTCCAGTCAGTCAGACATGGGCAGCTGCTTTACCATGGATATTCCGTGCGAAGTTGTTACATCTTATGATGAAGTATCGGCCATAAAAAAACAAACTGAACTCAGCGTTACCACAAAGCCAGCTCCAAAGAAAAGGGCCTCCTTAATTTTACTGGCAGAGGAAAATGCAGCAAACATTATTACAATTTCCAGTTATTTAAGAGCAAAAGGTCACCGTCTACAAATTGCAGCAGATGTGAAAAAAATTAGTAATATTGCTCAATTGACTAGCCCAGATTTGATCTTGATGGATCTCCACGTATTAGGAAATAATAGTTTAGAGATTATTCAGCAAATCCGTCTTAATTCCTATTTAAAGATTGTTCCTATCATCGCTTTGATTGATCCTTTGATAGATAACAGCCAGGATGATTACTATGATGCTGGAGTTAATCATTGCATCCATAAACCTTGTAACCTTCAACAGTTAATTGATACGATGCAAAAGCTATTGTAAAGTATGTTTACATTAAAATATTTTTGTAAACATTGCAAAAATTATATGTAATGTCAATAGATTTGAGTCAATCGTTTAGTAAATAAACGTTGATTCAGGTTTTATTTTTATATTAGGAGTAGGAGGCTAATTAATGAATGCCCCCACAATTCTCATTATTGATGATGAGCCAGATAATTTTGACGTAATTTCAATTCTCCTAAATGATCAAGAGTATCAACTACACTACATTGGCAATGCTGCGGAAGTCATAGATTCCCTTGAGATTATTCAGCCTGATTTAATTCTATTGGATGTCATGATGCCGGGCATCAATGGTGTTGAGCTATGTCGACAGATTAGGGCAGTGCCTAAATGGCAATCGATTCCAATTACCATGGTGACGGCACTGACTAGAAAAGAAGATTTGGCACGCTGTTTGAATGCAGGGGCCGATGATTTTATTAGTAAGCCGCTGAATGGTCTTGAGCTGCGAGCCAGGGTGCATTCCATGCTCCGTATTAAACACCAGCATGACCATTTACAAACCTTACTCAAGTTCCGAGAGGATATGGTCCATATGCTCATCCATGATTTGAGAAATCGCCTTACAGATGTATTGCTAGGGGTAGAATTCCTTGAAATGGATGTGGAGCCTGTTATCCAGGAAAGACTGGCAAAAATCTATAAATCAGCCCAAGGATTGCAGCTTTTAATTGATGATTTACTCAAAATCGCGCTGCTTGAATCTGGCAATATACGTTTGAATCGAGCCAATGTTGACATTCGTCAACTCGTAAATGCTGTGATCAATAATTTTAGGACGATCGCAAACCAAAAAAGTCAATCTCTTATCAGTTTATTTGCAGATGACTTAGTGGATACCATTTTCATTGATGAAACCCTGATGTACCGGGTATTAGACAATCTTTTATCCAATGCGGTTAAATTTTCTCCATCTCACAGTAAGATCGTTGTGAAAGTCACAGGTTCTCAACCAGACACATTAATCATTCAAGTAATCGATTCGGGTCCTGGTGTGCCCCATAAATTGCGGCAACAGATCTTTGAAAAATATGAGATCGGCACTCTAATGCCTAACGTTTCTCAAATTGGCCTGGGGTTGGCGCTATGTAAGATGATTGTCGAGACCCACCAAGGCAATATCTTTGTCAAAAGCAATCATCCCAAGGGCTCTATTTTTGAAATTAACTTAGCTCATAACCCTGCATTTGAACCATCGCCCTAATCGTTTCGATCAATAGAAAGATCTATACTTATGATAAAAAACATTCATAGGAACTCTCTTGCTGAGAAGATCCTCATGAATGTTTCATAATCTTTCTCATGTAATCTGTCATACTAAATCAACATCCTTAACGCTGAGTTGTTACTCACGGTTACTACTCACGTTAGTAATGATTGCTACCCTTGGTCTGTTGGAGGGTAGCAACAATATTGCAAGCATTAGGTTTATCTATTTAACTCATTAATCAGACTATACATTGTTTAATTTAAATTTACTCTTATGTTATTAAATTCTGAAAGCTCTCAGACGTCCACAGTTGGACGTCTTACAAAGATATGGGCTGCTCGTTATTTACCTGATCTTTCTATCTTATCAATTGAGAATGATCTCTCAGTTCGCGATAAATTGCAAGGGACCGTATCAGAGCAAGGTCGTGCCTATACAGCTAATAAACTGAATAAACGTCTGGTTGAGGATCGCTGTAATCTTGCTGCTGTTAGAGCCAAAAACCTTTACTCCTTTTATAAGAACTCAGATTTGAGAAAGATAGCTAGCATCGCTAAACTTGTTAGCCGTATTTATCTCAAAATAATAGAGATGTATCAAGATCCATCGGCAATCGTTCTTTCATCATATTCCAAGCCTAATAAATCCTTTGATCAATCGTCACTAGCTGCTTGGGGGTTGCCAAAGATAGACCGGTTGGCATTAGAGCTGTCTCCTCTGTTATTAGATTTACAAGAACGGTACCGAGTTTCTCAAAACTGGCAATCTGTGGGGTTTATCACAACGCAGATAACCCTTAGCAATGATCTATTATTAAAAGAATTAACGCCTTTAGAACAAATTTTTGTTAAGTGCTACTTTAAATTTCTGGAGGAGCAGGTTTGCCTGCCTTGGCAACGCCTTTGTATAGCGGTGAGAAGGTATAGCCTGTATTCTCCGATTTTTGAGGCTGTTGAATTGATGTTATCTAGGCTAACGAGAGTTTCCACTCGGGTTTATGAGCGTTGGGCCAATGCGTTTCCCCATTACATTAGCCATAGGGGTGATTTAACGGATCCCAAGGTTAGGCAGTCATCAATTCGAGATTTTGATATGTTTCAAGCATATTTATGTGTATGTTTACTGGAAGAAGATGCAACAGTTATTGAACAAGAATTGTCGGCAATTTGTCTGATTGTTTATGGGGCTTTAAATATTCCCTGGGACATGACGGTTGAAGGTACTCTTTTATTAATGAATGAGATCTCGACTCAACTGAAGCCTTATCACAAGCAAATCGCTGAGCCTTATTTGGAAATGATGACTAAAACGTTCTCTCACAGAAGGTTTGCATCGTAGGTTTGCAGGGAATGACGAAGGCAATGGATCACAGCCTCTTAAGGAACAGCAATTTCCAATGAACAAGAACTATTGAGAATTGCATCAAGACAGTTCTTTTGAACTAAGTGGGCATTCAAAGTCCTGCTAGGAAAGGTTTTCAGATTTAATGCCTGAGTGTGACAGTTGAGAGGGCGGAATGTCGGTATAAACATCACCCATGAATAAGTCGTCCCTTAGAAAACTGCTGATTGGCGAATTTACCTGGAAACGACTAGTGCGCTCAGTCCTGTTTATCTACATAGTTATTGCCTTATATGTCTTCTTCCGGGCAGACAGCATGATTTTCCTACCTCCACCTGCCAGCTACCAAGACACTCAGGAAATCCTAAAAGTACCTGTCACTAATAACCAACAAATTTCAGCTCTCTATCTGCCCAATCCTGACGCCGCTTACACTCTACTCTATATCCATGGTAATGCTGAAGACCTCGGCGATATTCGTCCCATATTAGAAGACCTGCACCGCTGGGGCTTTAGCGTATTTGCTTATGACTACCGAGGTTATGGCACCAGTGATGGTAAACCTGGTGAACGTAACGCTTATCAAGACGTAAATGCTGCCTATACCTACCTGATTCAGCAGCTCAACGTACCTGCCAATCAAATCATTGCCTATGGTCGCTCTGTCGGCGGTGGCTCAGCAACAGCTTTAGCCAGCCAACAGCCCGTGGCCGGACTTATCTTAGAAAGCGCATTCACATCTGCTTTTCGTGTAGTGATTCCGTTGCCCCTATTCCCTTTCGACAAATTCTCAAATCTGCCTAAGCTTAAAAAGGTCCGCTGCCCGGTGCTCGTTATGCACGGTCAGGCTGATGAAATCATCCCATTTCACCATGGCCAGAAACTATACGAAGCAGCGCCAGAACCAAAAGCATTTCTATGGGTACCCGCAGCAGGCCACAATGACTTTGCCTGGACCAGCGGCGACCGCCTGCGACAAGCATTGGTATCTTTCCAAAAACTCCTGAAAACCTAATCCGACGTGGATACCCTGCGATATTGGGCGCTATCGGTCAGGATTTCATATGAGGTAAACGATCTGGATTACTGATACTTCATCATGTAGCTCTTTGCTCAGAGTTCAGGTTCCTTGAGGAAAATCGTCATGCATCAGGCTTCTATCGAAAAAGGCAATGGGTTGCCCCCCCTGGGGGCATTGCTCAGAAACATCATGACTGCGGCTTTGTTAACCAATCCATTAGGGTATCAAGCGCTGTCGGCATCAGAGATGGTGGCCAGCCAAAGCGACCTAAGCAGACATCGTCTTCTTGCTCAGACAGACTCGGCCTATGCTGAAGCCCAAAGACTGATTCGGGAGGCCCTTAAGACTCAGGCCACCGAATTAAGCTTGTCCGGGCTAGATTTGCAAACGTTGCCGCCAGAAATCAGTCAGCTGTCTCAGCTACAAACGCTAGACCTGAGTTACAACCAGCTAACCACGGTACCACCTGAGATTGGTCAGCTTTCTAGCCTGACTTATCTGAACCTGAAGATCAACCAAGTCAATCAGTTGCCTGCTGAAATTGGCCAACTGTCTAACCTACAAGAGTTGGATCTTTGGAATAACCAACTGAGTGATTTGCCATCGGAGATGGGTCAACTCTCTCAGCTGCAAATCCTAAACTTTTGGGATAATCGGCTAAGCAGTCTGCCCGCTGAAATGGGTCAGCTCTCTAACTTGGAAGAACTCAATCTGCGGGGCAATCAACTTCATAGTCTACCGTCTGAAGTGGGTCAGCTCTCTAATTTACAAGAGCTAGATCTCTCCTTTAACTGCCTGAGTGACTTACCGATAACAATCGGTCAACTTGTTACTCTGAAACAGCTAGATCTCGGCTACAACCGACTGAGGGGGGTACCGACAGAAATTCGCTGGTTGAATCGTTTAGAACGCCTTTCTCTAAACCACAACCAGTTTATTAGCCTCCCAATTGAGATTACTCAGCTCTCTAATCTGAAATATCTTGATCTTGACGAAAATCAATTGAACAGCCTACCTGCTGAGATTGGTCAACTCTCGCAATTGCAACATCTAAGTCTTGGGGATAATCAGCTAAATAGTCTGCCTGCTGAAATGGGCCAGCTTGTCAGCCTGAAAGATCTGTATCTGAATAGCAATCGGCTCAGCCAGTTACCAGCTGAGATCGGTCAACTGACGCGGCTAGAACGGATTTTTCTAAATTCTAATCAGTTGGCTAGTTTTCCAACTGAAATTAGCCAACTCGTGAACCTGATCGGTCTGGGTCTTTACGATAATCAACTGAGTCACCTGCCTGCTGAGATTGGCAAGCTCTCTAATTTGCAATATCTGGGGCTTTCGGGAAACCAGATTAACCGTTTGCCAACTGAGATTGGCCAGCTCTCTGCTCTGGCTTATCTTTACCTGGCGAACAATCAACTCAGTCAGGTACCCTCTGAAATTGGCCAGCTGGTTTATTTATATGACCTGGATCTAAGTCAGAACCAGCTGAGTCGTTTGCCTGGCGACATGGGGCGAATGTTCAGCCTGGAAAGGCTGTCCCTTAAGGATAATCAGCTGACTAGTTTGCCAGTTGCGATCGCACAACTCCCCGAACTCCGCTCCCTGGAACTCGCAGGTAACCCCATGCCCCCTGAACTGCTGGAGCAATATTCACGCTGATTGGCCAATTTTTGTGGCTGTTCTAATAATTTGCCCGGCTAACACAGCAGCCCCAAACCCATTGTCAATATTCATCACGCCAATCCCTGCGGCGCAAGAGTTTAACATCGTCAATAAGGCTGATACACCGCCAAAGCTGGCACCATAGCCAACGCTGGTCGGCACGGCAATCACCGGGCAGTTCGCCAATCCAGCAACAACACTGGGCAATGCTCCCTCCATCCCGGCAACAACAATTAACACATCGGCCTGATCAATCACCTGCCGATTGTTCAACAACCGATGGATGCCTGCTACACCCACATCCCATAGACGGGTCACTTGAAAACCCGAGAGTTCCAACGTGACTGCCGCTTCTGCTGCCGTGGGCAAATCCGCTGTGCCCGCCGTAAGAATCGCAATGTTACCGGGATATACCGCTGCAATAGTCTCTGGCTGTAGGGCACAAATGCGAGCTCGTTCGTAATAGTGCAGATTTGGCAAGGAGTCTCGCAACTGTGGATACACCTCTGGCGTAATTCGTGTCGCCATCACCACCGGATTCTCGGGCTCCATCGCCCGAAAAATTTTTATGAGCTGATCTATCGTCTTATCTTGACCCCAGATCACCTCTGGAAATCCTGTTCGCAAAGTCCGATGATTATCGATTTTGGCAAAGTCATCAACGGGTTGATAGTTCAGGTGCTTGAGTTTATCAAAGGCAGTGTCGGGGCTAACTTGTCCTTGGGCAACAGCGGTCAACAAATCGCGTAGTACAGCAGGCTGGGTCACGGTGAGAACGGAAATTTTGAAGGACGGTATTTAGGCTAGCGTTTTTTTGAAATGGTTGACGTTTGTGTCGGGGCGTTCCATGAAACATCCCACGGGTTATGGCACGTGATAATGTGGCCATGGCAATGCCTTTGGAACCCATAGACCGATGGCGGTAGACGTTCTAATTTTGACCAATGGGCCAGGGGAAGTCTCAACCTGGGTAAAACCCGTTATCCAGCAGCTGAGAAAGCGTGAGCCGGACCATGAACAAATGCGCCTTTCGGTGATGCTGTCCCCCTGCCCCCATGCATCGGGTGGCGAGACGGCTTCCCTCAAGTCCTATCCCGAGGTAGATCGCGTGCAGGGGCCAGAGGCGTTTTTTCGGTTTTTGCTCACAGGCAACACCACTGATGACTGGGACTGGCATAGTCAGGGTGTGGTCGTCTTTCTTGGTGGTGATCAGCTCTATGCCGTCTGGGCGGCCAAGCGTCTGGACTATCGCACCGTCATCTATGCAGAATGGGAACCGCGCTGGCTCAATTGGGTAGACGGCTTTGGCATGATGCAGGGGGATACCACTGAGAAAGTCGCAGCTAAATATCAGCCCAAGCTAACGGTGGTGGGTGACCTGATGGCGGATGTGGCATCTGCTGATGGTGCAGAGCTGCCCTTTAGTCCGGAGACAACGGTGATTGGGCTGATGCCGGGGTCAAAGCCGGACAAGTTACGGCCTGGGGTGCCGCTGTCGCTTGCGATCGCACTCACACTCCACAAAACCCATCCCGATCTTGAATTCATCATCCCCGTCGCCCCCACCGTCACGCCAGACACCCTCGCCACCTACGCCGACCCCACCCAAAATGCCACCGTCGCAGTCATGGATGGCCCCGACGCCCAGCTCATTACCCCCGACAATGCAGGCCTGCCCTACTTCCAAATCAAAGACGGTCCCAAAGTCTGGCTCTGGACCGATTTTCCTGCCCATGGCCTGCTCAAACGCTGCGCCTTGTGCGTCACCACCGTCGGCGCTAACACGGCCCAGTTAGGTTCCCTGGCTGTGCCCATGGTGGTTTTACTCCCCACTCAGCAGCTCGACGTCATGCGCACCTGGGATGGTCTTTGGGGCCTACTCTGCCAGCTGCCGGTGGTTGGCTCGTTGCTAACCAAGCTGATTAATACCGTGGCGATTCAATACATCCAGCGCAATCAAAAGCGCTTTGCCTGGCCGAATATTTGGGCCAAGGAAGAGGTGGTGCCGGAGCTGCTGGGACGGATTACGGCTGAAGAGGTGTGCGATCGCATTGCCACCTACCTCAAACACCCGGAACAGCTGGAAGCCATGGGCCAAAACCTGCGTAACCTGCGCGGTCCATCAGGGGCCGCCAGCCGTTTCGCCCAATTAATTTTGGAAACACTCCCCGCCGATGCATTCAATCGAATTGAAACAAATCATTAACCAGGTATTAAATGTAACCATAAATACCTGTTGTCTAACGGAGGCTTAATCTAAGCTACGACTGTTTAATTTTGAGTACAGCTTGATTCCTAACTACTTGCCCCTTGCTTCTCCACCGATAGCAATTGCTGAGGTACTACAAACATAATTATTTTCTATAATACCTGTAACACAAAGGTTCTAGAACGTCACATGTCTTGACTAAGCCTTCGATTGTCATAGCCAAGATGTCGCGACTTAAGTTGATTCCCCTTACGTTTAACTGCTCAGTGTTATTTACCCAGTGACGGTATGTCTGAAATTTCGTCTATATCTCAAGATCCGTCCCCTACAACTACACCGTCTCTCGTGGTAGAAACCCGAGGATTAACAAAACAGTTTGATCGGCATGCAGCTGTTAATAACGTTGATCTCGCCATCGCAGCTGGCGAAGTTTACGGGCTGATTGGCCCCAACGGTGCCGGTAAAACCACATTGATTCGTTTGCTGGCTACGGCAGAGGAACCGACCACCGGAGAAATTCTAATTGGTGGAACCCCCCTCAAGCGGGGCCATCCCAATGCCCAGATTAAGCATCAGTTAGGGTTACTCCCTGACGATTTCCCCCTCTATGACGACCTCACCGTTGACGAGTACCTACAATACTTTGGCCAACTATACTATCTTCAAGGAACTAACCTGAAGCAGCGGATCACCGATGTACTGGCGTTAGTAAGTTTAGAAAACAAACGCCATGGGCTAATCAGTAAGCTGTCGCGAGGCATGAAACAACGCCTCAGTTTAGCCCGCACTGTGCTACATAAACCCACCCTCTTACTTTTAGATGAACCCGTTTCTGGCTTGGACCCCATCGCCCGCATTGAGTATCGTCAAACCATTAAAACTCTTCAAAAACAGGGGATGACCATTTTAATTTCATCCCATATCCTCAGTGATCTAGAAGACTTTTGTACTGCCATTGGCATTATGGAGCAGGGCCGACTGGTTCAAAGCGGTCAATTGCATACCTTATATGAACCTGCCACACAACAGCTGCTGATTTCTGTAGTTGAAAATATTGATGGGCTTGCTCGCTATTTAGAGAATCAAACTATCCCCGTAAAACAATTAGAAGATAATCAGCTAGCCATTCAATTTACCGAAGATGTCCAAGCCGCTGCTAATCTGTTGCGGCAGTTAGTTTCCGAAGGCTTTGCCATTACGGAGTTCTATCAGACCCAAGAGACCCTGGAAGATATTTTTATTCGCTCCGGCTATCAACGTACGGCTTAAGGAAAAAATCGCCCAGATGGTGGGCCGTGCTACACACCATTCCTCATTCCCCATTCCCCATGAACTGGATCAATCAAATTGGCATTTGGAACCCTCAATTTTTACGAGAGTGTCGCGGCCATCTTAAACCACGTACGGTAATAGCAACGCTGAGCATATCGGCCATATTTCAAATTTTGCTTTGTTTTCTGTTATTTCAACGTAATACAGCAGCCCCTCCATTTCATAACCCATGGCTTGATATTGGGCGCTTTTTTACCTGGGCAATTCCCTACTTTTTATTTGTCATCGGCGGATACTATGTAGCCAGTGACTTGACCCAAGAAGAGAAGAAGGGAACTCTGAATTTTATTCGTCTGAGTCCACGACCTGCCCGAGAGATTCTGCTTGGCAAACTATTGGGGGTCCCTATCGTCCCCTACTTGGTAGTACTCTCGGTTGTTCCTTTACATGTTTACGCTCTGGCTCAAATACCATTGCCAGTCTCTTTCCTTTTGAGCTATTACAGCCTGTTGATTATTTCTACATTTTTATGTCTCAGCCTGGCCCTTTTAGCGGGTATTACTGGCAAGCTGCAACCCCAAAAAACATCCATAGCCATAGCCTTTTCTGGCCTTAGCCTAGTTTTGTTTGCGCCCTTTTTTATGTTTTGGAACGCAAACATTAGCTGGTATACCATTGCTGAAAACTCAAGACTGTTCGATGCAAACAATCCAGTGGTATCAACGCAATGGCTATATGTCAACCTGGCTTACAATAGTTTTTTGGCCTATGGATTTACTCTGGTTAATCTGATTATTGCCATTGGTTTAGTGTGGTGCATGCTAAAACGTCTATTTCATCAACCCAAAACCACATTAATTAGCAAGCGATTGAGTTATTTGCTAACGGCTTATATCAACGTACTGGTCTGGGGATTTCTTCAACATCAAGACGCTGCACAAGGCTGGGATGCATTTCTCGGTTTTGTAGTGTTGTATGGGGTCAATTTTGGCTTGATATTAACGTTGTTATTGGCCCTGATGCCTCAACGCCAACAGCTATTCGACTGGCTAACTTATCCCAAAACTAATCTCACTACCCGTCTTTGGGCTGATAAGAGTCCAGCATTCACGGCCATCGGGGTCAATATTCTGATTGCCGGTTTATTGATAGTGCCATCGTGGCTCCTGGAGGCTGAGTCATTATTATCTCCGCATTTACTAGCAGTACCCTTGAGTATTATTTTGAGCTGGTTAATTTATGCAGCGCTGACCCAAATTATCTTTACCACCCAGGTGCGTAATCCAGCCCTTTGGTCAACAGGCACAATCCTGTTGCTGATTATTGTGCCATTGAGCATTTTGTCTATTTTTCAGAAAGGTGATTCCCTAAATCCTCTATGGCTGTTATATCGAACATTCTTTGGCCATCCTCCACTTTATGGTGGTCTTCAAGCCGTATTTTTGTGGGCCGTTGGTTTAGGCATAGGTCTCCAAGGAATTGTTTTGGCTGCCCTATTGGTGTTGCTTCGTCACCGTTTGCAGCGGCTTAGAGCTTTGATACAGGCTGTAGGGGATTAGGGTGCGATCGCAATTGAGTCTGGAAACGCTACACTACTCGGGTAATTGACAATTACCCATTGACAATTATCAACTATCAATTACCCTCCCCATGCCCTTCCAATACCCCCAAACCCGCCGATGCGAACAAACCGACACTTACCACGGCACGGCTGTTGCTGACCCCTATCGTTGGCTTGAAGATCCAAACTCGGATGAGACAAAGACCTGGGTTGAGGCACAGAATGAGGTTACATTTGGCTATCTGCGTGAGCTACCTGCGGTGGAGCCTCTCAAAAAGCGGCTGACGGAGCTTTGGAACTATGAGCGTTACAGTGTGCCATTTAAGCGCGGTGGACGTTATTTTTACTACAAGAATGATGGCCTACAAAACCAGGCAGTGCTTTACACCCAACCATCCCTGGAAGCTGAGCCGGTTGTGCTGCTCGACCCCAATACCCTATCGACAGATGGCACCGTTGCCCTAGGCAGCATTGCCGTTAGTGAAGATGGTCGCTATCTGGCTTATAGCCTTTCTAGTTCAGGGTCAGATTGGTTGGAGTGGAAGGTGCGAGACATCAAGACAGGGGAAGACACCGCTGACCATCTGAAGTGGAGTAAATTCTCAGGAGCGACCTGGAGTCACGACAACCAGGGCTTTTTCTATAGCCGCTATGACGCACCCTCGAAAGATGCTCAGTTTGAAGCGGTTAACTACTTTCAAAAACTCTTCTATCACCGTCTAGGCACTCCTCAGTCAGAAGACACCCTGGTCTATGAACGTCCTGATGAAAAAGAATGGGGTTTCCAGGGGCAGGTAACCCATGATGGTCGTTACCTGGTTATTTCTGTATGGCGAGGCACTGAGCGCAAGAACCTAATTTTTTATAAGGATCTTCAAGATCCCAATGGCGAAGTCATAGAGCTCATCAGCGAATTTGAAGCATCCTATGGATTGATTGACAATGACGGCACCACATTCTGGTTTCAGACTGACTTAAATGCATCCCGTGGTCGCGTCATTGCCCTTGATCTGACCAAAGGAAATGTTCCCACAGAGGTCATTCCCGAAGCAAAAGAGACTTTAGGCTCGGTCAGCTTGTTAAACAATCAGTTTGTTGCCAACTACCTCAAGGATGCTTACACCACAATTCAAATCTTTGATCTAGCAGGTCAACCCCTCAGAACTGTTGAACTACCAGGCATTGGCTCCGCAGGTGGGTTTGATGGAAAAAAAGAAGATACGGAAACGTTTTACCAATTTTCTAGCTTTACGGTGCCTAGCCGCATCTATCGCTACAACATGGAAACCGGAGAACAAAGCCTATTTCGTGAAGCTGAGGTGGCATTTGACCCCAATCAATATGAAACACAGCAGGTGTTTTACACCAGCAAAGATGGCACTCGTGTGCCCATGTTTATCACCCACAAAAAGGGCATAACACCCAATAGTCAAACGCCCACGCTGCTCTATGGGTATGGCGGTTTTAATATCTCTATTAGCCCCAATTTCTCAGTGGGCAATCTAGTGTGGCTAGAGATGGGGGGCATCTATGCCGTAGCCAACCTGCGAGGCGGTGGCGAATATGGAGAGACCTGGCACCAGGCAGGTACAAAGCTAACCAAGCAAAATGTTTTTGATGACTTTATCAGCGCGGCTGAATGGTTAATTGACCACAATTACACCTCCTCTGAAAATCTGGCCATCATGGGGGGTAGCAATGGTGGGCTGCTGGTTGGAGCCTGCATGATTCAGCGCCCCGACTTGTTTGCAGCAGCTCTACCCGCCGTGGGCGTTATGGATATGCTGCGGTTTAACCAATTCACCATTGGTTGGGCCTGGGAAAGTGACTATGGCTCTCCCCAAGATCCTGAGGAATTTAAGGCACTCTATGCCTATTCGCCACTGCATAATCTAAACTCAGCCAGCTACCCATCCACCCTGATTACCACCGCCGACCATGATGATCGCGTCGTGCCAGCCCACAGTTTTAAGTTTGCCGCTACACTCCAGGCGGTTCACCAGGGAGACAATCCAGTATTAATCCGCATTGAAACAAAGGCAGGCCATGGAGCTGGTAAACCAACCGCTAAGATCATTGAGGAAGTCGCTGACAAATGGGCCTTTCTAGTAAAGACCTTAGATGCAGAGGGCAAACATTTGACGGTTTAACCTGTTGCGATTTCAGCTGGTGCTAATTTAGGGGATAAATCGAGCTGTGATATTTGCTAATAGCCCAGATTTAAAGGATTAAATCCCTCCGAGGATCAGCAACGCCAATTTCAAATTATGATGCTATCGAGTGGGTGGGACATCGACTATGTCAGAATTGCAGGCCTTTCTTGAAAAGCTACACCATACCTATGCGGCAATGGAGGAGGGTGAGGTCGCAGCTTACATTCCAGAACTCTCCAAGGCTAACCCAGACTGGTTTGGCATCAGCGTTGTTACCACCGATGGCCAGGCATTTAATGTCGGGGACACCGAGCAGAAATTTACAATTCAGTCAATTTCTAAACTCTTCTCCTACGGTCTGGCGTTAGAAGATCATGGTCGAGAGATTTTGTTGAAGAAAGTGGGCGTAGAACCTACGGGTGATCCTTTTAACTCAATGATTCGGTTAGATGAAGGCTCCCATAGGCCCTATAACCCCATGATCAATGCTGGAGCCATTGCCACCACCAGCCTGCTGAAGGGTGATGGCCCCACCGATAAGCTCAACAGGTTGCTCAAAATGTTTGAGCGCTACACTGGGCACGACGTTTTTATTGACATGCCCACATTTATTTCAGAACGGGCTACTGGTCATCGCAATCGCGCCATGGCCCACCTGATGCTCAACTTCGGCATGATCGATAAAGATATCGATGCTGCCCTCGATCTGTATTTTCAGCAATGTGCCGTCATGGTCACCTGTCAGGACTTAGCCACCATGGCAGCTACACTAGCTAATCACGGCCAAAACCCCATCACCCAAACCCGCGCCGTTAACGAAGACTACGTTCGAGATATCCTCAGCGTTATGTACACCTGCGGAATGTATAACCGGGCAGGAGAATGGGCCTATCGAGTTGGTGTGCCTGCAAAAAGTGGTGTTTCCGGTGGTATTTTAGCAGTAATCCCTGGAAAAGCAGGTATTGCCACGTTTTCTCCCCCCATTGATGACAATGGCAATAGCGTAAGAGGCCTGCGAGTATTTGAAGCCCTATCTAAAAAATACAACCTCCACATGTTTGACCTATCCATGGGGCGATGCATATTTTGCATTTAAAATTTGTCGCTTACCATACTTAGAAATGTTGTGAACTGATCTATTAGACCGTAGCTATACAACACTTGGTTAAATTCCTTATAGGTTGTGTGAGATATCTGTAGAGACTCTAGGAACAACAACAGCGTAATTGATATATTTTTCCATGGTGGTCTACCAGGGGAAAATCAAAAAGATGCGGAATAAGTGGAGTAGTACCAAAAAGAGACAAAAGCACTCAACCAAATTAAGAAAGAACAAACATAGAGAATCTGAAACAACAGCTGTTACCGCCATTGACGATACAACTACAACCGAGGCAGTAGATGAAACAGCAGAAATCATCACTGCCGAAGATGAACCTGAAGCAACAGCGACTACTGCTGTAGATAGTGAAACTGTCGACGATGAGAACGAAGCTGAAGCAATAGAAATTACTGCTGTCGATGATGAGAACGAAGCTGAGATGGCATCTGCTGCTGACGAGTCAGAATAAGGAGTGAATGCGAGTTTTTTTGTAACAAGCATCTAAAATAAGATACTTACTTTGACCCTAGCCATAGTCAGGGTTTCTTTTTACCTGAATATGAATAGTGGGTACTGGTTCCATATAGTGGGATAGCTAAAGAGAATGCTATGGATGCTGTTGAGGGATAATAGCTGCTAGCAAAGTCCCCAACCTGTGGTGTTATGGAGCTATACCACACCTTTATTGACATGCCCACATTTATTTCAGAGCGGGCCACTGGTCATCGTAATCGCGCCATGGCCCACCTGATGCTCAACTTTGGCATGATTGATAAAGACATTGATGCCGCAGTCATTGGCGTACTCCCACCCCCAATTCAATCGAAAATATAGCCAACAAAGTATCCCACCATATTTCGGTATTCTAGGCCACCACTACCAAGTATCTACCCACAAAGTGAAACCTAGGTCAATGCCAACAATGCGTTGTCCATTCCGTTTTGGCCCCGTGGCAAGCGGATAGGGACGTTTTGATATGTCTATTTTAGGCATGGTCTCCTGGTCTCCTGTCCTCACTCCTCACAATCATCGGGCACACTTCGCCCTACAGCAACATGGTCCAAATCGTTATTACAGCGTCTAACAGCCCATTGTCGTGCTGTTTGCAGCATCCTTAACAGGCTTTTGTCAGCCAGCTAGGATTCTCACACAAATTTATTGTTTATGTGAAGTTAAAATAAATTACACCCCCATCATCAATTCAGAGTATTTGATCTGCCATAATCTCTCTACGACGATAACAAGTATTTTCACTCTAAACGCAGTGTTAATGCTTAGGTGTTACCATCGACTTCTTTTGGTAAAACAGTCACTTATGTAACATGTCATGAAGTATCACAAAAAAGCTTTCTGTAAGCTAGATCTAGAGAAAATCAACGAGAGACTTAATAAAGCTGATTTAGGTAGCGCTATTAAGGAGAGAATGGTGAAGAAGAGGCCTAATACTCTTATTTGCGCGTAATTGCTCGTTGTAGTGGTTGATAAAATACCAAATTACAGCAATATGATTTTTGAGCTTTTTCGAGAAGGGTAACATTTTGCGCACAAATCGAGATACCCGCTGCTACATCGTATCTTTAAATCGCTCAATATAGCTGGTATAGCCACCATCCTTGTCTATAGGATGATGACGTTTGCTGGGTAAAGCCACTGGATAGGAACTCAACCGATCGGTGTAAATCACAGCACATTGTCGATAGATGGCTGGTAGGGACATCCATATGGCCTGAGCTGACTCTCCACTAAGGTCACCGACATAGGCCCCCATGTTCTCACGCGTCTTGACATCTAAGGCTAACCACACCCATTGTTCATTACCTTTATTATCGACAAAAGACCATAATTCATCCATTTGAACCGTTAGGCGTTTTTGGGCTTGCTGGTTACCTCTACTTGGGTGGCAACGGTATTGGCTTTCCGATTGCCATAGCGTTGGATGCAGTCGTCTGAACGCGCCAGGGAAATCCACTCCAGAAGAAAGCGATCAATCAGGTCTCGTTGCTCCTGGGTGCAGTGATGCCACTGAGGATTCAGGACAAACTGACATCCACAATCCCGGTATTTATGGTTCTGTTTGCCATGATGGCTTGCCCATTGAAACTCATAGACTCAGGGTGACAGCTTGGACACGCAGGTATAGAACAAGACATCTTGTGACTGAGGGTAGAGTCGATTCTCTAAGGATGCTTTATCGGTCTCCAGAGGATCTCTCTGATCCACTTTTCTTATCCTTTTTTTCCTAAAAGGGGCTACCCTGATTTGCTGTCTCACAACAGAGTTTAGTTTTAGCGGGTAGAGCTTTTTGAATAATTCAACCTTTGGTGTGTAGAGGTTTCAGTACTCGATGCAGGTAATAGAAATTTTATTTTTTTGACTAATGTGAGTCTCTGGAAGAACTACTCTACTAAGGTTTTGGTGCAGTAGAGCTGTTGACTTTTTAGATTGTTGAAAAGTTCTCTGATGTAAAGATTTTATATCACTCTCTTCAATATATGGAGTCGATCTGTTTTTAATGGGTTAGTGAGCTGGTACTGGACAGTGCGAAGTTTTTCTCTTGTTGGTCAAGTTCTTCCATCTAGGAGTAAAACTCAAGCCCAATACCTCGATTTACAAAGGGTACGTCCGAATAGAAAGCTCTTAAAAGACCAAGTATGTGCCTACTTCAAAGCTGGTAGAAAACGATTTTCAGTAAAACTATGGCCTTTCGACCATTAGGTAATCTATCGAAAATCTATCGAAAAACCAACCAATCTGCTGAACTTTAGCGAGGAATCAGGGCTTTACTGACTGATTTCTAAGTTTATCCACAACAAGAACTTTTCACTGTCCAGAGCTTTTAGTAATTCATTTTTTCGACAACATGTCTAAGCTTTTAACAATCGCGATACCTACCTATAATCGTGCCTCTCTATTAGACCAGCAAATGGCTTGGTTGAATGAGGCTATTCATCGACTAGAGAGTTCTGTCGAGATTCTTATTTCCGACAATGCCTCCAGTGATGAGACTCAAAGGGTAATCGAGAAATGGTGTCCCCAGTTCTCTAATGTACAATTCACAAATCATCGTCAGCCATCTAATTTAGGACCTATTAGAAATATTGAATATTGCATAGAACAGGCGAAAGGGAAATTTGTCTGGGTAGTTAGTGACGATGATCGATTAAGACCAGAGACCTTAGGCTATATCATTAAGCATCTTTCTGAAAAACCTGACTTAACCCTTATCGTGCTGAACCATGCGGCCAAAAATTTTGCTCAAGATATTGTGGCTTATGAGCAGTGCTATCGCATTAAGGAAGATGTTTTTGCTACCGATGGTAAATCCCTGTTTAGTAAATGTCTGCTTCAGCATCAGGGTGGAGTCACTCTAACAACAGCCTTAATTTATCGAACCTCTGTAGTTCAAGATTCACTGACATCTTGGCCCGAGGGTATGGATAATTTTTCAGTGCAAACCTATATGACAGCTTACTGCGCTCTTTATGGCTCTGTATTGCTAACGGCCATTCCTTACGTTGTTTGTGCCTTGGGAGATCATTGGTTTATCCAAGATACCTCAACCCGCAATCGTTTCCGATATGAAGACAAACCAGCAATGTATGCCAGATTATCTGATATTGGCTATGGCAGAGTTCTAATGTGGAAATTCTGCTTGACAGTTGGCCAGTCCATTTTTGAACTCCTACGGCATCCCAGTAAGTTATCGTTATTTTTAAGAAAACTCTTCTCTTTAGCTAATGCCAAATTCCATAAGAAGAGTGCATAAGAATTCATAGAAACTAGATGGGTGGAATCTTTAACCGACATTCCACCCTCTCAGGGTTGCTACAAGCATAGCTGTTATTGCTGTAACCTATGTTGTTCATTGTGAATGGCCTGGATAAACTCAGAGTGAGTGGCATCGTACCCATGGTTTGACTTTTCGTTACTTTAGAGATGTAACAAAAAAGCTGACAATGCTCTGATTAGATTTAAAATTTTTATGTTGAGCTGTTATCCCTTAGGCTTCAGATAGAAGTATCAACATGGTTTCCCATACACGCTAACCATCATGCGATCAGCAGTTTGTGAATCCAGGAAAAGAGGTAACTGCTTTCAAGGCCATTCGAGTTATTTTTGGGTTGAGATTATCTCTATTTAAACTCCATTGAGTTGTTATCAAACAAATTTGATAACACGTTTTAGGAAACCACATTTATGAGTTACAAACACCACCTTAGCTTCACCTATCTATCTCAGGAAGATCTGCTTAATGCCGGGTGTTTAGATATGCAGATGGTGATGGATATCGCCGAAAAAGGCATGTTTGAATTTGAAAGACATCATGTCATTTTTCCTGAGAAAATTGTCCAGATTTTTAATCAAGCTACCCAAGAACGGATTAATTGTTTACCGGCAACGCTGTTAGATGAAAAGGTCTGCGGCGTTAAATGGGTTTCGGTCTTTCCCCTGAATCCCAGTCAGCATGACCAGCAAAATTTATCGGCTATTTTTATCCTTTCGGAAATTGAAACAGGGTTTCCTATCTGTGTCATGGAAGGAACTCTCGCCTCAAATATGCGGGTTGCAGCCATGGGGGGGATTGCTGCCAAGCATTTAGCCCGTCCCGATGCTGAAGTGATTGGTTTTATTGGGGCCGGGGAACAGGCAAAAATGCATTTAATCGCAATGAAAGCTGTGTGCCCTGGTCTAAAGCAGTGTCGAGTTGCCGCTTACTTGGTAGCCCATGAGGAGCAGTTTATTGCTGAACTCTCACCCCTGTATCCAGAGATGGAGTTTGTATCCACAAACACTAATGCGCAACAAGCCATGGAGGATGCTGATATTCTGGTGACCGCCACCAGTGCCCAGGCCCCTCTGCTCAAAGCAGCCTGGATGAAACCCGGTGCCTTCTATAGCCATGTGGGGGGCTGGGAGGATGAGTTTGAGGTGGCATTACAGGCCGATAAGATCGTCTGCGACGATTGGGAAACCGTGACCCACCGCACCCAGACATTAAGCCGAATGTATAAAGAGGGGCTGATTAACGCCAGCCATATCCATGCTGATCTACACGAGTTAGTCTCTGGCAAGAAACCAGGGCGTGAATCGGAGTCAGAGCGAATCTATTTCAATGCCGTTGGCTTGGCCTATATTGATGTTGCCATTGCCACCGCCATGTTCAACCGAGCTAGGGAGAACCAGCAGGGCACTCAACTCGATCTACAACAGAGTATGGTATTTGAACATCCTGATTTGAAATCGAAACTGAAACGCTGATACTAAGACCGGGCAACGCAACTATGTTTAAGCGTCTGAATAACTTAACAGATGAAACCGTCACGGTAACGATTGAAGGTGAAGCTGTTCAAGTTCCAGTGGGGGAAACCGTGGCGGCAGCTGTTTTAGTACATGGGTTGGACTATACCCGCACCACCTCTTTATCAGGGGCACCTCGGGCACCGTTATGCATGATGGGGGTGTGCTTTGAGTGTTTGATGGAAATTGATGGCTTGCCCAACCGTCAAGCCTGTCAGGTACAGGTGGCAGAAGGGATGACGATTCGTCGTCAACAGGGGGTGGGAGGAGATAATGCGTAAATCTTATCAGCTGGTGGTGATTGGGGCTGGACCGGGGGGACTTGTTGCAGCAACAACGGCGGCGAATTTAGGCTTAGATGCGGTGGTGCTCGATGAGCAGCCATCGCCCGGTGGACAAATTTATCGTGCGATCGCAAATGCCCCCACAAACCGCGCCACATTACTCGGAGCCGATTATCAACACGGCGCTGACCTGGTAGCCGCATTTCAGACTAGTGGAGCCCACTATTTACCCAACACCACCGTTTGGCTATTAAATGCTCGTCACCAGGTTGGCATCCTGCACAATGATCAAGCATCTATTATTCAAGCGGAGTCTGTGATTGTTGCCAGCGGTGCAATGGAGCGACCAGTAGCGTTTCCCGACTGGACCTTGCCGGGGGTGATGAATGCAGGGGCGGCCCAAATCTTGCTGAAAACCGCCGGTGTGGTCCCCGCCAATGGCACGGTCATCGCCGGGATAGGTCCGTTACCCCTACTGGTGGCTTGGCAATATCAGCGGGCTGGCATACCGGTAAAAGCGATTCTAGAACTCTCGCCTGGAACCAACCTGTGGCGGGCTGCACCGCACTTACCGAAGGCATTAGGGGCCGGTAACTACATCAGCCGTGGATTAAAATACACCCTGGATCTCAATGCAGCGGGCATCCCCATCTACTATGGGGTTTCTCACCTACAAGCTCAGGGGGACAAACACATTCAAACGGTAGAGTACGGCTGGAATAGCCTTGGCATTCGTCGGCGAGAAACCATCCCCACAGACAGTCTCTTGGTCCATTTTGGAGTAATTCCCAGAACAAATCTGACCCAGGCCGCTGGTTGCCACCATATCTGGGATGCGGGGCAACAGTGTTGGCGACCCCAAGTAACGCCGTGGGGAACGACCACTGTGCCGGGGATCGCCGTTGTGGGTGATAACGCCGGCATTGGGGGTGCCCGCAGCGCCGAACATAGTGGCCGATTAGCCGCCCTAGAAGCTGCTCGGGCGTTGGGCCTCATCAGTGAGCAACAGCGCGATCGCCAGGGCCAGGATGATCTCAACTGGCGGCGGAAAGATTTAAGGGTACGCCCTTTTCTAGAAGCCCTGTATCGCTTACCGGAGTCCCTGCTTGTTCCCGCCGATGATGACACTCTGGTCTGCCGTTGTGAAGAAATTTCAGCTGGGCAAATCCGCCAAACGGTGCGAGAAGGCCATGGTGATCCCAATCAAGTGAAATATTATCTCCGCTGTGGCATGGGGCCTTGTCAAGGAAGACAGTGTGCCTCGACCGTAGCCCACATTGTTGCAGCCGCTCACCAGCGTCCCGTCTCAGACTATGCTCCCTTTCGCATTCGCCCGCCGATCAGGCCCATGACCATTGACCAGCTGGCTAATTTGACAGGAACAGAAGCATGACGGTTGATGTTGTAATTATTGGTGGGGGATTGATTGGATCCTCAACAGCGCTACACCTGGCCATGGCCGGACAACGGGTCATCGTCGTGGAAAAAGATAGCCCTGGCCGCCATGCATCTGGTGTGAACGCAGGCGGTTTACGTCGATTGAATCGTCATCCGGCGGAGATTCCCCTCGCGGTTGTTGCCGCCAGAATGTGGCGAGATATCTATTCCCTGGTGGGCAGTGATTGCGATGTAAAACTCAGTGGCCAGGTGCGGGTGGCGGAAAATGCCGCTGATCTTGAGAAACTCAAAGAACGCGCAGCTATGGTCTGTGCCCTGGGGTTTGACCATGAACAGCTGATTGATCGCGAACACCTCTACACACTGGTCCCTGCTCTGGTTCCCCACTGTGTGGGTGGACTGTATACCGCTGGTGACGGCTTTGCCCGTCCCTATCACGCCCTCACTGCTTTTCGCCGCAAGGCCGAGTCCTTGGGAGTAGAGTATCGAACAGGCTGCCGTGTGACGGGGATAGAACGAATGGGAGACCGTTGGCGTGTGGTGTCAGAGCAAGCTAAATTGGACGCATCTATCCTGGTCAACTGTGCAGGGGCCTGGGCAGGGCAGGTGTGTGACTATTTAGATGAACCCGTTCCACTCAAGGTGGGAGCCCCAATGATGATGGTGACTGAGCGGTTACCCCCTTTTCTTGAGCTGGTGGTCGGCGTAGCGTCCCGTAAGTTGTCGTTTAAGCAGATGCAAAACGGTACTGTATTGATTGGAGGGGCTTATTTGGCTGACTATGACATGGTTAACGAGAGAACAGAGATTGATTTCTTCAAACTCTCTGAAAGCAGCCGCACCGTTGTAGAGCTGTTTCCCAGAATGGCAGGTGTGCGAATTGTCAGGACATGGGCAGGCCTGGAAGCCTTTATGCCCGATCGTATTCCCGTCATTAGTGCCAGTGGAAAAGTCCCCAATGTTTATCATGCGTTTGGGTTCTCGGCCCATGGCTTCCAACTTTCACCCGTTGTCGGGCGCATCATGTCAGAGCTGATTTTGAATCAAAAGAGTTCCTTAGAAATCGAACCGTTTTCAATTCAGCGATTTCAATCCGCCGATGCCAGCCATACTTCACATCAGCTTAGTTAACGTTGGTCAAGAGAACGTTACAGCGCTACTCCCTGCTGCATCAGCTGTAACGTATTCTCAATCAGCGGTTTAACCGCATCCCCTTCAATCCCTAAGCGATTATCCAGCAGCAGCATCGCCAAACCATGAACCAACGACCAATTGGTCAACGCCAATAGTTGTGGCTCTCCAGGCTGTATTTCCTGAGCAGCTTGACCATCTGCAATAATATCCACCAAAATTTGAAAAGACTTATTAGCCGTTGTCGTTAACGAAGGAAACGCATCTGCATCTGCACAGTAACTGCCAAACATCACCTGATAGTGGGTGGGATAGCGTAGGGCATATTCAACATAGGCGATTCCCGTTGCCTGTAGCTGGGCCAGCGGAGTCGATTCAGCATCTCTAGCCTGCTCCAAGTAGCGACTAAACTCCCGAAAACCTTCTTCGGCGACGGCGGCTAGCAGCGCTTCTTTATCAGCAAAATGACGATACGGAGCTGTGTGGGATACCCCAGCCCGACGAGCCACCTGCCGTAAAGATAGGGCAGATATATCCTGCTCCGTAATAATTGCCAGGGCAGAATCTAGCAATGCCCGTCGTAAATCTCCATGGTGATAGCTCTTTTTTGTCGCCATATAAACCTTGAGTTTGAAAATTCTCAGGCAGACTCCTATTTTCGTTAATTATGTTAACGCCGTCAACTTTTATAATGTTGTCCTGTGGTGATAACTGCTCGGCGCGATCGCAATGCCTTGAAATCTGGCAAAATTTTAAGAGGTGACGATGCACAGGTAGACAATGCCCCAGGCAGTTTTTCATTTCCATGGCAGCTTAAATGATTTTCTGCCCCCTACCCGCAGCCACAAAGCATTTTCTCACACTGTCAAAGATCGAGCATCTATTAAAGATGCCATTGAAGCCCTAGGGGTACCCCATCCAGAAATTGAGTTGATGGGCTGATGTCTTTTACCCCAGAGCAGAACTCGATACCATAGCCTTTGGCCTGTGTGTAGTTGTCCCCATGGAAAAGTTATCTAATTCTGGAAATCGCTGGCAGTTCTGGATTGATCGAGGGGGCACATTTACTGATTTGGTAGCCCAGCGACCCGATGGGGGGTTGGTTATTCATAAACTGCTATCAGAAAACCCAGAACGATATGTGGATGCGCCGCTGCAAGGCATTCGGGATATTTTAGGGATTGCAGCAGGACAGCCGCTGCCCACCGAGCAAATTGGTGTGGTGAAGATGGGCACCACGGTGGCCACGAATGCTCTACTGGAGCGCAAGGGCGATCGCACCCTACTGGTCATTACCCAGGGTTTTAGAGATGCACTGCGCATCGGCTATCAGAATCGACCTGACATTTTTGCCCGCCAGATCGTGCTGCCAGAAATGCTCTACGAGCAGGTGATCGAGGTGGAGGAACGCTATAGCGCCCAGGGCGAGGAGCTATTGCCGGTTGAAACGGAGTCGCTGCTGCCCCAACTGCAACGGGCCTATGATGCGGGTATTCATTCCTGTGCCATTGTGCTGATGCATGGCTATCGTTACCCCGATCATGAGCATCAGATCGCGGCCCTAGCCAAGGACATTGGCTTTACGCAGATTTCAGTGTCCCACGAAGTTAGCCCCCTAATGAAACTGGTCAGCCGGGGGGACACCACCATGGTAGATGCTTACCTATCGCCGATTTTGAAGCGCTATATCGATCGGGTGGCGTTGGAGCTGGGTGCCGTGGGCACAGATAATTCAGACGGTAAGAACACTACTCAAACAGAGCCTAACCAAGGTCCCCAGCTGATGTTTATGCAGTCCAATGGGGGGCTGACCGATGCCCATCTGTTTCGGGGCAAAGACAGTATTCTCTCGGGACCCGCTGGCGGTGTGGTGGGGGTGGTACAGACGAGTGCGATCGCAAATCTCCACAAAATCATCGGTTTCGACATGGGCGGCACCTCCACCGATGTCTCCCACTACAACGGTGAATACGAACGGGTATTTGAGTCAGAAGTGGCAGGTGTTCGCATCAAGGCACCGATGATGGCAATCCATACGGTGGCAGCCGGTGGGGGCTCTATTTTGCATTTTGATGGAGCCCGCTATCGAGTGGGACCAGACTCTGCTGGCGCTAATCCGGGGCCAGCCTGCTATCGCAAAGGCGGCTGCCTCACCGTTACCGACTGCAACGTTATGCTGGGCAAAATCCAGCCGGAATTTTTCCCCCAGGTGTTTGGCCCTGAGGGAAATCAGTCCCTGGATCGCGAAGTCGTCCAACAAATGTTTGCAGATCTGGCTGAACAGATTCACCAGGCGACCGGTGATGTGCGATCGCCCGAGCAAGTGGCAGCTGGCTTTCTGGCCATTGCCGTTGAGAACATGGCCAATGCCATCAAAAAAATCTCAGTGCAGCAGGGCCATGACGTGTCAGAGTACACCCTGTCCTGCTTTGGGGCAGCGGCTGGGCAACATGCCTGCCTAATTGCCGATGCCCTGGGCATGCGACAGATTTTTATTCACCCCCTGGCCGGTGTGTTGTCGGCCTATGGCATGGGGCTGGCCGACCTGCGAGCCCTACGCCAGGCAGCGATAGAACAACCTTTAGTCGCTAGTTTGCTGCCGGACCTGGAAGACAAACTAACTGAGATCACGGCCCCTGCGGTTGCCGAGGTAAAACGCCAGAAGGTTGCCGATGACCGCATTGAGATCCTACCCAAGGTGCATATTCGGTATCAGGGCACCGACTCAGCGCTGATCGTGGCCTTTGGAGATTTATCCACGATGCAGGCCCAGTTTGAGCGAGATTACCACCAGCGCTACGGCTTCACCATGGCGGAGAAGCCCTTGATTGTAGAAGCGGTTTCAGTGGAAGTTGTTGGCAAAATGCCGCTGCCAACGGAGCCCACCCCTGGGTCTCTCCGTTCCCATCCCCCCCAGCCAGCCACCACAGTAACGATGTTTACAGCCGATGATTGGCAATCCACGCCCCTATTTCAGCGCAGTGAGCTACGACCGGGTGATCACATTTCAGGCCCCGCCATTATTGTGGAGGCAACCGGTACCAATATTGTTGAACCGGGGTGGGTAGTGGAGATTAGCGATCGCAACCACCTCATCCTGACCAAATCCCCTAAAGATAAAGACCCAGCAGCAGCCACTGGCACAGAATCGCTGTCACCACCAAGAGAGCTGTCCCAGCAGACCACTGCCGATCCCGTCATGCTGGAGATTTTCAATAATCTGTTGATGGCCATTGCCGAACAGATGGGCTTTACCCTGCAAAAGACCAGCTATTCGGTCAACATCAAAGAACGATTAGACTTTTCCTGCGCCATCTTTGATCAGCAGGGACAGCTGGTGGCCAACGCTCCCCATATTCCCGTTCATCTGGGGTCCATGGGTGAAAGCATCGAAAGCCTGATTGCAGCCAAGGGTGATAGCCTAAAACCTGGCGATGTATATGTGCTCAATAACCCCTACAACGGGGGTACCCATCTACCAGATGTCACCGTAATCACGCCTGTTTTTCCCAGGGTCTCCTCACCTGAGTCTGAACAGCCGATATCCCCTCTCTTTTACGTTGCCTCCAGGGGACATCACGCCGACATTGGCGGCATCACTCCAGGCTCCATGCCCCCCAACAGCACAACCGTGGACGAAGAGGGGGTGCTGATCGATAACTTCCAGCTGGTGGATCAGGGGCATTTTCGAGAACAGGAACTCCTGGAATTACTCACCCAGCCACCCTATCCGGTGCGTAACCCCAACCAAAATATTGCCGATCTCCAGGCCCAAATTGCCGCCAATGAAAAAGGGGTGCAGGAGCTAAACAAAATGGTGCAGCACTATGGTCTGCCCACCGTCCAGGCCTATATGCAACACGTACAGGACAATGCTGAAGAATCGGTGCGTCGGGTGATTGATGTGCTCAATCCAGGCCAGTTTACCTATGCAATGGATGACGGTTGTCAGATACAGGTGGCCATTAGTTGCGATCGCACCCGCCGCAGTGCCCGCATCGATTTCTCCGGCACCTCACCCCAGCAGACCACCAACTACAACGCCCCAAAAGCCGTCTGCAAAGCAGCAGTACTCTACGTATTTCGCACCCTGGTGGACGACAAAATCCCCCTCAATGCCGGCTGTCTAAAGCCCTTGGAGATCCTTATCCCCGCTGGCTGTATGCTCAACCCCCATTATCCAGCCGCTATTGTGGCCGGTAATGTGGAAACCTCCCAGGTGATTACCGACGCCCTCTATGGAGCCCTAGGCATCATGGCCGCATCCCAAGGCACCATGAACAACTTCACCTTTGGCAATGAACGCTATCAGTACTATGAGACCATCTGTGGTGGCTCCGGCGCAGGTCCCAATTACAATGGCACCGATGCCGTTCAAACCCACATGACCAACTCCCGACTGACCGATCCAGAAGTCTTAGAATGGCGCTTCCCTGTTTTGTTAGAGGGTTTTGCCATTCGTCAGGGTAGCGGCGGCCAGGGCTTACAGTCAGGCGGCAATGGCGTCATCCGTCGCATCAAGTTTCGGGAACCCATGACAGCCGCCATTCTCTCCAACCATCGTCACGTTCCCCCCTTTGGCCTGCATAGCGGCACACCTGGTCAGACCGGTCACAACTCTGTTGTGCGCCAAGATGGCACAACAAAAACCTTGGACAGTAAAGCCATGATCCAAATGCAAGCAGACGATACCTTCATCATCGAAACCCCCGGCGGCGGCGGCTATGGTGCCATTCCCACAGAGTATTAAAATAGCTTGCTCTGCATCAGGGGCTGCCGTGTACACACAAGTATTGGAAATTAGCGTTTACGGTTGTCTAACCCCCTCTAACTCCCCCTAAAGCCCTCCGGGCATGGGCTAAAGCCTAAGGTAAGGGGGAGAACCGGAGCTTCCCCCCTTACCAAGGCAGGGCTGTTTCATTGTCTGGACAGAAAATCTGGAGGCATTGAAAGCTTATTTGAGGAAAGGCATGCTCTACATGAAGGTGGGCCAAACAACAATGCGATAACCTGATTAATCGACCCCGCCGTAACCCTTAAGTTAATGCCATTGAGGACAACCTAGTAGGCTGGGTCTTAGGGCGGCCTCCCGGCCCTAACCATGGGGGTTTGGGGAACTCGGAGGGACCCCAAGCAACCGGTTTTGGCTCCCTCCGATCATCTCTCGATTCAGTATGAACGAAGTAATAAGCCTTACAGATTTTCTCTGGTGAACACGAAACAACCCTGCCTTACCAAGGGGGGATTAAGGGGGGTAATGCAGGATTGTGAACTCCCTTTCGAGATGTGTGTACACCGTAGCTGTATCAGGGGGGATTAAAAACTAAGCTTATGGCGTTAAGAGGGTTCCTTAACAAACATAGTCATCAAATTAGGCCCCAGCAGATACTGATGTTGCACACATCGAAATCCCACTTGAGTGCCCATGTGTTCTCGCACCTGCGAACCATAGAATTTAATCCCACCTGGAGAAACTGGAACCTTCAACGTTTCCGTTGATACCCGTGCAGCTGGATCAACCAAATAAAACCTGCCCCCCGGACGTAATACCCGATAAATTTCAGCAAACACCTGGTCTGGCGCTGCATAATGCAGAAAACTTAACGTGTTAAAAACCGCATCAAATTGTTTGTCAGCAAAACGCAGTGGGTTAGCATTACCCTGCACAAAAATTAAGCGAGGGCGATGGCGGTTCGTGCGACGTGCCTGACGTAGCATCTCAGGCGCAAAATCTAGACCCGTGCCCTGGAGGTCAGGATACTTAGCTGCTAAGCGATCCAACAAACGCCCGGTCCCACAGCCAAGGTCAAGCACATGGGAATGCTGCGGGAGGTCAACATAATCTAGCAGCCGCTGATGGGTGGCTTGATAAAATACTGACGGAAATAACAGGTCATACAGGGGTGCCCAGCGATCGAAGAGTTGCCTTTTGTTCGGTGAAGTCATCAGTTGACCAGGTCCTAGCTCCATTACCAGAGATTCTAGCGAATTCCCCTAGAAATACGAGTTCACATCCTGGTTTCACATATTCAGAGTTGAGCATTGAGCAACCCGCACCATGAGACTTGCTGTGATTGCAGCCAAAGCCTTCAGTAGCTTGGCAATGAAGTGCCTTATTTGACGTCTATTTTTTGCGATCGCACGGCTAACAGAATAATGCTTTTCCAACGATTCCGGATAGTAAACCCATGCTTCATAAGAAGCTCACATTCTTGCTTTAGGATTAACGTGAAATTAGGAAATCTCCACATCTAAGCTGTTTTAAGGAGAAACGATGACTTCTTTTTTAGAAAAGACCTGAGGTCATTGGCCCATTGAGTAGATATAGGGGAATAGCAGCTAACGCTGTTCTATTTTTATTTTTTGCTGCTGATCCTCAGTATGGGACGTATCTGTCACATTTAGGCTGTTAGCCAGTTTTGCGATTCGATTCATCCTCTAAATCAGTAACAGCTTTTTTTCTACCCTCGCATCTCCCCCACCAGCGTTGGATAGTTATGCCAACTCTTGGGAAGTATTTAAACTATGACTAACCCAAAGCCATCCCCCAAATTTTCTCTCCTACTAGCACTCTGGGACTACCTTAATCAGCCCCTGTTTGAGCGCGATGTCCAATTCGTGTGGAATCCTCGTAAGTTCACCATATCCTACAGGTCTCAACTATTAGAACGCTGCTGGTCTAAAGACTATGAAACCGAAAAAAATCGCTATCGGCTAGAAGTTAACTGGCACAATACCGATCCTCAACCTAAGATGCCAGACACCGCTTCCAGTGAGTAAGGTGGCTGAACCTATGGTCGTGATTAAGGTACTGAATGTCTGCCATCGGGTACTGGCCTGTCCTAATTTATTAAGAGTTGTGGATTACCGCTGCGGATGAGCAGGGCTTTACAGCAGTATCGGGGTAAAAGCTTATGCCCCAATCTCTTCAGCAATTATTCAGAACGGGTTGTCGTTGGATATGGCGACGAAATTTACGGGTGAAAATCAGTGTGGTGCTGTTGCTGACGGGGCTGGTTGTGCGGGGTGTCCCCTACTTGATGCCTATTCATGCGACGGATTTAGCCCAGGTGGATCAGGCAGTGGAGTTTCGCGATCGCAACTCTCTCCCCCTTGGCACCCTCCTTTCCCGCGACCAAGAGCACACCGCTGTTGTTCCCCTATCCCAAGTCTCCCCCCATTTTCAGCACGCTATTCTCGCCGCTGAAGACCGACGCTTTTATCACCATGGCCCTGTCGATCTACAGGCCTTAGCCCGCGCTAGTTTACAGGCCATTCGTACCCGCCGCATTGTCAGTGGCGCATCCACTGTGACCATGCAACTGGCTCGCATGGTAAACCCTGTCCCGCGCACATTTCTCGGAAAAGCCCAACAAATTTGGTACGCTTGGCGACTGGCCGCAGGCATGACTAAGGATGAAATTCTGGCCGCCTACGTTAACCGACTCCCCATGGGGGGCAACATCTACGGCGTTGAAGCCGCTGCCCGTGTCTACTTTGGGCTGCCTGCCGCCGATCTAACAGTTGCCCAGGCAAGTTTGCTGGCCGCTTTACCCAATGCTCCGACAGCCCTTAACCCCTACACTAATTGGGATAATCTCAAACAGCGACAGCAGTATGTTCTCAATCAAATGGTGGCCGATGGCACACTAACTCAGGCCCAGGTCAAGCGCATTTATGCCCAACCCGTTACTGTCCAATCGATTGATCAGGGGCTTTTAGTTGCACCACACTTTCTCTTCTGGCTGGCCGCACAGCTCCCTACGGATCACCCTGCCCAAGTCCATACCAGTCTCGATCTGTCCCTTCAGCGTTTTGTTACCGCCCAGGTTCAACAGGCCGTTCAAGGGCTAGCTCTAAAAAATGTACGCCACGCTGCCGCCCTCGTGATCGAAAATGCCACAGGTGACGTTCTAGCCTATGTGGGTTCCCCAAAATACTTTTCTAGTCAACAGACCGGTCAAAACGACGGTGTCCAGGCTCTGCGTCAGCCAGGCTCAACCCTCAAGCCGTTTCTCTATCAGCTGGCGTTAGAACAAAACATCATTCAGCCCAACACTATCCTGGCGGATGTGCCCACACACTATGCGATTCCTGGGGCTCAGCTCTATAGCCCCACCGACTTTAGTGAAACGTTTCAAGGTCCGGTGCGGGTGCGGGCTGCCCTGGGTAATTCTCTGAATATCCCAGCTGTGCGTATTCTGGAGAAGGTCGGTGTTGATAAGTTTCTTGAGCGGTTGCACCAGCTGGGTTTTACTCACTTGGATCGGTCTGCTAACCACTATGGCTTGGGGTTGGCCCTTGGCAGTGGAGAAGTGTCGTTGTGGGAGCTGGCGCAAGCGTATTTAACCCTTGCTCATCAGGGTGATCCAAGTATTATTGTCACGCCTTTCAAAGTAAGGCGTGACAATAATGCATTACCTGTGAGTCACAGCCGGTCGAGTATGTTCCCCTTACCAAGGGGGACCGACAGGGGGGGATCGACATTTGGCGCTACCGATCGAGACTCCTCCGCCTACGGCATCTCCCCTGCGTTAGAGGAGGAAAAGCTTTTGCCACCTTCTCCCACATGGTCTCTTATCACTGATATCCTCTCCGACCCTCACGCTCGTGCCACTGCCTTCGGTGTCGATTCTGTCCTCAACCTGCCCTTCCCAGCAGCTGTAAAGACCGGGACCTCTTCGGATTTTCGCGACACCTGGACCGTTGGTTTCACCACTGACTACACCATTGCCACCTGGGTCGGCAACTTTGATGGCACCCCCATGCAGGATGTTTCTGGTGTGATGGGGGCTGCTCCCCTGTGGCATCGAATTATGGTGCATCTCCATGAGACCTATGAACCTGAACGATTCCCCTCACCTGATGGCATGGTAAAACGACCTATCTGTACACTGACTGGCCAGAAACCCACATCCGACTGTGAAGCCATCGTCCAGGAGTATTTTGCCCTGGAGGATTTGGCAGATTATGAACAGAACACAACAGAATCAAACCAAACCAATGTGGCTGAAAACAGTGCAGAGTTAATAATTGTTTCGCCTAAAACAGGCAGTCAGTTTTTGCTATATCCAAATGCCCAAGACCAACGTCTGGAATTTAAGGTGGTTGATAACACGTCTCAGGAGTCTTCAACTATCGAGTGGCAGCTCAATGGTCAAACGTTAGAGTCTTCTGGCAAACCCTCTTTGTTTTGGTCGATGCAGCCAGGACAGTGGCATTTAGATGTCCGTAGCGGCAGCCAGCGAGCCCAGGTGCAGTTTGATGTACTTTTAGCTGATGAACAACCTGTAAGATCTGGATTTTCTCTTCGGAAAAGTCAATAACGTTTTCTAACACAGATTCTATCCAGAATTAAGAATTGTAGGTATTTCCGTAATCTGTCAGGCCCCATTGGATATGACAAAGAAGTGTGGCCAGTGGTGGAGTCAATGTCAGAAAGGAAAAAGCTACGAAAGCTGTTGATCTACGGACTGATCGGTTTTGTTCTGACATTACTGTTGGCCACCTGTAATCGTCCCAATGCTTTGCATACGCAGGATCAGAGTGTTCCCATTCCACCGCCCGAACCATTGCCAGCAGTGGCCGCACTCACCGACCCAGAACTGCCCGATTGGATTGAACAGATTAGCCCTACTGGAGAAGCTAAAACACTAGCCCAGATAAGGATTCGGTTTGCTGAGCCACTGGTGGCAGTGGAGAGTTTGGAAAGTCAAGGGCGTAACGCTACCCTAGAAAAATTTGAAGTCTTCCCTCCTATCCCTGGTGAATTTCGCTTTCTCACCCCGCGTATGGTTGGTTTTCAGGCCGATCGCGCCATTCCCAAGGCCACGCGAATGCGCGTCACCCTAAAAGCCGGTCTAAAAGATCTCTCCGACCATGAGCTAGACCAGGATTTTGCCTGGACCTTTACCACAGAGCCCATTAAAATCACTAACCTGCCTGGTATTGATAGCAGACGAGGATCAGCCGAGGACCCCATTGATATAGAACCTGTCCTAGAGTTCAACTCTAACGTTCAGCTTGATCTAGCTTCCCTAAAACAACACCTACAACTCTCGACTGAAGATCAAGAGACTGAAGGCCAAGCCAGTTCAATTCCAGTACGTGTAGTTGAGGCCGAATACGAGGATGAGTACCTGTCTGCCCGGGAAAAGTTTGGTACCTCGACACGTCCCTGGCAATACCATGTCACCCCCAATCGCCCCCTCAAAAAAGCCACTCAATACTTTCTCAGCATTTCACCTGGACTGCAGCCTGCAGGTGGAAATCTCCCCACTGAAAATAGTATTGATAGTCTGATTACCACCTACAGCCCCCTAGCCTTCGAGAAGTTAGAGATGGTAGGCGCGGGACAACCCGGTGGAGCTACTGGTCGATTTACCAATGGCCTGGCCCAGCTTGTATTTAATAATGGACTAGTGGCTGAAAGCGCTGCTGAACAAATCACCATCGATCCTCCCATTCAAGCAGGCACTCGCCTACTCCGAGCCTACGATAATGACACGTATGTCAGCCTCAATCCTTGGTCGTTGGAGCCTCAAACCACCTACACCATTACCCTTGGAGCTGATTTAAAAGACCGCTTTGGCCAAAGCCTGGGTAGTCCGGTGACGGTGGATTATACCCCCAGTGATTTAACCGGTGACATCTGGGCTCCCACGGGGCTCAACATTTTCCCAGCTAATCAAGATTTGCAGCTCAACATATCGGCAGTAAATCTGCCAGACAACGCCTATAAAGCTGCCTATCAGGTTGTTCAACCAACGGATTTAGTTAAAACTGACACGGCCTATCCCCGGGGTAACAACACGAGTCTGTTGCCAGACCGCAGCACCTGGTCCTCATTTTCTGTCGCCGCTGAGAAGAATACCTTTGCTGATATTCCCGTGCCCCTACGAGAACAGCTGGGGGGCAACACCGGCATGTTGGCCTATGGCGTTACGGCCCGCGCCAGCACCTATAATCGCAACGGCACTCAACGCTGGCATGAACCCAACTATTACGGACTGGTACAGCTCACCAACCTGGGTGTCTTTGCCCAGTGGTTCCCAGACTCAGGCCAGGTGCGGGTACACCATTTAGCAGATGGCTCAGTTGTCCAGCAGGCCCCCATCTCGATCTATCGCGCCTACACCTACGAAGGCAATCCTCCAGTAGGGACACCCCAGCCCTGTGCCACAGGTAACACTGACAACACCGGCACCCTGAAATTAAATGCCCAAGCTCTCAAATCCTGTATGAATGGAGCTGAGACGTTTGATGACCCGCCAGAACTCCTCGTGATTGCCCGTGAAGATAATGACTGGGCATTTGCCCGCACCACACCCTATACCGGCAGTTCTCGTTACGGTATTTATGCAGGTTGGGAAGGGAGTCAGCCCATTTCCCGTGGAAACGTCTTTTCTGACCGTTTTCTTTATCAGCCCGGAGAAACCGCTTGGCTGACTGGCAATGCCTACTATCTACAGAAGGGCAGCCTGCGTCAAGACAAAAACAGACCTTATACCATCACCCTACAAGGGCCTGAGGGTGAGAGAATTGACCTGGGCACCCAAACAACCAATGACTTTGGCACCTTTTCTGTGAAATGGGATATCAGTGCCGATCAGCCTTTGGGCTACTACTCCGTTTTGGCCGCTGCTGACAATGGCGTAGAACTGCTGGGGAACTTACGGGTAGCCGAATTTAAGCCGCCTAACTTTAAGGTTGCCATGGGCCTTGATCAAGCAACAGCAGCGGCAGGCGATAGTCTTTCAACCAGTGTAGAAAGCAGCTATCTATTTGGAGCACCGGTACAGGGACGTGAGATCAATTACTATGTCACTCGTCAGCCAACGACGTTTATTCCAGAGGGTTGGGACGACTTCTCCTTTGGTCGTCGGTGGTACTGGCCAGAGGAACGCCCCATTGTTTCCAGCGATGTATTAGAGACTAGCGAAACCCTGGATGACCAGGGGCAAAGTCAGCTTTCCGTAGAGATTACTGACGATCTGCCCTACCCCATGACCTATCGCTTAGATGCTGAGGTGGTGGATGTTTCCAATCTTTCAGTTGCTGATACAAAAGAGGTGACGGTGCTGCCAGAGGAACGGTTGATCGGTTTGCAGAGTGATTTTGTAGCCGATGCTGGAGAGCCCTTCGATGTGGAGGTGATTGTTACCGATGCTGCGGGGCAAGCTCAGTCTGGTCAGTCGGTACAGTTGGCGCTAGAGCGGATGAATTATAGCAGCGTCACTGAGGTGATTGAGGGCAGTGTTAACCCCAACTATCAGGTGGAATATGAGCTAGTAGATGAGGTAACGGTTCGTTCTGGTAACACGACTAAAACAGTGCAGCTGACAGCTCAAGAAGCAGGACCTTACCGCATTCAGGCCACGTTGGGTGATGAGCGCTCTGCTACGGATACCCGGATTTGGGTGTCTGGTGCTAACCCTGTTTACTGGGGCAGCCGCTATAACAATAATCGGCTAGAGGTGCAGCTGGACAAAGACAGCTACGTCCCTGGAGAAACAGCCACGGCGATGATCCAATCGCCCTATGACGCAGGCGAACTGTATTTTGCCGTAGTCCGCCAAAACACCCTCTATGAAGAAGTGGTTTCCGTTAGCGGTGGCGCACCCCAGGTGCAATTCACCGTTACCCCAGACATGTTGCCTAATGCAGCCGTGGAAGTCGTTCTCGTGCGCCAGGGAGAGCGGTTGGAAACTGTCGAAGTTAATAATCTGGAGAATCTAACCAGCATTGGCTTTGCCCCATTTCAAGTAGATCTGGCGTCTCGTTATCTAAAGCCAGAAGTGACACCCACTGAATCCGAGATTCGTCCGGCTGCCGAGCAAACACTCAATCTCACCCTTAAGGATGATCAAGAGCAGCCTGTGTCAGGTCAGTTTACAGTGATGGTAGTGGATGAAGCCGTCCTCCAGCTTAGTGGCCATCGTCCACCGGATTTAGTGGAGACGGTGTATGCCGAACAGTCCATTTCCACCCGCTTTGCGGATAACCGTTCGGATGTGGTGTTACGACCGCTGAGTTCTCCCCTAGAAAAAGGCTGGGGCTATGGCGGCGGATTCTCGGCAGGCGGTGAGAGTACCCGCATTCGCAAAGACTTTCAGGCCCTGGCCTACTATAACGGCTCGGTGCTCACAGATGACCAGGGCCAGGCGGAGGTGAGCTTTACCCTACCCGACAATCTCACCACCTGGCGAGTGATGGTGGTGGCCACCGATGGTAACCTGCATTTTGGCAATGGCGATGCCACGTTTGTCGCCACTCAGCCCTTAATCACTGCGCCAATTTTGCCCCAGTTTGCTCGGCCTGGCGATCGCATAATGGCTGGCTTGTCGGTGACTAATACCACAGACCAGCGGGGTCAGTTAAAAATCCAGGGAGATGCGGCTGACGGCCTGAGCTTTGCTGATGAAGAGTCAACGACAAGCCTTGAAGAACGTGGTAAAAAAGGCACCCAGGCCTATCGCTTCCCTATAGAAGTAACCACAGCGGGAGAAGCGCAGATACAATTTCAGACCCAGCTAGGCGATGAGGCCGACGGCTTCCAACTGCCGTTAACTGTCAAGCCGTTGACGATTAATGAACAGGTGGTAGATGCAGGATCGACTACGGACCCGGTCACCATTCCCGTGAATGTGGACAAAGATGTGGTGTCAGATGTGGGTGGCTTAGATGTCTCTCTCTCTAGCACCCTGCTAACGGATATCAAAGCACCGGTGCAACAGATGGAGTGGGTAGAGTCGTTACCGAATCTTTCCACGGCAGCCAGTCAGCTGAGTATTGCGGCTAATTTACAAATTCTCAGCCAGCAATATGGTCAGGTGCTGGATGGATTTGATCCACAAGCAAAAGCCAATCAGGCACTGCAGCGCATAAAGATATTACAGCGTCCCGACGGTGGCTTTTCCAGCTGGCCAGGCGGTGAACAGTCTGACCCCTTTGTCACACCCTATGCCGCTAGATCCTTGGCCCAGGCCAAAGCCGCTGGATTCTCGGTGGATGGAGCCTTGATGAGCCAGCTCCAGAAGTATCTATCTGAGCTGCTAAAAAATCCAGGGCAGGTGGACTGGTGTTCATCGCCCCAATGCAAGAGCCAGGTGCGTTTAGAAGTGCTGTTAGCATTGTCGGATCTAGGCGATGTGCGACAAGACTTTTTGTCATACCTATACGACAATCGCGACGAGTTTGACTGGGTTGGCCAAATTAAGCTAGCGCGTTATCTGTCTCAGTTGGACAATTGGCAAACGGCAGCTGATACCCTGGCCAATCAGGTTCAGGAATCGGTTTACGAAACAGCCCGCAGTGCTACGGTGAACCTGCCCGATGGGTGGGGTTGGTGCCACTCCCCTGTGAGGGCCCAGGCTGAAATCTTAAATCTGTTTGTAGCAAGAGAGGGCAGTCCTGAACTGTTGGGACGACTGGTAGAAGGCCTACTAGCCCTGCGGCGGGAAGGCAGCTGGGGATTCCCTTACAACAATGCTCAAGCCCTCGGTGCGCTAGTGACCTATGCTCGACGCTTGCCTGAGCCGCCTAATTTTGAGGCAACGATCCAGTTGGCCAGTAAGCAATTGGCTCAACAACAGTTCCAAGGCTATCAGCAGCCGAGTTTAGATATCTCTATTCCCATGGCAGAATTGCCCAAGGGTACGTCAGATTTAGTCCTTAACAAAGCTGGTGACGGAGAACTACACTACTTGAGTGCCTATCGCTATCGGCTAAAAGGTAATGCTCCCGGTCGTTTACAAGGCTTGCGTGTCACCCGCACAGTGCGTCCAGCAAACGAATCAGAGATGCTCTATCAAATGGGTCTGAGTCGGGTAAAAGAGAATCTCTCATTAGACGTAGGCCAGGTGTTTGATGTGGGCCTGGAAATTATTACCGACCATCCGGTGAACCATGTGGTGATTACCGATCCGCTGCCTGCGGGTCTGGAGCCCATTGACACGTCATTCCAGACGAGTACGGCCTATTTCCAGCCGCAGCAGGATAGTTGGCAGATTGGTTATCAGCAGTTGGGTCGCGATCGCATCCTTGCCTATGCTGACTACCTCGACACAGGTGTCTACACCCTGCATTATCTTGTCCGTTCAGTCACACCCGGCACTTTCCTCTGGCCTGGCTCAGAGGTACAGCTGGAATATGCCCCCGAAGAATTTGGTCGGGCTGCCACCACCACCTTAGAGCTACAGTCAGCAAGAGAATAGATGATCCTGGAATGTTGAAAACTAAAGTTTTCTCCTATGAACAAGGTTTATAGGCTTATTTCTTAAGCCATGCCTGGGTTCGTTGTTGTAACCCTCTCGTTAGCAACCAATAAATTCCCTTAACCCCTAAGCTTGTCAACACAATTAACACTGACATCGCTGCCGCCGCAGACACATCTCCCGCATCATCCATATTGACAATGGCCACAGATGCTAATGGTAGTTTGGGTGGATAGAGAAAGATCACCGCCGATACCGTCACCATGGCATTGATGAAATAATAGATCCCAATTTCCAGAATCGCCGGTAAACACATGGGGACCGTTACCCGCCAGAAGGTTTTATAAAACGGGACTGACAGAGAGGCCGATACTGCCTCAAATTCTGGATCAAGTTGTTTTAGAGCTGTGCTGGCAGTCAAGAAACAAACTGTCGAAAAGTGGATAATCGTACACAGGACTAAAATTCCCATGGTGCTGTATAGTCCATTGAGTGGATTTAGCAGGGCATAGCCAGTAAAGGGAATACTGATGGTGCGCTGGTTAAAGAAGAACACATAGGCCAGACCCAAAACGAGTCCTGGTAATGCTAAGGGTATTGTCGAGAGAAAGTAAGTTACATTCCGTAGCCATTTCATGCCCCTACCTTTTTCAACTAAGTAGGCAATGGTAAACACCAAAGCAGTTCCCAAGACTGCTGTGTAAAACGACATCCGAATACTGTTCCAATAAGCTCTATAGCCACCGCCACCGACACGACTAAAGTCATAGTTTCGCAAACTTAGACTAAAGTCATAGGGCCATACTTTAACCAGGGAAGCAAAGATAATGGTGCCAAACACAATGATGGCCGCTGAGGCAATCAGGGTACAGCAGGCAAACATCATCCAGTCCAAAACTGGCTGTGGTTTGGGCTGTAATGGAACGGCTTTAGCGCTAACTAACGCTGTTTGCCGACGCTGAATCATGCGGTCAAGCACAAAGGCCAGCACGGCAGGCACCAGCAGGAACACACTGATGGTGGCACCCATGGAGAAGTTTTGTTGGCCAATCACCTGCTTATAAATATCGGTGGCCAGAACATTAAAATCCCCACCAACAACCTTAGGCACTCCGAAATCCGTAAAGGCAAGAATAAAACAGACAAAAATGGAGCTAATTAAGCCAAATTTAACCCCTGGCAAGGTAACCGTAAAAAAGGTACGAATAGGAGATGTGCGCAGAGCTTGAGCTGCTTCATACAGACGAGCATCTGTCAGACTGAGAGCCGTGGTCAAGATCACCACTGCCTGAGGAAAACAGTAGAAAAATTCCCCCATCATAATACCTGTGGGGCCATACAAATTAATGTCCCAACCTACTTGAGTGACTAATCCCTGATTTCCAAATAGGTAAATCAGGCCAATCGCATGGGCTAGAGGGGGAATGTAAAGGGGTAACAGACTCAATAGTCGAAAGACACCTTTACCAGGCATGGCGGTACGGGTCAGGGCATAGGCATATACAAAGGCCAGGCTAACGGAAACCAGGGTGGTCAGAAATGCCACATATAAACTGTTACCAAAAGAGGCCAGCAGAGAAGGCGTTGTCAGGTATTTTAGATAATTATCAAAGCCCACCCAGGCACCATCGGTGTCTTGTAAACTCCGCAACACCATAGGGAACAAAGGTAAGATCACACCCACAGTGAGCCAAATAACAGCCAAGATCAGTGCGCCCCGCATGATCCAGTCTTCTCGGGTAATCACTTGTTTAATGGGCTTATTACCAGCGGTCGAGGCAGCTGGTGGCGGTAAGGATGGAGAAACAGTCATGATTTCAAAAACCTTTACTGTCTTGTTGTCGTAAAAGTGTTACTTTCTGAATCGATTAGTTTTCTGCTGCAAATACACGAATAGATTCTGGGGGGAATTGAATCACCAGCTGAGATTGCAGGCCCAAGTCAAATCTCAGAGCCTCTGTAGTGGTGATTTCCACCAGCATTGGTGAGGCTGCCTCTGTGCCGGACTGAGTCACCACATCTATTGGCATCAGGGATAGTTGATAGCTAGACCCTAAAAATTCTAGACCTGTAACTACGGTTGAAAGAACGTTTGCAAGACCTACTGGAGCATGCTTTCCCAAGACTTGAACATCTTCAGGACGAATTGCCAGGGTGACTGCTTGATTGGTCGGTACATCATTTCTGGGGGTCTGCAAATATAACTCTCCACATTGAACTTGATCAGTGGAGATGACCTGTCCTGGAAGAAAGTTCATCGTACCAATAAAGTCAGCTACGAACGGAGAATTGGGTTGTTGGTAAATCTCGTAAGCAGTTCCCACCTGGGCCAGGTAACCGTTGTTCATTACCACCACACGGTCGGCCATGGCCATGGCTTCTTGTTGGTCATGGGTCACCATCACTGTGGTGATATTCAACTCCCTTTGTATACGGGCAATTTCGCTACGCAGTTTCACACGCACTTTAGCATCCAAGGCAGAAAGGGGTTCATCCAGCAGCAATAATCCAGGGGAGAGTGCTAAGGCCCGTGCTAAGGCCACCCGCTGTTGTTGTCCACCGGACATTTGAGCTGGATATTTATGACCAATTTGGCCTAAACCTACTTTGTCTAAAAGCTCTGTAACTCGGGCTGTAACTTGTTCTTTTGGGTGACCTGCGTTTTCTAAACCGTAGGCAATATTTTGGGCTGCGGTCAGGTTAGGAAATAGGGCATAGGATTGAAATACGATTCCAAAGTCTCGTTGATAAGGAGGGAGTGCTGAAACATCTTTCCCATTTTGGATAACGCGTCCACTGGTTTGGGGATCAAGGCCAGAAATAATACGCAGCAGTGTGGATTTACCACAACCACTAGGTCCCAGGAGACAGACTAGTTCACCTGGATAAACGTCTAGGTAAATGGCTTTGAGGGCAACAAAGGAACCAAACTGTTTATAGGCGTTTTCGATACGCAAATAGGGCTCGGCCTGCCTTTCTGTTGTGACAACGGTACCGTGCCGTTGAACTAACGGGTCAGAGTCAACCGAAGGGATGGATTGGGACGAAACCTTAGGCTCATTAGGAGAATGCATTGTCGTAATTCCTAGCTAGCTGGGGGATGGATTTATTCTTTAGGCTCAGACTTGCCGTCGTAGCGATTGGTCCATTCTTCTAGGATGCGATCGCGATTCTCAGCCGCCCAATTAAAGTCATTTTCGGCCAGTTGAGCAATGGGATCGGCAGGGAAACCAGCGGGTACCGGAACATCTGTTTTCACCGCCGTGATTGCATAGCTTTTCGCATACTTCTCAGAAATTTCAGGGGTAATGGCCCAATCTAAAAAGGTTTTAGCCGCAGGCTTAATGTTGTCTTTCTTAATCAGAGCATTGGCTTCCATTTCCCAGCCAGACCCTTCTTGTGGAAAGACGGGTTCGATGGGTTCTCCATCATTCTTTTGCTTAACCGCCCGATAGCCAAAGGAAATACCAATGGGATATTCACCTGCCCCTGCTAGTTTGCAGGGCTTGGAACCTGAGTGAGTGTACTGAGCAATATTGTCATGCAACCCATCCAGATACTGCCAGCCACCCTCTTCACCCTTGAGCTGAAGCAACGAAGACACCGACAAAAAGCCTGTCCCCGACGATGCTGGATTTGGCATTACCAGATGACCTTTGTACACTGGATCGGTTAAATCTTCCCAGGACTCGGGTATGGGCAATCCCTTAGCCTCTACTTCTACGGTATTCACACAAAATGCAGAAATCCAGGCATCAATGCCAATCCAGCGGGGAGGATTTTGAGGATCCCGAAATCGCGCCTCAACTTTTTCCAACCCTGCCGGGGCATAGGGTTCTAACAGTCCTTTTTGATCAGCCAGTACCAGGCTGGACGCGGCTAATCCCCAGACAACATCAGCTTGAGGATTATCTTGTTCCGCCAAGAGTTTAGCCGTAACAATTCCTGTCGAATCACGCACAATGTTGACGTCGATATCCGGATAGGCAGACTTAAACCCAGCTAGGTAGCCTTCAATCTGGTCATCTTCGATGGCAGTGTAAACAGTAATCGAACCTGCTGTTGCACTGGCGGTATCAACGGCTGCCGCACCCGATGTATTGGCACCGCTAGTGTTTGTATCCTCTTTGACAACACATCCGCTGACCGCAATGGCGACCATTAAACTGGCTAGGGACGTGGAACAAAGACTTAGAAACCGTTTTCTTGAAAGCATAAGTGACATTCCTATTTGGGGAACTAAAAGATAGAACGCCGAGCAGACGGGAAGAGAAAATACTTGCTGAGCTGAATTAACAAACGATGCGAGTTCAACAGACCCAGAGTGCGATTAAACAGGGAAATACAGCATGTATAACGGGATGGAGAACTCGAGCTGAACCGTAGCAGTATGACGATTGACTAGACGTTATGGACCAGATATCCATGGGTGGCTAGTTGTCTAGACAAGTTGAATGATATTGAGCTTACTTTGATAAATCGTTAAGGCAGGGTTAAGCTTCCCAAAAATTGGGTTCGATACCTTTTTGACATTGATTGTTAGTTAGCCTTGCTCAACCAGGGGCAAAAGAGGTCTTCAGGAATCAATCAGCAACTTTATACTTATTGGCCCGGAGTACTCAGGCATCACTCAGTAACTCGGCACTATCGGCCTGGAGTATTCAAGAATCAATCACCAGCTCGATACTATCGGCCCGGAATCGTGTGATTGTGTACTCAATGGCTGTGCCGTACTGGTTTTCGTTAATGGACTGTACCAGCAGAATCGACTGATTTTTGGCAATTTTTAGGAGTTTGGCATCTTGAGGCTTGACCGGACGAGACGAGATAAACGTGCGACGACGAATGTGGTCAAATCCATAAACGTCATGCATAAGCTTGGAAATTGATGCGAACTCAGACAATTTCTCGGCAATATTAGGACAGGATGAGATCGCAAAATAACTCGTTGACACATTTAGCGGTTTGTCATCTGCCCACCCCGTCGTTTCGTATTGAACGACAACATCTCCCAGGTCAAGGGCTAAATATTCAGCTACCTTGCCGGTCGCCACGGTTTCAGTGAGCTGAAGTACTTTTTGTCGAGACGAACGGCCCTGGGCCTGGAGTGAGTTGTTATAACGAACACGCTTACCAATGGGATAGTTAATGGGCGCGTCTGCAACAAAGACCCCCAGACCTTTATCTACCCGGAGCAATCCTTCCTCTTTTAGTAGGTCGACAGCCTGACGCACAGTATGTCGATTGACTCCAAAGCGAATGCCTAACTGCTGTTGACTCGGCAACCTATCACCAGTTTGATACACACCTTGCTGAATATCGTGGCGTAAATCGTTGGCAATTTGCACATAGCGGGGCAGCGCTGATTGAAACATTGTCAACACACAGTGGCCAAAGTGCTTATTCGCTCAATCGTAACAGTATAGCAAGCTAAATACTGAAATTTATAGTAAACGACTGAATGCATTCAGCCATTTACTGAGCACATAACTGCTGCTAAATAGAGATTTCAGCCATAACTGATGTCATAAACTATGTGCACCAAAATATAGTTAGCAACCATTATTGTCAATTTTCCCATATGGAGTAAAATCTAGATGTCTAGACAGCTAGATGTGTTGTTTTTTGAGTGATCTTTACATTAGGGGGTGTCAAGGATGTCTAGAATCCAGTTAGTTGTATTTGATATGGCTGGTACTACCGTTCAGGATCATAACGAGGTGCAGCGTTGTTTTTTTGAGGCAGCTGATGCAACAGGGTTGAAGGCAGATCCTAAAAAAATCACGGCCATGATGGGCTGGTCCAAACGGTTAGTGTTTGAGACTCTCTGGCAACAACAAATTGGGGGGGATCATCCCCATTATTTACATCGGGTAGAAACCTCATATCAAGCGTTTAAGCACATACTTGAAAACCATTACAGGACTCAGCCAGTCTTACCAACGGCAGGATGTTTGGATGTCTTTGATTGGCTGAAGTCTCAAGATATCCAAGTGGCGCTAAATACAGGTTTCTATCGCCAGGTGACAGATATTATTCTGGAGCGTTTGGGCTGGGATCGTGGTCTTGATAAAAACTACGTAGGGACTACGGATAGTGTTATACAGGTATCCGTAACCCCATCGGAAATTTATGGCAATGAGGGTAGACCAGCTCCCTACATGATTCAAAAAGCTATGTATTTGTTGGGTATTAAGGATCCTCAGGCGGTCGTTGTCGTTGGTGATACGCCATCAGATCTAGAGGCCGGTATCAATGCCCACTGTCGTTGGTCGTTAGGTGTCACTAATGGCACCCATAGCCGTGAACAGTTAGAGCTATATCCAAATCACGGTCTTTTGGATTCGCTATCAGCATTAAAGGACAAAGGCATTGCTGATCCTCGGGATGGCTTTAATTGTGAGACACCGTCCAATAGCAATCGCTCTAGACCGGTGCATCCCCTAAATCAGCAATCGCAAGACAAAATTGCGAAGGTCTAGCTGCATTATCTGACGTTTCTAGAAATAAAATCCATCTCACGAACAGGGAGTATAACAACTATGGCAAACGTAGAACGCAGGGTTGATGTAGCCATTGTAGGCGCTGGGATTGTTGGGCTTGCCCATGGGTTGGCTGCTGCGAAACAAGGTAAACGTGTTGTTGTTTTTGAGCGAAACCTTCAGTGTGTTGGTGCTTCTATCCGCAACTTTGGGATGGTATGGCCGATTGGTCAGCCTGGTGGGACGTTGCTGGATCGGGCGTTGCGATCGCGCAAAATTTGGCTAGAGCTATCAGCAGCAGCTGGGTTTCATGCCAATCCCTGTGGGTCTTTACACCTGGCGTATCGCCCCGATGAACTGGCGGTATTAGAAGAATTTATCGCTGAGCGACAACAATATACCAATACTGTTGCCCTCTTAGCTGCTGATGCAGTTAATCAGAAAAGCCGTGCAGTTAGAACAGAGGGATTACTAGGTGCCCTTTGGAGTGACACTGAAGTAATCGTTGATCCTCGAGAAGCGATTCGTAAATTACCTAATTACTTATCCCGTACCTATGGCGTAGAGTTTCACTTTGGTACTGTTGTCACTGACATTGCATCTCCATATTTATTGGCAGATGGCAAGCGTTGGCAGGCTGAACAAATCTTTGTATGTAGTGGAGCTGATTTTGAAACCCTTTATCCTGAACTTTATCGTGATAGCTCCATTACGAAAGTCAAGCTCCAAATGATGCGTACTACCCCTCAGCCAGATGGCTTTAGTATCGGCGTACCCTTGTGTGGTGGGTTAACACTGACCCATTATGCTGCTTTTGCCAACTGCCCCTCTTTGGCTGCATTAAAAGCTCGCATTGAGCAAGAAACCCCTTATTTTCCTCAGTGGGGCATTCATGTCATGGTTTCACAAAATGCATTGGGAGAGTTGGTTATTGGCGATTCCCATGAGTATGGCGATAACCCAGATCCTTTTAATCGGGCTCACTTGAACCAATATATTCTGGACTATCTAAAAAGTTTTTTCCAAGCTCCCTCGCTAGATATGGCTGCAACCTGGCATGGCGTTTATGCTAAATTACCGGGCAAAACAGAATTAGTTCTCTGTCCAGAAACTGGAGTTACAATTATTAATGCTTTGAGTGGGGCAGGCATGACCCTCTCTTTTGGATTAGCAGAAGAAGTAGTCGCGGCGATATCAGGAGAAGCCGTGGTTGCAGCGGCATAAAGCATGACTACGTCGCGGCAAGTCATCATTAGTCCACGATGAGACTACAATTTTTCAAGTACTTCTCTAGCAGCAGGACAGTTTTTGCGAGGATCTTGCTGATTTTGAAAAAAGCTTTCTAGTAAAGGCCTAATTTCTTGGGGTTTACCGGACGTGTTACGATTTTGTTCCCAGAGACTAAATAGAAATTGAGCCTCTTTAAAATACTCTGATCCACTTCCTTCTGGAATTTTACAGAGTCGAATAAAGGAGGTGCTAAATTTACCCTCTGTTGCTTTAATAATCGCCGTGTCATAAAGGGCACCATCCAATTTATTCTGACAAAAGTTAGTCCATTTCTCCTCGATCTGCGTCTTAAGTCTTAACAATTCTTCCACAATTATCTCATTGCTCTCAAAATCATCTTGACAATAATTTTCTGTAATTACAGGCAACTCGCTTATGATAGGTTGAGACGAAGTTTTAAACATAAAATAGGCAACAACACCAAGTGCCGATATCATGAAAGCGGCTGTTGACCACGTCATTGAGGAGCCAGAAGCATCCCTTTTTATATCTTGTTTACGCATGATTAAGGTCTACTCACATAATTATGGTGGCATCACTTCCCGCTTTTTCATCTTCCAGCGTTACCCTTAATCCTCTTCTAGCCGCTGTGAAAATACCCACATTATTACTAGTATTTTGAATGTAGCCGCTTTCATTTAAATTTAACGCGTAAAGAGATAACCCTATCAGCACCCAGGCTATTAAACTCAATAGGAAAGTAACGACCACTACACAGCTACACCCCAAAGCTTGGTAAAGAAATTGCTGAGTAACAGGATAAACACTACTAAACTCACGGGAGAAACTTTGTGCAAAAATCCCCACCGCTATCGTCCCCCAGATACCACAGAAGAGATGAACAGGCACAGCACTGACTGGATCATCAATGCGTAACAGTTTTTTTTCAAGTAAGCCCTCACCAATCAGCACCAGGATACCGCCGACGGCTCCAATGATGCATGCGCCTAAAACATCTACATAAGCAGACGAAGCTGTAATACTGACTAATCCTCCTAGCAAGCCATTTATAATAGATGAGAGTTTTACTTTATAGCCCGTTACCAGAGGACTATAAAATAGAATGGCTAAACCTCCAGCAGTGGCAGAAAACATCGTTGTGGTAATGACATGGGGAACATAGTCTAAAAAGCGTGTTGAACCACCATTAAAGCCAAACCAACCAAGCCACAAAATTAAACACCCTAACGTAGTAAACCCTGTATTGCAGGGCTCAAATTTTTCAGTATCTCTCTCAAAAAGGAAGGTTTCTTGCTCTGCATCATATCCAAACCGTCCATCCCTTGGCCCTAAGACCCAAGCACCGACTAATGCAGCTGTTCCTCCAACTGCATGAATTACGGTTGCACCAGCGAAATCATGGAAGTTAAGCACATTTGCGATCCAACCACTTTCTCCCCATACCCAGTAACCCACTAGCGGATAAATAAAACCAACAAGAATAAAACTAAAGAGGATAAAGCCCCAAAATTTAATTCTTTCTGCAACAGCCCCAGACACAATCGTTGCTACAGTGCCAGCAAAAGATAATTGGAAAAAGAAAATTGCTGCAAACGACCTGTTTTCCCAAAAGCTTCTGACATATTCAAAACCTTGTGGAAAAGGATTTAAATTTTCCTTGGATGGAAAGATGAAATCCACAAAAAAACCAACTTGTCCAAAGAGAGAATTTTCACTATCGCCAAACATAAAGCGAAAGCCAAACAGGAAAAATGCACTTGCTGCCACACAAAATACGATTAAATTCTTAGCTAGAACATTAGTCGAGTTTTCAGTTCGACAAATTCCTGCTTCAAGCATGGCAAACCCAGCATTCATGAAGAAGACGAGTAACGCTGCAATCACCATCCAAGCAGTGTTGACCGCAGAGAAAAGCTCTATGTTCGTTGGGATTTGACTAGTAGATTCTTGGGCAAATGATTGAGTCGATATAACTAGTAAGAACGTAACTGTTAATAAACCAGTGAACAACCAGTGTTTTGATAATCGACTCACTAAAAGATTCATATTTCTAGAGAACAAGAATTTCAATTAACCTTCTGCATAAATGAAAGGTATAAATTTAAGCTGGGCAATTTTGATATCTATTTCGATGTGATCGCTTGTTAGGGGGTCTATTTATACCTTGAAGATTGCACCCACAATCGCTTTCATGACCAAGATGCATTTATCCCCATCGAGAAATTCTATACATCTAGACATTAAGTATCAGAGTATCCAGTTGATATCTAATATGTCATTGACAGAAGAGGCCATTATCTATGCAAAATTGGCCAAGTTCAATCCGTGTTTTGAGCAGGAACTTGGTCAGAGTATTATTCGTCACTAGCCTGGAAGCTCTGATTGAAGGGCAATTGGTCAAAGGATGCTTTTTAGCTTGTGGCCAGCTACGAATGATTTCGAAAATTGCCCTGAAACGATACAAACGTTAGGCAAACATATAAGTGCATTCAACGTTAATGTTTATTAGATGACTCGTAAGCTACATCAAACGATCGTAGACACCTCTATTCGGATACCTGGCTACGAAATTATTGAAAACCTCTACAGTAGCAAACGAACTCTGATCTATCGGGCCATACGTCAGGCTGATCAGCAAATAGTCATCCTAAAGTTATTTCATAATTCGGAGCCTAACCTTAAAGAACTTGTCCGGTTTCGTAATCAATACTTAGTCACTCAGCAGCTGCAACATCCAGGAATTCATCAGATCGAAGCCTTGCTGCCCTATCAAAATGGCCTAGCTTTGGTTATGCCTGCTGACGATCGCTGTTCTCTTAAAGATTATCTAGAGAATAATGTTCAAGCTGGCTTGCCCTTGGCTGAGGTGTTAACTATTGGCATTCAGATGGCCGAGGTGCTCCATTATTTGGGAGAAAAGCGCATTATTCACAAGGATATTAAACCGGCTAATATTCTGATTCATCCAGATACCTTACAGATTCAACTCATTGACTTTGGATTGGCATCGTTGCTGCCCAAGGAAGTTCAAGAGCTGTGTGCCCCCAAGCACTTAGAAGGGACATTGGCCTACATGGCTCCAGAGCAAACGGGGCGCATGAATCGTGGGATTGATTATCGTGTGGATTTCTATAGTTTGGGGGTGACGCTGTATCAGTTGCTAACAGGGAAGCAACCTTTTTGGGCCTCTGACTCCTTAGGGTTGATTTATTGTCATTTGGCTCAGCCACCTACTCCACCGGTTGAGATTCTGGGTGTTGAATCCGGTCAACCCATTGATATTCAAAGGATACCGACGGTTGTCTCTGACATTGTGCTCAAGTTAATGGCCAAAAATGCAGAGGATCGTTATCAGAGTGGCCTGGGGTTGAAGTATGACTTGGAGCAGTGTCTATGTCAGTGGCAAGAGACCGGCACGATTACTGACTTTGAGCTGGGACAACGAGATAGGTGCGATCGCATCTTACCGCCCCAGCATCTCTATGGACGCGACACAGAGGCAAAAAAACTGCTAGATGCATTTGACCGAATCACAGCGGGGAGTGTTGAACTAATATTAGTCGCTGGTTTTTCTGGCATTGGTAAAACAGCCGTTATTAGTGAAATCCATAAACCCATTACTCGCCAGAGAGGCTATTTTATCCAAGGCAAATTCGACCAATTTAACCATAGTCTGCCATTCTCCGCCTTTGTCCAAGCCTTTCGCAACTTAATGGGCCAGTTATTGGGAGAATCAGATACGGCTCTGGCTGCATGGAAAACAAAAATCCTGGAAATCGTTGGAGAAAATGGGCAGGTTTTAATCGACGTCATCCCTGAGTTAGAGTATATTATTGGCCCCCAATCCAGGGTTCCTCAACTGTCTGGCAGCGCGGCTCAAAACCGCTTTAATTTACTCTTCAGCAAATTTGTTGGTATCTTTACCACCCAAGATCATCCTCTAGTCATTTTTCTAGATGATTTACAGTGGGTGGACTCAGCCTCTTTAAGGCTACTGGAGCTATTGCTCACTCAGTCAGACGCAGATTGTTTATTGATTTTGGGTGCCTACCGAGATAATGAGGTGTTTCCAGAACACCCTCTAATGTTGACACTGGAACAACTTCAAAAGCAACAGGCCAGCCTCAGGACATTAACACTGGCACCCTTAACAGCCAAAGATGTTACCCACTTAGTTGCAGATACGTTACGGTGTCCTGCAAACACCGTAACTCAGTTATCACAAAGGCTCTATCCCATTACCCAGGGGAATCCATTTTTTACCCTTCAATTTTTGCAAGGTCTCTATGAGGAAGGCTGCATACAGTTTGATGCAGCAACGGGTAGCTGGCAATATAACCTGACACACATGCAACAGGTTGAGTTAGCCGATGATGTGGTGGACTTTATGGTGAAGCGTCTGCAGAAATTACCCGCTGCAACCCAGGAAACTTTAAAGTTGGCAGCTTGTATTGGCAATCGCTTTGATCTTGAAACATTGGCTATTATTTGCGAGATCCGTCAGGGGGAGGTGGCGGCAAATTTATGGAAGAGTTTACGAGCAGGGCTGATCATCCCAGAAACTGAAATCTATAAGTTTTTCCAAAGAGCTGATAGAGGTGTTGCCAGCCTTAAAGATATTACAGTTGACTACCACTTTCTACACGATCGGGTTCAACAAGCCGCCTATGCTCTGATTCCGCAAACTGATAAACAAGCAATTCATCTTAAGATTGGACAGCTACTTTTAAAGAAAATGTCTCCCAGTGATCAAGAGGAGACCATTTTTACGATCGTTGGCCAGCTTAATATGGGTCGTGATCTTTTGACCACGCAAGCAGACCGCAAACAGTTGGCTCAGCTAAACTTACAGGCAGGCCGTAAAGCTAAAGCATCCACAGCCTATAGTGCTGCCCTTGGCTATTTGACCATTGCCCGCCAACTGTGTGCTCCAGATAGTTGGCAACATGACTATCAAGCTACTTTGGAGACTTTTATTGAGGCATTAGAGTTAGAGTACTTGAATACCAACTTTGATGTGGTAGAACCCCTTGCTGACGAAATTCTTCTTAAAACACAAAATTTGCTTGATCGCATCAAAGTCTATGAAATAAAAATTCGAGTGTGGATTGGCTATGGAGATCAACATCGGGCATTAGAGATCGGTCTGGATGTTCTCAAGCTTTTAAATATCCCTCTTCGTCACCATAAGCCTGATTCTGTTGCTAATGTTGCAGGGCTGATTGATGTCCCAGCCATGAACGATCCATACAAATTGTCTGCCATGACTATTATGGCCCACATCATTACACCTGCGTGGGCCGTCAGCCCTGATGATTTTAAGAGAATCACCTTTACTATGGTGGATCTGTCCCTACAACATGGAAACTGTGCGGCTTCTGCCTTTGGCTATGTCTGGTATGGCACTCTGCTATGTGAAACCCTAGGCAATATTAGCGAAGGCTATGAATTTGGCCGATTATCCGTTGATTTACTCAATCACTTTGATGCCCGTGAATTAGAGTCTAAAGTATTAGTTTTATATGCCAGCTGTGTGATTCTTTGGAAGGAACATATTGAGAAATCTCTTCCTGTCCACCTTAAAGGATTACAGCGGGGGTTGGAAACAGGAGATTTAGAGTTTGCCAGTTATGGTGCTGCTGAATATGGTCAGTACCTGTTTTTAACTGGCGCACCTCTGACACAGGTACGCGATGAGGTTGAGCAAAAAATCTCGATTATTCATAAGCTCAAGCAAAACTTTCATATTGACTACTTAGCACCCTGGCTCCAGGGAATCCTTAATTTATTGGGGAACAGTGAAACCACGACCACATTAGATGGCCCCACTTATAATGAGGAGCAACGTCTTCCCATACTAATTGAGCAAAAACAATTAACTACAGTATTCGTTGCTTATTTTGTTAAAAGCTTTTTAAGTTATCTGTTTGAAGACTTTGACCAGGCTGTTGAAAATGGACAGCGGGCACGAGACCACAGTGGTGGGGTGGCTGGAACATTTTTTATTCCAGTCGAAATGTTTTATTCTTCACTAGCACGGATTGCTCGTTTGGAAAACCTTGAATCTTCTAAACAACAGTCTGAACGTCAGAATATTAGTGAGTGCCTTGAAAAATTAAAACGCTGGGCCATCCATGCCCCCGAAAATTATCAACATAAGTGCGATCTGATAGAAGCAGAGCTAGCAAAGCATGATCGCCAATTATTAGTAGCAATGGAGCAATATGATCGTGCCATTGGCAACGCGAAAAAGAACAAATACCTTCAGGAAGAGGCATTAGCTAACGAACTAGCGGCAAAATTTTATATTGATTGGGGTAAAGAAAAAGTTGCAGTAGGCTATATACAAGAAGCCTATACCTGCTACAGACGCTGGGGAGCTACGGCCAAAACAGATAAGTTAGAGCAGCGCTACCCCAAGTTATTGGGACCAATTCTTCAAAACCATTCAACGGAGATTGTTTCTATCGTTTCCCCTGCCACACACAACAACTCGACCAAGGGTACTGATCAATCATCCGGTGATTGGGAACTCAACTCTGCGGACTTTATTCCAATTATGCAATCAGCCCAGGCTCTGGCTCAGCATACCGACATCAATGAACTGATTCGACAACTGATCCAAATTGCCTTAGTTAGCTCAGGTGCTCAAACCTGCATGATTGCCTACTTCAACACCCATGAGCAATGGATTGTTCAAGGCAGCCATATCCCTCACAACAGAACAGATAGTGCTGAACAATCTTCTACGGCCTTAATAACTCCCATGGAGTATCCTAACCATCTAATCCATTGGACTAAAAATACTAAAACTGTGGTGGCTATAGACAGCCAAAGTCCTCTGGCCGTCGTCGATCACTATCTACTTGACCATCGACCTCAGAGTGCTTTTTGTGCTCCTATCCTGAAAGGTGAAACGGTTCTTGGCGTCCTTTATCTTGAACATCGCCATGTTGCCAATATTTTCACCAAACGAGATCAGCTTATTCTGTCGTTTTTATGTGCCCAATCTGCCATTGCCTTTGAAAACACGCATCTCCGTCAAGTTACCCAAACGTTACGAACCGAGCAGACGTATTTCACCACACTCTTGGCCAATATTCCCCATATGGCATGGCTTCAGGATCTCAGCGGCCATATTTTAGCGGCTAATCCAGCCTTTGTCCAAACCTTTGGTCAAGGTACTTTACCAGGTATGGTCGGCCAACATTACACCGATTGGCTGCCAAAATCACTAACAGAAAAGTTCCAAGCGGATGCCCTAGAAGTGACCGTGACTGGTCAACCAAAAGTGACTGAAATCGAGATTATATTGATTAATAGTCCTCCCCGTTGGTACGAAGTCATCAAAAATCCAATCCGTGATACAAAAGGTCAAATAACTGGCATGGTTGGTATCTGGATTGATATTCAAACGCGCAAACAAAACGAGATTGCACGTCAAGCTATGGAGCACCATTACCAAACTCTCTCTACTCAAATGCCCGGTGTGGTCTTCCAGTTATGTCAAGAAACAGATGGTGTTCTCAGTTTTCTCTATATCAGCATCACCTGCTATGAGCTATGCCAGCTGTCAGCCACTGCCATCATGACCAATGCAAATTGCCTACTGGGCATGATTCACGACGATGATATTGCCGGAGTCAAAGCAGCCATTAACCAATCTGCTGAGACATTAACTCCCCTATTATGGATGGGGCGCTTTGTTTTACCCTCAGGGGAAGTCAAATGGATAAGACTAGCTGCTCGTCCTGAATCTAACAGACAAGGAGCAACTATCTGGGATGGGGTACTGCTAGAAAGCGATGTCCCTATACAACCTGCCACTCAAAATACTCCCATCTCAATCAATCACCGAACGGCTGCCCTGACCAAAACCAAAATGTGGAAGTTTGCCCAGGCGCAATTAACCGAACCTTTAGGCACACCAGAGTACTCTAATTCTTTCTTAGAGCAGGTCAAAGCAACCTTGGTTGAACTATTGCCCATGGGGCAATGCTCAGCAGTGAGCGTCGCTAAGAAATTAGAAGTTAGTCCGCGTACTCTACGGCGGCGTTTACAAGATGAAGGAACAAACTTTAAGACCATCGTATCCCAAATACGGATGGCCCTTGCCAAACATTATCTACGTCAGTCTGATCTAACCTGCAAGCATATTGCTACCTTGATTGGATACGATAATCCGAGTTCCTTCACTCGAGCTTTTCACACAGCAACTGGCACAACTCCTGAGGAATTTCGTGAAACTCAGTAGGAAAGATAGGTAAATCGATTTTTAGTATCGACAGACACTAAGACTATTGTTCTTTCCGAACAATCAGCCAGGGCATCACCGCAAACAAGCAAAGCATGATGTAGTAAACCGTACCAGCTATGGGGTCACGAGTAGCAATATACTCACCCATGGAAAGTCCCCGTAGCCCCAGAACCAGGCCCCATTCTGCACCCAGCAAACAAGCCAGTGCCACTAAGCCCATGCTGAGCCTGGACCATAGCACCGGCGGCACCGCTAGTTGCTTCACAACCCAGTAGGCAGCTACAACAACGGCCATTAACATCAGAGGCATTTCCAACAGTTCAGCCAGTCTGACCCCAAATTGAGGCTCTATCCATACCACTCGAATGAACCCCAACAGAAAACCTATTCCAAAAACAGTCACAAAGTAGATTAATCCGGCCTTTACACTTAGCCATAGCGTCGTTAGTCGATGAAAAGACTTTTCTTCATTGTTGTAACTGTTTAGATTTTGATCGGTGGAGCTTTGCATTACCTCTAACCCCCTAAATTAGCCTACATCGCTACTTTAGGGAAAAAGCATGAGGAACCTGTGAGGCAAACAAGTGATGTCTTCACAAGTGTCTCAGAATTAAATGCTTGAACCCGTGGAGGGCAGCGTGGGCAGCGTGTCGTACGGGGTTAAATTAATGCAGTAGCAACTATCGGGCAATAGCCGCTACTGTCGTTGGAATCGGTGGCTCTACGCGAGTGCCAGCATGGGTACGATAGAACATCGCTAGCTTCTGTTCAGAATGTGCCAGATCCTGTTCAACAGTATTCAATAGATCAACCGTCAGCGGATCAGTGAGCCGATTGCAAAGACGATAGAGATCGATCACGCCCGTTTGCAAATCTCCGAGGGCTCGACGCATTAGGGAAAGCTCATCGCTGGATTGTAACCAGGCCTGCAGGACAGCATAGGCTTCACTACCTAAAGCTTGCCAAGTGACCTCTCCATGGAATGTGCCTTTTAATCGCTTTTCCAGCTGGTTCACATGGCGCTGTTTTAATTCACTAATGTCTTTAAACAACAGACGTAAGTCTTTGTCTCTTGCCCGATAGCTATACTGCTTAAAGGCTTCTAATGTATATCTCTCTCCAATAATAACGGTGTTAAGAGCCTGAGTCAGCTCGCGTCTGGTAGAACCACCCCAATCCTGACCCAGCTCCCACCATTCATGACCATGTTTCCCTGTATCGGGCAAGTAGGTATCTTCTATGGCGAGTCCCAGCTCTCCCAATAATGTAGTGGTAAAGATGGGTAGATCGCCAGGACGACGTGCAGTTAGCAGATGCTCATCCACAGCAGCCGGGGCGTCTAAGTAGGTTGCGCCTGCATTTTCAATATCCTTACGAATAGCGCGGCAGCCAGTCGCGCTCTTATTTTTGAGAAGATCCGCTTCAATTAAAACTTGGGGACCATAGCCAATGGCTGCGATCCATTTACCTTGAAGATTTGCATTTGTCACTAGTCGAACAACGTTGGGATTAGTGCGAATACTGCCACCAGGGATAACAAAAGCGTCAAAGTCTTCAGCAACAACCTCCGTCGCTGTGGCATCCGGTTTAATCGATACGGTGCCTCGATAACTTTGATATTCATCATTCATACGTGCCCCGAGCACCGTTACCGTTGCCCCTGCCTTTTGCAAGGCGGTATAAGGAACTTGAAACTCCAGATCCTCAAATTGATTTTCAATCAGAATAGCAACTTTCTTCCCAGCAGCTTCATTTTTAGGTGTCATGGTTTTGGCTTCCGTAATGGGGTGCTTCCTTACAGATAAAGAAAGCCATACTTAACGCTAGGGTAAGAGCCTGAGGAAATTATGAAGGGAGAAAATCCTAATGCTCACATTTCACACAATTCTAGAACCTGAAGAACATTGGGATGATCTATTGGAGAAAGAGGTGATTTATTTCGGTAATGAGGCAGCTCCAGTTGAAATTGTGGCGATGTCAAAGGGCATGACCTCGGGACGAACAAGCATCAGCATGCGGTTAGATCTACCCGATGGTCGCGTGATAATTATGGAGACGGCTCTGTATGAGTTAGATAGAGCGGTGAAAACCATCCAAAAGCATTTTGGCGAATGCGTCTAAAGGGGACTGCCCAAACATAAAGACTCAGGTTGGGGCTGTAGATGGGTGGATGGGTGATGGGGGAACGGGGTGATTAGTTAAGCGCAAGCGTCTAATAGCCAAAATATCATCTATAGTCCAGCCACCCATATGGCTGATTAAGGCTAAATCAAGGGTGGCTGAATGTAAATTTCTGGCATTGCTGATCTTTAGAAGGGGGTTGGCGATGAGGGGCCGTTACATAGCAATGACGCTAGACTGGTTCATCCTCTAAATCAGCAATCACTATAGTCTTAAGGTATCTGAGCACCCCTGCACAGGCAAATTCATTATACTCTAGCTGTCAGGGGTCGATAGATATAGTGATCTTCGTTAGCCTTAGTAATTCTTTTGTGAACAGCTTTTTGAATGTCAGTTTTTATGGTGGAGAGATCTAGATAAGCATCGGCGACATTGATCAAATAATCACTCATCATAGATTTAAGACCAACTACCTCGACCCGTACCCCTTGTCTACTAACAGCATCAACGGCATAAGCCAAGTGGCCGTTACCGCTGACCAAAACAGCGGTGTCATAGTAAGGAGCCAGGGTGAACATATCAACCACCATTTCCACCTCTAAATTGATTTTCTTAGAGCCATCAGGCATTGGCACTAACTCTTTGGTAACGACTCGATAACCATTACGCCGCATCCATAGCAAAAAGCCCTGTTGTTTTTCGTTATTGCTATCCACACCTGTGTAGAAAAAGGCCCTTAGGAGTTTTGAATCCAAAGTTAGCGTTGCTAACAATTGGGTGTAGTCCAGCTCAATATCTAGCTGTAAGGCCGCATAAAACAGGTGCGAGCCATCAATAAAGATGGCAGTGCGACCACGATCCTGATGGGGCAGCAGGCTAGATAAACTGTTTTGATGAATCGTCATAATTAGGACCTACTAAATTCTACAGAGGGGTGGGAATAAGCACAGATCGTCAAGCTTTGAAGGTGCGATCTGCCTATGGCTCCATGGGCTTGAATTCAATGTTGCCGCTATGTTCAAGTGTGATGTAAACAGTTGTTGGGAACGGGTTACCATTCTCGTTATATTTCATAAGCTTTCTTTTTATAGTGCTGACGGATAAGCAACCTGATGCATCACACAGATGGCTATACTTCACACACTAATTTCTAAAAATGAAAAAGTTCTGAAATGCCACAGGTATTGCTTGCCCATAGATCAGTGTGGGGCATTGCAATCCATTAACAACCTGTGTCGCTTTTTATAAAGTACGCCAAGATAGGGATACCGTTAGGAACAGTGTTGACGAACGGCGAATCATTAATCGCACATTAATCGCACATTTGTGTGACGATCCATCACAACAAACCATAGATCGTATCAATTCTCTGTCGTAGGTATTCCGCCAATAGCGCCAAACTGTTTCATGTCAGTTAGAGAGCCCCACCTCTTTACCTTGGACAACCCCCTATAGGAGACACACCATGATTAATATTCAACAACTCCGCCACGAATATAACCAAGGCTACCGCGATTTCTCCGGCGTTAGCCTGCATAATGCCAACCTCAGCCAAGCGCACTTCAGCGGCGTAGACTTTAGCCAATGCGATCTCAGCGGCGCAGACCTTAGCAATGCAGACCTTAGCCGCAGTGACCTCAACAGCGCCAACCTCACCGATGCCGATGTCACTAAGGCCGACCTCAGCGGTAGCAAGCTCATGGGCGCTAACTTTATCGGGGCCGATCTGTCAGGCACGAGTCTTGTCGGAGCCGACCTGAGCCAGGCCGACCTCAGAATGGCCAACTTAGAAGGAGCCGATTTGAGAGGTGCTAATCTTACCGCCGCCATTGTCAGTGGCGCTAACTTCTGTAATGCCAACTTAACCGCTGCCTGCTTAGACGAAACTGGCTTAGAGGAAGTAGATCATGACGGTGCTAACCTTTGCCATCTCAGAACCCCTGTAATGAATGGCGCAGACACCACAGCTCATCGCTGGGTTACCTGGGGCGCACATTAAAAAATAGTCTAAGTGTTTCTCCGTAGGGGCGCGCTGCTGTGCGCCCTTTTAGGCTGTTTACCAATAATCAATTACCTGTTTCCTGGGTCTCCTGAGAATGGCCACAAAAAAAGAACGCAAAGAAATACGTCCCTCCAGAGATATTCGTTTTCTTATGCAAATCTCTTACCCAATCAAAAAGAGATAGCTGTTCTCTTTGAAGATATAGCCAATATCAACAAGAAAATTTCAGGCAGTTACCACTATTTTACCTCGGGCGCACATCAGTGTGCCCCCACAACCTCAGCATCCGATACGACTAGTGGCCTAAACAACATATTACTCAACACAGCATGCACTTCATCGGCACCACAGCTATCCGCCTCCGGCATTTCCTGACGGCAGTCAGGACAATACAAATACACCTCACCATGACGAATATGTCGTAACAGCGAACTATTGCAACAAATACAGTAACTCATAGTCACCTCCAACCTGTAGTGCTGTTACATTAATAGGCTACAAAGTTGAAGATTTTATGAGGGCGGGTAAAATCTGGCTACACCAAGAACAGCTGATGTAAAGCATCACGCTGGGTTGCAGACACATAAGGCTGCCGTAGTTCTAACCACTGCTGCCATAGCTGATGATGTTGCTTCTGAAAACACCGATGTAAGCTAGGCAATTTTTTCGCCCACTTAGAACCGAGCATGGTCACCAAAAATGATTGCACAACTAATTCATCTTGCAATTCACCCAGCACATCCTGCATCTGTCTGAAGGTGTTTACCTGGGCTCTATAGTCTTCGCCATAAAACTCTCTAAATAATGCCATCTGATAACGCACACCTTTAATGTGTTTGCGCAGATCATGGACCTGTTCAAGCTTAGTTGTGTCAGTTGCATCCACCACTAACCAGCCAGGATGCAACAATAGCTGACAGATCATCGGCAACTGAACGTCTGGCAAAGCGACTGTCAAAGGCAATCTCGATACGGACTGATATTGCGGCTGTTTCAGCCATTTTTTGATGACCTTGAACAGTTGTTTATAGGCCTTACTCCGCAGTAGCTTGTCAGTTTGAACTCGACATTGCTTACGTTGCTTTTTCAGCGTTCGGTTTAAGGTGCGTAGCACTTTTATTTCCGATTTTTTCAACTTAGTCTGGCTACTGTACTTTTTAAGCCAACCTTGCAATATATCCAGGTCTCGCATGCGCCCCAAAGCTTTGCCCAGTTGCTTCAGGGCACGATCACTAACTGCATCGGGTAAAACCAAGGCAAAGTCAAAGGCTGCTCGCACCGTCCGCAGACGACGCAAGCCTACACGCATTTGATGCACAAATTCAGGATCGCGATGATGGGCCAGCACACCCTTTTCGTGCTGGAGAATATGATCAACATATTTTTTGATGGCCTGGTGGGCATAGTCACCAACACATTCGGGTTTTTCTTTTACCGGTAGCTGGGCAATAGCTGACACAAGTTGGGGTTTCATGCGATGCGCCCCTGATTTCATAGAGCCAATTTCAGCCTATCGTATCGCCTTTAGTCTGTGGTTTTTCCTTAGAATTTCTCCACCTGATTAGGAATAGGTAACAACCGATCAAGCAGGCTCTCTAGCTATATTTTCAGAATTATCTTGAGCCCCAGCCGATAGCTCAAATTAATGGCCATCGCTGGGTCGCTAATTTCATACACCGCTGTCAGGTTTACTTTTAGACCCACTCCATCGGTCGTCAGCACTGCCTGCCCCGGCACACTCAGATACTGATCCGTAGTAAGGAAGGGGGCAGTGGGCAACCCTCAGCTAGTCATACTAGCCGGAGGAGCTTAACGGTCCCTTAACGGGCATTATGGTCTCCCAGATTGCCCCTGTGATATATCAAAAGTAAGCCCCTACAGAAATTCCATTAATTGGCTGTTTTCACCTTTTGAGCCAGACCAACCGCCTGCAGCAATCGGATTATTTGCCATACGGGATCAATTTCCCACCAGCTTTTCTGAAAACAAGCAGAAGACTGACAGGCGTGATGATTGTTGTGCCAGCCTTCCCCATAGGTGAGTATGGCCACCCACCAACAGTTGGTAGACATGTCATCGGTGTCAGTGGAACGGTAGCCAAACTTATGACAGGCGCTGTTCACAAAGCAAGTGCCATGGAAGCTAACGAGCAGTCTGACAAATATGCCCCAGACAAGAAATGGCATGCCACCCATTAGATATAGCAGCAGTCCCAGAGCCACCTGTAGTGTGATGTAGTGGTTATGGCAAAACTGATAGAATTTATCGTCACGGATATCTTGAGTCATGCGAGGTAGCAAGGATTGGGTAGGCACCGTATGCATTAGCCAGTTGATATGGCTCCACCAAAATCCCTTACTAGCACTGTGGGGATCGAGTGCTTGATCAGTGTGCTTGTGATGCAGTCGATGATACCCCACCCAGCCATATACGCCCCCCTGAAAGGCGAGGGTACCCAGCAAAATGAACAGGTGTTCTAACCACAGAGGTACTCGCAAACTGCGATGGCTAGCCATTCGGTGAAAGCCGAGGGAAATGCCGAGACCTTGAGTCAATGCATGTAAAAAAATAGCGATGCCAATGGCTCGCCAACTAAAATTGCTTGGCAGCAGCGCCAGGAGAGCGAGTAAGTGAAGAATGACCGTTGAAACAACCACCGTCCAGCGTAACCGTGGGGTGGGTAGAGCTGCTGTAGTAACCAAGGATTATTACCTAAATAAGTAAGACTGATTGAGGGGTTCTTCCCCTATGGCAGACTAACATATTCGTCTTGTATCGCTTCATTTCCAGGCCATTACCACCTTAGGTACAGACCACTCGTGTGGAGTATATTTATTTGCTCCATTAGCTTATTCAATCGACAAAAGGTGTTTTAGGGCCATGACATCATAACGAAAACGATAAGCTAGTTAGAGTATTGCCTTTTGCTCCTTTGAATGCAGACTTCGGAACCATCTACGGCGGCCTCTCTTAAGCTTAATACGGACCTGGACTCTAACACGGTTGGGTTTGATGCCCATGAGCCCCCTGACCAATCTTTAATTGATGCCTGTGTCCACTGTGGATTTTGCCTGACGACATGCCCTAGCTATCGGGTTATTGGTAAAGAGACTGATTCGCCTCGGGGTCGCATTTATTTGATGGATGCCATCAACAAGGGAGAGGCCCCTCTGTCTGCGGCATCGGCCAGTCATTTTGATTCTTGTTTGGGGTGTTTAGCCTGTACAACTTCCTGTCCGTCTGGAGTGCAATATGACCGGTTGATTGACTCGGTGCGATCGCAAGTCAATCGTAATCATCAGCGCCCTCTCCCCATCAACCTGATCCGACAGTTAATTTTCTCCCTATTTCCCTACCCCGACCGCATTCGTCTGCTGTTGGGCCCCCTTGCCCTATATCAATGGCTAGGGGTATCGAAAGTCATCCGCAGCACCGGCCTATTAGAGCGTTTTTCACCGCAGCTGGCGGCGATGGAATCAAACTTGCCTGCGGTCACTCCCAAGTGCTTCCAAGACAATCTGCCAGAAACCGTACCTGCCCAAGGCAAAAAACGCTACCGAGTTGGCATGGTGCTGGGCTGTGTTCAACGCGTCTTTTTCTCTGACGTCAATGAGGCAACGGCCCGCGTACTGAGCGCTAACGGCTGTGAAGTGGTGATTCCCAGAAGCCAGGGCTGCTGCTCCGCTCTGCCCGCTCACCAGGGAGAAACTGACCAGGCCCAGGCCCTTGCCCGTCAGATGATCGACAGCTTCGCCGACACCGCCGTAGACTACGTCATTATCAATGCCGCTGGCTGTGGTCACACCTTAAAAGACTACGGTCATATTCTTAAAGACGACCCCGACTATTGCGACAAAGCGGTCGCTTTTAGCGACAATGTTCGCGATATCCAGGAGTTTCTTGCCGAGGTAGGGTTAACCGCCAAACTCTCTGCCGTGACGGATACCCCCCTCAAGCTGGTCTATCAAGATGCCTGTCATTTACGCCATGGCCAGGGCATCACCCAGCCACCCCGCCAGTTGCTGAAACAAATTCCTAACGTCAGTGTTGCTGACCCCATTGATGCAGAACTTTGCTGCGGTAGCGCTGGTGTTTACAACATGCTGCAGCCGGAAGTTGCCAATGAATTGGGCCAGATGAAGGTGACTAATTTGATGAATACAGGAGCGGCCCTGATCGCTTCGTCGAATCCAGGCTGTGCCCTTCAGATTCAAAAGCATCTTGAGCTCCAGGGAAAAACGCTGCCGCTGATGCACCCAATTGAATTACTGGATAAGGCCATTAGTGGCGAAAAACTAGATTGAAGCGTACGTGCGATCGCGATGCTGGAGGGTGAGGATATCCCATCACCCAGCCACCAGCAATAATCGGAAAATCCCTTTAGACTACCAAAGGAAACAAACGCATCTGCACCCATGGCCGACTGGAAAATTAAGCTGCTCTATGACGGTGACTGTCCTTTGTGTCTGCGCGAAGTAAATTTTCTCCGAAAAAAGGACAATGGTCGTGGCCTAGTAGTCTTTACAGATATTGCTGCGGACGATTATGATCCTGCTGCAAACGGGGGTGTTTCCTTTGAAATAGCGATGGCTCGCATTCATGCGGTCCTACCCGATGGCAGTGTGATTCAAAATGTTGAGGTGTTTCGTCGAGTCTATACCACACTGGGTATCGGCTGGATGTATGCCCCTACCCAGTGGCCTGTGCTGGGGCCTTTAATAGACAAAATTTACGACATTTGGGCGGACTGGCGTTTAAAACTCACAGGTCGCCCAGATTTAGCCACTATAATTGCCCAACGCAACCAGCGGTGCCAGCCTGAGGAAACCTGTCGGTTGTAATCGGTCAGAAGCAACCAAGCCCATGCCCATTGATCTGAGAAGCGACACCATTACACAACCGACCCGTGGTATGCGGGAAGCCATTGCCACCGCTGAAGTTGGGGACGATGTCCTGGGAGATGATCCCACTGTTCGGCAGCTAGAGCGATTTGTGGCGGGTCTTTTGGGCAAGGAAGCGGCGGTCTTTATGCCCTCTGGCACCATGACCAACCAGATTGCGCTGCGCACCCATACGGAACCGGGCGATGAGGTGATCTTAGAATCCCAGGCGCACATTTACTATTACGAAGGTGGGGGTCCCGCTGCCCTATCCGGTGTGATGTGTCGCCTGATCAACGGAGATCGTGGCGTTTTCACGGCGGCAGATGTGGAAACGGTTTTGCGTCCCGCCGATGTTCATTTTCCAAAGACTAAATTAGTCTGTCTAGAGAATACCCATAACCGAGGTGGGGGCAAGATTTATCCCCTGTCCGAGATAGATGCGATCGCGCAGGTCTGCAAACAGCACGGTCTCAAGCTTCACCTTGATGGTGCCCGGCTGTGGAATGCCTGCATTGCCACCAACACCCCTGAGGAGCAATACGTTAAAGCCTTTGATTCCGTCAGCGTATGTTTTTCCAAAGGTCTCGGTGCGCCCATCGGCTCTGCCCTGGCTGGGTCCCATGACTTTATTAAGCGAGCCCGACGCTTCCGCAAAATGTTTGGCGGTGGTATGCGACAGGCAGGCATGATGGCGGCAGGGGCCATCTATGCCCTTAAGCACCATCGCGCCCATCTAAAAGAAGATCATCTTAACGCCCAAACCTTAGCCAAAGGTCTGGCAGAAATTCCAGAAATTATCATTGACCCTACAGCCGTGGAAACCAACATTGTTGTTTTTCACACAAAAATGTTACGCGCTCAGGTGCTGGTAGATCGTCTTAAGCTAAAAGGCGTTTATGTTTTACCGGTGGGGCCAAAGTCTATTCGAGCGGTGACTAATTTAATGGTGACAGAGGAGCAGATTCTACAGGTTCCAGATCTGGTGGACCTTTCCCTCAATGAAAGTTAAAAGAAAACTCTCTCTATCGGGAAAGGGTATCCTGATAGAACAACTGCTTTAGGGGTGTCAAGGACAAAAAGAATCCAAACCTAGAAATAGACAGCTCCAACAGTGTCATAGTAAACAACATTGGAAGTCTCTAAAATGCTGGGCCACTTAGAATCTGCTTTAGAAATGTTGCCAGGAATATCTCCCTTCCACTGCGTTTGAACATCCAGACTGTAGTTGAGATAGAGTTTACCCTCAACAATATCCCAAGCCTCAGGTACTGTTGAAGCCAGATTCCCTTCACTCAAAGCCTTTGCACAGTAACCACCATACTGGGGGGCATAGGCTTCGGGGTTGCTAGCAAACAGTTCTTTATTAGCCGCACTAGAGAAACGCCAGGTAGCACCGTTCCACTCATACGCATAGTCGCCGCTGCCTTCAACCGGCGCACCAACCGTAAAATAAGCCACTGGGTCATACCCTCGAATAGCAAGATTATCCTCTGCCTGAGGATCGGAGAAAACGGTTGGGATAGCAGCAGCTACAGAGGCTGCACAAGGATCAGCCGCACAAGGATTTGCAGCGCCAGCGCAAGGGGCCGCCGCGCAAGGGGTCGCCGCCGCGCAAGGATTCGCCGCGCAAGGGGTCGCCGCACAAGGATTAACAACGCCAGCAGCGCAAGGATTGGCCTGGGCAGGGATGAACTGAGTTGGAGCCACGACAGCTGTAAAACTAACAATCGAAGCGGCAATCAGAGTAGAAAAATACTTGATTTTCATGGACCTGATACTTCCTAAAGGCTAGAGGGTATTACGTTGGCAGCACCAGGGATATATTGGCATCAACTCCATGCTTGAACCTGAGATTGCGCTGAACTAACCATGAGCTTTAGTCCGTTATTCAATGAGCCCTTCTCATATAATGAGCCCTTCTCATATAATGAGCCCTTCTCATATAATGAGCCCTCATGCTGATTGGCCCATCACTGTTGCCATGCCGTCACATCGTATCCAAACTGCTCACCTGTTAGCCTGTGCAGCAGATCAGTCACTACCACAGGCTCCCCTCAAACCTGGGCAATCCCCATGTGATTTTACGTTTTGTTACGTTTTTTAATTTTCTAAAGTAGCGAACCAGCTATTTGAATGCCCATCCAAAGGATCAAATCAGAGAGTATCTCAGCTGATACAACTTGGGACTAATTCAACCAAGCCCTTACTCTTCAATGATTTTGAAGGATAGAAAAGTAAGCCATATCCACCCTGGCAGTCAGCATTTGCTGCATTCAACGTTCATTGACGAGGCACCAGTCACGCTGATAGGATTGGCCCTGTAATCTACGTCCCCTGTAGGTTTTCAGCGAGTTTTTAGCTCCTTACTTTGTGGGAGAATAAAAATTTTAATTTACGTCCTTAATGAGACTAAACAGAGTCCGTTAAGTGTGTGAGGTTGTCAAATTTGTTTTTTCTAAAGGGCTTAGGAAATGCTTAAAGGGTTATCTGGCGTCTTAGAACAATCTAAGAACCTCAAGCTGCCAGTACTGAATGGAAAAAAACCAACTGAAGCCAAGCAGGCGAGTGAGCCTAAAGCTGTAGCCGCACCAGCCCCTGTCACATCACCTACGCCTAAGGCCGTCGCTGCTCCGAAACCTGTAGCCAGTAAGGAGGTAGACGGTCGGATTCAAATTTGGACAGCCCCAGAAGATAAGGCTAAAACTTTACCGACGAAATATCGCGACGCCATTGCTGGCAGTGTTGTCGCTGAATACACTGGCGATGCCCTATCCCAAGGGAATGCCGATTTGGTGATTGCTGCAGCTTACAAACAGGTTTTTGGTAATGCCCATCTGATGGAGTCTGAGCGTTGCACCATTGCCGAATCAAAAGTGCGCAGCGGCGAAATTAGCGTGCTTGAGTTTATTCGGGCTCTGGCTAAGTCTGATCACTACAGATCATTGTTCTGGGAAAAGCATCCCAATGTGACTGCCATTGAATTGAATTTCAAGCATCTGCTGGGCCGTGCCCCTAAGAACTATGCGGAAATTTCCGAGCATATTCAAATCATTGCAGAGGGTGGTTTCGACGCTGAAATTGATGCTTATTTAGATAGCGATGAGTATTTCCAAACGTTTGGAGATATGTATGTGCCCTATCCCAGGGGCTATAACACTCAGACTGGTGTCAACGGATTAGGCTACACTCGCTCATTTTCCCTATTTGGTGCTGCTTGTGGGAGCGATAAGTCTAGGTTTGGTGGCGATAACCCTGGATTGAAGCCCAATCTACTGTCTGAGGGGCCTGGTGAGATTCCTGACATCAGGGCGATTCCTGATTCCTATTCAGCGGAGTTGGTTAAAACGTCCATACCCCGCGTACCTAAGGAGCTATATAGCATTGCTCGGGAACTGCTAGGAGAAATGCGCGCTAGAAAAGGTCTTGCACCTCTTAATTACTAAGTGTCATAGCTTGGTTAAGCTTGTCCCTTCCTTGTGCTTCTCCCTAACATCTAGGGAGAAGCACAAGTGTATTTTAGGAAGTTTTGATATCACCTGATATTCCAGGGTGTGCCCAAGGCATCATCTCACTGTCAAGACTGAAACAAGCGCTCTAGGGTTTGTCTCACTTCTAGGTCAGTCGCTTTTCTCAGGACCCAGAATGTTGTTTCCCATGAGAAAAAGGCAACACCACGGTAACCTGCCTGCTGTACAGCTGAAATTTCATCTACTGTACGATTGAAATCTTTTGCTGCTGCCAGTGGCCCTGTGTAGAGACCAATGGCAATGGGAACCTGGTTACGCAGGTTATGAAACCCGCTGCTATACAAGTCTTTTTCAAAGATGCTGAGGTCGTCACGGTAAAGCTGCACGACCACCTCATCGACGATGCCTAAATTGACCCACTGGACCCAGTCTTGAAGGTACTTGCGATAGGCAAACCCAGGTGGATTGGGAGAAACTGAAATAATCGCTTCTGGGCGTACCTCTTTGACCGCTTGGGTAATGTTGGTTAGTAGCGTAGTAATGGCGTGGGCCCGCCAGGCAACCCAACCCGGAGCACTGGGATCATCGGGGGGTGGCGCACCGCCATGGGTGTCTTTATAGAGCTGCACTGAATAAGGGTCGTAGCCCATGGACATTGGCAAACTAAAGTGATCGTCCAACTGGATACCGTCCACTGGATAGCGCTTGACCACATCGACAATCAAGTCGATCATGAACTGGCGTACCTCTGGGTGCATGGGGTTAAGCCAGGCAATATTGCCACCGGTAATCTCCATTTGGACGTTTTTTAGGGGCTGCGGCAGCAATGGATGGGCCGATAGCGGTGCCGGAATATTAGCTCCTGCTCGGTTAGTGGTTAACCACTCGGGATGAGCCCTGGCAATGGGCGATGTTGCTGGCACCATGAGGCCATACTCAAACCAAGGGATCAGGCGCATGTTGTGGCGGTGGGCCTGACGGGTAAGGCTATGGAGAATATCATCAAAGGGATAGAGGGGGACATTGGCGATGCGATCGCAACATCGCCCGCCCGCTTTTTTAGTCACCTCATTGGGATACAGCGTATACCCCTGGTTCCAAACGCTGGGATAGAGTGTATTGATCCGATGCTCCGCCAAGTTAGCCACCGCATCATCCAGGCGAAAGCTGAAGTAGTTCATAGCCGCCGCCACATTGGTCATCCACACACCGCGAATCTGGTTGCTGGTGGTCAACTTGACCGCTGGAGCCTGCCAACAGGCCAACACGAGCCACACCGCCGCAATGCCCAAAGCCCAATAGCGCCGTCGCCTACGTCTGGCTAATTTAGCCCGTAGTAACAAGCGTGACTGCTTCGATGATTTAGCAGGGGAGGTCCTGGATGATTTACCAGGGGACTTAGCTTCAGACATTCACCATTGACCAACGGGATTCTAAGTATTTCACTACGCTATCTTCACTGTGGTGACCAATGATTTCGGTTGCATGTTGCTGTAGTTCCAGCGTCGCATTCGCCGTTGCCACTGCCACATCGGCCAGTTGAAACATGGAAATATCGTTGTTGTGGTCTCCAAACACGGTCAGATCGTGATCATGCAGCTTGTGAAATGCTTGCAATTCACGAATACCCCTTGCTTTAGTTGCCGATCGATCCTGTAGAGTCAGCCAGTACCAATCAGGCTGATAGGGATTTTCGAACAGATGCATATCAAGACAGCCAGGAAAGTGCTGATTCAACGCTTGTTCCAGATGGGTTAAACGCGCTTTCGTATCAATCAGTGTAAACCGCATCACCTGTTCGTCAAAGATTTCCGTTAAGTCAGTCCGACAGTGCCAACGGCCATCTTCATTACGCTCAGCATCATCGATGTACCATTGGATGCCTGGATTCACATCATGGGTGAAATAGACATGGTCATCTTGACCGTTATAACTAGAAATCAGCGGTTTAACGTCATAATCTTGCACTAACTTTAGAATTTTTATGGCCAGCTCCGTGGCAATGTCATTCACAATCAGATGCTGCCCGGTGGTCAAGTCAGTAATATAGGCACCATTTAGCTCAATAACCGGTAATGGCAGTGATACGCCCTGAAAAATGGGGCCAACCGAACTGACACTGCGGGACGTGGCGACGGTAAATGGTAAACCGGATTCTAGTAGGCGCTTGAGAGTGGCTCGGGTGTAAGTGGACAAAGTGGCCGTTGGTGTTAGTAACGTGCCATCGAGATCTGAAACATACAGTGTGGGCATGGGCAATCTTGAGTCCAATACTCCTCAGAGTTGAGGAAAATCATACAAGCGAGGCTTTGTCCCACCTAGTTATGGCAGCTATGGGTGCCATTGTCTAGCGGTGGGCTCCTAAAGATTACATTTGTCCACCATGCTAAAGAATTGCTTGACGTTGTTAGCTGACATGGTTAACTGGCCAGGTTATCGGTGTAAGTCTCTTCTTTCACCAAGGCCATATGTCGTTTGACATAGATCTTCTTGATGTGTCTCTTCACCGTATTCACGGCAATGTATAGCTCGGCAGCAATTTCTCGATAGGTGTAGCCCGTGCGGTGTAGCAACCATACTTCTGCCTCACGGGGACTGAGACCATAGCGATCCACTTCAGTAATGGCCAAATTCCGTTTGGAATAGTTTTGATCTTCTAAGATCACCAAAATGTAAGCATTGTTGCCATGGTCACCAAAATCAAACCATCGGGCACGAATGCGAAAATGTTCGTGGGGTTTCACACTGAGTTCTGATTCGGCAACCACTGGACCCTCGGTATACTCGTTACAGCCTTGAATCAGTACCCGACAGGTGCGCCAGATTTCTTTGGGGATCTGGCCAGAATCGGTTTGGGTGATGCGATCGCAAATCTGTTTTGCAATGGAGTTACTGCGCACTAACTCACCCGTTTTCGTCAAAATCAGAATGCCATCAATCCAGCTGGTGATAATAGCATCCATCAGTTCACGGTTAGGGCCATGGACACCTAAGGGCGATGGTTGAGATAGCTGGTTAGGGTTTTGAGAAGTCATGGGGCTACGCACAGGTTCAACAGTGAGGTACAACAATCAGGTGTTTGAAGCCTGTTCAAACGGTTGCTCAAAAATTTGGCTTTGAATAAATGTCTTACAGCGTCAGCAAAACAGGCTCAACCGGGCTGAGTAGCTAGTTGAGTCCCAGCAGCAGATTCTCAAACAGAGTAAGAATAATCTTCGATACCAACTTGTCTTTATGAGAATTATGAGGAATTAGCCCCTGAATATCATTGCTGTTTCTGGACAATTGAGACTGCACTTTATTGCCATTTTTCGATGAATAATATTGCAGAAAACTGCAAAGGGGCTGCCCATCTCTCCCAACCATCAAAAGCAACATCGTTGCCAATCATCACTTTCACGGTGCTTACGACGAGATTGAGAGAGATTACCTAGCTGAGTTTTTTACCTCGTAACGCATGGGTAAAGAGAACCCTGATGTGGCTAACTCGTCTGGAGTAGCTACCATAGGTTATGGTGGGCAGATGTAGGGTCAGAGTATAGGCAAGGGATATCCGTAGGGAACTGCCACCCTACCGTTACACCATCCCCTGTAATACTTCTAATTCTTGCTGAATACTGTCTTCCAATGATTTCAATCGCTCTACCGTTTGCTCGCGATTGATCTCATTTTGTTGCTTTTTCTCCACCAGGCTGCTTAACTCCAAACGTCGCGCTGCAATATCACTGCTAATCCGCTCAATGGCCCGTTCTTCATAGGTACCAAAACAATCTGTTACCGCCTTGTAAATTGACTGCCACTGGTCCGCTGCAATCTGGGGCAAGTGCTTCACAAACTCTTTGCGCGTTGCCTTGATAAATTCTTGACGCACAAACTCTGCTTGCACTGCTAAAACCCCACCCGCAGCAGCAATCACACCAATAATATTTAAGAACAAACTGCTAAACAATAACCCTAAAATCTGTAGCGCAATCACAATACACACATAGCTCACCGCCATCTGCAACACTGATTGCCAAAAATGATTAAAGGGCTGGATCGCATCGTTCAACGTGTCGGGAATCTCATCAAAGAGATCGCGAATATTATCAATCCAAGGACGCGCTTCATCCGCAGTGTCTGTGCTGGGGGCATAGAATTTACGCCCCATCATTTTCTCGTGGATTACTTCGACCACTTCGGCATAGGCTACCTGATAATCCGCAGCGCTCTCATTGAGCTCGTCAAAGGACTGACCAATCTTTTGCTTGGCGGTAAACTCCCAGGCAGCTAGACGATCGTTAATATAACGCTCAAAGGCACGCTTGAATTCTTTGTAAAAGTCATCCCGTGCATCTTCATCTAGAAAATCAAGAAAATCCAGATCGGGCTGGGAAGCAACAAAATCGGTCTCGAAGGTTTCTTCTAAATTGAGGATATAGGTTTTGAAGGAATCAGCAATGGCTTTAGCTGTGCGATCGCATCTTCCCCGAATCAGCTGTCGGTAATTATCCCGAATCTTCTCCAGCTTGCCAAATTCCTCTTCAACTGAAGCGACCCGTTGCTGTAGTTCACTTAGATCTTCATCTAGTAAAGGAATCCGCCGGGCCACCGATTCTTGCACGGCGCTGTAGGCCCGATGGGCGAGCTTGGCCGCCCGCCGAATCTCTGCCTGACCACGGCTTTGGGTCAAAAAGGACTCCAGCTCAGTTAAAAACTTATCCACACCGCTACCGGCCAGGGATTTTCCCTGACGCCGCTGACGCAGGGCCGTTAGGGCTGATACCTCAAACCAGCTGGCATCTTCGGGCAGGCTCTGGGCAAATACCTGACGCTGACGCTGTTCCGCGTCAGTCAACGCGGCTGCATCCTCCGGATTAACCAGGCCGACTTTAATCCGGTCCCAGCCATTGACCACATAAAAGCAATCCAGATCGCGGCCTTGAATATAGTTTTGCAAGTAGCGCCGCTCGTCCAATGTCATCGGCTGCAACGCATCCAGCACAAACACAACGGCCTGGGCTTCGTTTAAATAGCTCAGCACCTGTTGGTTACGGGCTTCAGTATCATTGAGGCCTGGGGTATCAACGATTTCTAGTCCCGATGCCAGCAGCGGAGCCGGGCATTCAATCACCACATGGCTAATGTCAGGAAACGCATTGGTTTCCAGATGCCGGGCTTCATCGGCAGGAATCGTGTAGTCAGCACGGAAGGTATCAAAATCAATGGCTTTAGGGGATTTGCCATCGGTATAGTGCACCATCACCCGTTGCTCTGGGCCGTGGCGTAGCAGGCTCAATAATGCCGTGCAGGGATTGACATCACTTGGCAGCAGCGCCTCTCCCACCAGAGCATTGATCAGGGTGCTCTTACCCCGCTTCATTTCACCCAATACCACGATGCGATACTTGCCCTGCTGTAGCTGCTCCGCCGTACTTTTTAGGGTACGAATGTGGCGGGTTAACCCCAGTTGGCCAGACCGCTCCGTAGTTTCAGCCCGGTCCATTGCGATCGCAATTTGACTTAAAACCTGGGCTGCCTGCTTGCGACTATGGATAAGTGCATCAAGGCTGCCTGCCATTTGCGGGTGAGCATTGGAACCGTTTGCTGCCTGGGGTGTGACCATAAAAGCACGCTAGAACTACTAAAAGCGAAGGATTATCCGACTATACCTACAACCCAGTGTGCCTCAAATCCCCAAAATTGAGATCTGTGATCTCAGATGTGTAACAAAGCCAGTTAGAATGCGACAGCACCTTGCCACACACAACCGGCTGCAGGTTATCTGAAAAAACAACAAAATCAAGAACTAGCAACGGCATGCCTAACGGGATATTTAAGTGCTTGGTCAACTCATAGGTGGCAGGTACAGTCCCCAACGTCACTTTACCAGTACTGAGATTAACGCCGTTAGCCTTTAATGTGCTGTACGTAAACCCTTGCTGCAACTGGTCTGCCAGGGATGCACCAATTGTCTCAAGGAAATAGTCAATTTCTAGAGCAATGGGACTATCGTCAGCGTAAATGATTTTCTCTTGCTCATACACATGGGTTCCTTGAGCAACGGCGAGGGTGTGTGCTAGTTCAGCAGATGCCTGGGTTAGCTGAAATTTTAACGATTGGATTCGTCCCTCATAACCCTGTTCCCGAAAAGCAATATCGAAATGGGTCATGGGGTTAGAGATAGAAATGTTGATCTTGTGATGACCGCTGACAAAACTACCTTTACCCCGCTGACTTCTAACCAGACCTTGCTGAATCAGGTTTAAGATGGCTTTGCGGATCGTAGTACGGCTAACGCCAAAGAGTTCTCCAAGATCAAATTCACTGGGCAACCGTTGCCCCGGCTCATATTGACCCGCTTCAATTTTTTCTTTTAACTGCTCTGAAATAACCATGTGCAGTGGTTGTTTGGCTGCACCTGGCTCACTTGGAACCATAGAGTGTAAAGTCATTTCCAGGGGTTACTCCAGACATCCTACCGGAAAAAAAGACCCTAGTTTTTAATGGATTGAAATCAATTAACTTTATTGGGAATATAATTCACTGGTCCAGTCGCAGATATGTTCGGTTCATTGTTGGCTGGGGGGGCAATCTACTTCGCTGGGGCTATGGGATAGCTCAGGGCTTTCCTCCGAAAGGGAGGAAAGCCCTGAGCCCCTCACTTCAAACCAACACCTCCTAAACCGCTTCCTCAACAACTCCTTCAGCCATCTGCAACTCTTTTTCTTTAGCCATCTGCAACTCTTTTCCCTCAATCATCGCCAACTCCTGACTTAGCCCCCTATACAAGCTGAAACACATCACCAACAACACAATCGCAAATGGTAAACCCGTGGCAATGGATGCCGTTTGCAACGCCTGTAGACCACCTCCTAACAACAGCACCGCAGCAACAACACCTTCTATTACCGCCCAAAACACCCGTTGCGGTACAGGGGAATCTAACTTTCCACCAGACGTCAAACTATCCACGACTAAAGAACCAGAATCCGACGAGGTCACAAAGAAAACCACCACCAACAAAATCCCCACAAAGGACGTGATTGCCGTTAGGGGCAGCTGTTGCAACATGACAAATAAAGCAGTGGCCACATTTTCATTAACTGCATTGCTGATGGTACCCGATAGTTCACCCAACTCCATTGACACGGCTGTTCCACCAAATACCGACATCCACAGAAATGTCAGTGTTGTCGGCAGCAGCAACACACCTAAGATAAATTCACGCACCGTACGTCCTTTAGAAACACGGGCGATAAAAATACCCACAAAAGGAGACCAGGAAATCCACCATCCCCAGTAGAATACGGTCCAACTATTCTGCCAGGCTGTTCCCTCAAAGGTTTCCGTCCAAAAGCTGAGGGTGGGCAAGGAGGCCGCATAGTAGCCAACAACCTGAACAAAGGAACCAAAAATAAACAAGGTGGGACCCACCAACAACACAAAGGCCATAAAGATGGCCGCCAAAATCATATTGAGTTCACTCAAGCGGCGCACACCGGAGTCTAAACCAGAAACAACTGACGCTGTGGCAAACCCCGTAATAATGGCAATTAAACCAATCTGGATGGGCGTGTTGATGGGTAGACCCACCAGGAAGTTAAAGCCTGCATTAACCTGTTGGACACCAAAGCCTAGGGAGGTCGCTAATCCAAAAAGAGTAGAAGCGACGGCCAGAATATCAATGACGTTGCCACCCCATCCGTAAATACGATCACCCAAAATGGGATAAAACACGGAACGAATGGTTAAAGGTAGCCCCCAGTTATAAGCAAAAAAGCCCAAGGACAACCCCACAATGGCATAGATACCCCAGGCATGCAGACCCCAGTGAAAAAAGGTAATCCCCAGGGCCTGTTGGGCCGCATCTTGAGACAAGGGTTCAATGGCACCAATGAGCGCGGGCGGATCCTGGAAGTGGTAGATGGGCTCGGCCACGCTCCAAAACATCAGGCCAATTCCCATACCCGCACTGATTAACATGGCAATCCAGGCAAAGGTGGGAAACTCAGGTTTAGCGTTTTGGCCGCCCAAACGAATTCTGCCAAATTTACTAAAGGCGAGAAGAATAGCCACCCCTAGATAAATGCTGACGGACAAGATTAAAAACCAGCCCATCGCCTCCGCAATAAAGGTTTGAATGTCTCCAAAAACAGTCTCGGCAGGCTCGCGAAAGAGTAGGGTCACCAGCACAAACAACACAATGAGACCAGCGGAAACTAGAAATACCTCCGGATGGAAATCAAAGCCATAGCCAGTGACGTTGCGGTCGCCAGGCTGACGACGACTTCGATGCGACCTCGGTGTGCTCAAGGGTTCTTGCCCTTGAGCACCAGGTTCTTGATGGGTCATAAGTAGTACTACTCCAATGCTTAGAGCACATAGCTATGTGCCCTAAGAAAAAATTCATAAATTTCGATCAACAATGATGATGTTCTTAAAAGCAGCAGCGCATCATCAGATTTCGACGTTAGCTGCACGATAAAGGGCACATTATTAAGCCTCTGTCTTTATCTCTACAGTTGTCACTACATGTTTTGAATGCCATAGATTGCTGATTGAAATTTAACTATTAGAGGATGTTTCAACTGTGTAGGTTAACAATCCAGGCTTCTGAAGACCTTGAAAATATTTAGATTAGATACCCTGGATTCAAATTAAACATCCCTAGAAATTTTAGAAGGCTAATGTCCTTTTATAGAGAGTTATAGAGAAGATCTTAATAAAAGTTTCAGATTTTATGATGCACCAGAAACTGAATACGACTTCTAGAAAAAATCTAAAAATTGTCGAAAATATGACAGTCTAAATTGAAAAAATACTCCATATTCCCTATTTTCAAGACTTGTAATTACAAGTTCAAATTTGTGATTTACAGACTAAAAAGTATTAAGTTTGACGGTCACTGATCTAGACAGGGTCCATGACAATTGAGGCAGAATATGAATCCCCCGTGTTGTTTCGAAATCCGTTTGCGATTCTGTCGAGCTGTAAGAACCAGACATATCTGTAGGGTCACCCATGACATCCTTAGGGACCTACAGAGAGGGTCTATCATCGGATGGGACGGTGCGTCGTTGGTAGGGAGTATTGCGTCGTGAGTTACGATTCACCTGACTAAATGATTACAATAAGGACATCTCCTACATCATCACCCCATCCATATCCCACTTGTTTGGTTGTCTATGGCCATTCCTGACGACTATTACGCCCGGTTACAGGTATCGCCCGATGCCACTCAAACAGAAATCAAAGCGGCGTTTCGACGATTAGCACGACGCTATCACCCCGACTTAAACCCAAACGATCCAAGAGCCCTGGAAAAGTTTCGAGCCCTGCATGAGGCCTATGAAGTGTTGACGGACCAGGTGCGGCGACAGCGCTATGACTGCACAGGCACCACTGAATATGATGGCACTCGACCCCAAACAGCCCATGATTTCTACCTGCGGGGTATTCAGCAAACCTTAGCAAGGCGTTATAAAGCAGCATTGGCAGATTTTGACCAAGCCATTGAGCTACAGCCAAACTTAGCTGAGGCCTATTTACGACGGGCTCAGGTGCGCTACATTTTAGAAGATGATGCTGGGGTACTGGCAGACTGTCAGCGGCTACTACAGTTTTCAGATACATTACCCCAGACGTATTACTACCTTGGTTTGGCGCGCTATCGTCTGGGCTATACGGAGAGCTCGATCGCTGCCTTTACCGAAGCCATTGTCCTTGAACCCGATGATCCCCAAGCCTATTTTCAACGGGCAGTGGCCTATGAAGATATCCAGGAATGGGACGAGGCCACCACTGACTTTCAAACTGCCTCCATGTATTACCAAGCCCAGGGAGATTTGGAAGGCTATCATCGGAGTTGCGATCGCATCCACGCTCTCCGCAAACAGCGGCGCTTTAAACTCAGCACCCCTTCCCGCAGAATTGTCGCTAAGCGATGGGGCCTACTGGGGCAGCTCAATCGATTACTATTCGGCCTACTGAGCAACCCAGCAGAAGAGTTGCCTGCCATTTATAGCCATCTTAATCAACGCCAGGCTTTGCGCGTCGGCTGTTTACTCGCCACCCTGGCCCTGAGCAGCTTTACCTTAGGCGGCTACATGCTGCCGTTTGCCTCAGGCGCAACCAGCAGCAATATTGCCCTGGGCGCATTCTGGCTCTCGGGTTCTGCCGCTTTTTTAAGTTTAATTATGATGTTGGCCGTTTCCCGTCTTTGTCTACGACGCCACGGCAGTTGGTCCGACGACACGTTTATCGCTGGTGCCACGTTATTGCCCATGGGTATCTTTATCTTGATCAGTCCTGTGGCCATTGGTATCCCTTGGCTGTGGTTGCTGCTGCTTTGTATCGCTCTGCACCACACACTTTTAACCCTCCACAGCGGCTGTCACCAAATTCAACATTATTCTGTAGTTGCTGCCACCTGGCTAACACCCAGCCTGTTCTTTACGTGTTTGAGCATCGGCTATTTAGTCTGGCGTATCTGGATCTAGCTTTAGTGACATAGCGTTAAACATTACCCCCACTCACCAATCACTGACACCACCAAGCTGTATTCATCCCAACCGGGAACTGCCACAAATGCCGTTACTGATCCTTGAGAGGATCAGTAACGGCTATAAATTAAACCCTATCGAGCATCCGCAACGCCCGCATCGTTTATCGGCATCTGGATTTTAAATGTTGTTCCCTGGCCAATATCAGAGCTACAGCTTATTTGCCCATGATGGTTTTCAACAATAATTTGATGACTAATCGATAACCCCAGCCCAGTTCCTTTTCCAACCGGCTTAGTTGTAAAAAATGGCTCAAACACCCGGGAGATAATATCCTCAGAAATACCAGGCCCGTTATCAGAAATTTCAACATTAACAAAACCATTCTGTGCGTGAGTACAAATTGTCAACACAGGCACAGAATTTAGCAACGTGTTACCTAATACGCTAGCATCATTTTTCTCAACAGCTAATAGGGCATCAATGGCATTACTCAACAGATTCATAAACACCTGATTAAGCTGATCCGGAAAACCATCAATCAATGGCAGTTCACCATAGCTTTTAATTAACTGAATCCCTTTCTCTTCACTGTTTTTTCCCTTAAAGCGATGGTTTAAAATCAATAACGTATCATCGATGCCCTTGTGGATATCTACTTTTGTCATTAATGCTTCATCTACGCGAGAAAAGCCTCGTAGGGAATCGACAATTTTTCTGATGCGCTCTGTGCCTGACTCCATAGAGCTTAGTAACTTGGGAAAATCTCCTTTAATAAACTCAATATCACAATCATCAAGCATGGATTGGATACCCTCAGCAGGTTGAGGATAGTGCTGCTGATAGAGTCCAAGCAAACTCAATAGTTCCTGGGCATAGGCTTGGGCTGGCTCAAGATTACAATGTACAAAACTCACGGGATTATTAATCTCATGGGCTACGCCAGCTACCAACCGGCCCAGGCTAGACATTTTTTCTTTATGCACAAGCTGTCCCTGGGCATACTGCAACTGCCGTATCGTATGCTGCAATTTCTGATTGGCGCTTATCAATTCCAATGTACGCTGTCTGACTCTATCTTCGAGCTGCTCATTTGCCTGTCTTAAAAAAGTCTCAGCCTGTTTACGCTCAGTGATATTAATCAGTGCACCTGAGAGGCTATTACTATCCTCAAACCGCATGGCAAGCTCTAACCACAATAGAGAGCCATTGTCAGCATAAAACCGCAGCTCTAAATAGCAGTCGATTTGCATTTGTAATGCTGTTTGCCATTTATGAATGTCATCCTCATTGATAAACTGATCCAGGGACTTACCGACAACATCTCCAAACGCATACCCTAACGTTTCGGTCCAGGCTCGATTAATAAATGTCAGTACCCCCGAATAGTCACATTCGAACACGATCTCCCGTAAATTTTCGACTAGAGTACGATAACGTCGCTCTGACTCTGTAACCTTTTCAATTAAGCGATACTGAATTTGGGTGTAGAGTTCGTTGACTTTTTCAGGCTCTAGCATAACGATTCAACGGCTAGCTTTTCCAAAAACTCTGAAGACGTGATGGTATCGCTATATAAAGGAAATATATTTTCGCAATAAAAGTCTTGCTCAAAGGTTGTGCGTGCTGATGTACAGTCTTTAAGAATAGAGACATGGTAGCCTTTTTCATGGGCTGAGCGACCAGTAGAGTCAATACAAATAGACGTTACAGCACCCGCTAAAACAAGGTGAACAATATTATTCTTTCGCAGGATTCCGTCTAGATCAGTATTGATAAACGCATTAAATCCACGCTTGCCAGGAACCTCTAAAATTTTATCCTTAAACGGTAGTAGTGCCTGAATACTTTCAAAGCCCTTAGAGCCTTCTTGAAAAGCTCTCATATCCTTAATTGTCTTTAGGATACCCACGGGTTCCATCAACTCCTCATAGTTTGGGGTAAAGCAGATGGGGGTAGAAATTAATAAAACAGCGGTATTTTCTAAGGAATACAATAGCCTGGTCACATTTTCAACTGTCTTGACAGCCTTAGCTGATGCATCAATCACTCCGTGCAAAATTCCATCCGGAGCAAAATAGTCGTTTTGAAAACCAATGAGAAGCAAGGCGGTACGCTGAGGATCCATAAGCCGAAATCGGATAAACACGTCTGTAAGGTCTGATACCTAAAAATCCATATCCTGACGAGTTGAATTCTCGGTGTAGTCAGTAAATAATGGTCGCGATTAGCGACTACCTACATCCACTCCAAATCATTCAGAATAATTTAAATTATATTTAAACAAAATTAGATAACCACCTCACATATATGAATTTTGTAATTGGTTATATCCAGTCTTGGTCAGTAGCGCTCTGGTCTAACGCATAATTGGGCCAATCAATCCCTATATATGCTGATTAATTCCAGTGAACATCAACAATTTAATGAAAAAACGCCCCAGTAATTTTTCCTATTCCTGAACATCTTTATAACCATAAGAACGAATAGAAAAATTATTTCGTTGTCGAAACTGAGTGTATCTATGCAACTGGTCTATTTTTTTCAATCTATTTCCACCCAGGAAAGCTTGATTAGTCAAATGGATGGAGGGTCGCAGCAATAGCCTCTTTGGTTCACGTCAAACGGTTATTGTGATTTGGCATTGGTCAACAGCAACTTTGGCTCTGCGCTGTTGACTATAGTCCAATAAGTTCAAAGCCTTTTAGCCCAGACACCCATATTCATTTGAATCTCTTTTATGACTTGGAAAATCTTATTAGTAGAACATGATGAGCCAATGTGTAGGATGTTACAACAACAACTTGCACAGTACGGATATGAGGTGGTGCTGGCCAATGATGGAGGGGATGAAGGGATTTTAATGGCGGTCACTGAGCTGCCGGATTTGATCTTAATTGCAACAGATCTGCCTGTAATTGATGGTTGGCAAACTATTAAGATCCTGAAGGCTTCCACCGTCACTCAGAACATCCCGATTATGGCGCTGATGGCACTAACCTCAGATGCCGAATGGGGTAAAGTATCCGAGTCAGGCTGTGACGATTATGAGCTGAAACCAATTGATTTAACAAGTGTCCTGAATAAAATCAAGGCTCTCTTAAGTCCTGAAAATGCATCTGCTCTTTCAGCCATATCTTATGGTTTCGAAAGCCCATTATTCCAGGATCATTTGCCAGCTTCTCAACGTTCAAGAGAAGCTCAGATATCCAAGCGTTGGGCTCAGGTGGCAAATGCTACTAACCCAACAACATCAAGTCAATCAAGGGTGGTGTACGTTGATGATAGTCCGGTAGATAGCCAAGTTATGGCAGAAATTGTCAGGGGTGCAGGCTATGAATATGACAATATTACTGAACCATTAGACGCTATTCCTATATTATTGGAGCTTAGACCTAAGGTTATTTTTCTAGATCTGGTGATGCCATTTACCAATGGCTATGAGGTATGTGCTCAGATTCGACGCATATCTACCTTTCGAAAAACCCCTATTATTATTGTTACTAATAATGATGGTATTATCGATCGAATTCGCGCCAGAATCGTTGGTGCATCAGGATTCTTCAGCAAGCCGGTCAAGAAAAAGCGCGTCCTCAAGGTACTCAACAAATACTTGGGTGCTAGTCGTGAAGAAACCATCCAAAGTCTTTCTCCAAGTGAATTTTGATCTTTTTTCTAATGTGTTTAGTGGCCGTCATGTTCGCTAATTAGTGGCCGTCATGTTCGCTAATTAGTCAATAAATACTCTGATTCTGATGCTGTTCTCAGTATCAGTACTTAGGCCCTCGCGTGAACATCAACACTATAGAACTTATATCCACCTGAGCACATCAGCCATGGCATCAACTGTTGTCAGTCAGCTACAGTCATCTCTTCAGGAGACTGCGGCACTGTCGGATCCACTTGGACTGGAGCCCATTCCTGAAGATACGCGTCAACGTTTTTTGAGATTTAAACTCTCCGGAGAGAACGGAACATTATTGCCCCTAGAAACGATTATTGAGATATTGCAATTAGAGCCAGTAGAGATTTTACCTGTACCAGAGGTACCGGCTTATTTATTGGGCGTATGCCACTGGCGCGGTGCCATTCTGTGGCTGACGGATCTAAATGTGTTAGTTGGCTCACCGCCGCTGTGGCAGCAGGCTCCATCCCTAGAAAAGCCATTAGTTATTGTTATCGAATCTGGCGATCGCAGGGTTGGTCTGGCGGTAGAACAGGTGGATGATGTGGAAATGGTGGCTCCTGAGACAATTCACTTGCCAACCGAATTTGACTCGACGGCAATAGCGCCTTTTGTCATGGGCTATTTGCCAAACCATGGAGGTACTGTATTGGATGTGGATGTCATTGTTGAACGCTCTCTACAAGGTCCCCCTTAATACCCTAAGCTCCTGCTCTTCTAACCTAGGAGTTCACCTCAGCATTACTCGATGCTATGGGCTGAAATTACACACTGAAATTACACATTAATTACACACGACTAAGGTTTAAAATTATTCATGGATAACATCGCTAACAATAATTCAGACGAGCTACTGACAACCGTTGATACCCCATCTCCAGAAGAGCAGGACTCGTCTCCAGAACTAATGCTAGCCGCTGAGGAGTTGACGCTAAGTCAAACTGCGTCAGACCAGTCTACTGAGATCACCCTTGCAGTAGAGTCCATTCCCTTTTCACAGAATCAGAGTAGACGACCGTTTGCGATCGCAAACGCCATGGCTCAAGCCACTGACTTAGAAAACCTTTACCAGGTTACGGTTAGTCAATTACGTAAACGATTTAATGTAGAGCGAGTCCTGATCTATCAGTTTCAATCTGAAACCCAAGGCACTGTCATTGCCGAGTCACTCACGTCCGGCTATACACCTGCTTTGGGACAGACTATTGCCCCCTTATCCTTTGGAGCAACCACCACTCAACACTATCAGCAACAAGCCGTTATTAGCATTAGTAATATTGCAGAAGAGGCTATCACCCCCTACCAGGCACAAACCGCCCAACGCTTTCAGGTGCAGGCTAGTCTCGGCTTACCTCTTTTTTTAGAAAACCAGTTATGGGGATTGTTGGTCGTTCAAAATTGTGCAGCCCCTCGTCAGTGGAAAGATTCTGAAATTGCCCTACTCTATCAAGTCGGCACCGAACTCATCTTAAAGCTTCAGCCATTACGACTGCAAGCTGAACGACAGTTGCTTGCTAGTGTCAGTGACAAACTCCGTCAATTATCCGATCAAGAAACCCTCTTTCGGGGCATCACTCGAGACCTTAGGAGACTCCTAAATGTTGATCGCGTGGCTATTTGCCAGTTTCGTCAAGACTACAGTTTTCAATTTGTCTTTGAATCAAAAGTGGGGCCAGTAGCCTCGATGCGTGATGTTGTTTTAGCAGATAGCCATCTGCAAAAGCATGAGGGAGGAATCTTTCGGCAATCTGACCCATTTGTCGTCAACCATGTCGCCAAAGATCCCACGCTCACCCCTTGCCATGTCGAGACTCTAACCGACTTTGACATTAAAGCCTGTGCCATTGTGGCGATTTATCAAGGACAGAAACTGTGGGGTTTGCTGGGGGCCTATCAACATAATGGTGCCCGATACTGGGACCCCAATGAAGTCAAATTGTTGACTCAGTTAGGTGACTTGGTCGGGGTCAGCTTGCATCAATCAGAACTCATGGAGGATCAAGCCAAAGCCTCTAAAAACCAGGAAGCCCTGCCCGACATTATTAATAAAATTAGCAATACGGCCTATGCTGAAAACATTTATCAAACCGCTGTACAAGAGGTTCGTAATCTCCTGAATGCAGAGCGCGTCTGCATTTACAAATTTCGCCCAGATTATTTCGGCGACTTTATCTATGAATCTGGTACCGGTGGGTGGCCATCATTGGTGGGAAGCGCCTGGGAAGATACCTACATTCAAGAGAATCAAGGGGGGCGATTCCGCAACACTGAGCAACCGTTTCTCGCAGATGACATTTACTCCGCTGGGTTAAGTGAATGTCATGTTCAAACTTTAGAGCATTTTGGCGTTAAATCCTTCTTGATCGTCGCCATTAGACAGGGAGGTAAACTTTGGGGGCTATTAGGTGCTTTTCAACATAGTGGGCCTCGCCATTGGCTGGAGAGTGATATCAACGTTTTACAAGATATCAGCCGCCAGATGGAAGTCAGTCTGAAAGGGGCTAATTATGTTGCCCAGTTACAAGAGCAATCGGCTCAGATGACTAAAGCGGCTCAAATTGGTCGTTCAGTGTCCACTATCATTCCAAAGATTTTGCAAGCCCAGGACGCTGAGCAAATCTTGAAAGTAACACAGCGAGCAGTACGGCAACTGCTGGTATGCGATCGCGTCGCCTTCCATCGCTTCAATCCTGACTGGAGTACCGAACTACTCTATGGATCAAGTGCAAAAAGTCAGGCCAGTTCAGACTTAGAAGAAAATCTGCAGGCAATTTGGCCAAAGCACAATTTGCAGGAAACCCAGGGAGGGCCTTATCGCAACCAAGACAGCTTAGTCATTAACAATATCTATGCCGCTGACCATGCACCTTTGGAGATTGAAATGCTGGAGGAATTTAGCATTAATGCCTATGTGGCAGTACCCATCTTTAATAAAGGTCAGCTCTGGGGTGTGCTGAGTGCATATCAAAATGAGAAACCCCGTTCATGGACTAACGCAGAGATTAATGCCCTGAAACAAATTGGTTTACAGGTGGGGACTGCAATGCAGCAAGCAGATTACCTCAAACGCTTGGCCCGCATAGCCCAGCAGGAAAAATTAATCAGTACTATTATCGATCGTCTCCGCAAAGCCACCGATTTACCCCAGGCGCTGACAACAGTGGCCCGTGACATTCGTGAAATGCTTCAAGCTGATCGAGTAGGGCTGTACCAATTTGATCCAGCCACCAACTATAGTGTCGGAGCGTTTGTTGTAGAAGACGTTGCTCCAGGGGTACGGTCTGCGATGGCCGCCAGGATACAAGATCACTGTTTTGCTGAAGGTCAAGCAGAAAACTATCAAAAAGGCCGCTACTGGGTCGTCAATGATGTTAAAACCCTGGATCTGCCCAATTGCTTAGTCGATCTACTGGCTAACCTACAGGTCCGGGCTAGCTTAGTCGTTCCCCTACTCAAAGGCGATGTGCTTTGGGGCTTATTTGCCATTCATCAGTGCCAGGGACCCCGTGAATGGCAAGAGTCTGAAGTGGAATTTATTCATCGCATTGGTGCCCAGCTTAACCTGGCGCTGCAGCAGGGTGAATATTTAGATCAGCTCAAGGCTAAAAATACAGCCCTGACTGAAATTGTTTTAGAGGTGCAAAAAGCGGCGGATCAAGTGGGGCAGACATCCCAGTTAAACGCCGTCTCCATCACCCAGCAAACTGAGTCTCTAACCCAGGTTCTCAAGCGTGTTCAAGATCTCATGCGCCTTTCTGAAGGGGTGGTGGGTGATGCCCAACAAGTGGAAGCTGTTGTCCAGCAGGCGAACAAAACCGTGCGCATTGGCGATGCCGCCATGAACCGCACGGTTGATGGCATCATGACCATTCGTTCCACCGTAGCCGATACTAACCAGCGCATTAAACGGCTGAGTGAGTCGTCCCAAAAAATCTCGAAGGTGGTCAGCCTGATCAGTCAATTCACCACTCAAACCCAGCTACTGGCGCTGAATGCGTCTATCGAAGCCACCCGCGCAGGGGAATATGGTCGTGGGTTTGCCGTTGTCGCGGACGAAGTGAGATCGCTAGCCCGACAATCTGCTGAAGCAGCCACCGAAATTGAACAGCTAGTGCAGGAAATTCAGGTGGGTACCGCAGAGGTTTCAACCGCTATGGAAACGGGTATCCAGCAGGTGGCGGAAGGCACCAATCTGGTCACCGACACCCGTCGTAATTTGACGGAAATTGTAGAAGCTACCGGCCAGATCAGTAACTTGATTGAGGAAATCACCGAAGCCACACACCAACAGGCCGATGAGTTTAAGGGGGTGACGGCCACCGTGACAGAAGCCACCACCACCGCTGCTCAAACCTCGAAAAATTCAGAACAGTTAACCTTATCCATTCATCAACTGTTAACGACCGCCAAGGCGCTTCAAGCCAGTACGGGCACTGAATCAGTGTTCTAACAGTCGAACATCGTAGCGTCCTTTGTTTAACCTAACCCCAGGGCGCTACCAGATTTTTACATGCCATAACAATCTCGTTTTCAGTGAATGATGACTTCTGATTCCGTGCATTCCCAGCAGGTACCCTCTTACTTTTTGCAAGAAGCCTCCGAGTTGCTTCAGCAAATGGACGGTGAGCTGCAAACCCTCAGCCAGGATTTTGGTGTCCAGAAGGTCTATGCATTGATGCGAATAGCCCATACTCTGAAAGGAGCCGCCGCCAGTGTCGGATTAGACCACATTAAAACAACCACCCATTCCCTAGAGAATGTGTTTAGGGCATTGTGTAGTCCCAATGCCTCCCTCACTCCTGCCATAGAATCACTCATTTTTGAGGGCTATGGCTGCTTACAGTTGCTACTTTCGGCCCAAATAGCAGAGGCCCAGATTGATGAGCCCAGCATTTTGGAGCGCATGGCAGATGTGGTCTCTAAGTTGGAAAAACATCTGGGCAGTCGGTTTGGACAAGATGGTTATTTACCCACATCGAGTGAGCTGGGGGTGGATATTACCCGGTCAGTTTTTGAGAAAGGCATCACGCAACGTCTCCGGCAATTAGAAGTGGCCCTGGAAACGCCAGATCCAGAAAATCTTAGGTCTTTATTGCGCTCCCAGGCGGATGTTTTTGGTGGTTTAGCCGAGTCGTTTAATCTGCCAGGGTTTGGAGCAATTGTTCAAACCACGCTCAAAGCACTGGAGTGTCGGCCTGATCTGGTGGTGCAAATTGCCCAGATTGCCCTAGACGACTACCGCGCTGGCCAGCAGCTTGTCTTGGACGGCGATCGCAATCGCGGCGGTGAACCCAGCTTAATGCTAAAAAAATTGGCCACTCCCCCCAAGTCCGCCAAGAACAATTGGTTAGGACAGGTGTGGAATGCTTTAAACCATCCGATTCCAGGGACGACAGCGAAACATCAAACTGCGACTAAATCGCAGAGCCCAGTCGCCCCCAGCCGCCCCCCCAACTCACCTCCGTCTATTCCTGAGCAAAGAGCAGCCAACAAAGGGACATTGGACGATCTATTGACAACATCAAAATCAGTTGCGATCGCAGAAAAGAATGCTTTATTCACAACCCAGCAGGGGGGGGCTGGTTTAGACAACAGTGACTCCAGGACAGATGCCCCCCGACTATCTGACTTACCTGTTCCTAAGTCGGCTCCTAAAACCTCCAGTATTCCGACCTTAAATGTCTCCAACCTTAAAATATCCGTTGCTCACCTGGACCAAATTAACTATGCCATTGGTGATTTATTAACCCAGCAAAATCGGCAGGCCCTTCACAATCAGCAATTAGCAACCGCCAGTAAGGCTCTACTCAACCGACTAGAGCAGCAACAACAACAGTTAACCAAATTACTCAACCAAGCCAGCAATAGCACCCTCGCCCACCCCACCACCCGCAGCACTGAATACCAGTTCGATACATTAGAATTCGACAACTACAGCGAACTTCAGCTGCAAGTCCAGGCGTCGTTGGACACCTTAGTGCAGCAAATAGAAAACGCTGAAGCCATTGAACTGTTTGTGCGCCAGAACACTCAGGCCGTTGAAAAACAGCAGCGGTTAATTAAAACTCTACGAGAAACTGTGGTCACAGCGAGAATGCAGCCCATCGACAATGTGTTTCAACGTTTTCACCAAGTTTTAGGTCGCTTAGTGGCTCAACAAGGCAAACCCGTAGAGCTATTGATTGAAGGTGGTCATGTCCTTGTCGATAAGATGATCGCTGACAAGCTTTATGAACCCCTCTTGCACCTGATCCGCAATGCCTTTGACCACGGTGTCGAAAAAGCATCAGAGCGTAAACAGCAGGGAAAGATAGAAGACGCTAAAATCACGCTATCCGCAAAACAAGAAGGGCACCACCTCAGCATCACTGTGCGAGATAATGGTCGCGGTCTTAACCTTGATAGCATTCGGGAAAAAGCGATCTCCCAACAACTGATCACAGCAGATGAGGCTCAACAACTAACATCTGACCAAATCAGCGAACTAATCTTTGAGCCAGGTTTTTCAACGTCAGCGCAAGTTAATGACATCTCAGGGCGAGGGTTTGGACTCGATGCGGTACGGGCTCAGATATATCCCCTCCACGGCAGGGTGACGGTCACCCATAAACCTGACCAAGAAACCTGTTTCACCCTGGAGCTTCCGACTCATTTAACAATTGCCAGATTGTTACTCTGTCAAACAGGTGAAACACTATATACCTTTATGACCGATGCCATTGAGCAAATTCTCGTTCCTAAACCTGAGCAGTTAAGTACCCGTAATGAGAGAAAAATGCTGAGCTGGGAGTTGGAAGGTAAAGAATATTTAGTGCCCGTCATTTCCCTTGCAGATGCCCTCAACTACAACGCCAAACTTCCCCATAGCCATTGGCAAAGAACAGACCAGACAGCCGATATATCCAGTCCAATTTTGATTATGCGACACCAAGATAAGATCTTGGGTCTAGAATGCGATCATCTTTTGGGAGAACAAGAACTCGTCATTCGCTCCCTGGGAGATATGGCCTTTACCCCCGAGTATTTCTATGGCTGTAGCATTCTCCCCAATGGTCGTCTCAGCCTGGTCATTGATGGTAGTCTGTTAACGGTGAATGTTTTACAACAGTCTTCTCAAACATCAACCGTAAGTTCTCCACCACCACACCATCAAGCTGAACCATCGACTCTAGAGAAACAATCGATCTTAATCGTTGATGATTCCATTACGGTGCGTAATACCCTAGCCCAGGGATTACAAAAGGCTGGCTATCGGGTTATCCAAGCTAAAGAAGGCAATGAGGCGTTACAAAAACTAGAGCACACGCCAGTGACAGTTATCTTGTGTGACTTAGAAATGCCAGGCATGAATGGCTTTGATTTTCTAAGAGCGCGCCAGAGAATCCCAACCGTTGCATCGGTGCCAACGATTATGCTCACATCCCGAACAGGGGATAAACATCGTCACCTGGCTCAGTCTTTGGGGGCCGATAACTATTTAACCAAGCCCTATTTGATGCCTCAGCTGATTGAAACCATTAACAATGTCTTAACGCCGGACGCTTAAGCATTAAATTGCTAACATTCCGCAGCATAGCCCCATCTTTTATCGATAGGGCGTTTTCAAACGCCTTGAAGACCCACCGCTCCCCTGTACTCCCCCCTATGGATAACAACACACCAGAGATAGAACGATTTATTACCTTTGACGTGGGTGGCTACTGGTTTGCCTTGCCCATGATGTCCATTCTGAAAATTGTTAACTGCCCACCCCCTACTCAAGGGGGAACTGTGGGCATTGGCTTAGTGCAGTTGGGCTCCCACACAGTCCGACTCTTAAATTTACATAGAGAAGTCGGTAAGACGGCTGAAGCCTCACCTGATCATGCTCCCTTTCTAGTGGTTGTTCGCACCCCTCAAAAGGAGCTATGGGGCATTGCCTTGGATGAGCCACCCGACTTGATAGAACTCCCCTTGACCCTCTTCAAACCAGTATCCCTGGAACCCCCGTTTGACCACAAGACAAACTGGATTAGTCACATGGCGATTGTGTCTGAAAAGGATAAGGACAGCGATCGCACCCTGCTATTGTTAGATGTTCATGCCGTCTTTCAACATGACATTGGTCAACCTGTCAGCGCCTAGCGCCCTCACTAGCAACCACATTAGACCTGCGGGGGCACATTGATCTCAAAATGAATGTGATCATCATGGCCGCCTGCGCGTCGGCATAGCCTTTTGCTAATCAGAGCGGGATCGTTGAAATACAGAGTCCTCTTATCGACCCAAGGTTGTGCTCGTAACGCCTTTAAGATGGCCTCGGTTGCATTGCGATCGTAGTTAGCATTAGACCATCTTGTACCGCCAAACCGTCCTCCCTTACGGGGTAGCACGATATCCCCCGCATTGCCGCTTTGATGACCAGAATGATCCGGCGTGCGCCCTCCCTTGGGGAGACTGACATCATTCACGGCCATGGGGGCAATCTCTGAACGATTTTTACGATAGGCCAGCTCATAGTGAATACCGGCTGAGCGAATTACATTGCTAATCCAATCAATACCATAGTCATGGCTATCCCCTGGCTGGTCTAACACTTCCACGTTATAAAAGCCCACCCCCTGGCCTGGCATCCGCATCCATTTGGGTGCATTCGCGGCTTCTAAAAACTGCTGGGTTTTACCCCCGACATCCACTCGCCCATCACCTCGAAGCGTGGTACTGCCTGAGATCGCAGACTGAAACAGCTGAATAGCCTGGATCAGATTATTAATGGAGTTGCCTGCCGCAAAGTCATATCCCAGGGCCACTAAACGGTCGCGGACAAGTTTGACATCACTGGCTCGATTTGACCCTCCAGACCCAACACTGGCACTAAGCGCAAGCTTCTGGCCCCCTGGATGTTTCTCAATGTAGGGGGTTAGGGTTAGGGACGCCATATCCGTAGCCTCACCTGCAACAACCTTAAGCCGACGCATCTGGGGCTTAGGCACGGCTAAAAAGACGGACTGAAAAGCCCACTGGTTATTCCCATTAACCGTTGTTGTTGCAATGGGCTTTTGGTTGTTGTCCACATAAAGGTTCACCGTTTTACCCACCAAATCATCACTGGTGGTGCCCGCCAGCTGATAGGGATGGTAGATCTTCACCTGGTTAGGAACTTTGGTAATTTTGATACCCTGACTAGACGGCGGCTCAGGGGTGGGGGTCACCGGTTGAGGGTTGGAAATCGGCGGGGGGGCGGGGGGTTGCGGCTTGGGTTGCGGCTCATCGACCCCGGTCCCTACGGATACCAGGAAAAACCCTGGTGCATCATCACTATTAAGCCAGTCCTTGAGCACCTTAGTCCGAAAAAAGGTTTCACCCTCTACATCACCCTGACGTGGGGACTTGTCAATTTTCTGGCGGTAGTAACCACCCTCCATTAAATAAATGGCTTTATCAGTTTCCTTAATCCAAGTCCCCATAGGTCCTCCAAACGATGCTGATGTAGGAAAGCGAAATGTTAACCAAGCTCAGGTCCCTGCAAATGTTAGCAGGATATGACTATGCGGTTAGATATCTAAATAGATATCTATTTGTTGGGTTTTTGGTGGATTTTCAGGTGAATTTCAATGAATCTAAATCAATTTAAAATCCTCTCTAGTTTCCTGAAACCCAGCCTTGCCGCTCCTGAGTATGATTTAGCCTTGCCAATCCAGGCTATTGGCAAGTTTCACAGAGCCGTTCATCCCCTAAACTGATTTAGTTGAGGCAATGGGAATTTCAATCAGAAACTGGGTCCCTGGCTGGTTTGGAATGGGCTCACACCACAGTTTGCCTTTGTGGGTTTCAGTTACGATGGTGTAACTGATGGACAACCCCATACCGATACCTTTGCCGACGGATTTGGTCGTAAAGAAGGGGTTGAAGATTTGCGATCGCAAATTTTCCGGCACGCCCATACCGTTATCCATAATTCGGATCAGCAGCCGACTATCCTGGATCGCTGTCGAAATTTTAATCATGCCGGGATCTGCGATCGCATTTTCCACAGTTCGGTGAGCATCACGCTCATTCACAGCCTCAATGGCGTTACTCAACAAATTCATAAATACCTGATTGAGCTGCCCTGCATAGCATTCAACCAGAGGTAAGACTCCGTAATCTTTAACAACCTGAATATCAGGATAGTGATTGCTACGTTGCAAGTGACTTTGCAAAATGGTGAGGGTACTATCGATACCCTCATGGATATCAGCCAGTTTAATCTCTGCCTCATGGTGTCGCGAAAACGTCCGCAGAGAAAGCACAATGTCACAGATCCGACTAGTGCCAAGGCTCATAGAGTTTAAGATCTTCATTAGATCCTGCTCAAGATAGTCCAGATCCAGTTCATCGATCTTGTCAGCAACTGCCTTTGGAGGGTTGGGAATATGCTGCTTATAGAGTGAGATAATGCTCAATAGATCTTCCACATAGCGCTCAGCGTGGTGAAGATTGGCATGGATAAAATTCACTGGATTATTGATTTCATGGGCAACCCCTGCAACAAGTTGCCCCAAGCTCAGCATCTTTTCATTATGTACCAGTTGTATTTGTGTTTTCTTAAGTTCCTCAAGGGCCCGCTGTAGCTCTCTCTCGGCCTGCGTTCTCTCAGTAATTTCACTGAGTAACTGCATTTGTGTGTGTCGCAATGTCAGGTGCACTTTAACCCGTGCTAGCACCTCATCAGGGTGGATCGGCTTAGTAATGTAGTCAACGGCACCTATGCTGAGGCCTTTAACCTTATCGACCTCATCGGTCAGGGCTGTCATAAAGATAACTGGAATATCTCGGGTCCTTGGATTCTGCTTGAGTTTTTCACAGACTACAAATCCATCCAGCCCTGGCATCATCACATCCAGTAGAATAAGATCTGGAACTATTTTTTCTAATTTCTTAAAAGCACTCTCTGCATTTTTAGCAATTGAAACTTTGTAATTAGACTGTTGAAGAAATTCATAGAGGAGTTTAATATTAGTTGGAATATCATCAACAATCAAAATTTCACTTCGTTGGGAGCTCAACATAATCTAGCGAGGTCCAAAGAAAAAATTAACGAGGTATTTAAAGTAAGCGTTGAATCTGGTGAGTCTAGTTACTCTAGATTTCCCAAAAGTTAGTTTGTCTCTAAAGGGACATCCTATGGTTTAAAAGTTTATATGGGGTTTCACAAGTTGGACAATCCCTTCATCATCAAAGTCATCAGCTAGTTTCAACAACTGATCAACAAATGGAGCATAGTCTGAACTAAGCTGCTTTAGGTGAGCAACTTCAGCTTGAATATCTGCAATATACCCCTTTTCAGCTGCCTCATAGAGAGGCATCAGGATATCTGAGGATGGCACAACCATCTCAGCCCCAAGATTAGGCGACACAGCTTCTACAGGTTTTAAGTCATATTGCCACTCTAAGCGCAAGAGCTGTTGAAGCTGATTTATAAGCTCTTGTGCCTGTATCGGTTTTGATAAAAAGCCACTAAATCCAGTCTCAATGCTGGCTTCTAAATCTCCACCAGATAAGTGTGCCGAAGAAGCAATAATAGGCACAGATTGGAATTCTTTCAAATTATGAAGCTGTTTGAGAAGTCCATAGCCATCCAAGTTGGGCATCAGCAAGTCTGTAATCACTAAATCTGGTAGAAATGATTTAGCCTTAGTGATGCCATCCTGGCCATCCTGAGCTTCCAATACTTCAAATCCAAGGGGTTCTAAAAGATTGACGATCACAGAGCGATTTTCCCATCGATCATCGACGACTAAAATTTTTCTACCTTTACCGTCATATCCCGTCAGCTCACCTAAACCTGGCTGTTCAAGGTTACTTTGAAGCCAGTCCTCAGCAAGGGGACAAACTACGTCAAATTCAAAGACACTGCCTTCGCCCAAGGTACTTTTAACCTGAATATGGCTGTCCATCAGCTGAATAATTTGCTGGCTAATGGCAAGACCTAATCCAGTGCCTTCAATTACATATTTGGTGTTATCTGTCTGCTCAAAAGGCGCAAAAATTTTCTCAAAGTTATCAGTTGCAATGCCAACACCGGTGTCTTCAACAGCAAAATGAAGCTGCGTAAGTAATGGATTCTGGGGATCAGCTTGCGCTTCCACCTTCAGTGTGACCCTACCCGCGTCAGTAAATTTAACTGCATTGCCAAGGAGATTTAACAAAACCTGCCGTAACCGTTTTTCATCAGCAACGATGCCTGGCGGCAAGGTATCGAGAGGCTCAAAAATCAGGGGTAAATTTTTCTGATCGGCACGAATCCGACAAATTTCCACAACTCCTTGTACAAAAGAAGGAAAATGAAAGGGGCTAGGATTTAATTCCAATTTTTGCGCCTCAATTTTAGAAATATCTAAAACATCATTAATTAGAGTTAAGAGATGACCAGCGCATTGGGAAATAGTCCGAATACTTTTACGGTCTTTGTCAGGGCGATTTTTTTGAAGTTGCAGAATTTGGGCATATCCTAAAATGCCATTCAGCGGTGTTCTAAGCTCATGGCTCATATTCGCTAAGAACTCGCTTTTAGCATGGTTGGCCATATCTGCAAGATCCTTCGCTTCAGCTAACTGAGCAGTACGCTCTGCAACTCGGGTTTCCAGCATTTCAAAGGCATCTTGCAACTGTTCTGCCATTTGGTTAAACGCAGACGATAACCCTTGTAGTTCGCGAATTCCCCTAACTTGCAGCGATTGGTCCAAATCTCCCGTTGCGATCGCTTGACTAGCCAAATTTAATCGCTGAATCGGCGCACTAATCCAGCGAGACGTCAGAAATCCTAGTAAAGTTGCAATCACCAGGGCTGCAACACATAGCATGACCGTATTACGGGTGTTGGCATTAATTGCTGCCATAAAGTCAGACTCTGGGATGGCAACCACCACCAGCCAATCCAACCCATAATCATCTTGCCAGGGAGACACCTGGACGAACTGTCGGCTGCCGTCTGTTCGAAATTCTAGTTGCTGGCCATTCTGGATATTTTCAAAGCCATTAAATTCCGCTTCCAGATATTGAGCGGTTGCTCGAATAATTGAATCAGAACTTTCTAGGGCACTCAGGCGCTGGGGTTCTCCATCGACTACACTGTAAGTTTTGGCTTCACTAGAATTACCTATCAGCAGACCATCCCGTTCCATCAAAAAGGCTTTGCCATTGGGGCTGATATCTAGTTTTTTCAGAAAATTACTAATATCACTCAGGAGCAGATCAATACTCAATGCCCCAAAAAGCTGACCTTCAGTGTCATAAAGGGGGAACGAAGCAGATGCAGCAACATAGTCTTCGAATCCTTCTGCATTATAAATACTGCTCCATGTTGGTTGCCCTGCATTGACAGCATCGAGATACCACTGGTCTTCAGGAGCGTAATATTCAGTAGCATCTAATACATTGGTACGATTTCCTTGAGCATCGGTGCCATAGGTATAGTCTTTCCCATCTGCTAATGAATGTTCGACGATAGTGACACCTTGACCTGCTAGCCAGCGTCCAGCTCCCACCCCTTCTCCTGACTCCAGGTAATACCCAATAAAATTGATATCTGGATAGGTTTGTGCCCTTTGCCATAGGTTACGACCGGTCAGCTCAAAATTTTTGATATCAAGGACTCCAGTTTGTAACTCATCGACGGTTATGGCACCCAGTTCATGGGGACGAGATAGGTAACTGTCTAAATGCTGATCAACCCGGCCACTAATTTCATTACTAAGACGTAAAACCAAGCTATTAACAGCCTTTTGACTATTTCTGAAGGACAGATATCCCACTAACCCTACAGCTGAAAAAATTTGCAAAACGAATGGGACGACAAGCACAAGGCTTAACGGCGTCCCATGGGGCATTTGACTGTGTTTTCTGTCCATAGCCATAGGTTTTGGGTTCAACACTGTAGGGAAATAGATGACGATGTACTTTACCAACTTCTGTAAGGTTATTGGAAAAGACTCGATTCAGCTATATCCGCTAGAGTGCCCAGGAAAAAAATGGCTAACCACAGGCCATAGATGGCTATATCATCACTTTTTCATGAAACAAGTGGCTCATTGAGACGACTTAAGAGTTTAAAGTTGTCAGGTTTGTTTTTGTTAAAACTCAGATTTAAGAAGATTTAACACCACAAGCAAAGATGGTATAGAAAAATCCCTGTTCTGAATATTCAGGTAAATCTCTAACACGAATGTCAAGATTGACAAACCCATTGTCTAAAAAACAGCTCAGTACATCTTGGGGATTCAGTTCCGTAGATGGGAAACAGTTGTCACCAACTCGATAATAGTTACCAGAACCACAGGCTGAGGTGATCAATGTGCCACCAGGTTGCACCATGCCCATAATATTACGCATATAGGTACGCCACTCGTCTTTATTGAGGCTAATACCTTCTGCACAATAATGGGCTGTCACCAATGGATAAAACGTGCGTTTGCTTTCCCCTAAAGGATTAGGTTCTCTGACATCACCCGGGGTAATTAGGGTAACTTTTTGACGTGCGTCTAGCTCTCTTTGCTGAACCTCTAGAGGTTCAGGCAATTGATGGCCTTCAAGCTGTAATACCTTTTGAGTGAAAAGCTGCCAATCGTAGGCTGTTGGATCTCCAGAAAACCATTTCTTTAGTTCAATTAAATTGGACTCAACATATTCAGAAACATGAATCTCGTGGGCCTTAGTTACCAAAGGTAAAATATGGGAAATAATAGGTCCACTGCCAAAATCTAATGCAACTGGGACAGACTCGATTCGCTTTAAAGACTCTACCAAAAACTCCAAACAGTATTGTTCGTCAGGCATAATTCCAGAATAGTATTCTTGCAAATACTGTTTCGGATCCCAGGCAGAATAATCTGTGTACTTCGTTTCAACAGCTTGCATTGGTTCTCTCCAAATTTACTAATGAATAGTCGTGTTTAGTTTGAGCAGAAAACATTAACTAATGTTTTCTAAATATTTCATTAACATCTGCTTATCAACTGCTGGACAAGCAATTTGGGTTTGATTTAGCCCCTGTAGGGTATTTCGACAATCAAACATTTGGGTGCCTGCTAACCAGATTTCTAGGCGAGTAAGAGAATGTCCTTGTACCACCTCCATTAAGACTTTAGCTAGGGGGCTAAGGGCATTATGCACATTAATTACTTCACGTTGCCACTGTTCATAGGGGGATGTTCTAACAGAATAGCCCAATTGGTTCAGCCCATAGACCAGCTGGCCTAATGGATAGGGGTTGGGGTTCACTAAGTGGAAAGCTTGGGTGAAAGAGTCCGGTTGCAGGGATAGATGAGCGATTGCTTTACTCACATAATCAACCGGTGTCATATCAATCATCCAATCTAAATCCGGTGCACTTTCAAGCTGAAGAAGACTACTCAAAAAGCGACACATTAAATCTGTTGGATTACATATTCCTGTTTGGGTGTGCCCAGTTACCATGCCTGGGCGATAGATACAAGCCGGAACCCCCGATGCTATGGCATGCGTAACGAGTTGCTCTGCCACCCATTTACTTTGAGCATAGCCTCCCGAAATACCAGAACCTTGGGCAATATTATCATTCTCATAAATAATCGATGGTCCTGTTGTTACCAAAGACTCAAAGACATCTAAAGTCGAGATATAGTGCACTGGTTTGAGCTTAGTATGAGTAGCGAGGTTCAAGACAGATTGGGTCCCAAGTATATTGGTTGCCCTTAATGCTCGATAAGGATAAAACAAGTTAACATTGGCAGCGCTATGGTAGATAACATCTATAGTCTCAGCCAAATAGTTAACGTCTTCAAGGTCTAAGCCCAATCCAGGACGGGCCATATTACCAATCAGAGGTTTGATTCTGTTATAGGGAATATCGAAGCCTGGTAAATTTTGTTGCAACGCCTGATGTAACCTTTTTTGACCTTCTTCACGTGTTTGTGCGCGCACCAAACAGTAAACAGTTGCATCTGTCTGTTTTAGTAGCTCATACAATAACGACGTACCAATAAATCCTGTCGCACCTGTGAGTAAAATCGACTGGGGATTGATCCAATTTGATTCAGGTTTTGACCAAGGACCTCCTGAAGAATATAAGTTGACCTCAAACAATGCTTCAGCCTCCAGCTGAGCTAGGGGCATGAACTCAGTAACGGTAGAAGATTTTTGTGTGTGGCCCAGCTGTTTGCATAGATCTGAGATAGTGGGTCGTTGGAAGAAATCGGCAAAGGAAAGCGTTAGTTTAAAGGAGCGTTCAACTTGTGCCATCAGCTGCATCAACCGTAACGAGTCACCCCCCAGTTCAAAGAAACTATCATTAATGCCAATGGGGGATACATTTAGAATGCTTGACCAAATCTCTGCTAGCTTTTCTTCTTGAATGGTTTGAGGGGCAACAAAAGACACCGATAGTTCTGGCCGAGAAGAATCAGGCAATGGTAATGATTTTCGATCAATTTTGCCGTTCGCATTGAGAGGAAATGTCTCTAATATCACAAACGCGGAAGGTACCATATAGTTGGGTAATATTTGTGCAGCATAGGAGCGTAGCTGACTCGAAAGGATTTGAGTTATCTTGGCTTGCAACGGATTATTAGCATAGACGTTCCAAGGCTGGGGCAGTGGTTGCGGACCCATTGCTGGCAAAGGCTCAATGCTACCTAATTTATAGTCAGCCATATTCGCCTGGGGTTTAAAGAGGGCGTTAAAAGAACCACTATTTTCTGCACTGGGCCAGCTAATGGTAACGTCATAGGATAGCTCAGCGGCAATTTGTCTAAGCTCTTCAGGATCTACGCCATCAATATCTTTGGTTTGTGTCAGATAGCCTTTTAGGTCTGCAACGTTGCCAGAGAGCTGACATTGTTTAAGGACATCCACCGCTTTGATGGATTCTGAAACCCTGGCATTAGGAATATCTCGGAAACCTATGGCTTTCATGGTATAGCTTTTTAAGCGTTGTCGGAGTTTTGCAAGATCAAGGTATTGAGATGTCCAGTCTGACCAACTGGTTTCAACCATTAATTGGGGTGTTGCACCGACGTGTAAGACAACGTCATACCGAAATTGGCTAAGTTCGTTATGAAACTGGCTTTGTTTCAGTAAAACTTGAACCTGGCTAATTTGAGGCAGATAATCTTGCAGGGTTAAGAAAAAGGACGGATCGATGGTGAGTTCTTCTTCCTGACGTAGTCTTTTTTGAATACGTTGCCAGAGATCTGTTACAGGCAGATCATCAGGGGCTTTAAATAATTCTATAGACGTGGCGAATGCCTCTTGTAGGAGGTAGTTTCTAACATCGCCAATGAATAAAGAGCCACCCGGTTTAATGAAACGTACAGCCTGTTCTAGAACGTGGACTAAATAATCAATACTGGGAAAGTATTGTAAAACAGAGTTGAGAATCACTGTGTCATAGGAAGCCGGTTCTATACTGCTAAAGTCATCTGCAGCACAAAGTTTAAGATCAACGCGTGATGCTAGATCTTGTCTGCCTGTCAATTGTTTTTTGATATGTGCCAGCGAAACATCTGAAATATCTGTGCCAACGTAGCCCTTGCAATGGGGTGCCACTTGAAATAGCAAGAGTCCTGTACCACATCCAAGTTCTAACACATGGTCAGGCTTAAGGTTTAGAATTCGTTCAACGGTTGTATCAACCCATTCTTGCATTTCAATATCAGGCAGTAGTGCACCTGTGTAACTGCTAATCCAACCGCTGATATTGAATGTTTCATCCCATTCTGTGTTGACAGCATTTAAGTGGTCATCGTTATGGATAACTTGCCACTGTTTGATTTGTTCTTGCTCAAGTTGGGTGCAAATTGACTCGTCAGCGCTGACGCTATCGTCAATCAACTGGCCCACCGTTGAAGACGGTACATGATTGACCACATAGGCAACTAGCCGCTTACTGCCGGAATTATCTTCTTGAGCGACAACAACAGCTTCTTGCACAGCAGGGTGCTGCTCTAGGATAGATTCAATCTCTTGTAACTCGACCCGAAAACCTCGAATTTTAATCTGATGATCGACACGCCCCAAAAATTCTAACTGTCCGTCTTTACAATAACGAGCTAAGTCACCTGTTTTATAAAGTCGAATCGTTTGATTATTTTCGTCTAACGTTGTCACTAAAAACTTATCCGCTGTCAAATCAGGGCGATTTAAATAACCTGATGCTAGACCTCGTCCACCGATATATAACTCCCCCGAACTCTCTGCATGAACAGGTCTCATCTGCTCATCGAGAATATACGCCTGGACATGGCTTAATGGCCTGCCAATGGGAGCAATACCATCATTTACATCCTTATCTGTATAGGGCCCAGCTAAATGGCAATACGTTGCAACCACTGTCGTTTCTGTTGGACCATAGGTATTCACTAGCTGAACCTGAGGGCTCACATACTGTTTCCAGATATTGACCCATTGGGGCAGCACTCGCTCTCCTCCAATAATGGTGAGTCTAATAGTTGGCGATAGGTGTAGAGTATCTAATGAGGCACACAGCTGATGCCAAAAAGCAGTTGGCAAATCTAACACAGTTATCTGCAATCTCTCGCAGGCTTGCAGAAAATCCGGAATGGATTTCAGCATATCTTTGGTGCGAAGGACTAATGTTGCCCCTTGGGTCAGGGTCAGGAAAATTTCCTCGATAGCCGCATCAAAACTAATCGATGCAAATTGCAATACGCGATCGTCAGCGACAATTCCATAGGCTTGATTGGCCGCAGAGACAAAATTTGCTAAGGCAACGTGCTCAACTAGAACCCCCTTGGGTTGCCCGGTGGAACCAGATGTGTAGATGACATAGGCTAATGAGCCTGCTGTCAAAGATGGGAGGTTATAAACAGGATATTGGGCAATAATAGGCCAATCTGCATCTAAACAAATAGTGTTTGCACCATTAACTGGAAGTGCTGAGACTAAAGATTTTTGCGTCAGTAAACATGAAACTTGAGAGTCTTTCAATATCCAATTAAGACGCTCTTCGGGATAGGTAGGATCTAAGGGAACGTAGGCCCCACCTGCTTTTAGAATAGCGAAGACCCCTATGACCATCTCAAAAGAGCGATCAATGCATAGCCCCACCAATACACCAGGTCTGACACCTTGTGTACGCAAGTAATGAGCAAGTTGGTTAGCACGGGAGTTTAAGGCTTGATAACTCAAATGCTGACCCATAAATTCAATTGCCGTCGCGGTAGGTCTGATATTGACCTGGGTTTCAAATAACCGAACAACAAATTTTAGGCTCTCAACAGAACCCTCCAATGAGCGATTCCTAAGATCTACAAAAACCATTTACTTGATTCCCCCAAACACTGACAACAGGCCTGACAACTTTGGTTCCTAAATCGACTCTAGGGCTGCTGTATCACTAGACACCCACGTTGGTCTAGATAGTGACACTAAAAACCAAGCCCTTATCTAACAGGGACTGTGAAAGGTATGATATAGGACTATTATTGACCACCACCAGGCCGATACCGGTGATCAATGGCCTTGCCTATCCCGACAACAAAGTCATTGCCGAAACGCCCAAAATCCCTAAAGACCTTGGGGAAGTATAATTCTAAAGAGTGAACATTTTATCGAGCAAACAGAACAGTGAATCCCTCTAAATGGATAGGCTTCATACTTCCCATGACTCTCAAAAAAGACTTTTTGACATCCATAGACTTGGCAATTAGTGAACGTATTATCTCAAATCAAACGTTGACATGCGCTAATTTTCAATACAGTAATATTCTGCATTGATGGGTCGACTGGATTAAAATCGCCAATCATCAATCATCTGAGACAAAGGACAATTCAGTCGAAAAACCAAAACGGGGCTTCTCTCTCCGATCTTGTTTTACGCCTTATCCTACCTTGATAAAAACCGTATTCCACGCTTTGTGTAGTATCAAAGAATACAATAGCTCCATTGCCACAAATTTATATCCAATTAAAATATTAAAGAAACCTTAAGTCCCAAGGGCTGTGCCATAGGTCCTTAGGTGTGAATACTGAGATTTCCCCCTACAAATTAACCTGTCGTACTCTACAGCTTTTTCACGATATGTACTCCAGAACATCGGAGTATGGTCATGAGAACAAAGAAAAACCTTTTTCTTTGTTCTCATTCCGTATTTCCTCTGTTTACATTACAGCTTCTCTTTTGCTAAAGACAATGCTCATAGCGCCAAAAGGCTTTCTGAACCATTTATTGGTGCTATATTGGGCGAGTGAGAGGAAAATATTTTTTGATTTTTAGGTTTTTGTACTGAATAAAATGCACTTAACGCTAATTTTATACTAATAGGCTTATGTATCCCCACGTTAATGTCGTATAATCTGGCAGGGTATCTGTTAAACAATTTTTTCTGTTCTGTTTTTAGAAAACATACGTCAAGAGGATCGTGTTATCTTTTGAGCAAGATAGATTGTTAATGCCATTACATTAACGGTGATCAATTTTAAGTTCTAGTAGGAATAACTCAACCAGATAACGTTCGAACTCTACACCCTGCCGAGAAACCACTTCAGTGTCATACAGTTGAAAACCAAATTTCTTAAATAGCCCTAAGCTAAACTCACTGGCTTCCGCGTAAAGTCTTGGCATGCGATGTTCATGGGCATAGTTCAGTACAGTTTTCATTAATTTAGAACCAATACCCTGATGAAGACTGTCGTATCGAACATAGGCTGATGCCACATGACCATTGTCTCCAATGCCTGAAAATCCTAGGATACCTGTTTTATCAATCGCAACAAACGTGGTAACTTCTAGAATAAATTGACGAAAATGTTCAACATCTAAAGGGGAAGATGCCCACACTTCCGTTTGAGCCTTTGTGTAGTATTTGGGGGCATGTACTAACACTGTCTGTCGAAACAGAGCTGACAGCTCCAATAGATCTGTTTCATTAGCAAGGCGAATATTCATTACTGATTGCACCTAATTGTTGTCATAAGCTTAATCAGCTTCTGAAGCTATCTTAAACTTCTTCTGACAGAGCGTTAACCTTAGCATTAGATATATGGGTATAGTATTTGCGATTCACAGTGAATATTCCGTACGCGTGCTTTATCTATCTAGATAGCTCTCTATTGAAGTGGAGTATGGATATAACAATTTTTAAGTTATTTTGGGCGTTGCCGCTCCTCAGTATTGTTTCATCTGCCATGTCTAGATTGTTTGAAGGCACTTACGCTTAAATAAGCATTCCATTACCCCATCCACTCATCCACCCCTCTACAGCCCCACCCTGGGCCTTTATTTTTGTACAGTCCCCTAATCCCATGATTACTCAGGGATAAGTTGAAGCTCAGAGGGTTATTGGCACTTTAAAGATCTTTGCGTATCTAGCTTGATGGGGAACAGAGCAGAGTCATTGGGCGTGAACATGGGTTTAAAAAGCACCATGGGTTTCTCAGCCAAGCAAGGTTGATGTACAGAAGACTGTACCCATGATGGGTACCGATCGCCAAGGGGTCCTGAAGCTTCAGAAAGCAAAACTGTAAACACCTTTAGCCATAAACTAATCCCTATATAAAGGGTAATAGAATCAAAGTACAAAGTTTTCTCAACTGTATAAATTAGGCATTGGGTTCAAAAATCCAGTGCCTTACTGATCGTCTGGATTCTGAACACCTAGCTAGTTGGAATTTCTTAACATGAATAGATACGCTAAAATGACTAGATCACGTTCAGAGTGGATCAAGGTAGACTCACAGCATAGTCCCATGTAAAAATCATCACAATGAGTTCTTAAAAAGGAATGATCGTCCTATCATGTCTGAAGAGGCCCAATCGTTATCTAGCCTAATTATTGACGCATTGGGAACCAGGAGAGGATTTTTCTTCGGCCTGCTCAAAAAGCGTCCTAATCCACAGACGAGGCAAGCTATTTTGACTGCCTCTCAGGCATATGTGCACAGATTTAGACAACGTCATGGCAAGCTTAAGGTTCTGGGCATGAGCAAGCCCGTAAGCCTCGACTCGGTTTACGTTCCTGTACGTTTTTTGGAAGAAAGCGAAATTAATAAATCTATGTCAATTGATGACATGGAAAAGGCTTGTCGAGATCGCAACGAGCGCAAGCTACGTTCCAGTTCAAAACGGCAGAAAACAGCCATACATGTTGCCAACGAGCTTCAGTATTTATCAGTGATTGGTGCACCCGGTGTTGGTAAAACGACGCTGCTTCGGAAAATTGGTTTAGAAGCCCTCAAACATGCGAATGAAACTGAGTTTCATCATGCCTGTATACCCCTTTGGATTGATTTAAAAAAATTTACTGAGGGAGCGGTCGGGTTTCAAGCCTATATTGCCAATGAATTAGAATCATTTGACTTTCCAAGCAGCTTAGAAATTACTGAAAATGCCTTAAAGAAAGGACGTTTTTTAATCTTATTTGATGGTCTAGATGAAGTCTCATCAAAGCGTCGTTATAAAGTCCTTGATAAAATTGAGGCCTTTGTAGAACGCTATAAGAAAAATCGCTACGTTATTTCTTGTCGAGCAGCTGCTTATCGTAGTCCGTCGCCAAGTTTTCGAGAGATAACCTTGGCGGGTAATGGTCAAGATCAGATTAAAAATTTTATTTTTAACTGGTTCACTGTCGATCGGGAAGATGGTTCTGAAGCAGCGGAGAAGTGTTGGAAGTCCATTCGGAAATCAGATAATGTTGCGGTTAGAGAGCTTGCCCGTACGCCGCTGCTGCTGACATTTTTATGTCTGGTTTATAGCCGTTCTTTAACATTTTCGGGTAACAGAAGCATCCTTTACCATGAGGGCCTGCGCATTCTGTTAGAGAAATGGTTTGATGAAAAGCGGGTCTCCAACGAAGTCATTTATGAAGGTCTGCATGTAGAGCTTGAGGAGAAACTGTTGGCAGAAATTGCCTACAAGGCTTTTAGAGATGACAAAATTCTATTCACTAAAGTCAATCTAGTCGAGCATATTCGGGAATTTTTGCTCAGAGAATTGAATGCGCCCAGTAACCTGAGTGGAGAGAATATATTAGATGCGATCGCAATTCAGCAAGGCATCCTGGTCGAGCAGTCTGAGGGCATTTATTCATTTTCACACCTTACCTTTCAAGAATTTTTAGTTGCCAAGTACATCCACGAAAACTACAGCAACCAAGCTCTTTCAGAGATGGTACGGCTATACGCAAATGATAAGCGGTGGGAAGAAGTTTTTCTACTGATTGCTGGTCTCAAGTACGACGAAAGTAACGTTATTAACCTGCTGCTCTACCTCAACCAGGTAGCCCAAGGTTATATCAACACAGAACAGCTTAGCTCGCTATGGATGTGGGCTGCCCAAGTAACAGCGGATGAACCTACACCTGAGAAGCTGATCGAAAAACGTGCTAATGCCCTCTACCGAGCATTCCATTACAGTCGAATTTTAGCCCAAAGTTCCAAACTCAAAGGAGAGTTGGAAATCGTCCAAGCATTACTACAACCCTTTATCTATAATCTGAGAGCATCAAGTGATTTAACCCTGACAACCCATCTCATCAATGCATTCCAGAGTGTTGTTTTACAGGTTAAAAAAACAGGAAAACTCAGCGAAACAACAGCAAGAAAACGCGCTCAAAGCGAACTTAAAAAAGCTGTTCAGTTAGCGAGACCCTTAGCTAACACAATCCGCAAGCGAGCCAGTGTTCGCAGCATGCGCTACCTGAAGAACCATGGGCAGCGTTCTTCCCTCGATGAAGATTTAAAGAACAACGAAATTTTCTCAGGTTCTGACTTTTTATCACTGTTCGAACAGCTCAACCGATTGAGTCTCAATATACCAGGCACCCAGTTTCCAAGCCATATTCATAAAAAGTTTCTAGATGAGCTTAAGCAAGTATGTCTAGGCATTTTAAAGATCGATGAAGCCTGGTTGATGCTGACTCGCCAGGAAGCCAAGGCCTGTCAAGATTGCTTATACGTAACACTGTTGATGTTGAAGTGCAGACAGGAAGCAAAACGTATATCGCCCGAGCTGTGGGAATCTGTTCAGGAACAAATTCTCTCCCTCACCACAGGGGGGTATCGAACAGCCATGTTGACAGCTCAAAGCTTTTTAGACCAGGTGGGCGCAATATCAAAACAGGAAAATGATGAGAATCTCTTAGTCACCAAGATTTCAGACGAGTTTGGCTTAAACCCACCATTTTTTGTGGCCGCAGTAGCAGAATATCTGACGGAAGATATCCTCAACAAATTATGCCATAAATCTGATGAGATCAAAGCCCATAACGCAGATTTAACTGGGATCATCCTGTATGAGGCGCTACCTGAGAACGCACCGAGAAAGCTAATTGCCGATTTGAGAGCCCATCAAAACTTTAAGGTGATTCCCATTGCTTTGGCGGAAGTCGAACATGTTTTAACTGATGTCGATAGCTGCAAAGAAGTACTGATAAACTATGCTCGTCAATATACTGATACGGTTGACTTCTTCAGGGGCAAAAAGCCGATTCATGACAAACTACTGTTTTTTGGGCACGCTGAACTCCTGGAAGAACTAGCGACCGATTTAAAGGACAATCAAAACATCGGTTTATTTGGCCTGCGTAAGTCAGGAAAGTCATCTGTCCTCCATCAGCTATCTCTGATGTGCCAGGATCACGCTGTTATTTATATAGACTTGCAGAAGTACACCGACATTGGTTATGGCGTTGAGTTACTAGATGATATTTTGCAAACCCTCTATGCTTTAGTAAAAAATAGAAATCCATTGCTAGAGCAGCCCCCTCTTTTCTCAGAAAGTGGTCAACCCATCAAAGACGTATCGCGTGACTTTTACCAGCACTTCAAGAAATTATCCAAGGATCTTGAAGGCGTTGGCTATGAGCTACCTATCCTTTGCTGCCTGGACAATTTAGATAAGATTTTCCCACGTTCCAATGAAAAATTTGAGGAGAAGGCAGAAGAGTTTAATTTTGTATTCAGCGCATTACAAGGTTTGAGCCAGAAAGAACAACTGGTATCTTTAGTTGTCACTGCTGTAAGACCGCAGTGTAATCGGATTAAGCAGTGGAACTTTTCTGACACCGCCGAGAATCCACTGCATCGGTTTTTTAAAGAGACGTTTCTAAAGCCATTTTCGATCCATGAGACCCTGGCTTTAGTTAATGGTCTTGGCGGCCTTATGCAGTGGGAGTTTGACTATCAAACGACCCAGGCTATTCACCGTCTGAGTGGTGGCCATCCCTTTTTGATTAGAAAGGTCGCTGGATTCTTAGTTCGAAAGGCCACCACTCAGACTGAGGCAGGTTCGACAGGGTATATAACGTTTGACTTTGCTCAACAACATCTGAGAAAAGTCTTTCGCGATCAGTCGTTGAAAGCCTATGTAGAACATGGCATTATTGGTGAGCTTAGGGCGTATAAGTCAAAACCTAAGGTGCATCATGTGTTGAATGCTCTGAGTATCATGACAACGGCATCTAATAGTACGGATGGTTGGCTGCGGGCAAGGACACTGTTAGGATTTCTATCTAAGAAATTAAATCTTTCAGAGATCCAATGTTTGGATGCGGTGCATGTCCTACAAAATTTTGGCATTGTGGAGCAGACGGAACATCCAGACGGATATGATTGTTATCGGATTCAGCTATTGTTATTACATCAGTGGTTCCAGATGCTAAGGAAATCTAAAAGTGCTTAATTAAAGACGACCTCTGACGACAGTCTTTCTACATAAGAGAACAAGATCTCGATGGCAGCAATTTGGCCACTACTGCATCCACCCATTTACCCATCGACGCATCCACATTGGATAGTGGGCAAACTTACGCCACAAAGTACTAGCGATTTTCAACTGCATTAGGAGAAGCCGGCTTAGGTAAAGTAGCAATACCTAAACTGGCTCCTTCTATGGTTCTTAATTCATCCATGACTGTAATCACCTTGCCATGATAAGTCTGTTCATCTGCTTTGATAGTAATCAACACCGCTTGTTCAGGTTCAAGCTGAACCTGAATTCGCTCACGCAGAGTCTCTTCTGTAACAGATGCATCATCAAGAAAAAGGCTACCATCTGGCTGAATTGTGACCGTGAAGTCAGCCGGATCCTGTGGCTCAGACGTATCGGTTGTAGGTAAATTGACGGGTAGTCCTTCTGTGCGAGTTAGAAAAAGCGTCGAAACGATGAAAAATGCAAGAATTGCAAAAATCACATCGATCATCGGCAGGATATTAATCTCAAACTCATCTTCTTGCTCGTTGTCAAGGATGTGCATATTCTTGGCTTCCTAACTTGTTGGTGTAGTGATTTTCGTACAGTAATTCAAGCTGACCACCATGTTCTTGCAAAAGCGAAATCTGTCGTTTGTAAAGACCACGAAATAAATTAGCGAACAGTAATGTGAAGATGGCAACGACCATTCCCGTTGCTGTTGATACCAATGCTTCGCTAATGCCACTAGTGACCGCATTCGCATTGGTCCCAATACCACCAATTTCAATCGCGCCAAACGAATTAATGAGGCCTAAAATAGTTCCTAGAAGACCTAACAGTGGTGAGACTGTGATAATTGTCTGAAAAACAGTATTAAATCGCTTCAGAATGGGTAATTCTGCTTGGGTAGCACTTTCCAGTGCCAAACGAAACTGGCTAGGAGAAGGCTTTTCAAGCTCTAGCGCTTCAAGAAAAATACGAGAGATGGGCAGGTGAATATTTTGTCGCAAGAGTGTAAACACATCCATGGGCGTGCGACGGTAGGTTGCCAAAACTTGTTTTACGACTTTTCGTTGGCTGCGATTAATACGTATCCAAAAAACTAAACGCTCAACGGAAAGTGCGATCGCGATTAACGAGAACAACGCAAGTGGCCACATCACAATTCCACCTGCTTGAAAAATCTCAGTCAAAGACATAACAAAACCCAATCACGCCTAAATCTCAAAAATCATCGTTGCTGCCGTCCACAGAAAGCTACCATGACACAAACTGGTAGGGCGTATCAACTGTTGATGACATTAGATGTCATATAGCAGTTCATTCTAATATACATAGATGAAATCTAAACGTACCAAGGACATTTCCCTGACAAGACCGAATAGATTTGATTGTAAGGCTTGGAACCGTTAAGACTTAGATAGAAATTAGATGGAGTCAATCGTAATTAAACTGACTGACTTATTTTCCTTTTTTTATCAATAGAGCTAAAATCAAACAGTCCACACCGAGTCTTAATTGACAAAGGTTATCAATAGCTTTTGTATGGCGCTTTCTCAATCTTGTATAGAGCAACATAATCGGGAAGAAGCTATTGCGCGCAGATGGGTTTGCTGGGGGTTAGTGTGTGCTGCTGGAAGTCATATGGCACTGGTCCCTTTGTTAGCTCTTAGGCCAAGTTTTCTCCAGCAGAGTGAACCGGAGCGCATTGAGCTGATAGTCACAGCTCCACTTGAACCTGAAACTGAGATAGAGCCAGAGCCAGAAGAACCGCTTCCGGAACCAGAGCCACCCAAACCTCTACCTCAGAACGTCCAGCAGCCAACAGAGCGTGAAGTTGCCACAGAACCTGAGGCTGAGGCAGAACCTGAAGTTACCGAAGAGCCGGAGCCGGAGGCCGAGGTGGCAGAAGAGCCCGATAGCGCTCCTGCCGAAAACGAGCCTGCCGAAGGTCCAAGCGTTCAGCAACCCATACTCGAAGGCAATGGGCCGACTAGGGTGGACGGAACTTCTGGGCCCAGCATTGCCGTGCCTACTCTTGCCACCGGGGGAACAGGTTCAGAGGGCACAGGAACAGGTTCAGAGGGCACAGGAACAGGTTCAGAGGGCACAGGAACAGGTTCTGAAACAACAACAGCAGCACGACGGGGGCCTGCTGCGCGCCCCTCGGGGCGAGGGAGTACTCAATTTGGCTGTCGCAATTGTATCCGACCCGACTATCCTGACGAAGCCTTAGACGATGCAGTCGAAGGACAACCAGCAATCGAATTTGAGGTGGATGAGGACGGCAACGTTATTAATGCCCGTGTTACTCAATCTAGCGGTAGTGCAGCTTTAGATCGAGCAGCCTTGGAAGCCGTCAGAGAATCAACATTTACCTCAGGTGGTCAAGGGCGTGCTCGTACAATTGAGGTGGACTTTTCCATTGAAGGTTCTGAACGTAATCGTGCTGCGCGGAGACGAGGTGAACGACAGACAGTGGAGGAATCTGCTCCTGTAGCTGACCCTTCACCTGTAACATCTCAGCCAGAAACGCCTGTTCCTGAAGCAGAAAATCCATCAAATGCAACGCCGCCATTAAATGCCAGCGATGAAACTGATAACAATAGTCAGCCAGCTGGTCCGGCACCAGTTTCTAATGAAACAGATGAAACAGATGAAGATGAATCGTCTTCAGAGCAGGAGACAGATGCGGCATTAGAGTCTCCCGATACGTCTGCCCCTGCTAGCAATGCTAGCCCAGAAACAGCTGAACCAGTTGTTCCTGTAACACCACAGCCATCGACAACACCATCAACGCCAGCACCCAGCAATCCCCAACCGACTACGCCAGCATCTTCGGTGCCCGAAACAAGCACCCCAACGTCTCCCGCCCCACGGCCGAGTGCTCAACCGGCGGCCCCACAGCCAAGTCCACAACCGGCGGCACAGCCGAGTGCTCAACCGGCGGCCCCACAACCGAGTCCACAACCAGCACTACAGCCGAGTCCACAACCGGCGGCACAGCCCAGGCCACAACCGGCGGCAGATCCACCGCCTACTAGTGCACCAGTACCGGAAAGCTAGTACACATGGAGAGAGTTAAAAATCAATTGTTCATTCCCTCACGAACAACCCTACTCACAGCGGGATATGTTATTGGAATTTCGCTGTTGTTGACATGCTTGATTGCCAGTATCGCTTTAGGCGTTGCTGACATTGCACCCATGGATGTTTATCAGGCATTAGTCTCTCCCAATGGTTCTACAGAACACTTAATTATTCGTACCGTACGATTACCCCGCTCCATAACGGCCTTGTTGGTTGGGGCCGCTGTAGCAGTATCTGGAGCCATCATGCAGGGACTGACGCGGAATCCCTTGGCTGATCCTGGTATTTTAGGGATCAACTCTGGTGCGGCTTTAGCCGTGGTTGTTTCAGTCTTTTGGTTTAACTCCACATCGCTGAGTGTCTATGCTGGGTTTGCATTAGTTGGGGCAGCTATTGCAGCCGTTACGGTTTATGGTTTGGGGTCCCTAGGGCGAGGGGGACTGAATCCTCTTAATCTAACGATTGCTGGAGCTGCCCTGACGGCTTTGGTCTCATCGTTAACGACGGGGATTTTGATCCTTAGCCAGCGGACCTTAGAAGAGATTCGCTTTTGGTTAGCTGGGTCTGTGGCTGGGCGAGATATGGAACTCGTGCTCCAGGTGATGCCTTTCTTGCTGTTAGGGCTGGTTTTAGGTTTAGCCATGGGCAAACAGTTGACCACCTTAAGTCTGGGGGATGCTGTTGCTAAAGGGTTAGGTCAAAAGACTATCTGGGTCAAGGTGTTTGCCGCCATTAGTGTTGTTTTATTAGCCGGAGGTTCGGTCGCGATCGCAGGCCCCATTGGTTTTCTAGGCCTGATTGTTCCTCACATTGTTCGATTCTGGACAGGGGCCGACTACCGTTGGATTCTTCCTTATTCAGCTCTATGTGGGGCAATTTTGTTGCTGTTGGCTGACATTGGTGCTCGACTCATTATTCAACCCCAAGAACTACCGGTGGGCATTGTTATGCCGCTACTAGGAGCACCGTTCTTCATTTATCTCACGCGTTCTCGGGTGAGGCGATAGCATTATGCAAAAAACAAGGCAGTCCCAAGACCATCTACAGTGGCTAATACTACGCACAGGGTTTGTGTCTGCACGCCTGGATCGGCGAGTTCCCAAAGTTTTGTTGGGTCTGATGTTAGTGACTCTGTTGGCCATGGTATGGAGCGTTGGTCAAGGCGAATATCCAGTGCCCCCGCTAGATGTGATCCGCACGGTGCTGGGATTACCAACGGATAACCCAGACTACGGATTTATTGTCAATACACTGCGTTTGCCAAGAACCTTGGTGGCCTGGGGCGTGGGTATGGCCTTAGGTATGGCAGGTACCCTGACCCAGGGGATTACCCGGAACCCCCTGGCCGCCCCTGGTATTATCGGTGTGAATGCCGGAGCCACTCTGGCTGCGGTCAGTCTGATTGTTGTTTTCCCTTGGGTGCCGATAGCCGTACTCCCCCTGGCCGCTTTTATGGGAGCCCTCACAGTTGCTGTCTTAATATACCTGCTGGCCTGGAATGGAGGGGCTTCTCCAGTCAGGCTAATTTTAGTGGGTGTGGGCTTTAGCTTAGTGGCGGGTGCCTTAACGAATCTCATGGTTACCTTTGGTAATATTTACGATGTTAGTCAGGCGCTGGTGTGGTTAGCAGGCAGTGTGTATGGTCGCAGCTGGGCCCAGGTGTTTGCCTTTACGCCCTGGCTAATTGTTTTTGGCTTGTTGTCACTGGTGCTGAGCCGAGAGCTGAATGCTCTACAAATGGGAGATGATGTAGCCCGTGGTCTGGGCAGCCGGTTGGAATGGCAGCGTGGCTGGTTGTTACTGAGTTCGGTAGCCTTGGCTGGGGCGGCGGTGGCCACGGCAGGGAGTATTGGTTTTATTGGTTTGATGGCTCCCCACATTGCGCGTCAGCTGGTGGGGCCTTCCCATGAGGGGCTGTTGCCAACGGCAGCTCTGACCGGGGGAATGGTGGTGGTGGTGGCTGACCTGATGGGTCGGCTGTTATTTGCTCCCATTGAATTACCCTGTGGCATCATCACCGCTGTGATTGGTGCGCCTTATTTTCTGTATTTATTGATTCGCGATCGCAAATGACAGATCCCGCTCTCACCACCCGTAAACTGACCCTGGCCTATGATGGCAACCCCATTATTGAGGGGCTGGATCTGGCCATTCCCTCAAGCAAAATTACGGTTCTCGTGGGACCCAATGGCTGTGGCAAATCCACGTTACTTAAAGGGTTGGGGCGACTGCTCAAACCACAGCAGGGGATTGTCTATCTAGATAGCACTTCCATTTTCAAACTGCCTACTAAAGATGTAGCAAAACAGTTAGGACTATTGCCCCAGGGGCCTACTGCGCCGGAAGGATTGACGGTGCGAGAGCTTGTAGCCCAGGGGCGCTACCCCTACCAGAGCTGGCTACAGCAGTGGAGCCAAGACGATGAAAAAGAAGTCGAAGCCGCCTTGGCAATGACAGAACTCCAAGAATTTGCAGAAAGACCCGTGGACAGTCTTTCTGGAGGACAGCGCCAGCGTGCCTGGATTGCCATGACCTTAGCGCAAAACACCCAGATTTTACTGTTGGATGAACCCACCACCTTTCTCGACTTAGCCCATCAGATTGAGGTGTTGGATTTGCTCTATGACCTCAACCAGCGAGAGGGGCGCACCATTGTTATGGTGTTGCATGAACTCAATCAGGCCTGTCGCTATGGCGATCACATCATCGCCATCAAAGCTGGCCAGGTATGTGCCCAAGGAAAGCCTCACCAGGTGATGACCGAAACATTGGTGAGAGATGTGTTTGGTCTCGATTGTCAAATTGTCAGCGATCCGGTAGCGGGCACACCTCTGTGTATTCCCATTGGACGTAAGGTCTCGGTCTCACAATACTAATGTTGCTCTGTTACTCAGGGATTGCCCTATGGGCTCGTCATGCCTGCAAACCATTAAGGTAATCGGCTTGCTAATCCCATATAAGTTATGTAAAGCAGGCTGCCACAGTACAAATTTACTATACTACGATCTAGATGTTCGGTTTTTAATGAGCCACTGGGTGTTGAATCATGGGCTGGGCTAACTATCGTTCTTTGTCATGTCGATTAGTGCCGATCGCTTAGCACCAACTTAAAATCACAGAAACTGAGGATATGAAAGCTAAAGTAATCACCCCGATTCTGAATGTTTCGAGTCTACAGGAAAGTTTGGAATGGTTCGAGAAATTAGGTTGGCAGAAGCTCTGGGATTGGGGCGATCCCCCTGGATATGGAGCCGTGGGTTCTGGAGACTGTGAGATTTTTCTATGTCAGGATGGTCAGGGTGGCCGTGGTAAGGGCAACAACTCAAGTACATTCGGCCCTGGTGGTGATGAAACCCAAGACAAGGGGGCCTGGATGTCCATTTGGGTGGAGAATGTGGATCAGGTTTATGCCCTTGCTCTTGAGAACGGGATTGAGGTTGTTTTTCCTCCCGAAGATATGCCTTGGAAAGCCAGGGAATGTCACCTAAGACATCCCGATGGTCATGTGTTTCGGGTCAGTCAGTAGCTCAGTGCGTCGTAGCTAGGATTAAGGGAACGAGGTTTCAGCATGAAGCGTAAAAAATCAGATGACTATTACGTAGAGCTACCGGAGGGTATCTCTACGGATGAAATGCATGGGGTTTTAGAAAAAGCGGCAGAGACTGTGGGCATGTACATCTCCCATGTGGGCGGTTACTCACGTAAGAAATATCCCAATTCTGTACACTGGCATTTTAAGCGCGATCGCAAAGAACCCGGTCTTCTAGATGCCACATTCTGGGATGTTAAAAACTTGTTTTGGTTGATGATCCGACACCGCGAACCCCAGTGGGTCCATGAGATAGTGCCAACATTCTTAACAGCTATAAAAAAAGAGATTCAAGCGTTATAAATAGAGCCATCTGGAAACACCATTACCCCATCACTTATCCACCCATCTACAGCCCCACCCTGGGTCTTTATTCTTGTGCAGTCCCCTTAGCCATGCACTATCTCGCTGATGATCTAGGCCAGCAACCCCATGGTCTCCATCGATATATTTAATATGGTTAACTGAGCCCAGTACCATTAAGACCATGCAACTGCTCTCCATCGAAACCACCCCCAGCCCCAACTGCATCAAGCTCAACCTGGATGGGACCATTAGCCCCAAAGCCCTAACCCTAGACAAGGGCAGCACCGTACCCGATACCCCTGCAGTCATTCAACAACTGCTCACCATTGAGGGAGTGAAGTCTGTCTTTGCAGTCCAGGACTTTATCACCCTTACCCGCCAGGGCAGCTCAGACTGGCAATCCATTTTGGCAAAAGCAGCTAAGGCGATTGGTATAGCCGACAATGCGGATGCGAAGCTCCTGACCCAGGTGGCTGAACCGGCACAGCCAGTTAACAATCAGGCCACCAGCTCAAATTTAGGCATGCTCGAAGTGGCAGTCCAGATGTTTCGCGGCATTCCGATACAGGTCAAGGCCACCGCAACAGATGGACAACAGGCCCGAGTTGCATTACCCGACCGCTTTAGTCAGTCACTCCAAAGGGCCATCAGTGAAACGGGCGCTGACTATGTAATGGAACGACGCTGGGACCCCTATCAGGCCCCAGCCGGTGAGCCTGAGCAAGTGGCTCAGCTGGTGGCCGATGAAATCGATAGTTTGTTTGACCCTGAAGAACTGGCCCGGATTGAAGCCGCCGCCGTTAGCGCCATAGCTCAGTCCCCTGACCACGCGGCTCAGCAACAGATGCTTGTGGCTGAGTTGAACGATCCTGACTGGAAAAAGCGGTTAAAGGCACTACAGCAGCTTGATGTGACCACCGATAACTTTGCCGCCGTAGTAGCAGTACTCGATGATGAGAAAAGCGCTATTCGCCGTTGGGCAGCGGCCCTTTTGGGGGCCAGTACTCTAGAGATTGCGGTTGCCCCCCTGTGCCGTGTGGTGCGGCAGGATCCGTCAGCTATGGTCCGTCGAATCGCCGGGGATGCCCTGAGTGATATTGGCGATGCCAGTGCCCTGGCGACGATGGCTGAGGTGCTGACCGATGAGTCTAAATTAGTCCGTTGGCGGGCGGCTCGATTTATGACCGAGCTGGGCGATCAAACGGTGATTGAGCCCCTGCGCCAGGCCGTGGGTCAAGAATCTGAATTTGATGTGCGGGTGGAGATGGCAACAGCCCTGGAACGCATTGAGGACGGTGGCGATACCCAACTGCCCATGTGGATGCGGCTGACCCAGGGAATGGAGGCATGATTAAGGTCGATGCTCGTAATGAATATCGAGAATTATGTCGCAGGATAGAAAATGAAGATGTTGAATCTTTTATTTGTGAAATTGCTCTAAGTCTTGAATCCATTAGTAGGAAAGATCGTCCAATTCAACTGGGCTTACGCGGTGATGTGATTGCAAAATACGCTCGCGAATGGATACCTGATATTCAAGATATTTCTGGCTTTGTTGCCGAACAACGTTCACATGCGAAGTCCCGCGATTACGATCGGCTGTTCACGCCCACTGAGTTTGCTTACCCTGTAACGAATGGAGACGTTGCGGGGAAACTCGGTTTGTCAACTCTGGCGTAAACAAACGCCACATAAATACGCCCTGAGGCAGACGAGGTCAATTTCGCACTGCTTGACAGTCCCTTGACCTGTGATTACGATGTAATTACATGTTCGTGTTCGCAAGTATCTAAACTATGGGCACAGTTATCAGAACTCGGATCGTCAAAATTGGTAACTCTCAAGGCGTTCGCATTCCTAAGCTTCTCTTAGAGCAAAGCGGTATTCATGAAGACGTTGAGATTGAAGTACAGGGTGATTGTCTGACTATTCGCACAGCACACTGTTGGCGTGCCGGATGGGATGAGGCTTTTGCAGCAATGGCTAAGAATCAAGATGATGCACTTCTAGATGATGTCAGCACTACTGATTGGGATCAATCTGAATGGGAATGGTAGTCAAACGTTTCGATGTTTTTCTGGTCAACCTAGACCCCACTGTTGGTAGTGAAATTCAGAAAACGCGACCCTGTGTTGTTATCTCACCGGATGAGATGAACCGCTATATCGCTACGGTTATCATTGCGCCAATGACTACAAAAGGTAAGCAATATCCCACTCGTCTTGTCTGTCAATTTCAGGGCAAAAATGGGCAAATTGTTTTGGATCAAATCCGTACAGTAGATAAAAATCGATTGGTCAAAAAGCTTGGCCGAATCAGTCAAGATGAGCAAAAAATGCTTCTTGATATCTTGGCTGAAATGTTTGCTGAATAGGTTGCCTAACAAGGGCTTGCAACGGAACGGAGAATAAATTTAGATTATGATGCAAAATAATCATATCCTCATCTGCTGAAGCCCAAGCCGTTATGTTGCAAACCTGATGGCGCACCATCGATGATCTACAACCTCTACAAACTCGTCGTCGGGAACGAATACTTTATGATGACGGTTAATGGAATTTAGCCAAAAGTTCGTAATATGAATGATCAGTTTGTGAACTGATATTAAGTCAAAGGGTCTTGACAATTAATCTCCTAAGTACCCCCCAGGGTACCTGCTAGATAACCAACTAAGCAGTACGCTGCTTTAAACTCAATTACAAGGTGCTATCTATAAACTGTTGTGTCCACGTCATATTCGATATTGGAAATTTTGTAAGCCCCCAGATACTTTCAAAGTCTTAAACAACTAACTATACAGAGTGAAGAGCGATAGAATTTAGCAGTTAATAGAACAGTTTGGCCAAAACTACAACAGTAGGCCTTCGAATAGCCAAAAGATTATTAAGGTTTTCAGAGTCTTTTATTGAAAACAAAATTGAAATATGGAACCATTAGAAATTCTTGCCGGTACAACACTTGCACTCATTTTGAAAGAAGCATCTAAAGAAGGAGGAAAAGCCTTAGGTAAGTCAGCTTCTGAATTAACCTCACAGCTCAGACAGGCACTGTGGGGGAAAATCATAAAAAAGAATAAACTTCCAGGTGCGATGGAACCTGAGGTCCTTGAGGGAGAAATTCTAGAAGTCTTTCAAGAAGATGCGAGTCTTGCCGAACAAGCACAACTAGTTATGAACACTGTTCAGTCGGATGAAGCAGCTAAGCAGGTCATGATTGAGTATGCGCAAGCAAAGAACATAATCCTTCAAAGAGTCAAACAAGTAAAAATTGACCAACAGTCGATAACTAAACAGTCGCTTATTAGTAACGTTAACGTAGAAGGTGACATAAGAATTTCAGATGCAACCCAGGAGGGATAAATATTCATGGTTAATCGAAATCCTAATACAGTCAGAACTGAAGATAAAACTGTAAAAGATTCTGAAAAAGCAAATCCTGACAAAGAAAATACCAATAATGGTACAAATATCCTGAATGATGATACAGAAAATGAGACTCCTAATAGAAGTGTCTCTCAAACTGCTATCTCTGACAGTAATATCAAAGGTGATGTCAGTATAGATAACTTTACCCAAATCGGCTATCAGACAGTAGTCAATAAATTTAATAGAGAGGTCAATTTCTTTGAGCCTGATCTTAAATTATTTAGCCCCCCAACTTTTCAAAGTCCCCAAATTACTAGTAAATTACTAACTACTTTAGAACAGCAAAACTTCTTAGTTTTAGGTGATGGTATCAATGTCGATAAATCGACTTTGGCTAGACATGTAGCAGCCTTGATGGCAATACAGCTACAACCAAGGGGCAAGAAGGTAGTTACAAAGGAATGGTATATCAGCTCAGATTCTGGTTCTATTCAATATGAAGTTGAAGAATCTGAACTACGTAAAATCTTAATTCTTAATCAGGCTGCACCACAAAATTTTCTTAGTTACACACTACCTAAGTTACAGCAAGCAATTGCCCAGAAAAGGCACTTTGTTATTGTTACAACAGATCTTCCATTTGCCGCGTGGCGTTTACCCGATTCTTGTCAATCATGGTGGCATGACCTAACAGAAAATGATGTCAGCGATAATGATAAATTAATCAATCAGCTCTCTCATGAAGATGCTTTGAATACTTGGTATTACAATCAGCTCAACCAAAGAGAGCAACTTCTGGCAATAAGTTTAAGTTTTTTTGATGGGTTATTTGATGATCAATTTTTTGCCGCTATCGAAATTTTAGTGACTAATGTTTGGAAAAATAGAGATGCTAACCTAAAAGCCTTAGACTATTGTGATTTGGATAATTTGCGTAGCTATTTTGAATTTATTGACACTGATGATCAAAAAACGCTTGTTAAACTACGTTTTCCTAAACAACGCTTTACATGTCTCAAGATTGCTTGGAAAAGTCATAGAAGACAAATTCTTGCGGCTCTGCCTGTTCTCGTCTATTGAGTAAAAGCAACAACTAATCAATATAGTGGAGAGCTTTATGGCTCATCCCTCAGACGGGACAAAATGCGTCAATCTATTAGTGAAACTATTAGTGGAGTAGGATTAATTTCACGATTAGGTTCGCGGGAAGCAGTAGAAGACAAATTACTAGAGCTTGCAGCTAGTTCAGAAATTGAGGTGCAAGCGGTTGCAGCGAGATCAATAGCTGCGTGGCGTGATCAAGATTACCAAACCATTGTTTTAAAGAGCCAGCCTAATTTAGACTTAGATAAAGAGCTGTTTTCAGTACTAGAGAATTGGCAAACAGAAACACGAATAAGCAAGTTTATTTCTTTCTTGCTCAAAGACAAAGCCAAGAAGAATAGCGAAGAGCCCGCAGACTATATCCGCTCGACTTTGGCCATAACCGTGGCTTATGCATCATTATATGATTTCCCAAATCAACTTTCAGAAGAACTTTATAAGCTCTTTGAAGAACTCTCGGAAGATAAAAATCGTTTAGTTAGAGATCGATTCAAGACCTACACAATTCCCTTCTTTATTAATCGTCATCTCTCAACAGTTCGTGATTTCTTAATCACAATAGTTCAAGATGCTGATTTGATCCCACCAGTGGCTGAAAGTTTAGCATTAGCATACGGGTTTAACGCAGCTGAAGTATTATCTCTACTTGAGGAATGGCGCTCAGATTGCAAAACTGAATATACAGAAATTGCTACTCTTGGAAAGTTGGATAAACGAGAATCTCTGTTGTTAACTGTTGCTCTTACATACTGCAAAATCTCCTATGGTGATTTCTCAGAAAGCGATGAGAAAATTAGTGTTGAGACAGCTTTTTCCAGATTACTAGAGATCTTTAAATACGAAAGACATAAAAAGGTTCGAAAAATTGTTGCAACAGCAATAGCAGAGTTAATCAAGCAAGATTTCCAAGCACTTTCTTCTCATCTTAAAGACCTCATAGGTTTGTCATCACAGCAAGAAAATAAGGCTTTAATGAACGTTCTATCAGAAGTTTATCTGGTTCAGCGTTCAGTATTGAAGGATGGAGAGCGGACTATAGAAATCGATGGCCAAAAATATCCTGTATGGCTCGATACTAAGAAACGTAAGCTGACAGATATTGAACGTGATTTAATGATATGGCTGAAGGATGATAGTAGCCAAGAAAGGCAGAAGTTCTCTGCTCAAGCATTGATGAGTTTTGTCGCTGATTTTGAGGATAAAGAAATCACTGCCATAGAAAAACTCAAAACCGAGGAAGCTAACCTCCGTAAGGAGTCTTCGGACAAGAAAGATATGTCACTTGTCAATACTCCTGTGACACCAGAACGTCCACAAGAAAGTATGTATCTTTCAAGGTTTATTCCTTGGTTAGCCACTCAAAAATCAGTATTCTATCGTACTAGTATAAGCAACCTTCTACCAGAAGCAGCGAAACAGCGCTCGGTAAATTCTTCAAAAACAGATTTTTTACTCAATAAGCTGAAGAAGAATTCTGACCCTACACTAGCTGATATGTCTGGTTTTCTTGGACGAGCAATATGGCTTTCCAAATTCTTTTTTCCTCTAAGCTTGGGGTTCTTATTCTTAGTATATGTAGTCACTGCTTCAATTGGAGCCGCAGTCAAAGAAAACTCTGAATCTTTCCCGACCCCACCTGAGCCTTCATCAAATCCATCATCCAATTCTGGTTCTCCTCCTCTAGTAGAACCAGAATTAGATCCAGAGTTATCTGAGGTAGAGAATCCATTTTTCAGCGAAAGTTTTCCAAAAGACGTATGTGGGGATCCATTGCCTAGTGATTTAAGTGCTTATCCAGTTCAGTTATACCCAGTTTATGTTGACTATGATGAGGAAACTCTGAATGTTGTAAAGACTCAAGCATGTGCTGATGCGATTAAGAAAAAAAGAGAAAATACTAGTAAAACCTCCATTCAAGTGGCATCTTTCTTGAGTCGACAGAAAGCCGAACTCTTTAAAGATTTTCTATCAAATTATTTCACTGGAGCAGAAGTTGGAGAGCCAACCCAAATTGATAGAAATGCTAGCGAGTCTAGTTCATTTTCATCGCCCAAAATTTTTGATAGGGGAGCTGTTCAATTTCCTGCAGGGGCTATTGAAACTCAGATAGAAGGTAATTTAGCCGCATCCAGCATTGATCGATATACATTTTCAGCTTCCGCAGGTCAAAATACAGCAATCTTAATGAACTCTTCTTCGCAACAAGTTCGATTAGCTGTTACTGCTCCAAATGGTGCTCAACTTACCAATCAGCAAAATAGCTCAACGTCTTGGGCAGGAAACCTTCCTAAAGATGGTACATACACAATAGATGTAATAGGTGGTCAGGCTTCTTCAACCTATAAAATCGGATTAAGAATTGAGCCTTAAGTGCTTGTCCAGAGTAAGGTCCCATAACATAGCGCAGGAGCGGACGGAATTTACAATCCAAGCATTGATGCAAAAATATTGGCCGCTGCTCAGCTCAACGTTAAACAGCCACTTTCTTGGTAATTGCCCTTAGCATAAGACCAGAACTGCCCTAAATGGTCTGCTAACCTCGTGGTCTGTCAAGCTTAAGCCTTGGGATAAGGTCAGTGAAGGGATAAAGGATAAAAGTGCTGGGGAGACATACAGATAATCATTGCTGACATTCTCCGAGTCTCCCTGGCACCGATCTCCCTAGCCCGCTATTTCACCACGCCGCAGTGTCCCTCAACTTCAGCGGCAGATTCGGCACGACCACCGATATATTTCGCCAGAAACGCCTCCACGATGCCATAGAAGTGCAAGCGGTTTTCTGGGCGCGCAAACCCGTGACCTTCGTCGGTATACAGGACGTATTCAACCGGCTTGCCAGCCCTATGCATGGCCTCAACAATCTGTTCACTTTCCGCTTCTTTAACGCGAGGGTCGTTAGCACCCTGACCAATGAGCAAAGGCTTCTCGATGCGGTCCACAAAAAACAAGGGAGATCGCTCTTTGAGCATCTCTTCTTCGGTTTCAATATCGCCCACACGATGGGCAAACATGGCCATCATCGGTTGCCAATAGGGGGGCACGCTGCGAATTAGGGTGATCAAATTGGATGGGCCGACAATATCTACACCGCAGGCAAACACATCTGGGGTAAAGGTTAACCCCGCCAGGGTGGCATAGCCACCGTAGGAACCGCCCATAATCGCCACTTTAGTACGGTCGGCAATGCCCTGGTTACAAAGCCAATCTACGGCATCGATCAGATCGTCGTGCATGGTTTTGCCCCACTGGCGATTGCCCGCGTTAAGAAAGTCTTTGCCATAGCCATTGGACCCTCGGAAGTTCACCTGTAGGACAGCGTAGCCTCGATTTGCCAACCACTGTACAGGCGGGTTTAGGCCCCACATATCCCGCACCCAAGGACCGCCATGGACAAACAGCACCGTGGGTAGATTTTTAGCTTCGATGCCCACCGGCAAGGTCAAATAGCCGTGGATGGTGAGACCGTCGCGAGCCTGGTATTCGATGGGTTCCATCGACGCCAGGGCCAGATCTTCTAGTTTGGGCTGGTTACTAAATAGGTAGGTGGCGTCTTTACGATTACGATCATAGCGATAGTAGTATACCGGACCATCGTCAGTGAGATAAGCCACCAGCCATATATCATCGGCTGTAGTGCGTGAGCTAATGACAAACTGACCGGGACGCACTTGGGCCAAGGCCTCAAAATCTCCTCGAATAGCCTCGTCAAGTACCGTCCATTCTTCCTTGGCTTTATAGACAGAAACGGCCTGGATGGTGTGCTCAGTGGGGTGGGTGACGATATTACTAATGTCGTACTGGGGGTCTGCGGCAATCACAGTTTCAGTACGAGCCGCTAGATCGAGGGCAATAAAGCGTTGGGCATTGGCATCGTGGGTGCCCACAACGTAAAGAGTGTTGCCATCTTTAGAGAATCCAACGGCACCGCCCTCGTCATCTGGTCCCCAGCGGCGCAGACTCTCCCAGGCATCATCGGCAGTAGCGCGATAAAGCAGTTCGGAGCCGCCATCGGGGGTGGCTGCCGTGGCTGCACGGATCTGGAACTGATGGTCGGCGGTCCAGCTTACGATATTGCCAGGATTATCGGTGTCAAACTCCACTGCACCCGTGGTGAGATTGATGCTGTAAACGTCGAACTTCTGACGATCCTTCAGGTTAAGGCTGACTAGAGCTCGGTCGGGAAAGTCAGGATCTAGTTCGATAGGGTTAGCTTTAACGCCCTGGAAGGGGGTGAGGTCACGGACCATGCTAGTGGTGACATCCACCAAATAAAGATGGAAGTTTTCATCACCATCGGCATCTTGCAGATAAATTAACTGATTTTCCTGGTATGTCCAAAAATATGACCGAATACCGCGTTTTTTATCCTGGGTGAGCTGACGATCATCGCCGCCTGGTTCCTGTAGCCACACTTGTAGAACGTTATTGGCATCCGGCGCAATATACGCCAGGTATTTGCCATCCGGGGACAGGCGTGGACTGGTGCGCTGGGGGTTTCCAAACAGAGTGGCGCGCGGAATCAGGGGCGGTAGGCTCATCGTGACCGTGGTTTCAAGTTATGTTTGCTTTTCTATCTTGCCTTATGGGTTGCTTTCTGGAGATTGTCAGGGTAGCTAGCTGATTTTGATGACGGTGTACTCTATGGTTTAGAGCCAATAACCTGTTTAGATAGGGGTTAGATAGGTTTTTTCCAGGAAACAGGGGCAACAAGTTTATACCCCTCAAATAACCAACCACCCTCTGGCATTAGCATATTCTCTACTACCCCTATAAGCTGATCAGTCTCTCCATGGGCAAAGAGAGCTGCAAAGCTGTCTTCAAACTGAGCAGCAAACTGAGGGGAAACTTGCTGCAATCGTTTGGGAATTGTCTTGCCTGTGGCAGACCAGAGATTCCGACTACGCAGATAATGATTTGCCACCGCATCATATAGCTAAGTACCAGAAGCTATCAGTTCTGCCCTTGAGCACGGTGCTCGAATATCATCGATCAGCTCTGTAATGGCATAGCGTGACCTATCGATGGCGTCTTTGTCCCAGACCGGTGGACCGCCGTCATCTAAATATCGTCCGCTAGCTGCTTCAGCTCTCTGGATAGCTCGCTCGGCTGGGGTATCTCGATTCCTTCACTCACCATAGCGGGCAAAGAAGGTATCCCTGTGGGGCTATCGACCTCAAAGAAAAAGTACCTCAGCGTTTCAGGATCATGGACAAATGCTTCGACGGGCCAGCCTTCAAACTGAAAAGATTCTCGATATGCCGCAGGAAGCTGTTGAAAGACAACAACAAGATCAAGATCCGAAGTGGCGGTAGCTTCACCACGAATGATAGAGCCCGCTAAAAAGATAATCTCTGCATCTGGATAGTGTTGTTTTTGGAGGTTGATTGCGATCTCAATTAACTCGTCTGTCATAGAGACGTTTACTATGCTGAACCAGTACAAACTTAATAGTAAAGAGTTTTACCCAATCTTGGCATCGGAGTAGACTTAGTGGTGAGTATTGACAGACATGATCCGTAAACCCTACGCTCGCATGTTGACTGTTGCTGGTCCCTACAAACCACAGCCCCTCAAAATCGGACAGATTGGTAGTCAGACACCACCCGCATGAGCGGGTGGTGTCTGACTTTTCTAACGATCAGGGTCGTGCAGAAAAAAATACCAAGATAGTCATGCTGTCGAGCGTCTGTTTCAACCCCAAACCATTCAATCCAGAGCGTTATGAGATAAATCGATCTCATAAGAGAAAGTGTGGTAACCCTAAGGGTGGTCGACCTATATCAACCTCTCGGCTTAGACTGACCACTTGAGTGATTTCCCCTCTGCTCTCGTATATAATGGCGTACAGCTTCCTTTGCGCCTGCTAAAGAAACTGAATAGGTGAAGATTTCGAGACTATGACATCAAAACAGAATACATTCTCCAGTAGTCGTGATGTTGCCTCTGAATTTGATCAGTGGGCCGACGCGGGCCGAGGTGACGCTATGGCTGCCGGTCATCTCTTTGCCACTCAGCAGCTACTGGAGGATTTTGTGATCTCTGATAGCTCTGTTGTCCTTGATGCAGGCTGTGGCATCGGCTGGGTCCTTAATAAGCTGATTGGCCCTCACATTGCCCTTGGGGTCGGGATCGACTTGTCCACTGAGATGATTGAGATCGCATCCTCACGCCGTACCCTACCGCATATAAGTTTTTTAACCGCAGACAGTGCCAACACTCCATTTGAGAATGACAAGTTTTCCCATATTGTCTCTGTGGAATCTATTTACTACACGCCCCAACCGCTCGAAACTTTGAAAGAATGGCTGCGCATAGCAATGCCCGGCGGTCGACTAGGTCTTGTGATTGACCTCTACCAGGGAAATCCAGCTGCAACGTATTGGGTTGACGCGTTACCAATTACGGTACATAACCTATCAGCAGCGGAGTGGCAGACGCTACTGTCATCGGCTGGTTGGGCAAATGCAGCCTATCGCCACGTTCCCCTTCCCACTCAGACGGCTGCCAGTGACTTTACGCCGTCTCCATACTTTCCAGACTATGATAACTATCGAGCCTACTGCAAAGCGGGTTCGCTACTCCTCAGTGCACATAAGGCAGAATGATAAAGCTCACTATTACCCCATCAGACCTGTTAAATATTTGAATCAACCCAACTTGGGAGCATGGGGATTGAGACTTAATATTATCAATGATTATCAATTATTTATTTCGTTATTGAGAACACTTCTCAATTGAGAAAGGAAGTGATAATATTTATAAATGTAGAATCTCTTTTAAATAGACCTATGGCTGGGCCAGATTATCGAACAATAGTTGTAAAAAAAACTCTAAAAATCACTCCCCACATGCAGAGAGTCATCTTTACAGGGGATGACTTGGCCGATTTTCCTGAAAATTACGAGAGTGGCTATGTAAAGCTGTTATTTTCTGACGATGGTCAAGCCATAGGTGATAAAAACCGGGCGCAGGAAAAGCATCTAAAACGCACCTATACTGTACGTACCTTTAATCGAGCAGACAACGAATTAGGGATTGAATTTTCTTTACATGGTTCTAAAAGTGGTCCAGCGGCCAGATGGGCTGAATCAACCAAGCCCGGTGACAAGATACTTATGGGGGGGCCTGGTCCCACAAAGCTAGTTAACTACAAGTCTGACTGGTTTTTGCTGGCGAGTGATATGTCAGGGTTACCCGCATTATGTTGCAATTTAGAACTACTGCCAAGTCAGGCCCAGGGTTATGCTGTCGTTGAGGTGCCCAGTGAAGCGGACAAACAATCCCTTAAGGTGCCTAACGGTATTGATGTGAAGTGGGTTGTCAGTGATAAACCTGGTGAAAACCCCGATGCTCTGTTACATGCCATAAAATCTCTTCCCTGGAAAGATGGAGAGCCTTATGTTTGGGTGGCTTGTGAATTTGAAAGCATGAAGAGAATCAGGCAGTACATGAAAGATTCACGCAATATTGAATCAGAAAACGTGTACATCAGTAGTTACTGGAAGTTTGATCGCACTGAAGAACAGCACAGAATAGATAAGCAAATTGATGCAGGGGCACCCTGGTTTATTCAGATTTTGTGGAATCTGAAAACAAATTTTCAGAAGATGTTACCCCTTTAAGTGGTGACATCATTTTTCTTCTTTCCGAGCGCATTCCAGCGTGCTCGGTCAGTAAGGACCGCGAGCAGATAGCAACATCTTCAGCAGAATGGGTTTCATCGCTTAAAGGGACTAGGGTCTGGTTTGGTCTGGGTTTCGATTGTCCAGATGTTCCTGCAATGCAGCTTGGGCATCGATAAAGTAGCTGTCGCTAACCTGGGGAAGGAGATGGCTATCGGCCAGGGCATATCTGGTATCAATACTAAAGAGTACTGATTTGGTTAATTGTCAATGTTTTGGAACCGTGTTCGACAAGCAATTTATGCTGTAATGACCGTGGCTGGCATTATTTGGCCAGGTTATTTCCTGACGCAGTTTATAACAGCAACTAAGGATTCTGTAGACTCTCTGCCTTTTGATTTGCCCACGTTTATTGAACAAGTGTGGGCAAATGCAGCCTCTAGCTTTATTGCAGCAGACCTCACTATTGTGCTCGTGCTAGCTATTGCCTTGATGGTGACTGAAGGCCGACGCCTCAAGCTAAAATTTTGGGGTATCTACATCGCTCTCATTTTCGCCATTTCCTTCGCCTTTGGCTTTAGCCTTTTCATGTTTGTGCGAGAACGAAAACTGGCAGAATCGCTAGAGCCTGTTGAAGCAAAGGCTTAGTAACGCCCAAAAGTGACTTCAGCAGCCGTTTGGCCATGGCTGATTTAGAGGATGAACCGATCTGCTAATGCAGTGTATCAGAATTTCTCAGATGGAATCATCCCGAGGATCAGCAACGCCGTTGTTTTTGGAGATATGCCCATCATCAAGGACTCACGCTAAGATTTTACGTGAAATCAAAATCAGGTCAGCTCATGAATGTGTCAAACAAGAAACAACAATTATTTGACTATTGGGCACCGTTCTATGATTTCATTTTTACCTCAGTGTTTTATCAGGCTATCCATAAACGGCTGTTAGACTATGTTGAATTGCCTGAACAAGCCAATGTCCTTGATATTGGCTGTGGTACTGGGCGTTTGCTCAATCGTATGGCGGCCAAATATCCTGGCTTGCAAGGCACGGGACTGGACTTTTCCGCTGAAATGTTGCGCCAGGCACGTCGTTCTAACCGCCATCGGCCCCGTCTGATTTTTGTACAGGGGAATGCTGCTCCATTGCGTTTTGTCGATGACCAATTTGATGCAGTTTTCAATACAATTAGCTTTCTCCATTATCCTGATCCTGAGCGAGTCTTAGCTGAGGTTTATCGAGTGCTGCGACCAGGTGGCATGTTTTATCTAGTGGATCTGGCAAATCATTCATTAACTAAGATCTGGCATGGTGAGATGAGGTTCTACAGTCGAGAAAAACGTCAGAAAATGGGTATGCAAGTGGGATTAGAATGCATTAGACATCAACATCTGTTAGGGCCTGACCCAGTGGTTCTAACTATTTTTAGTAAACCCTCTTAATTTCTCGGCTGATTGTTTAACAACAGCTTCGTTATTAAACAATCAGCTAAGGTGATTAATAAGAGACCTCTAAATGTGTCAAGTACATAGCTAACAATTTCCATAGTTTATATTTATTTTTATGCTGCTCAAAAACAAAGTTGCCATTGTCACAGGGGCCAGTCGTGGTGTGGGTGCTAGTATTGCTCAAGTTTTGGCCCATGAGGGGGCTGCTGTCTGTGTGAACTATTTGAAGAGTGTTGATCAAGCTAGCCAGGTAGTAGATTCTATTATCGGGCAAGGGGGCAGAGCCTTTGCCCATCAGGCCGACGTTACGGTCTCATCAGAGGTGGAAGCTATGGTGACGCAGGTAATTAAGACTTATGGCAGGGTTGATGTAGTTGTCAACAATGCCCTACCTACCTATAAGTTTGATCCAACAGCGCCGTATACAAGTATTGAAACAGTTCAATGGGATAACTTTTCTCAACAAATTGAGGGAACCGTAAAAGGTGTTTTCAATGTGGTGCGGGCGGTGGTGCCGTCTATGAAAGCCCAGCACTTTGGCAAGGTAATTAATATCTCAACCAACCTGGTCTATAACCCAGTTGTTACCTACTACGACTACACCACAGCCAAGGCTGGTCTAGTAGGCTTAACCCGCAACCTTGCCGCAGAACTGGGGCAGTACGGTATTCGAGTAAACCTAATTGCAGGCGGCCTACTGCGCACAACAGACGCTAGCAGCGCTACAACGGATGAGGTGTTTGAGCTGGTGGCGAAAAATACGCCACTGCGCCAGACAATTTCAGTCGAAGAGTTTGCCCAATCTGTGTTGTTGTTTGCCTCTGACTGGAGTAATGCGATCACAGGCCAATCAATTGCTGTGGATGGCGGTCTGACAATGCCATAAGAATGGCTCCATACACATATAGAAATCGACGAGGTAGGTGCCCTGTTAAGCGAATTGAGTCTTCATTTGAGCCGCAATCCATGGGGCTCCATCCCCTACTCCGTGGACCTGGGTAGTCGTACCCATGCCTTTGGCAATGGCACTATTGAGTAATTGGGCACCGGCCTCATCCACCCCACCAAAGGTACTCCCAAAGTGGGGATGGTCTTCTTCACTAGACCGGACTAAGGCCAAGCGAGCCTCCTTGAAGCCCGCCTGACGTGTTTTCCGCGTCTCCTCATCTCCCTGTCCTCGTGACTCCTAGAGCATTTGCCTAAAAACGCTTAAGTGCCAGGGTTAATCCATCCGCTATGGGCAGCAAACTTAGCTCAATGCGGTCATCCTGATACAGGGCTTGGTTAAGACTCCGCAGCGCCAGCGTATCGGGATCGGTGATGGTTGGATCGGCTATTGCCCCAGACCAGAGGACATTATCAATAGCGATGAGTCCGCCGGGTCTAAGCAAATCTAAAGATTTTTCGTAATAGTAACCGTAGTTGACCTTGTCAGCATCTATAAAAACAAAGTCAAACGTATCTGCTTGCCCTGTGGCCAAGAGATTGTCTAAGGTATCGAGGGCTGGGGCAAGGTGAAGCGTGATTTTGTCGGCAACACCTGCAGTTTGCCAGTAGCGGTGTGCGATCGCACCATAGTCTTCATTCACATCACAGGCTGTGAGGGTGCCATCTGAAGGCAACGCCAGCGCCATCCACAGGGCACTATAGCCGGTAAACGTACCAATTTCCAACACTTTTTTAGCCCCCATCAGCCGCAGCAGTAGGGCCATAAATTGACCCTGGTAAGGGGAGATTTGCATACCACCCATGGGCTGTTGGGCGGTCTCCTGGCGCAGTTGGGTCAAAATTTGAGACTCGCGCAAAGAAACAGCGAGCAGATAGTTATAAAGATGTGACAAGAGCTGTCCAGAATTGTCTCTGATCCCTGGGGAATAATTTGCCATAACAATACTCGTCTACTCCTCAATCACCAAATATTTGAATAAATCATTCAGCACCTCATGGGCAGCCAGAATGTCCAAACCTGTCCAATCCCAAAGATTGACTCGATACACTCGCCCTTGCTGCACCGCCTTTAGGGTTTGCCAAAGCGGTTTTTGCATAAATGCGTCTTGGTCTTGGTCCAGCTGGTTGCCACTTTTAGGGACAAACAACACATCCCCATCAATGGTGTCAATCCGCTCTTGCGAGAAAATCAGCCTGCCATTATCTGGATCGACGCTCGCTTGAGCTGGTGGCCGACGTAGACCCACATCGGCCAAAATACTGCCTGAGAAAGAGTTAGTTGCTTCCGAATAGATATCACCTCCCATCACATAGGCGATGGAGATCTCCTGCTGTAGACCTTTTTCCCCTAGCTGTTCTCGTAACTCACTAACGCGCTTGCCATAGACCTGCAAGAGTTGTTCTGCGGCGGGCCTCTGATCTAGGACCGCACCAAGGTCTAATACAAGCTGTTGCCATTGGCTGCGATCGCCCAGCTCAAACAATACCGTTGGGGCAATCTGAGACAGTTTGTCATAAATGGGTTCATGTTGCTTTTTAATACCCAGGATCAGATCAGGGTTAAGCTGTATCAGCTTTTCTAAATTGGGCTGATCATTACTGCCAACCCAGTCAATTCCATCTACTTTGTCTTGTAGATAGGGCTGCACCGTAATCCCGTAAAAGGCATTATAGGTAGCCGTTCCCACTGGTTGAATCCCCAGGGCAATCAGGTTGGCCAAAGCAGGCATCGTCAGCGTCACAATCCGTTCAGGAGTCCGGGGAACACAGGTTTCTCCCATGGCATGCTGAACTGGCCGACAGTTAGCGACGGGCGCAGAAGACACATCAGGCCGACAGGCGATTGTAATTAAGCATGTCAAACCAATCAGCACTGGCCAGATAAAACGCTTTAGGTGCTTGCGCATTGATAAAACCCTTAGTAAACAAAATTAATTAGGTTTCTCTATTGGATGTACAGACGTTGCATGCAACGTCTCTCCAGACCCATCATCAGAACTGCCATGACACTTTTGCCGATACGGTCAAGGGCTGACCTGGAATAATTTCTAGGTCATTACCGCTGCGAGATGCCTCAAAAAAGTCAATATCAAACAAGTTTTGAACATTAAGTTGGGCTCGAAATCGATCGCGCTGATAGTACACCAGCGCATCGGAACGGACATAGGACGGTAGCTCGAAGGTGTTGTCGAGATCTCCGTCTCGCTCTCCAACAAAGAATAGTCCCAAGCCAAAGCCTAATCCTTCAAGGGAACCCTGCTGTAGCTCATACACTGTCCATAAACTGCCCCCATGACGCGGCACATTAAAGAGAGTGTTTCCCTCTTCAAAAACTTCATCTTCGGTGATTTCAGCATCCGTTAGTGCATAGCTGGCGATCACATTCCAGCCGGGTAAGATTTCGCCTTGCACGTCTAGCTCAATGCCTCGACTACGCTGTTCCCCAGTTTGAATTTGAAACAGCGAGTTATCTGGATCGTTAGTGAGTACATTGGTGCGAGTTAGATCAAAGAAGGCAAGATTCGCAAACAGCTTATCCTGTAGCAAATTTGCCTTAACGCCCAGCTCATATTGGGTACCGCGCTCCGGTCTAAAGGAGTCTCCAGTAAAGGTTTGTCCAGCCTGGGGGGTAAAGGATCGGGTATAGCTGCCATAGAGAGAGACATCATCGCTGGGCTGATAGACTAAACCCACGCGGGGGCTAAAGGCTTCATCCTGCTGAAACTCATCGGTTTGGGCGATCGCATCATCATTGCTCACCCCAGCAATATCAAATCGCCCCCCCAGCACCAGGATTAAATCATCCGTAAACGAAATCTGATCTTGGGCATAGATCCCCAACGAATCGGTACGACTAAAGACATCTTGCCGCAGTACTTCAAAACCAACGTTATCAGGGGTATACACCGGATCAAAAATATCAATCGGATCTAGAAAATTAGCCACCAATCGATCCGTCACATTTTCCCTGGCTAGCTCCACCCCCACCAGCAGCTGATGGTCAACGGAACCAGTATTAAACCCTCCCACGACGCTGTTGTTTAGCACATAGCTATCGCGGTCAGTATCCACATCCACCAGGGCTCGTAGTAGGGTGCGCTGGTCGGGCAGCAGGCCCAAAGGAAAGGCAATCGTGTTGGTTAACTCGCGGAAAAAGGCTCCGCTAAACTCACTGCGAATGGCCCAGTGAGCATCCAGCTGATGCTCCAGACGATAGCCAATACGAGTTACCTGTTCCTGAGTTTCAGTGAGATCAGGCTCCCCCAGGTTGACATCTAAATCAATCTCTCCATTGGGGTTGTCAATCACCGTGCCCACAGCCGGTAAAGAGGGTGCATCCCCCGTTGTATTATTTCTCAAATAGTTGGCTTCTAGCGTCAAGGTTGTATCGTCATCAATTTGCCAGGTAAGCGCAGGTGCAACAAAAGGACGAGAGTCAATATCTTCAAAATCCACAAAGTTCTCGCCAAATTCGCCAGCCGCATTGAACCGATACAATACGGTTCGATCCGCATTCAAAGGACCAGACAGATCAATGGCAGGGCGATGCAGGCCAAAATTGTCTACGGTGTATTCTAGTTCATAAAATGATTCCCTCAGCGGCTGTTTAGTAACAACATTGATCGTGCCGCCTAAGTCCCCTAAACCGTACAATACAGAAGCCGGACCTTTAAGCACTTCCACTCGCTCAACATTAGTTAGCCCAATCCCCAAATCTGTAAATGTTGAGTCTCTCAACCCGTTGAGTAATAAGTTATCGACATTAAACCCTCGAATAACGACAGCTGTAACGGGAGAACGCGCTGACGCAAAGGATGGCTGCACACCACTAACATTTCTGAGCGCATCATTAAGCGTTAGTGCATTTTGATCTTCGAGCACAGGCTCAGGCACCACCTGAATTGATTGCGGCACCTCCAGAATCGGCGTTACCGTCCGGGTGCCAACGGTGGCCTGGGTGGCACCATAGTCTTGTTCCTGCTCACCCGTCACCAACAGCCGCAGCGAATCATCACCAGCTGTCTCCCCTATAGCGATGCTTAGCACGAGTCCTTGTTCCTCCACCCGCACTTCTGCCATGGGAGGGGCAGCAGCTCCTGTAATGGTGACACGCAGACCGTTCGCCGTGGGATCGACAGAAACTAAAGCGATCCCCGCCGCCGGGTCCACCGCCTGAAACGCTTCGCCATTGGCCAGCACCGCGTTGGGAATATCGGCAATCAGGGCATTGCCCACAACAGATGTGTCAGCAGTCTCTAATGCCCCATCGGCGGTTTTAAGAACTACCTCCACCCCTACCTCTATGGGATTTACCTGGACATCAATCACCTGGACGAATGCCTGAGCCAGGGAGCGCTCCCCTTGGACTATGGAGGAATCTGGCAGATGATTGGGTCGGACAGTCTCTTCAGCCCATGCTGACTGGCCCACCAGTGCCAAACTCAACGCCAAGAGCGGCGCAATCCGATACCCGATAGCCTGTTTACCCATAGCCTCACACCCACACATCTAAAGTCAATCAAGAAAGATTCCTAATAAACTTGACGATACGGGATTTGATAAATTTAAGGTTGTCGCAAACGGATTTTTTTTCTGTCCGATCAGGATTTTTTTGTCATTACGCCTTAAACTGACGGCGATAGTGACTGGGAGGCAGACCGGCATGGCGCTTAAACGCATGGCAAAATCGGCTAGGACTGGCATAGCCCAACCGTTCGGCGACATCCGCAATTCTCAAGCCGCGATCGCACAGTAGATGCTGAGCCTGCTCCATACGACAGGTGTGGACATAGCTAAACACCGTGGTGTCAAACACCTGACGAAAGCCGCGCTTAAGCTTGTAGTCGTTTAGTCCCACCTGCCTGGCCAGCTCTAGCAGAGAGGGCGGGTCGTTAAATTTTTGTCTCAGAATGTCTCGCGCTAGCTGCAGCCGTTCAATATCGCCTGATCGTAATTTAGGAGACACCAAATTTGACCGCTGCACCTTGCTCAGGTGATGAAACTGCAGGGCCAAAAGTTCCAACACCTTGCTTTCTAAATACATACGTTTTATGGCACCGCGATAGGGACAGTCCATCATCTGCTGGAGAATCTGTTGCATCATCGGGGTGGTGTGATTCAAAGATTGATGAAAACTGTCCACCGCTTTCCCCTGCGCCAGCTGTCGCAATGGGGGCGGCGCATCTTCCTGGGCAAACCCAAATGAGCGCAGTCGTTCAAAATCAATGGCGATGCCGAGATTTTTGTGGGATTGCTCAGCCGGGTAGTATTCAATTGATTGTGCCTCAGCAATATGGCAGAGACAGGTTTCTCCCGCCGTTTCCTCTCTGTCGTCTTCGAGCTGAATCCCAGGGTTAATTGTACGGTGCCCCCCCAACAAATAAAAATTGGACAGGAGCTTGTCTTTGGTAGTGGAGTGATAGTTTAGCTGTAGCGATCGCAAATACCAGCTAGTGTAAATATAGAGCGTCAGCCCTGGCTGTAGCCTAATAACTCGTTTCTCACCTTTTCCCAATCGCTGGGGAATAGACTGCCAGCATTCAATCCCGTTCCATTTCCAGGCCACCTCACCACACTCACTGGCTTCTTGCCAAATGGCATCATATTCGACTTGAGTAATGGTCCGAGCGTGATCGAGGGGCATAGGACTGATCTCAGGTTAGTCATGGGTGCACTGGCTGTCCTTCCAGGAGAAGTATTTAGCTAGCAATTGGGAATTATTCTTAACTAGAATAGACGGAGAGTCAAGCTATGCAAATATTGCGCAATGTCAAAACAATTTATTGTCCTTAAGGACGGCAAAATTGCCTATCAAGTATACGGACAAGGACAACACACTCTACTCCTATTCCATGGTCTGCTCGGCAGCTCGTGGCTCGGCGATGAATGGATACAGGCCATCGAACAAGCAGGTGTACGCTGCATCGTACTAGAACGACCGGGCTATGGAGACTCGTCTATTTTTTCCATAGAATGTGTTGCCGACTGGAATATTATCTTTGCTCAACTCATCCATGCTTTGAATATTCAATCTGCCATTGCCATCGGCTGTTCCGCTGGGGCGGTTTATGCCTATGCAACGGCCTTTGCGTTTCCTGACATCATTACCCATGTTTGGGTATTAGATGGTGTGCCTGCTGTCTTTTTAGAAACTGTTATTCGTCACTATTCCCATGACGATCAAGCCACCTATAACCGTTTCTTAGTCAGCCCCATTGCCGAGATTCAGGATGACTATGCAACGTGGCTAGAGGCTTTTTCTGAGCAGCAATCTGATCATCCCTATATGCTCAACATATTGAAAGATGCTCGCGCCAACCACCATATCGGCATGGCCCGAGAAAGTCAGCTGCAGATTCGCCCTTGGGGATTTGATATCTCAGCCATTCAACAACCGGTGACGCTATGGCATGCGGAGCATGATGCCATGGTGCCCTACAATGCTGCACAAGAGATGACCCAGGTGCTCGCCAACAGTACCCTGATTACGGCCCAAGACCTGGACATATCATCAGAACAAACTATCCATTCAGAAAGCATATCCCAAGGTTTTTTGCACCTGGTAGAACAATTGCAGGATTATAGAGGCGCTGATTAGGGCAAAAGTCCAACACAAATTAAGTCATGATTTTCCAACCATGCGGTACAAAGATGCAGAAATAGCTCGCAGGATTCTCCACCTAAAGCAAGCACCAGAGCCACCTATAAACGATTATAGCGTATACAATTAGCCAATCTCTAAAAGGTTGTTAGCCTCCATCAACTAGAGCAATAGGGAAATTTTCATGGCTTATCAAACTCCCCAATACAATTTAGTTGTTTTTGGTGCAACCGGATTTGTTGGCCGTATCCTCTGCCAGTATTTGTTAAAGCAGGTTGGGGTACATGGTTCTGTTAAGTGGGCGATCGCAGGTCGTTCCCAGGCTAAATTAAATGCCCTGGTGTCTGATCTAGAAGCCAACGGCTTACCCCAAATCATTGCAGATGTCTCCGATGAGGCCAGCCTGCGGCATATGTGCGACCAAACCCAGGTTGTTATCTCCACCGTTGGTCCCTACGCTCTGTACGGGGAACCGCTGGTTAAGGTGTGTGCGGAGACTGGCACTGACTATTGTGATCTGACCGGAGAGCCCCAGTGGATTCGACAGATGAGTCAGCGGTACAGTGCCACTGCTGAGCAATCCGGGGCGCGGATTGTTCACTGCTGTGGGTTTGACTCGATTCCGTCTGATTTGGGTGTGTATTATCTGCAGCAGCAGGCAAAACAACGGTTTGGGAGAGTTTGCGATCGCATCAAAATGCGGGTTAAAGCAGCCCGAGGCGGCATCTCGGGGGGGACTGCTGCCAGCGGCATTAATTTGGCGAAAGAGGCCAGTACCAATGCTACCCTACGCCAGGAGTTGGATAACCCCTATTCGCTTTGCCCAGATAGTAGCCAGCTGCCGGAGCCTCCCCCGATCCTGGTTCCGGTACAGTACGATCCGGATTTTCAAGGGTGGGTGTCCCCATTTGTGATGGCAGCCATTAATACCCGCATTGTGCTGCGGTCAAATGCCCTGCTGGATTATGCCTACGGTAAACAGTTTCAGTATGACGAAGCGGTATTGACCGGGCCTAATGCCACAGGCTGGCTGGTGGCTCAGGGGCTTAGTGTTAGTTTAGTCGGTGTGGCGGCGGCCATGGCATTCTCACCGACGCGCTGGTTATTGGAGACTATGCTGATTCCTAAACCAGGGGAAGGACCAAGTCAGGCAGCCCAGGAGCAAGGGTTTTATGATTTGCGATTCTGGGGGACAACTGCTGAGGGACAGACTATTCAGGTTAAGGTGACGGGCGATCGCGATCCGGGCTATGGGTCCACAGCTAAGATTTTGGGCCAGGCAGGGCTATGTTTGGCGGAGGATTTTCCACCGTCTGTTAAAGCAGGGGGATTTTGGACACCGGCGTCGATGTTTGGCGATGTTTTGATCGAACGTTTGGTGAAAGATGCAGGATTGACGTTTGAGGTGTGCTGATACACTGAAAAGTCACTTGTTAATCTCGATCCGTGAACCCTTTATCACAAGCTGAGCTACTTCAAATTGCCCGCTCCATTACCGGCTTTAGGCGATATACCGATATCGATTTAAGCGAAGGCAACCCACCCCTAGAATTTAGTTGGTTAAATCCTGACGATATTGTTATGGGTGGTGTTGGATTTGCGTTTTATTACAACACCATCGAACAAGCTAGAGAACTTCGAAACACCTTACAGCAAGGGTATTACACTAACTGTCTGGCTACTTCTAATGGTGTTCCTGTAACGTTTGTTTGTCTCAGTGATGAGATTGAGAGTCGATATCTTTAAACTCTTTGCTTAGCCGAGTCAAAAACTGAGTGGGTTTATTCCAGCCATTGGCTTTAAACCAACTTAGTTTACGAATCGACCCACCACGAATGCCTGTCCAGTTAAGGACGTCTAACGTATCGTTGTCAGTAAGCTTGTAACGGGTTTGTAATGCCTGCCATATATCTCCTTCAACCGTTACTGGTGGATCGGCTCGAAACGTAATGCCTTGGGGACTGATAACTACGAGTTCTATGGGCTCTATTGGAAATCTGTTGACTAGGCTAATCATCTCTGCTATCGATTTCAGCTCAGTCCCTGGGACAACTATGACACAGGGCTTCTGGTAGGCTTTGAGTTCGTCGTTGAGCCACTCATAGGATTGCTGAGGGGTAAACTGACTCTCACTAAAGATGTCTGAGTGTATGACTTGCAGTTTGAATTGGTGGCCTAGCTCCATATGGATACCTGTAGGAACTGTCTGTCGCTGACATGATGGTAGCAAATCTATAAAGTTTGGAAACTTGGAAAAGTATCGGTGTGCACTTCTCACCTTAACTGCTATGAACAAATTTGACTGGCATTTGGACCCAATTCCTAAAACCACATGTACTCACAATCAGTATCTAATATGGGTTGGATGAAAGAGAATGTGAAAAAACGATGGGCGATGCTGTTAAGGAGTAGCATCGTCAGCAGGCGTTAAAGTGATTTGAACTAACTATGCGGTTGAGCGGCAGCAGAACAACCATAACGAAAGATGAAAAGACTATCCACTGTCTGCTCCAACCGAATGGTTATCCTGCTTTACCTTGAAGCTAAAATAGCATCTTCTATCGCATAGTCTAAAAGTCCCGTGGCTGAAAATACTTCTGGGGGATTTGCTCGCTCCCAAGCAATTGTTCGCCTTAATGCTTCATCCCGAGCAATTGTCTCAGTATAGCCCAACTCTTCACGAATACGAGTGGAGTCGGTCAGCCAGTCCTGTTCAGTATTTAAAGAAACACTATTTGGAGGCAGATGGATTTTTGATGCAATTACAATGTCACCGCGCCAACCCACAATTTGTCCGATTGCGCCAATTAATTCTGCTTGGGACAATACAGATGATTCTGCAACATTATAAGTACGATTTGTTGCACGTTCATCCGTTGCGGCAAGAACGATCGCGGCTGCGACATTCTCAACATAGCCATAGCATCCGTGCCAGTGAGCATAGCCCTCCTCTAACACAATGACAGGACGCTTATCGTCCATACGCTTAATGTAGGGGTAGAAGCGATGTTGATAATCTCCCACGCCATACACCATCGGTAATCGCAGAACTGTTCCTGGCAAGCTTGAGTCACTGGCAACGACTCGTTCAACGAGAATTTTATCGTAGTCGGGAGGCAGGCTTGACTGGATTCCAACAGCTTGATATGGATAAAGTTGTGATCGCAATGGTGCATCTTCAGCCAATGGAACTGGATCAATCATGCCTGTTTCACGTCCCCAAAGGATGTCACGGGCGCGGTAAACATCTTGACTGCTAATGGTGACGATTCGCCTAGCAACTCCCTTAAATGTTTCCATCGTGCTTCGTGCATGCGCTTCAGTGAGGGCAATCATATCAATGACGACATCGGGAGCGAGTTGTTGGAAGGTCTGCCGATAATCTGTTAAATTCTGACGATCGCCCCGAATATGATTCACTTGTTGGGGCAAATTCGCGGGTGTTACGCCTCGATTGAATACGCTAACTTCATGCCCTTCTTGCAGTAATTGCTGAGTGACGCAGCGACCAATAAACCAAGTGCCTCCAATGACTAATATTTTCATAGGTTTTCTCCTCTGGTAGTTTCTGTAGTGGCGCAAATTAGAGAATCCTTACAGATGCGATTGTATTAGCAATTCTGCTAATCGTTGTTCTAACCAGTAATGCCAATTTGTTCGACGATTTAGGGACTCTAAGACTTGATGTGAATCATTTTTCACCATGCATGATGCTGGCTGTAACGGAGGCATTGCTGGGATTGGAGCTGTGAAATGGTCATTCATTGTGGCACGAGCGGCTCGATCAATGATAGAAATTCCAAATCCAGGAACCGACGTAGCCGCCTCGGAACGATGATAAAGTTGTACCTGAGTCCCGTCTTCAACGGGGGCTAAAATCCAAGTCACTCGTGAGGGTTCACTCGTTGGGTGCTCTTTCCAGCTATAAACAAGGCGCTTTGGTGCTTCTATCTCAAGTACTTCACAGTAGATCGTGAGTTTTTGTCCTAGCGGGGAACAACGTTGAAATTGAAACTGATGCCCTAAGCAAGCTTCAAAATCGTTGTCCATCATCCAAGCGTTTAAAGCGCGACGATCGGTCAGTGCCTTCCAAACTTGCTCTGGTGGGTGAGGGTAAAACACTTCCAGTACAACATCCTGGCTCATGATTGTTCCTCCAAATATTCACCCAGAGCATCCAGTTTTATTTTCCAAAATTGTTCGTACTGGCTCACCCAATCCGAGACTTGTTTAAGTGGTGTTGGATTTAATCGGTAGATGCGCTGTCGTCCATTGCGTTGCTGAGTCACTAATCCTACGTCGCATAACACATGTAGATGCTGTGAAACGGCGGGTAGAGATATCGCAAAGGGTTCCGCAAGTTGCTTCACAGGTTGTTCGCCCTGCTGTAACTGATCGAGAATGGCACGACGAGTGGGATCTGCGATCGCTTGAAAAATGTCGGAGCTGGCAGTGGTTCGACTCATCAAAAATATTTAAGTGAATGCTTAATTGAAATATACTTAAGCATTCACTTAAATGTCAAGCCCTTCCTCAGCCAAAAAATCAGCAGGATAACTACGCGTTATCCAGAAACGTTCTGGATAAACGCCCTATAACCGAATGGCACTGATGTAAAAGGCAAAGAAAAGGCCCCAGGCATGATGATCTGAGAAAATCAAAACCTGGAAGCCCAACATACTGCCTTTACTATGCCGAATCGTGCGGAGATCCTCGTGGGAAAAGTTGGGGATTGGCGACCATCGTGTTGTTTGGCACCGTCCCACGAGGTGTCCTCAGTCGATGTCTCAAGACGCATTCGAGGCCTTACCGATGACCCTTGAGGTGAGAGAAGTCCATCTGCTGATACAACACCATGATGATTTCGGTTGGACGAAATCATCATGGTGACGACCTTGCAGGATCCCAAACGGTATCCGAAAGCCAAGTTAGCCGATCTCTATCAGCTACATTGGGAGGCTGCTGAGGTGAATCTCAGACATCTCAAGACAACCTTAGGCATGGAACTGCTGGCGGCCAAAACACCCGAGATGGTTCGTAAAGATCTCTGGGTCCATCTACTGGCTTACAACCTGTTGCGTAGCTTAATGTTGCAGACCAACAAGTACACAACCGTCAAGACTCCAAGGCTTTCATTACAGGGTACTCGGCAACAGTTTAACCAGTTCAGGTCTGAACTGGTTAGCGCTAAAGCGTCGGAGCGGCAACCACTCTATCACGCGTTGTTGACTAGTGCTGGAACACTCATTGTTCCTCTACGGCCTCATCGTTGTGAACCGAGAGTCGTTAAGCGTAGGCCCAAGCCCTACCCCAGAATGCAGCAACCTCGCTCAGTTCTTAAAGCTAAACTGGTGGCTTGATTCAAGCTACGTCAGTGACATTCGCCTATACACGCTCATTAGTAAATAATATAGGTTGAACCCATGCCGTTTTACTCAGTGACATCTACCTCAGCCCTCTTTTATGCTCACGTCTACCAAGGAACTGCTAGAGAAAGCTCAAAAACAGGCCTACGCCGTTGGTGCTTTTAACTTATACAATCTCGAAGGTGTCAAAGCCGTTGTTAATGCCGCTGAGGCCGATAATAGTCCGGCAATTATCCAGATTTTGCCGAATATCCTAGAGTATGGAGGGACGCCTCTGGTCAAACTCTTTATCGAAGCAGCGGACTCGGCCAAGGTACCGATGTCAGTTCATTTGGACCACTGTGACAGTCGTACCCATATCGAAACGGCTTTAGACGCTGGGGTTCAATCGGTTTTAGCGGATGGTTCTAAATTTCCGTTTCAAGAGAACCTTGCGTTTACCCGTGAAATGACAGCCTTAGCCCATGCCCAGGGAGCCACTGTCGAGGCAGAAATTGGTAGAATCAGCGGTACTGAAGATGGCATGACGGTGGCTGCAAAAGAAGCCAAGATGACCGACCCTTACCAGGCGAAGCAGTTTGTAGCAGAATCGAGGGTAGATTTCCTTGCGGTCACCATTGGCAATGTTCATGGGCGGTATCACAGTGAACCCCGGTTGGATTTTAAGCGTCTGGCCAAGGTGCGTCAGCAGCTCGATATTCCGCTAGTGCTACACGGTGCGTCTGGCCTACCGGCTCTGATGATTCAACGCTCAATTGAATTGGGAGTCTGCAAATTCAACGTTAATACTGAGGTTCGACAAAAATATCTTCAGTTTTGGCGAGAATATGGAAAAACTGATTCTAAACGTGATCTCTTGGATTGTCAGAAGGCATCTACAGGTGCCATGCAAGAGATTATTGCTCAAAAAATTAGGTTGTTTGGCAGTGCTGGCAAAGCCTAGTAAAGCAGGCTTTACTCGCTGAAACCTGATGATTAAGGCTGCTGAGACGATGATTTATGGTTGTTAGAGACGTCAGCCTAGGGCTGTTTCTGGACCGATAAATTTAATCCTTTAGCAATGAGGAGAAAACACACCAAGCCTAAAATACCACTTAGGATAAATACGCCGCGATAGCCAACTGCTGCTGCTAGAACACCGCTTACCGCCGCCGATAGCACGCTGCCGATACTAATCAACGATGTCTGTAGTGTATAGTCTGTGCCTGCTATTTCTGGTCGGCTTTTATCCATCATGATGGTGAACGCTGTTGTGCCGACCATACCCAATGAGAAAAAGGCAAAGCTGACAATGCAATACAAGACAGGTAACTGAGTAAAGCCAAAGGTGGGTAGAAAGTAAAACAAGATTCCAACTAATGCGATCGCACTTGCCATCAACAGCGTTCCCTTACGTCCCAACATAGAAATAAACACACCTGCAGATAGCGTCCCTAGGATACTCATGCCTGTACCAAAAACGCCAAGTAACGACCCAATCTCTGCGGTCGATAGCCCAGAATCCACCAGCAGTGGTGTAAACATCGTCGCCGACAGATTATGGGCTGCTGCATATAGCCCCAGTACCCATAGCCATAGGCCCATTCCAGGTTGTTGTAAAAAATTTAGGAAAATCTTGAAGTAGCCCCGTGGGCCAAATGCATGGGCTACAGTCTCGCGATGGGGTTCACGATAGATTAAAACTGGAATTAAAGCAACAACCATCATCGCTGCCAAACTCAATAGGCTGGTTCTCCATCCCCAGCGGCTCAGCAAAATCAGCATGCCGCCGCCACCGATCATTCGCCCCATGGCACCGCCAACGCCTTGTACCACATTGCCAACACCCCGCTCCTGGGGCGCTAACAGTCTTACAGCTAGGGCATCGGTGGCGATGTCTTGACTAGCGCAGCCTGTGCCAATCAGGGCTAAACCCAACAGGATAAATGGCAGCTGGGTTTCTAAATTAAGCAGGCTACAGACGATGGTGAAAACCACAACCCACAGCTGGCAAAAGATAATCCAAAAGCGGTAGTGACCCCAGCGAGCATAGCTATAGCGATCGATCAGCGGTGACCAAAGAAACTTCAGTGTGATGGCAATGGTGATCAGGGGCAAGAGACCAATGCCCCCTAGGGACATACCCTGTTGGCGCAGAAGTACGGGAAGGGCCTGGAATAGAAACCAGAAAGGCATAAACTGAGACAGGTAGAGACTGCCCAGGAGCGTGAATTTTGAGAGAGTTTGTTGGGAAAGCACATCTTTCAACTCCAGGTAACAGCGTCTGTATCAAAACTGAAACGAAATAGACCCGACCACGGTAAAGGGTTCTCCAGGTTCAATGCCGCGCGTTCTAGAGATCGGTGTGCCTTGAATGTAGTCAATATCAAAGAGATTTTTGAAATTCAATGCTAGTTTCCAGTCTGCTTGGGCATAGGAGATCGCCGCATCGGTGGTGAAATAGTCATCTAACCGGAAACTATCAGCCAGGTCGCCAGGGCGTTTTCCCATGTAGTTAAATCCGAGGCCCAATCCTAAACCCTCCAGGTCACCGGTTTGAAACCTATAGGTGGTCCATAAACCAGCACTATGTTCCGGGATGCCGACAAGTCCATTACCCCCGGGAAACTGGTTGTCTTCGGTAATTCTGGCGTCGATGTAAGCATAATTAGCGATTAGATTCCAGCCGGGTAAAATCTCCCCGGCTATATCGAGTTCAATGCCCTGGCTGCGTTGTTCTCCGGTTGCGATCGCAGCATTCAAAAAGGCAGGGGCATTGGGATCAGGCGTTGCCACATTGCGTTTAGTAATATCAAAATAGGCCAGCGTCGCAATCAGCTGCTGGTCCCACAGTTCTGTTTTTAAGCCGATTTCGTAGCCTTCGCCCGCCTCCGGTTCAAGAAAATCTCCGGCAATATCTGTGGAACCGCTGGGGACAAACGAACGAGAATAGCTGCCATAGATCGCCAGCTCAGGAATAGGCTGATACACCACCCCCAGTCGTGGCGTAAAATCATCCACATTCTGGCTAACAGAACGTCCGGTCGGATCAAACAGTGCCTGGCCGTTCGTAAGCTCTTGATCCACAGTCTCATAACGAATCCCGGCGACTAACTTAAGAGCATCAGAGAAATCAATCTGATCCTGCAGAAACACCCCAAACCGGGTCGTATTGACGTCCTGTATCCTGGCTGCCGCTGAGAATTCATCGAATGAGCGGCGCTGGGCCAGGCCATAGACCGGGTCAAAAATATTAATCGGTGCCAGATTCGTAGGAATTGGCGGATCGATCAGGGCAACAATGTCGGCACGACTGCGGCTGTAGTCCACCCCAAATAGTAAGGTGTGAGCAATACCCCCCGTCTCAAACTTGCCGACTAAGTCGGTTTGTACCCCAGCGTAGTCCTGATACCAGTCAGTAGCGCTATTAAGGCGGGCCACCAGACCGGTCGTTTCATCAAAGACCAGGGGGAAAAAAGCATTAGAGTCGTAGTGCTGACTGCTATAGCGAAAGGCATTGCGCACAGACCAGTTCTCGCTAAACCGATGATTCAGCTCATAGCCTGTACTAAAGAAACTGCGCTCTACCACATCATCGAGTTCGCCCACCACGCGGTCCTGGGGCACATCGATCACGCCATCCCCCAACGCTAACAGGCCTGTATCGAAAGGGCGTTCGTCGGTGAGGTATTCCAGATCAACCGTGAGGTTGGTGTTGTCACTAATGTCCCAGGTCACCACTGGTGCGACAAACTCCCGATCAATGTCCTGGCCAAAATCACGAAAACTATCGTCCCGTTCCACCAAGAAATTCAGCCGATAGCGGACATCTGGTGTTACCTGGTCAGAAATATCTAGCTGAGGCCGAAAGAGGCTGCGGCTGCCAGCCTGAAGCTCAAGATTATATAGGGGCTCCGCCGTGGGGCGCTTGGTCACCAGGTTAATCACCCCACCGGGCTGAATTTCACCATAGAGAATTGACGACGGCCCCTTGAGCACCTCAATCTGCTCTAGATTCGCCACCTCCGGCAGGGTCAAAATGCTCGACAGGGAATCACCCCCCGCCAGATTAAAGCCATTGCGCAGTACCCGTGCGCCCTGAAACCCACGCAGACTAAACTCGACGCCCGCGCCTTCACTGTTGTCGGCTACCACACCGCTAACATTTTCTAGGGCTTCATCTAGATCGCTCACCTGCCGGTCGTCCAACACCTGCCCAGGGATCACCTGCACCGCCTGGGGGATATCCAGCAAAGGCGTATCGGTGCGCGTGGCGGTGTTGGCACGGGGAGCAAAATAGTCGCTGCCTGCGGTTTCGCCAGTAACCACGAGACGCAGCGGGTTTGCTGCGACTGGGGTAATGGTGAGGATAAGAGTGTTCTGTTCACGCTCTACCACACCGACAGGCGCTCCAGCTTCACCCACCACAGTGACCCGAATTGTATTGTCATTTAACGTCTGCACCAAAATCTGTGCAATCCCTGCCGCTGTATATATCTGCTCAAACTCCTCACTCAGCTGAGCATTAGGAATATCAGCAATCCAGCTCGCCCCCTCTTGAGATGGCAATACTTCTAGCTCACCACCGTTTGCTAATACCAGGACAATTTCCACCCCCTCCTCAATCGGATTCACCCTGACCTCGCTGACCGGCACCACCGACGCGCTCACAGGTGTAGCTGCCATGACCGCGATGACGCCGCCCCAAGCCAAACCGTCTATCGTTCTCAATTTCCCCACACTCCAAGGCATAATTGAGAAACATACGCAATAGTGTTGACATGCTTCAACTCCGAAACGGAGTTTATTCGACCCCAAGCGGGAGTGTTTTTATCTTTAGGGTGGGAACGGCCCACCAGGCAACAGATTAAAGAGCCTGCCGCTGGCTTCTATAGTTTTTAGGCGAAAAGCCAAACTTACGCTTAAAGGCTGCCGAAAACTGACTCGGATTTGCATAACCTACCGTTTGGGCAATCTGAGCCACCTTTAAATTATGGGTATCTAAAAGTTGTTTGGCCCGTTCCATACGATAGTCGTACAGACAGCCAAATACGGTGGTCCCAAAAATCTGACGAAAACCTCGCTTCAGCTTAAAGTCATTGATCCCCACCCGTCTAGCCAATTCTATGATTGATGGAGGATGCTCAAGGTCTGTCAGCAAAATTTCCCTGGCCTGGTAAAGACGGTGGACATCATCGGTTTTTAGAGTAATTTTGTTGTCCTCCGATAACTCTGGCTGTCCCATTTGTTCTAGTTTGAGTGCGAGCAGCTCCAGAGTCTTGCTTTCTAGATAAAGCTGTTTCACCTTGCCCTGGTAGGGACAGGCTAAAATTTGCTGTACCGCTGCTAGCATAGTGGGCGTCGTCCAGCCAATGGTGCCGAGAATTTTTGCTTGGGATGTTTGGACATTAACGGTTTTACCCAGACTCTCACGTTCAATTGTTTCAGGACAAAGCTCCCCCAACCACTCTGGCGAAACATTGATGGTCAGCATATAAATGGGATGCTTGGCAGAATAGTCAGTAATAAACCTAAAATCGCCTTGGGAAAGACCTAGAAAGTTTTTACTCGGTCCTGCACACTGCACCGCCGATGAACCTTGATACTGTCCTCGAAACTCTCCCATAATGCAAAAACTCAGCCCCAAGGCTGAGTAATTTTGAGTTGTTTGAATCACTCGAAGATTCTCTTCTAGCTGCAACTGGTTAATGGATAGTTCTAACCCCTGCCTTAAGCGAATACAGCGATAGGTTAATCGACCAAAGGGTTTCTCTAAAGTGTAGACAGACTCAAGCACATTAGACTGGCAGGCCGCACCGGTTTGCTGCTGCGCCTCGGCAAACATTTCACTAAGGTTGCTGGTGGAAAATGTAAGGGCAAGGTCGGCCATGTCCTGCTGACGTAATGCTAATGGTTTTCATTTGTATATGTATTTTATAGGAAATCATGCAATTAAAAATCATAAAGGTCCTATTTGTCGTATAATCCTTCTCGAAGGGGAGTAGCTATCGGTTTAGCCGACATCTCTGAATCAACATACTGGTGATGAGCCTGGTTCAGAGAATGATAGGGAATTTCCACTAGTCATTAGCGAGACCTTCACTAAATCTGCTGACGCGGATTTGGTGGAGTCTTGTGCCTCGTCAAATTCGTGCCAGAGACCGTTGTGATCTGAGGAATTTGAAAGGATGCTAGCTGCATTTACGGCCAGTCTGTTATTGATTACTATCTCTGAGTTGGGTGATAAGACCTTTTTTATTGCCGCCATTTTGGCCATGCGCCATCGTCGCCGCTGGGTATTTGCAGGGGCGGTTGGGGCATTAGCCCTCATGACAATACTCTCCGTTTTAGTTGGGCAGGCGGCATCACTGTTACCCGACTCAGTGGTTAAATGGGCTGAGGTTTGTTTATTTATTGTTTTTGGTATTCGGCTGCTATATCAGGCTAGCCAGATGGCAACAACAGGAGACGAAGAGAAAGATGCGGCTGAAGCAGTAGATAGGGCAGAAAAAAGCAAGAGAAAACCGAAAGAGACTCCCTTGGCAATTATGGCCGAGACCTTTGGGTTAGTCTTCGTGGCGGAGTGGGGCGATCGCACCCAAATTGCTACCATTGCTCTGGCCGCAGCCAATCCACCTGGCGGAGTCGTGATGGGTGCCGTCCTGGGCCATGCTATTTGTGCAGCCATTGCCACTAACTGTGGTCGCTGGCTCTGTGGCAGGGTTTCAGAACGTACACTGACTGCATTAGGTGGAGGACTGTTTTTACTGTTTGGCAGCTTGGCTCTGTTCATGCCTCAAGCTTAATTTTTGAGGGCAGGGGGGATAGGACAGATCATCTTATCCCCCTGCTACTTCATCCTGAGAACCCCCAGTAGGATTCTATGACTAATCAATCACGTAGGCTGACACGAACCGTTCAAGCTCTAGGCTGGGTAAGCTTGCTGACTGATTTTGCCAGCAAGATGGTGTATCCACTAACACCTTTTTTCTTGACGAGCATGCTGGGTGCTCCAGTTTGGACAGTGGGGCTGATCGAGGGGATTGCTGAGAGCACGGCCAGTATTTTGAAACTGTACTCTGGCTGGCTGTCGGACTGGGCCGGTCGGCGCAAACCTTTTGCGTTGGCCGGTTATAGCTTAGGGGCATTGTCTAAACTAGGGTTAGCTCTGTCGGGAACCTGGGGCCATGTGTTAGGGGCACGTTTGTTTGATCGGATTGGCAAAGGATTACGAGCTGCACCACGGGATGTTCTAATTGTTGAGAATTGTACTGCTGCCCAACGGGGACAGGCATTTGGCTTACACCATAGTTTGGAAACGGTGGGTGAAGTGCTGGGTCCGCTGGTGGGTTTTGTCTTTTTGCAACACTCTGTAGGAAATTATCGAGGCGTGTTTGCGATCGCATTTTTCCCAGCGCTCCTGGGTGTTTTGATCTTACTAACTCAGGTCAAAGAACAACGTCCCCAAACTAGAAAAGCACGTCCCCAATTTACATTACGAGGATTAAGCCCCACCTATCGACAGTATTTACTAGCCGTTACCCTCTTTAGTTTAGGAAATTCATCGGATGTTTTTCTGTTATTACGGGCCCAAGAGCTGAGCTTTACCGGCTCTACACTTCTGTTACTATACGCAGCTTTTAACCTGGTAGCCGTTGGATTAGGACTGATCGCTGGTCGTCTATCTGACCAAATAGGGCGACGACCGCTACTCGTCAGTGGATATCTTGTCTTTGCTATCACCTATTTGGGATTTGCTCAAGCAGAGACGCCTGCTATTATTTGGTTACTGTTTATGTTATACGGCCTCTATGGCACTCTAACGCGGGGTGTCCAAAAAGCATTTGTTGCCGATCTAGTACACCCCAACCGACGAGGCGCTGAAACCGGCACCTTTCATATGGTAGTTGGTTTGTCTGCATTACCTGCCAGTCTCATCGCTGGCTGGCTCTATGCAACAGTCTCTACAGCGGCTCCTTTTTATGTCAGTTCTGTTGCTGCGGTGATCGCCACACTATTGCTAATGCGAATGCATTTGCCATCGTTAGAGTCAGGGAATCGAGAATGAGCCGCACAGACAGCACCGCAAATTGAATTAACATTCCGTGTTGTGCGTAGTCAGAATGTGCTAGATTACTGGGCGTATCGGTTCTAAGGGGAAACAGTCCTTAGAGGAAACGGGGAAAGAGCAGTGAGAATCTGCCGCTGTCCCGCAGCTGTGAAGGAGGTGTCGCACCTCTCAGTCAGAATGCCCGCCGATAGTTCAACTCATGTTCTACAACATCTGCGAGGTACGGATGATGATTTTAGTGCGTAATTGTAACTATGTTGCCAGGGGAAATCTCTACAATGCTCTACCCTAGGCATATCTAGCTCCATAACTATGAAGTGTGCCTGTTAATTTTGGGCATCTGTTAGTTATCTAATTAATTTTTTGAGAAACTGTTGGCCAGTGTGTCACGGATTGTTATGCCTGCAAAAGGTATGAACAATCTATTGCTCTTAGCACTGTCTAACCCGTTCTCAACAGATCATTTTGAAAAAAGTTAAAAGCATCGTGCCATCCATTATACTGCCGCCTGAAGCACTCATGTTGCAACAGTATCTGCATCGCCCTGGATGTATTCCTGCATCAGTTCATCCGTTTGTGAAACAAGCGGCACTTACGTTTGTTTCACAAACGGCACTTACCCATAAGATGCGGAGCCAAAAGACCTTTGGAAAACCAGCCAGGCGATTTCCATGGCGGGGTTGGTTGATGTTGATTGGATGTACGATCGCATCTCTCTCTCAATCAGTGACTCGCCGCATGCGTCGATGTTGACAACGGCAGTTCTCTCATCGTATGTCCATTGCCCCAGTGGGCAACCGCCTCCATCCTAAAAATGAGAATAGTTACTAACATGAATATTTTGTCATTGCTTGTTGCCCTCCTAGCGATTTTGCTGGTGGTTGACATCGTTGTTTATCTGCTGACTCCCCGCACCCATGGGTCATCATCACTGATGCGGTTTGGGGTTGTCGGACTGCTCAAATCATTGCGAGAAGTACCCACATTTCTATTAATGCGTTTAGCCTTTGGGGGTGGCCTGTGTCGCTTCGGCGTGTTCCGTGCCGTGCGGGCTGACTCGCTAGACTTGGGTGAACGGCCCCTTTCAGATAACGGACAAAAGATGGTCGTGGCTAGCCAGGCCCTTCTTGCATTAAACTGGTATCCGTCCAGTGCCACTCCACAGCAGGGAAACTCAGAAACATGATCCCTTCAGCCTAGGCAAACTGGCAGCAGGTGCTTGTCGCCACTAATCTTCCCCCTCGGATATAATGCCTGGAGCGGCTTTCTAGCCGGGGGCGAGGTGCCGTTGTATGTGCAAATCAAGCTAACTCATCCATCAAATTGATGCACGAGTGCTGTCTTAAAATGGCTGAGCCAGATCGGTGGCATAGACCGTTTTCCAAGCTTTAACGGTGTCCTCGCCAATTTTGCTATCGATTGCTTCGCCGCTATCAGTCACCAGTCGAATATCAAGCGTTGTCTCTGGTGCATTTTGCAACGCTTGGGCTAACTCATTGCTCACTGAGAACACATTATTTTGTCCATCAATTTGAAACACATCGCCATCAACTTTAATGAAAAGTTGAATGATATTTCTGGCGTTACTAAATTCTGAGCAACTCAAATCTGGAGAAACCCGAAACGACCCGCTGAGACAGTCGCGATCGCGAATAATCGACAGCACCCGAATAAAATCACGACTCCAGAGGCTCTGCACCTCAATTCGGGCGGTTGTATTCAAAAAGCGATCGCTAAAGGAATGACGGTCAAATACCCCAACAAAGCTGCCTTCAAACGGATCATTGATTTGAACTGGCTCTGACCAAGGTAAATTACGGTGGGTTCCTAATGTGGCCGAGTCGACAACATCTAGCCCAGCGGCAGTGGCTGCACTCGTTATACAGATACTCCCCAACAACCCTAAACTAATCACTAAACGCCCAATCATAATAGAGCGCCTCTGCTTTATGAGACTCTACTTTGACGATAGCACAAGGGATTGGAAACAGTTGAAATATGAGCTTTCTCTTATTAGTTGCAATTGAAATTGCAGGCTTCCAGATGATCTACCAGATGATTTATGTCTACTTAGCTAAACCCATGCCCCAATCATCTTTCAACTCCAACCATTAAATCATAGCCACCCATAAAACCTATTCCATGCTTATAATCAGAACTCGTTGATTCTCAACATGACTAAATGAAAAACCTTGACACCTCACAAACCATTGAACTGCTCAATCAAATTATGGAATTTGAGCTAGCTGGTGTGGTGCGTTATACCCATTGTTCTTTAATGGTTACTGGGCCCAATCGCATTCCGATTGTAGATTTTTTCAAGACTCAGGCAAATGAATCTTTACTCCATGCCCAAGAAGCCGGTGAGATTATTACTGGGCTAGAAGGCCATCCCAGTCAGCAAATCTCAGCTATTGAGGAAAACAACCGCCACTCGGTTAAAGACCTCCTGTCAGAAAGTCTAAACCATGAGCAAACGGCATTAAATATGTACAAAAAGCTCCTAGATGTGGTCCAAAACGCCAGCGTTTATTTGGAAGAATATACCCGTACCAAAATTGGACAGGAAGAAATGCATACACTCGAGATCAAAAAAATGTTGCGTGATTATAGTTGAGCTCGTGGAACCGTTGCTTAGGTAGTTTGGGGGCCTATCTTAACGCGATGGGCTACCAAGCCCTATGTGGTCAAATCGTCGATGCCACATTAGTACCGGTGCCCAAACAACGGAATCGTTGAGACGATGATAACGAGATCAAAGCAGGCAAGGTGCCTGAGCCTTGGCAGGATAAGCTTCATCTACTCCAAAAGGATGGGAAAATTTGGGTAGTGGGTCGCAGCATTCTAGCCGCTTACCAAATTTTAGAAGACGTTAAGTTGTACATAAATCAGGCTTATTGGGTATAAATCTCAAGAAAGGCCTATGCTTAGAAAGCTGATTTTTAGCGGGGATCGATGGTAGGGCGATTGCGATCTCAGCCGATCTTGCCTACGCTAAACCTGGGATTACACGCATATTTCACGATCACAGGCTGGCCAAACGGTATGAGGCCCTAGAGATGATAAGTGTAAGTATTAAGCCAAAGTACCCAACCCTATCACCTAACACCCGAACGGATATGTGAACCGACAAGTCCCTCAGGTTTGCTTAATCGTCTGCTGAGCAAACTAAATACAGTTGCTTCCCGTGGCGCAGGCATTATCAGTCACGCTCCTAAATTCATAAAATCACCTACAAATTGCCGTAGATCCTTATTGACAATTTTTCTTATTTAGGTGATGCTAAGGTCATCTGTCTGAGCATGTATGAATGCGGGAGGCATGCAAGTAATGGTGGGTCGAGAGATTGAATCGTTAGTCACGATAGTTATCACTCTTTTTCTCTGTTTAATAGTTAACGTATCCCCTGCTGTTGCCAGTGTCACTGATGCCACAGTATGGAATAATTTAGGGCAACAGCTTTTTAGCCAAAAGCGTTATCCAGATGCTTTGTTAGCGTACAATCATGCTTTATTAATTGAACCAGAGTATTCTCTTGTTTTGGCAAATCGCTGTGGTGTTCTCAGTCAACTGCAAGAATTTCATCAAGCCTTAGTATCCTGTGATTTAGCCCTTGAAATCAATAGTCAATGGGGCGCACAAGGCTCCGCTCTCGGTTGGGATAACCGAGGGGATGCCCTTTTCAACCTGGAAAGGTATCAAGATGCTCTACATTCATTTGAACAAGCCTTGATGCATAATCCTGGCTATCAGAACGCACGACGAAATCGTCAGATTGTATTGAGCCGACTAGAGCAAATCGGTGAAAAGCCGTAAAGATTACATATTTCTGGAGAGCATTAGTTTATGTGGGATCCTCCTGCCATAATTGACATAAATCTGTTGTTAATTCTGTCCCCAATTACTGTTGCGATCGCTTGGAGCATACTAATTTCTAAAATTCTCAATCTATAATTTTCTTCACAGTTATTAACATCCTCGAAAACAATTCTTGAAGTCACACAATCCATGACTCTGAACAATGAATCACTTTATTGATGTTGCCGTTGCTTTTTTAGGTGGCACTATTATCTCGGTCAAAGGTGGCTACCGTGTATTACAACATCCCAAGAAGGGGCATATTTTTAATCGGCTAGCTGATGCTCGTTGGTTTTTAGCTGTTCATTGGTGTGATCAATTTCCAACACCAGCGGGGATCTTAACCCATGATGGACAAGTTACCTTTCAAAATCATGCGGCTTTGGCCTATGGAGACACCGTGTTTTTACCCATAAAGTCCAGGAAAGCCATCTTCAATCACTGTTTAACGTTGACACCTGGAGAAGTCGTAACTTATACAATTGAGGACTCTTCTCAGACTGATAAACATGAGGTAGAAATCATGGGACTAGATATTGATCCCCGGTATGGAAGAGTTGCCCTAGTAAAAACAAAACAGTCAGGTTCCTCGGCATCGTTTTAGAGTCTTAGTTGAAATATAATCTACGGCACTAACCAACAGCAGACAACGTGGGCATAAACGTGAGACTAGACATGGTTTATCTCTCCTTTCTGGCACAAAGCACAACATAACCTAAGTTGCTGCCATGACGGATAAACGTTTCTCGCATAGAGAGAATGCGCTGACGGAGAACCGGACGGGTGAGCATATTCCAACCCATGGTTAGTAGAGTCGGTACGCCTTCCTCTTTAGCAATACAGAGAGGGTTAAGCAGTGCCATAGGACCACTGTTGGACTGCTCTACAGTGAGTCCTGCGGTTTGACAAACATCCATCCATCCCTGCATGGACAACGGGGCGGCATTCACCCGAATAGTGGTGGACAGGTCTCGATGAATAGCCTCAATATTAGAATCACTCGCCCGCGATTCGTGACTAAGAAATTGACCATTAGGTTTGAGGCGATCGCAAATGCCAGACAAAATTTTAACCTTACCTGCGGCAGACTGCATGGTCAAAATTGCTTCTGCTAGCACATAGTCAAACTGTTCTGTAATTTCCTCTAAATGGAAAATATCTCCCTTAATAACACTGACCTGGTCAGTTAAGCCAGCAGCAGCAATATTGGCTTGGGCACGAGCCACACTGTCAGAATTTTTCTCGATGCCCACCACACGTACTCCGTAGCACTGCGCCAAGGAAATTGCACTGTAACCAAAGCTTGCCGCCAATTCTAGAACAGTTTCACCAGGCTGAAAGTCAGCCCAGGCAAAAAGCTGTTCAGTCGCTCTATATCCTCCTGGGCGAAGAGCCTGTTTACCGGCAGTTGCTAACACTTGATGGGCTGGGGCAGTTTTCAGATCTATCTGAGCCATATTCATTAGCGCAAGACAATACCCTGAATATGCCAAAGAACTCCATCTTATTCTATGAGGTAGCTCATACACGGAGCATCCACTTAATCCAGGAAAGCTCGGCTCGACAGGGAGTTAGGACGAAGGAGTCAGGGGCTCACTACCTTTCGACAAAAAAAATTGTGGTTGAAATAAAAAATATTTTAACCACAAAATAACCGAGTGAACACCGCAATAGCCAAATTCTGAAAAAATCCAAAAGTCTCATTGAGCAGAACCCACAGAAAGCCCTTTGGCTGCCAATAGCAACTAGAATTCAACTATTCCAGGTGAAAATAATTATACAGTTAATATTGAGAATCAGTCCTATATACTTAGGCTACCGGTATCATATTCAGTTATGGGTTAACCAACAGGAAAGCCCTAGCTGCGGGAATATTCAACAACGAAATGCTGGTCTACTTTATGGTTTTGTTTAACAAGCTCTACACTGGTCATTAGTGGCATTTCCTGACGACACCGTAAACACATCCAGTAGAGACCTGCTGCACGAACATGGCGCAGCAAATTCCCAGAACAGCAAGGACAGGCAACCATATGTTTCACCTTTATTAATAGGATTTATTCTCAATAATAGCGTATATTCATGAAAGTGACTTACCCTTAGAGAGTTGAGAATTACTCGCCAATAGATGTAGGTGTAATCTACAAATCAGCATCCTGAATAGCTACAGCGAAATCATTAGTAATTTTTAATTTATGAGTTGATTATTGAGAAAATATTGCAATAATACGAGAGGAATATTTTGTTCTTTAAATAACGTACATGCAGACTTACAAAGTGAATCTTGTCAATGAAAAGTACGGCATCAATGCAATCATTGAGGTGCCTGAAGATGAGTACATTCTTGATGTTGCTGAAGAGGAAGGAGTTGATTTACCTTTTTCGTGTCGTGCTGGAGCCTGTTCATCCTGTGCTGGCAAAATTTTAGAAGGAGACGTTGACCAATCAGATCAGTCATTTTTAGATGACGATCAGCTATCTGCTGGCTATGCTTTACTTTGTGTCACCTATCCAATGTCTGATTGCAAAATTGAAACGAATTCGGAAGATGAATTGTACTAGTGATTTCAACGCCTAAGTATAGAGGCAATAGGATTAATATGCCGATAAAACAATTGTTTCTATACTCACATACAGGTATCGCTCTAATTGATTTATGCCGTTGCTGATTCAGGAGATAAATCGATGTAGTAAGATTTCCCTAAATCAGAATTTTTTAAATACCTTTTCCTGAGAATCAGCAACGCCAACTTCAGCTACTCTGAAGAAGTATTCTCATCATTTGAGTCCTCATCTTCGCCCTCACGGGCTTCTAGGGCAGCTTCTGCTAGGGCTAAATTTTCTTGAGCGGCTTGGAAATCAGGCTCAATTTCCAAGGCACGACCATAGGCAACAATGGCGTCTTCATATCGCTCTAATTCAAAAAGTACTGTGCCTAAGTTGTTGTGAGCCTGAACGTAGTTAGGGTTAAGCTCTATCGCTTTTGCATAGGCTGCTACTGCCTGTTCTGCAGGCAGTAGATTACCCAGGTTTACATAGACCTCAGGCAAGTCTGGATCGATCTCAATGGCTTGCTCGTAGGCCTCAATGGCTTCTTCATAGTTCTCCTGAAATGCCAATACAGTGCCAAGATTATTATAGGTATCTGCACTATCTCCATTGATTTCTAACGCTTGCCGATAGGCATCTACAGCTTCTGCTGGCCGCCCTAATTGATACAGTGTAGCCCCCAAATTGTTATAGGCATCAGCATTTTGAGGGTCAATCTCAATCATCTGCTGCCAGGCCGCTGCCGCCGCTTCATATTCTCCGGAGCGATAAGCTTCTAAACCTTGCTGTGCCACCTCTTCAAGGGATTGGGCCAAGGCTGGCAGCGGATTTAAGAGTAGAGAGAATAAAAACAGTAGAAGGCATTTACGTAGGAGCATAAATGGATAGTCCGCTAGCTACCCTAGTAAGCATAGCAACTATTGACACTAGTTCTCAAATTTAAACCTGCTGGCCAAGGTATCTTGAATTATCCATAAATCTCAAAGCTCTCTATTTCTGAACCTAAATAATTGTGATTATTGTTTCAAGTCGTGAGAAATATAGTTAGCTTTTTGCCATTCCATAGTATATCCTTAATAGGAATAATTCTCATGTAAGTAGATCTGGCATATCTCAAAGTGCAAAGCCTGGATATTAATGTTTGATTGAGTTTTTTCTACAGCAAAATACTGCTGCTAAGCATGGAACAAGTTTATGTGGCAGGTGATTTAAGGGATGAATGGCCCTGGCACAATTGCTTGACATCAGAGGATTTCTCAGGTTAAGCCTTCCAAAAATTAGCAACGCCAATTTTATTACTTCCTTCAATGATGACCAGTTCTCAAGTAGCAACTTTTTCGATCTCCACATCTCGCGCAGGAAGTACTAAACCTATTTATTGGCCCACATTTTCTCCTGAGCATGGAGTGTTGTTGGTATTGGCTGGAGCTTTACTAACCGGTGCTTCTCTTGCTCAAACATGGACATGGGAAACTAGCCTGGCTTGTCTGGGTGCTTTTTTAGGATTACAGGCCGAACATCCCTTAGTTGTACAAATTAAGCAACGACGAAGTTGGAAACCGCGATATTTATTGTGGGCCGGTATCTATGGCGGGATTGCGATCGCAATTGCCGCCTACCTTACTTATCGTCATCCAGTGTTGTTATGGATCTGTAGTGGGGGTGTCATCGCCATGGGGTTCGACATGGTCGCTGTGCTACGGCGACGACAAAAGAGTATCGATACTGAGATGCTGATGTTTGGAGCCATATGTATGGCCACGCTGTTTATCTATGGCACCAATACAGGCACCATTACCCTTCAGGCCATAGGACTATGGGTACTCAATACTCTCTTTTTTGCCAGTGCGGTTTTTACTATAAAGCTACGCAAAGTAAAAACCAGTTCTCTGACCGGTAGTTTGGTGTATCACAGCATTGCGATCGCAATAGCTGCAACACTTTACTTATTAGGCTGGTTATCTTTATTTACAGCTCTTACCCTGGCAGTCGCGTTACTCAAACTCGCCGTTGTTGTTTTACTACGAGACTGGTATTGCAACTGTCGGTTTGAATATATCGCCCGGTTCGAAACCTACTTTGCCCTCACCTATACGGCCTTAGCCTGTTTAACCGTGTTGCCAGAGTATTTACCTGCACCAACCTGAGGGATTTATTTTAGCTTGACTATGTGTGATCCCAGTCGGGCTTAATAGACTTACGACGGTTGAGAAAGCGATCAATAGACATTGCCGCCACACAGCCATCTCCTGCTGCTACAACAGCTTGCTTAAAAGGCGTATTGCGAATGTCACCAATGGCCCACACACCGTCTACGGAAGTGTTCATCATCTCATCTACTTTTACCCCGCCGTCCGGATTAAGGGCAATCTGACCATGAATAAAATCTGTGATCGGTTTGGAGCCACTCTGATAGATAAAAACACCCTCTACAGGTAGTTCAATAGGAGATTGATCCAGCGGTTTAATGTTTATACCGTTAACCCCCATGATGTCACCCTGCACATTCAGTAAACGAGCACGATTCCAAGGTTTGACATTGCCCATCTGCAACAGTTGCTGACTATACACATCATCCGGCTTAGGCACTTTAGGCGTAATCCAATGAACAGTAGACGCAAATTTAGTCAGTACTTGAGCTTCTTCTAGTGCCTCCAAGTTAGAGCCCACAACAGCGACTTCACGATCCCGATAAAAGGCCCCATCACACGTGGCACAATAGCTGACACCTCGGCCTAAAAATTCAGCCTCACCAGGAAATGAAGCTTTTCGCCCCATAGCCCCTGCTGCCAATACTAAAGCTCGCCCTACAAAAGTTCCTTCGGGAGTATAAGCTTTTTTTAGTGGTCCCTCAACATCAATACTAAAGACCTGAGATCGCTGATAACCAGCGCCATAGGCAACAGCCTGATCGCGCATCATATCCAGTAAAGCACCACCACTGATATCACCAGCTACACCAGGATAATTGGCGATTTTATGGGTAATGGCCAAGGCTCCTACAGCTGGATTTTTATCCAAAATAATAGTCTTTAAGTCAGCGCGAGCTGTGTAGAGTGCGCAAGCGCATCCTGCTGGACCGCCACCAATAATAACAACATCAAACTCATGGGTTTCCACAATACCAGTCCCTCAGAAATATTTGAAAGTAGAACAGTACTCCAACAACTGTTAAGCTACCACCCCACCTGGTTCTAGACCTGTATCTGCGTCAATAGCATTTTATGTATTGGCGTAAGGAAGAGAAATCGACATATAGTGGGAAGGCCTTAACTACCTATAGCTATAAATGGATAGTTCTGCTCTAAAACACCGCCCTCCCAATCAATAGCAATTGTACAGTCGGAGAGCGCATAAGCACGACACAACAATACACCCCCCTCAGCAATTTGAGCGTCATCTAAAAGCGATTGCTCTGTCTGATCAAGATCACCGATCAAAAGTTTACCAACACAAGCATCACACATGCCTGTCCGACAGGGCAAAGGAAGGTTCAAACCCATTTCCTTTGCCGCATCTAATATGGAGTGATCTTCCGAAGCCTTCAATGTGGTCTTTTGGCCCAAGCGGTCATTTTGTAGAGTAACGTTATACCAATGCATTAACTTAAAACTATATCTAAATGTCAAAAAAAACTCATCTCCACCAGGTAGAGATGAGTCGGCATGGATCTAGAGGAATCCATAGTTGAGAAACCGCTAGGCAACGCTGTTCAATCCTATGGCCAAGGCGACGACCAATATGGTAGCAAAACCAGCCATGGCTGCTTCATAGTAAGAAGACTCACTGAAGCGGCCACTTCTCTTCTGACCAAGCAGATTATGCCACACATGGCCACCCAGAAAGACCACGGCCAAAACGGCTTGCAAGACCACTGTTTCTAATCGATTATCTCCAAAAATCTCAATGGGATAAACCAGCTCATTGAAGACAAAGAAGATAGAAATCAATGCCATCAGGCCAACACCAGCAAGACTGTAGGACAAAATGACATGGCCATCATAAATAAACTTTTCTCGGAACCAACCAAATGGAGCACGAACCGTATGCCAAATGCCTCCTAAGATACAAATGACAGAGATCCAAATGTGACCCCCGACTAAATCTGGAAGGTTATCCACCGCTGCCATTCCCATGGGGTCCCAACCATGGCGAGTGAAGCCGAAAAGATAACCCAATATAACAGCTGGATTGGTGGTGGCATTCTCAACAAGATGAACAGAGCCTGCTAGAGGATCGTAAATACCACCAAAACGAGTAGCTTTAAGAACAAATAATGATGCGGCAAATCCTAAGATAATTAAATGTTGCCCTAGGATAAAGCTTAGGGTTTCCGGATTACTCCACAATCCTTCTTCCTTGGCCATAATCCTGTCATCGCCCACTGCATAGTTAGTAGATTGCTTGTTAAACACATGGAACAAACCACCCGCAGCTAAAACAGCTGATGATGCTAAGTGGAGGATTGCGATCGCAAACCAAGCCTCTACATTATCCGTGCCCCAACCCAAATTAACCAGACGGGGCAATAACAATAGCCCTTGATCTGCCAGGGGCACATCAGCAACGTAGCGAGAAATTTCCAACAGGGTAAATGAACCTGCCCAGAACATAATCAAACCAGCATGGGCTAAATGTGCACCCAGCAATAGCTCAGTTCGATTAATTAAACGGGCATTACCCTGTAGCCACGAGAAATCTCTAAGCTGAGATAAACTACTAGAGCCATCGACTCGATTAACAGCTACATCTAATGTTGGTTGAGATTGCATTATTTAAGCCCCTATCTAAAAAACTTGCACATTAATGACGTTGGGAGATATGGGGGGAACGATTAAAAAGTTTTGCCGCTTGCTAGACTCTTTGCACCTTAACCTCCACGCCTAACCTTAAAACTATCGCTTAACTAACTCTTTAATATGCTGATAGGTCGGCGCAGATTGAGAACAGAGTTTTCCACACCTGGGAGAGCTAGAAACATAATCAACACAATCGATAGCTTCTTCAGTCAAAGCAGACACGGGATGGACAGTACATTTCAGTCGGTAATCTCCCGTAAAATAAGCACACCGACTGCAAGGAATCTGATGTAATCGTCTAACATAGTTAGCACCCTGTTTCAGGGTATGAAGCATCCGCCATACGCAAAACATTAAACCAGCGCCGATTCCAATAATCACTCCCACACGGCCTACTGCATGTAGAACCAGGGCGATAACATTCATGAAACTAAAAAAGAGAGAAAACGCAGAGTCAGAGAGAGAGAGAGTCAGTCAATAGTCAAGCATTTATGCTAATAAAAACCGATGCATCAGACTATTGACTGAATTAGGAAAAGCTATCTACAGAGAGGAGTAATAAGATAGCTTAGAGCGACATTTCTTGTTTAATTTGAGCAGTCCAAGTCTTGATACGACTCTCAGTCTTGTCAGACTCATTGTCATCATCAAGAGCTAAGCCACAAAACTTGTTGCCATCACGAATTGCCATGGAAGCCTCATGGTCATAACCGTCTGCAGACCAATAGCCGACAGTTTTACCACCTAGACTAGCGATTTTCTCCTCTAGCTGCCCCATGGCATCCATAAAATTGTCTGCATAGCCAATTTGATCACCTGTCCCCATGTAGGCAACAGTTTTGCCACTGAAATCAACGTCATCTAGATCGTCGAATACAGCAGCCCAATCATCTTGCAATTCACCAATATTCCAGGTCGGGCACGCAATGATCAAACACTCATATTCAGCTAGAGCACTTGCGTCCTCAATTTCAATAAGATCCACTACTGAATCACCACCCAATGCTGCTTGAACCTGCTCAGCAGCATCAGCGGTCTTACCTGTAGTAGACCCATAAAACAAACCTACTTTGGCCATAACGACTCCCTTAATCAAGTCAAAAGAAAGTGGAGACTATAATGCGACGGAACTATAGTCTCCTTGGCGAATTCCCGTCCAATTGATAATCAAAGTCAATTAGACTTGTCTCTAGATGAGTATACATGGAATTCAGTTATTGAGAATAATTCTTTTTAAAAGAAGTTGGAAAAAGTGTGGAAGCATAGCGCTAATTGCCAAGAGAAGCCCATATACCTGCGTTGTCTCATGGCCTTTAACCCGTAGGAAAGGCTTACGGGTTAAAGGCCGTTGGGATATATCTACAAAGTCATTAGCAGATCACCGTTACTAACAAGCAGATAGGCAAATAGAGCCCCTCCAGCACCACCCACTAAAAAGCTAGTAGCAAACTGGCTCCAGCCATCAGCAGACTTAAGGTTTTCAGGAAGCTCACCAGCGATCGGCTTATTCGGGACAAAGGCGGCCCTACCGTAGAGCGATAGTCCCAGGGTCAGAATCACCACTAAACCACAGGCAGAAAGCAAGCCAGCAAGATCGGCTAGATCGGTATTGCGCAGTGGCCCCAAAATGGCAAAAGGCCCAAATAGGAAATATCCATGGGCCATGCCAATTTCTAGCCCGCGGGAAAAGGGAGACAGCCCCTGGCGATAAATTGGCAAATTATTAATCCACAGCAGGCTTAAATCAGAGCTGTTGAGAGGCGTATTCATGGTGCCCACCTCTGGGTTATAGCTGAGCACAAAATCCCCTCTTCCAAAGCTATAGCCTTGAGCCTGAGCCCTGGCTCGAATAGCGTGCCATAGATGCCCGGCCAGCAATAGACCGCCAAAGGCAAAATGAAACGCTGCCAGCCAGGTGCGTACGGGAATGATGTCCGCATTCCCTAAGAAACCCAGTGGACCATAGAACACTTCTGGATACGCCGTGTCATTCACGGTGACAAAATAGCCGGCAAAAATGCCCATGTAGGCCAGTGCCCCTAGGCTATACGACAAATAGGCTTCGCCGTTATAAACCAAAACTTGTTTAGCCCAGCCAAAGGGGCGAGTGGCAATGTGCCAAATGCCTCCTAATACACACATTAAGCCAACCCATAGGTGGCCACCGACAATATCCTCAAGATTATCCACCGCTGCCATACCGGCTTCGCCATGGGAACCTACCAGGTAACCAAAAATTTCTCCGGCACCTAGGGTAGGGTTATTCACCACCCGCATAGCACCTAGCTCAGGGTCATATAAACCACCCCAGAACATCGCCTTGGCCACTAACAACCAGGCACCTAACCCCAACAAGACTAGATGAATTCCAATGATGGTGGTCATCTTGCGATCGTCTTTCCAGTCATATCCAAAAAAGCCCGCAAAAGAGCGGTCTTGCTTAAGCTGATCTGGACCTAGAAATGAGTGATAGAGACCACCTGCGCCCAACACAGCTGAGGCCACCAAGTGGAACATACCAACAGCCAAAAACGGATATGAGTCAACAATTACGCCACCCTCACCAATGCCTAAACCATAGGTGGCCAGATGGGGAAGCAAAATGAGACCCTGGTCATACATGGGCAAATCTGGGCTGTAACGAGACAGCTCAAACAGGGTCATAGCCCCAGCCCAAAGGGTAATAAGCCCAGCATGCGCCACATGGGCTCCCAGAAGTTTGCCAGAAAAGTCAATGAATCGAGCGTTACCAGCCCACCAGCCCACACGCTGGGAAACTGGTCGACTACTAATTGCAGTTGCAGTCATGATTTACCTTTTAGTGTTTTTGAGTGTTGCTAATCCTCGGAACGAGTTAACCTGAACGCCCCTGATCAGCAGCATGCCTTTCAGATCGATTCATTCTTCTCAATCAGCAACAGCATTTCGTTTATTGACAGGATGCTTAGCCCTTGAGCTGACTAATAGCCATCTGTTCAGTCGGAGCAGCAACACGTCCACCGACGTTCTCAGTCACTTGACCTTGATTGAAGTTAAAACCAGCGGCTCTGAGGGCGTGCCAAAGATGTCCTTGTAGGAAAAAGAACCCTAACCAGAAATGAGCATTTGCCAACCACTCCCGTGATGAGTAGCCATCTACAGGAGAAGTACTCACAAAATAAGGAACTCGGTCAAATTCAATAGTCAACGTAGGACCAAAAAAATCTGTAGGAAATACTAAAGAGTTAACAGAGACAAACAATGTGGCCACAAACGCCATCAGACTGAGTGCTCCCAAGCTATAGGCCAGGTATGCTTCACCTGAAAACACAAACAGCTGTTTTACCCACGCTGCAGGCTTACTGGAAATATGCCACAGACCACCTAAAATCAGCACAATACCGATATACAGGTGACCACCCACGACATCCTCAAGATTATCCACACCCGCTAGCCAAAACTTACCTGCGAACAGATAACCAAAAATTTCAGCCGGATTGGTGTTAGGTGTAACCGTATGCACGGACTGCGTTAGAGGATCGTACAGGCCACCCAACAACATGGCCTTGGCTACCAAAAGCAATGCACCACCGCCAAGCAGCACCAAATGTGACCCCAAAATTTGGGTCATCTTATCGCCATCGCTCCAGTCATAGGCATAGCTACCCCCCAAAGTTTCAGGACCTTTGAGGGTGTGGAAAATCCCGCCAAATCCTAAAAAAGCAGAACTAATTAGGTGCACAGCCCCCACAACAAAGTAGGGGTGACCATCCACAATCGTGCCGCCATCTCCCAAGCCGTAACCTAGACGAGCAAGATTAGGCAGCAAAATAAAGCCTTGCTCATATAGAGGACGGGCGGTGTCTAGACGACTAACCTCAAATAGAGTAATCAATCCAGCCCAGAGCACAATCAACCCGGCATGGGCGACATGGGCACCAAGCAGTCGCCCCGATAAGTTCACCAGTCGAGCATTTCCCGCCCACCAAGGCGGTGAACCCGCTGCGCTGGTTGCAACAGACGTTGTCATAGTTATGAGTCCTGTAGTCAAAAAGTGAACCTTATTGACATTTAAAGTCAATAAGGTTCAAGTAAACTCTAGTTCATTCTCAGATTATTGAGAATATTTCCTTTTTTAAGTTTTATGTCATTCCATGGCGACTCAAGACGAAGCCATGGGCACAAACGCAATTAGATAAAGTGCTGCAAACGTCATTAAACTAACAACAACATAGGGCAAGGGAGACGCTGGAGCCTTGGGGAATTCCCACCAACTAGGCACTAAAGGTCGTGCCACATAGTCATATCCCAACTCCATCAGCTGCTCTAAATGCCCTAAACCATAGCGAGACATTCGTGCAAACGGCAGTTCTCCAACTGCACGCTGAGGCAAAATTCTTCGACGCTGGTAGGGGACGGTATCGTCCCCAAACGTATTTAAATATTCATCACTATCTAAAAGCGCATCGATAAATCCTGTCAAACCTTTAGTAGCTAGGACAATTGACCAAGCTCTGGACTCAGCTTGACTATAAATATCTCGGCCTAACATTCGTTGCACACAAAGCTGAACGAACCGATAGTTGTTATTACAGTCATATACATAGCGACGAAAACTATCGGCAGTCACCAATCCCCGAATAAAATCACGGACGGTAATTTGACTACTCCTAAGCTGGGATTCTAAAAAACGCTGACGATTGTGGGCAATTGTCTGTTGCTCATTAAAAATCTGTCGATAAGCCGCATAGATTAACGCATCTATTTCTAGAGCGTTAGGTAGAGTATTAGTTGAGAAAATCTTAGGGCTTTCTTCATTGCCAACCCCTAAGGCAGCAACTCTAATGTTTTGAGAAGTAGGATTGTAGGCCAATACAGGGATAGTCATTAGTCAGTCTCCTAAAGTAATAGTTGTGTGTTTGATAACTATTTAATGACTCGTTGCTTAGTCAATTACATCCAAAGCTTTGCTGGCTATACGCATTCCAGTAAACACATTAGCAAGGCGTTTGCGGCAAGAAAGTTTTAATCACGCAGGAAACAACCTGGAGGTTATCTCCAGGTTGTCTGACCAGATATAAAGGCTACCTGATACAACACTAGGCTAGTCCTATAACAACATTAGATCAACAGGTTATAAACAAACTCATAAGAAAATCTCAACACAGCCATTTAAAGATTGCTCAGATACAGTAAAGACCATTAGGGAATTGCCCACACATAAAGTCCCAGGCTAGGATTGTGGATGGGTAGATAAAAAGATGAATATGTTTGAGAAAATACTAGATAATAAGCATCTAATTAAATATCCATAGGTGTTTTCAAAAGATTCTCATTAGTGTTGAAAAATATTTTTAAGGTAGAATATTAAATACGCCTAGGCCCGAACTTTAAATACTATCTTTCATAAGATGAAATGCCATAAGATCAATAAATACAGGCATTTTAATATATCTTTTATATCTCCTATAATTCGTTTGGCTCAACCTCGCAGGAAAACATTTACAGGCTAATTACTGGGAAATAATTATCTACTTATTGATATATAATCGCAATAAGTAGATAGTTGTCAACTTTGAGTTGAATTTGATTTTTCTGTTTTATGAATGCTAGCGCTCAAGATCTGTCCATTAGTCTGACACGTAAAATTGCTAATGTTACTGTGATGTTTAGAGCTGAGTTTCCAGTAGCAGTTCCTGATCTAAGCCCATGGCTTACGGATGACATCACACAACAACAGATACAACCTTCCTCTATTGATTTGAATTTTGTATCACCACAAACATCAAACTTGCTTAATTGTCGATGTGTTTTTCTGCAGATTCTTTTTTCGGATGCTGTGTTAGAGCCTACATGTCGTTTTATTGGCATTGAAGCATCAGGACATGACTACCAGGGAAAATGCTGGACATGTTCAACGGTAACAAATTGGCAATTCGAAGGTAGACATGTTCCTGAGGATCCTAACCAGAAAAAAAGGTTTATCCATCTCTTGGAACAGATTCTCACCCTATTCAACTATCCTACGGCTTTATCTCGGTCAATCTTGGACTAGGATTCTATTCTATAGTTGCCCGCCTAACAATCATAGGTCGGAGACATCATCACCATTCACTTGCATAGTGATGATGTCTTCGATAACTGCGACAGCTTCGCTGTCGACAGCTATGAAAAATAATAATAAGTTCACATACCTAAAAATCAAGGTATTTAGAATAACTTTGCCATGGCAAAACCCCAATGAAAATTTTGCACTCCATGGATTGAATCTCAATAGATTAGGAAGGCTTGCCCCATAATGGGTAATTCTCACAACTAATGTTATCGATATGTGACTCGATCCAAAGCACTGGTAAAAATAACAGGAATAATCTTTATCCTTTCAGAACTTTGTAGTTGTTTGCATAGTTCATTGCCTGTTATTTGTGCATGCACAAATAAATTATTTCTTGTATTAGTACGACCTGCTTCACTTGTAAGCATTCCCTTCGACTTTGCTTAGGAGATGCTGGCTGGGAGTGTTGGCTTGACTTCGCTCAGCCAACGGCATATCAAGGACGGCTACCTTCACTTAGAAATTAACATTAAGTTCTTCGGCCAGCTAATTGAGTCCCTGGCTTAAAAGTTCTACGTCAGGCTCATGGGCCTGATGGCTCAGCAGCTCAATCAAACCGGTAATGAGTCGATTACTACGCTCCGGATGGTGTCTTGCGCTACATTCCCCTGGCAGCCCTTCATGACGGTCAGCAGTAGTTGAGTGCCTGTAAAACAGTGGTGGGTAGTACGGCACTGGGTAATAGCCTTCGCTCCCTATAGTTTTTTACCTCTAGACCCTCTTTACATAACTCCACAAAACTGAATAAGTTCCAGCCTTCTAGATCTAAGGGGTAATGCCCCCTTTGAACTGAAGCAATTTTATCCATGCATTCTTTTACGAAACTATTTAGCTTGGCGAATATCACTGCTGTAGTGATATTCGCCACTTGGTTTCTAGGATTCCTTAAAGTAAAAACCAGCTGAATTGCAGTAGCACAAATCTTACACAAGTTCGACAAAAATTATTCTTTTGAAAAATCAGATATGGACTCTCTACCTGTTGAGTCTTGGCATTAGTTATGGAATTTCTCATCCCATATTTTTAAAAATCAAGAAAAAATAAAAAAATATTTGCCAAGTCAAAATTACCTTTATTGTAAATACTTGAAATCAGATAAAGTACCCAACAAAAGCCATTGAAAAGGTCTATAAATATCCATGGATCTAATAAATCCTAGACTTAAACTATTAAGTACTTTAGCCATTTCTGGGCTGATCTTGGGAGCATTATCTATGCTGTCAATGGCTGCATTTGCAGAGTCTTCACAAGTTTCTGTAAACGTAGAAATGCGGCTTCAAAGAGTTAGGAATATCTTGACAAAAAAGAGGATCCCGTTGGCTCCTGAATTCACTGTAAAGTCAGAAGCCAACGAGTCAAGTAATACAGATTTAATTATCAAGCAGGGAAATGAGTCAGATTGGAATAACTGGGACAACTGGGGTAACTGGGACAACTGGGTCAATATGGCTGGCGATAACTGGGATAACTGGGCCAATATGGCTGGCGATAACTGGGATAACTGGGCCAATATTACTTGGGGCAACATTACTAGCGATAGCTGAGACAACTCGTTAAGCCACAAATAATACGAACAAAGTCTCTAAAAATAGTCAAACAATCATCAAAAATAAGGAAAAAACGATGCATCCAAAACTCAAACTCTCAGCTATTCTGCTAGGTGCCAGCATTATTGTGGGAACATTGACAGTTCTCTCGACAGAGGCCTTTGCAGGGTCATCGGAAACACTTGGCAATGTAGAAGAACGTCTTCACAGAGTGAGAATATCTTTGCTAGAGGACCCTCAAAGTCGATCTTCAGAATCAAGTGGCATATTGGAGCAAACTGAGCAGACGAACGTGGATTCCACTCCTGAACAAGAAGAGGTCGCTCAGAACTGGTATAACTGGGATAATTGGGGAAACTGGAGCAACTGGGATAATTGGGGAAACTGGAGCAACTGGGATAACTGGGGAAACTGGAGCAACTGGGATAACTGGTAACTGGAGTAATCATTTAAAACAACTTAGAAAATTAACTGAGGAGCCATTGGCGATGCAATATTTAGGCTCCCAACTTTTGATATCAACAAGGTTTTATCCACCATGCATGCTTGTTTCCCTCAAAATCCTCAAAATCCTGCAAAAGGCAGGCAGCAGTTTGGCCCCATTAAGCTAGTAGTCATTCAACCAACTACTTTTTGCAACTTAGACTGTAGTTATTGTTATTTGCCTAACAGGCAACAAAAGCACAAATTTTCGCTTGACTTGCTGGAGCCCATTTTCCGAGAGGTCTTTTCCAGTTCTTTTTTATCCGATCAATTCACAATTGTTTGGCATGCGGGTGAACCCCTCACTATGCCAATCAGCTTTTATGAAGCAGCAATTGGTAAGATCCAGGAGCTATCAGATCAGTACAACCATAGAGCCTGTAGATACTCTCATTCTTTACAAACGAATGCGACCTTGATTAATCATGCATGGTGTAGCTTCATTAAAAAACACAAAATAAAAGTTGGCGTCAGCTTAGATGGCCCTGCTTTTATCCATGATGTTCATCGCGTCACTCGGAAAGGATTAGGAACTCACGCTGCCACGATGAGAGGTATCGAGCAGCTGAAAAAGAATCATATTGATTTTTCGGTGATATCAGTCTTGACTGAACAATCTTTAAGCTACCCGGATGAACTCTACCATTTCTTTCTAAGCAACGGTATCTACCGTGTCGGTTTTAATGTCGAAGAGATTGAGGGTAATCACCAAGCTTCTTCTTTGAATACACAAGACGCTGATGATAAATATTTCAGCTTTATGAAAAGATTTTACTCGCTGACATCTCAGCCAGGCAACAGGCTGAAGGTTAGAGAGTTTGATCGCCTTAGGAGAGCGATATGTAATCCTACTAAACAAGCAACCCAAGCAACCCCCCTGTCAATACTTAGCTTTGATTATGCTGGGAATTTTATGACGTTCTCCCCAGAGCTTTTATCGCTTGATAGTGTTGACTACGGAAAATTTATTTTGGGAAATATTAGGTCAGAGTCTTTGAACACAATTGCTGACAACCCAAAATTTCAACAAATTAACCATGACATTCAAGCGGGAATCCATCGTTGTCGGCAGCAGTGTGAGTATTTTTCGTTATGTGGAGGGGGAGCACCTGCGAATAAATATTTTGAGAATGGCTCCTTTAATTCCACAGAGACAATGTATTGTCGCTACACGCAGAAAATATTGACTGATATTTTACTCACGGACATTGAGAAACAGATGGGGATACGCGGGGCTGCCTAACGTACCAAGGATTTTAGTATCTCAGCAATGTTAAAAAGAACATGGGACATCTTAGCAAAACTGTCAAAATTATTGACTGTAATCCAGAACCTTGCTGCCATAAACCACGATTTCTTCTCAGTGATGGTATGATGCCGACCCATGAGACTTCCTACCATCAAAGTTATGTCGAGAATGCATTTATTCCATCTAACACTTGGCGAGAACCTACAAGTTTAGAAGAAGATGTGATGTCTTTAAAGGACAGTGAGGAATTACCTGCTTACGGCCAATATGTTGGCATCTTTAAGGTAACAGATTCTATGTTGAGTCCCTTTGAAGATATGGGGGTATCTTTTGCTGTAACCAAGCAAGACTGTCACTTTTTATGGTCTCAGGAAGGATATAGGCAAGCGATTGAGAATTTAAACTCCCAATTGAGTCCTTTTATCTTGTCTGTTCGAAACTATAAAGTGCACCCGTTGACAGTGAATGCTCCTGGCCTGAGGACGGTGACCTACAATCGAGAAATCGGAAAATATATCGGTTTACATTTGGATAGCTGGGATAAGCTGCCGCTGGGAAAAAGGCATACTGGCACCAATCGCATTTGTATTAACCTAGGGCTTGAGGATAGATATTTCCTCTTTGTGGATCTGACGTTACTGGAGATAGTGCAGAGAATTGACAGTCAATGTCCTGTCTCTAAAAAAATGAGTGCAGCTAGTAAATCTGAATGGGTTAGACAGCAATTCTTCAAGCAATATCCTAGGTACCCAATTGTTAAAGTGAGAGTTGCTCCTGGTGAAGCATATATTGCACCTACAGAAAGTATCATTCATGATGGCTGTACATTAGGCAAAAAGTTTGCCGATGTTATTTTAACGATCCGTGGACATCTAAAGCTACCTAACAGTCTTTTGCCTAGAAAGATAGTAATCTAAGATGCTCTAAAGTTATGAGACTATTCGTGGCTAAATTCTGATTGTGTCAATATTAATTGCTTGAAACTTTCTTGTTCTGTCCATTGCTTAGAATAATAGTGAAACAGATTAGCATGAAGCCCATCATAGATGGTGTTTGGGAAATTCCTAATTTCTTATCTCCAGAAGAATGTATGGTGATAATTCTAAAAGCAGAAATGCTGGGCTTTAAGCCTGCACAGAAGAGAAGTTCAGGGCGATATAATCAAGAGGTGCGTTTAGAAGAAACTACAATTTTAGGTGCTTTAGCCATGAGGCTAATTAATTATTTATCTGATGATGGGGCATGCCAGTTGCAGCTGGCTGATTTGGGTGATCTGCTGGAATGTTACCGATACGATGAAGGAGAATATATTGCCCCCCATTCTGATGCCCACAAGAAGCTTAAGTTTGGGTTTCTATCGAACTTAACCTTGATTGCCTACCTGAATGATGACATACAGGGGGGTGAGACATATTTTAGTGAGTCTAAAATGCCTATTGTTCCTAAACTTGGTAAGGCAGTTATTTTTAAGCAGGCACTGCGCCATGAAGGCGCTAAAGTATTACGGGGCACAAAATATATTATCCGTACTGATTTAGCTTGTGCAGGTCTATAGAACGAAGTAAATAACTCACTGATTTATGGCAATGGAGCTAGCAATGTCCGATCTCAACAGAGCTATGACGAGACATATCATAGCTCCAGCGTTTTTGCCTATGTCTTTCCACTCTCTTCTCCCTCTTGCCGAAAGATTCTATAAAGGTGAATAAGCTTTTCTGTTTAGGCTTATATACTGATATCAACTCTAGGACTGGAGCTGACCCTCTATGCCTCATTCACTACATCTGCTTAATTTTGTTGTGACTACTGTGTTGATGTTACCCGCTCTCCAACTACGGGGAATCTCTCAAGAATCACAAGAATTTACTCCTTCAAAGCTAAAGCTTGCAGAGCAAAACAAGGAGGTTATTATCGCACAAACTGATATGAAAGATGAGTTGGAACTCGAAGGTCAGCTAACAGATGACTCTGCCTCAACTAGCTATCAGGTCAGATCGATTGCTGTTGATATATTTCAAAGGGCTAAGCTGATTTATTCAGCAGGTGATCTAACAAATGCACTTTTGGAGTTTGAACGGGCCTTAACACTTTACAAAGAAGAAGATTCAGCTCTTTACAGGGTAGAAACATTACTGTATATCAGTGAAATTCATCTCAATCAAAATCGATATAATGAATCTTTGGAGATATCGCAACAAGCTTTTTCTTTAGCTCAAACGTTACCTAATGCATTACAATCTGATTTTTTTTCAGCTAGTTCATTAATTGTAGCCGGTAGTGCTTTATCTCAGATGTCAAAATATGAGGAAGCACTAAATATGTGGGAGCTATCTTTAAATTTAAATCAAAGTATTAATGATCCTCATATCAATTCCTCTATTTTAGTGAAAATAGGCTCGGTGTATGCACATGGTCTTGGACAGTATGAAAAAGGAATCAATATTTGTACACGGGCGTTAGATATTGCTAAAGAATATCAAAATGCTCTGTGGAGTTACTATATTCAAGCTTCTAGCCTAAATTGTATTGGACTTTCCTATAACGGACTGGAGAATTTTGAAGAGGCTTTTATCTTCTTTCAAGAATCATTAGAGACTGCTAGACAATCTAATGATCCATTTGGAGAGTTCACGGCTTTAGTAAACCTGGGTTGGAACAAACAGGCTCGTGGAGAATATGAGCAGGCAGTTGTTTTCTTTCAACAGGCAATATTAACTATCCAATCAACTGGTGATTTAGTTTCTGAGGCTTTTGCAATTGCCAACTTGGGCTATTCCTATGGACACATAGGACAATATGAGCAAAGTATTGAGCTATTACAGCAGGGATTATCAATTATCCAATCCACTGACTTTCGCTATGCAAAGTGGAGAATACTTCGAGGGTTTGGTGTTGTTTTAGCGTTACAAAATAAGCCTGAACTAGCTATTATCTTCTATAAGAAAGCTGCTAATATTACGGAAAGTATCCGAGAGGATATTGGTGGACTGGACTTTGAAATTCAACAATCATTTCTTTCAACAGTAGCAGATGACTATCGAGTCCTTGCCAATTTACTGTTAGAACAAGGTCGTATTCCTGAAGCACAACAAGTGCTCGATCTCTTGAAGCTGGAAGAAATACGTGAATTCACCCGAACCACTCGTGCCACCTGGACAGGTACCGATCTGCAATACACCAAAATTGAACAGCCTGTTGTGGATGCCCACGGTAGCCTGATTGCCCTGGGGCAAGAAATCTATGCCTGTCGGCAAATCCGTTGTGGTGATCTAGAAAACTTGCGTGAGCAGCAACGAGTGCTGACGGACAGCTATGAAAAACAAGTGTCTCAATTTGAAGCTGCGATCGCAAGTAATGACCAAGAAGACGACCTCTTTCAATCCCCCAACAGCCTCAGTGACGATGCCTACAAGCTGCTACAGGCCAATCCTGATGCGGTCTTGATTTACCCCTTTGTGACTGACGATAAACTGTGGCTCCTTTGGGCTGCCGCAGGCGGTTCAGTCGGTAGCGTCCCCGTAACAGTTTCCCGAGGGGAATTATCCACAGTCGTCCAGCAATTTGGGGCTCAGCTTACCGATTTGAGCTTCCCTGCAGAGGTGCAAGCAAGCAGTCAGCAACTTTACCGTTGGCTGATTGAACCGCTCGAAACCGAACTACAGGCCAACAACATTCGTCAACTCATCTTTGTCAATGACCGCGTGACTCGCTACATTCCCATGGCCGCCTTGTACGATGGAGAACAGTATTTGCTCGAACGCTACACGATCTCCACGGTCATTGCCCCTGCGATTACAGATACTGAAGCTACCCTGGCAGGGATTGATGAATCAGTCGCTTTGGGGTTGGGGCTAACTCAAGCTGTCTCAGGATTTAATCCGCTCCCGGCGGTTGCGCAGGAACTGGACGCCATCATTCGCAGTGATGATGCTGACCCGAGGGGTATTTATCCAGGCCAGGTCTTTCTTGATGATGACTTTACCCTAAAGGCCCTGCAAGCCAATGTTGAATTCCGGCAAATTCTACACATTGCCACCCACGCAGAGTTTGCCCCCAGTCGACCCGAAGATTCGTTTATTGTTTTGGGGAATGGCGATCGCATGAAGATCCAAGACATCGAAGTGATGCAAGAAAGCCTAAGGGATTTGCATTTAGTTGTGCTCTCTGCCTGTAAAACCGCCCTGGGAGGGACCGCCGGTGACGGTACCGAAATCGCCGGGATCAGTTCCTACTTTCTGGCAGCTAACCGTGCAGAAACCGTAATTGCCTCACTTTGGGCCGTTAACGATACCAGCACTAGCCTGTTGATGCAACGCTTCTACGAGTTTCTTGCCTCTGGCGAACTTACTAAAGCTGAGGCACTGCGCCAGGCCCAACTAAGTCTCCTCTACGACGAAGATACCGAAACTCGCCTTGCAGCCACCCGCGCCACGATCTCAGTTGAATCTCGTGATGGTAACCCCCTGGCTACTAATAGATTCCAACATCCCTATCACTGGGCACCCTTCATCCTCATTGGCAATGGGTTGTAATTCCTCCAGGTGAACTTACCCAACCTGAATTTCCAGAGATTAACATAATGGCGGTACCGATAGGAGAGATCTCGCTGTTGGTAGGCCAGGAGAATACGAAGTAATACACAGAATAAAGAAATATATACTACTTTGAATTTTTGGATGCGGTTTCGTCCTTGAATCCATCACTTAAAGTATAAATTTATAGTTAGATGTAAGTGATTATGCGCATGAAAATCACAAGATTAGCTTACATGAGAGATTATTTTTTTTAGCTGCCTAGTTAATTCATTACTAATCATCACTAATAGGAGCAGTATGTACAACTTTCGACGAAGGCATTAGGCTTTCAATCATTTTATGTGAATCTAGATTTCCGGTGGCTCTTGAAGAAATCAAGAGTTACAAAAAGGTTGTATATCACGGTAATAGCTCAAATTAGTAGCTCCAAAAGATTCTATCGCTTAACAACGCTAGATAGATTGGTGATATTTAGATCACTCTTCTTGTTCTATTAAGTTACTGTTTGAGTAATTCAGAATGGTCAAGATTGCTGAATTTTTGAACTGCGTAGATTCAGATTTTGAAGATCGCGCCTCCAGGAGAGGAAACTATGTCAGAAATGATTTTGCCAGGGACTTACATTGAAGTACGTGCTGAGGGGCTGATTAGTGCTGGGAGAATCTCTACAGGCAATATTGGTATTGTGGGAACAGCCTCAAAAGGGCCTGTCAATCAGCCAGTTTTGATTAGTAGCCTGGCTGAAGCCAAGGAAGAATTTGGTGAGGGCGATCCCAGTAATGCTACGCTGATGACGGCGCTGGAACTCATCTATAAAAATGGTGGTCGAACTGTCTATGCAGTTCAGACAGGGCAGAAGAGTCAATACACCTTTAAGGTAGCTCAGGACGATGGAAAAACAAAACCCGTATTAACATTACAAGCACGAAAGTCAGAAGACGCAAACAATTTAAAGATCAAGGTTAGTGATGCGCCGAAGGACTCAGAAAACGGTGACGCCAGCAAATCGCAACCCATAGATAAAGCCTCTAAAAAAGTTACAGTCAAGCTTTTTGAAGGAAACAAGATAATAGAAACTCACACTGTCACCAGTTTTCAAGATCTTGTAAAACAAGTGAATGCCAAGGATGACAGTCGAATCAATGCAGTTGATTTAGATGAGGGCTCGAAAAAGGATCTACCCCCCACAGTTGATGGAACAGAGGGTAAATTTGAAGGTGGCCAAAACATAAATTATAAGGATGGCTTACAGGCTTTAGAACAAGAAATAGTTAATATTGTAGTGCTTGCAGGACAGGATGTTACTCAGAAAGATATGTTGAATGAGCTAACGGGACATCTCAAAACAACTGCTGGAATCAAGCGTGAGAGGATTGGAGTAATCGATGCTGGCAAAATTGATCGGGTAAAGGGAATGCCAGAAAATGTCCCTGAAGATGATCGATTAATTGTGGTGGCACCTGGTGTTTTTCTTAAATCGTCTGATAAATCATCTGATCAAGTATCTGGTAGTTATCTAGCCGCTGCTGTTGCAGGCTTGATTTCTTCTTTGCCGGTACAAACTAGCCCTACTAACAAACTCTTAGTGCTTAAAGGTTTAACGGCAAATTTCAACAGCAGTCAGCTTGAAAAATTGGTGCAGAATCAAATCCTTGCTGTAGAAAAGCGCAATGGATTTCGGATTGTTAAGGGGGTGACTACCAATAAAGGAGCTTGGAAACAAATTACTACTCGACGCATTGTGGACTATGCCATCTATGGTGTGCGTTCTAGCTGTGATCCCTACATTGGTAAGCTGAACAATATCCGTGTGCGCAGTGCAATGAAGGCAACGCTGGATGGGTTTTTGACACGTATGGTGGATAACGAGGCCTTAGTTAGTTATCAGCTAGACGTCTCTGCGACCCGTGCTCAGGAAATTGCCGGAGAAACCATGGTGACGATGACATTAATGCCTACGTTTAGTATCGATTTTGTCAAAGTAACGATGTATCTCAGCTAATTAAAGGAGATGTTTCATTATGCCAAATGCAAATGTTTTTCGAGGCTCTGATGCATCGCTGGTTTTAGCCGTCGATGATGTTGAGTCTGTAGAAGGTCAACTCGCGGAAAGCCTGATTGAGAATTATGAGTTTTCTAATGTGGTTGGTCGTCTACAAAATGTACAGGTGCGGGTTGAAAATGAGTTACGTCCATACCATGAGCTAGGTAAGCGATTTGCAACAGAATTGCGTCCAGGGAATATTAATGTGTCTGGTGTGGTCGAACGGGCTCATATTAATGGTGCTTTGATTCGTCTGTTGCTGGGTGATGGGGCAACCAGTCCACCGCCAACGGGCACCATTGCGCAACCTTCTTTCAATATTGTGATTAATCTCAGTAATCCGGCGATTCCAGATAATACCAATACCTTAACGGTATTTGGAGTCAAGTTTGAGAGTTGGAGTTTTAGCTTACCTGAGGATGATTTTGTGATGGAGTCCGCAACGTTTAAGGCGTTGCGCATTAGTGCTGAAGAGGTAGGAGGTTAGGGTGGCCTTGGTTGAAATAACACCTGATGAATTACTGGCAGGGGCGGCACTGACTTTTGATGTCGTTATTCCCAAGAGTATCTTGCATCCCCAGGGACAATCCCAAAAGGTTGAGGTCAATGATTCATCACTCACGGTTCAGTTACGACCGCTGACAGTTGGTACGTTTCAGCTGATTATGAAAGCCGCTCGTAATGATGCGGGGCTGATTCCATTGTTGATGATTAAAGAGTCTTTGGCTCAACCAACACTCTCTTTAGAACAGGTTAAGGGAATGCATTTGGGATTGGTTAATTTTTTGATTGCCCAAATTCGTCACATTAGCGGACTCGGAGAAAAAAAAATGCCTCTGCCTTAACACAATCATCGCTAGTGCGATCAAGCTATCGATTAGCCCGTGCCTTTGGCTGGACTCCCCAACAGTTGCAGGTGATGACCATGGGACAAATTTCCCTTTATCTTCAACTTTTAGACGAAGAGGCTGAGCATGAAAGATCCCTCTGACCATTTAACGACGCTGGGTAATGCGTTACGACAGAAGTATCAATCGCTTTGGCCCTGGTCATTAGATACCTGGTGTTCCCACGGGTTAGGGGATGAGGATTTGAGTAGTTTTCATCATCTGGAACAAGATATTCAGGAGGTATTACAAATCTGTGAAGAGCTGACTCAGCTTGAAGCGTGGTTAACGGCTCCATTTTTTCCCGTCCAGAGTAACCCCATTAATGGACAGCAAGATGTTGGTTTTCGGTACTCCGATGTCTCTAGTGCCGTTACTTGGCCACATGAATTGAAACCAAATAGCGATATCCAAAGTCGGGCGACTGTCGATAGAAGTCCGCCTATGATGAGTGATATATCTGTTCCCTCAAAATCAACTGACTATAAGTCACGACAATATTCATATCCTGTTTTGCCTCAGTCCAGTGATGGCGTCAATCTAGCGTCTTGTTCGGGGCTATCAAAAACACAACCAGAATTCAGCCACCCAATCGCTAGAGAACGGGCTAATCAAGTCTTCATACCACTCAAAAATGAAGAAGGTGAGCAAACTGGTAGTCTGCCAGTCACGAAGTTTGATCACAAAAATATATCTCAAGCAAGCTTGGATAAAACGTTTTCCAAACGGATTACCTCAACTCACTCAACTCACTCAACTCAACTTAGGCCGACAGAAACGTTGAATGTTGGTGCCGTTGGCGCAGCTGAACAACGAGTGCCAAACCAGCAACAGGATGCTCAAATCAGCATTCTGGAAAATTTGCCAAACCAATCAACTTCCCCGTCAACAAAGAAGCCTTTTGAATCGACTCAGTCCCAACCTTTGGCCACTCTCTCTTCAACTGTAAATAATCAAGTTATAAAAGATCAGATTTACACCTTACCAACGGTTAATGAGTCTCATTCCATGCCCCCAAGTATTCAGACTCAGGCCAATACTGCCAATACTGTTGATGCCCAACTGCTGAACTCAGAGCAGCCTGTCCCTACAGTGTTCACCCAAGCACCCATCAAGGATCTATCGGCGTTTGCCAATTGGCTAGATCATTCGTCTATTGAGTCTCCACAGGTTGATCAGTCTGACGATTCTTATTTGAGGCCACATCTTAAAATTCCGTCTAACGGTTCAAAAGTTAATCAGCAAACGTCTACAGCGTCTGTTGACTCAACTTCTGAACGTGAACGTGAGACTCTGTCCTCGCAGTGGCCAGAACCATTAGGGCATCAGCAATCAACACAGTTGCCAAGGGACACGATGCCAGCGATAAACTCTTCCGAGCCAAGACCAAGCACACCAGCCAGTCCTCTTCAACCACAACACTCGACAGACATTTCCCCAACGGACATACACGCTACCCAATCGATAGAGTCTCCGGTAGATTGGCCAACCGATTTCTCAACCATGTCCTCTGCATCGTCAGTACCATCGACAGATATCTTGCCTCTTGAGCCCCTGGATTTAGAGGAGGTCATGGCGGCCATTTCTGCAGAAATCTCCCGTGAATACCATCGATTTTATGGAGACTAGCTATGCCGATTGAACTGGCCAAAATCCAGTTAGATCGGGTCCACAAAGTGGATACTCTGGAGCGGGCTGCCCTAGTTCATCATCAGGTGCCGGGCCTAGAAGGGAATATCACCCAAAATCTGGGGCGTAATTCCGTTCGATTGCAGATTGAAGGGATCTTTTATGGCACGTCTGCCGAAGAGGATTTGGAGACCCTTCGAAAAGCGTATAAACAACGGGAGCCCGTTGACTTTCTGGCTGACATTGTTGGTAGGGCCTATTTTAGCCAGGTGGTCCTGGAGCAATTTGATGTGTTGCAAGCCGCCCAGGCTCCTGAGCAATTCAGCTATCGGCTCACCATTGCCGAGTATGTGCCCCCAAAGCCATCCACCATTGCTGACGCAGCTGCGGTCGATCAGGCAATCCAGTCCCAGGCGCAGCTCTTGTTGGATGTCGCCACCCTACCGGAGGCGCTGAGTATGGGCAGCTTGCCTGCCCTGACCAACCCCGCTGAGCCGCTGCAAGGAGCCCTCAATCAAATCACCGTCGCCACAGAAGAGCTGCCAGCTGTTGCTGATGGCTTAAGGGGCCTGTTGGACCTCAAAATCGAACCCGTTCAGCCCCCAGCACAAGAAATACCTGAACCGCCTGAGCTCACTTTAAGTTGGCAGCCTAAACCGTCACTCCAGACGTTGCTTGAGTCAGGGGTGCCCATTGAACGTCTATTGCAGTCCGGTATTTCGGTCAACGAGCTATTAGAAGCCGGGGTAGCGATTAGCGATTTACTGGCCGCTGGGGTGTCAGCCAAGGCGCTGTTACAAGCCGGGGTGACCGCTGAGACCCTATTACAGGCAGGTGTAACCGTTGACGCCCTGTTGGGGGCTGGGCTATCGGCTGAGCAGGTGCTCAAAGCGGGCGGCTCGGTGGAAGATTTATTGGCTGCTGGGCTATCGGTTGAGGCACTGCTGAATGCGGGCGCTACGGTGGAAGACCTGCTGACCGCAGGCGTGCCAGTTAGCGATCTGTTACAAGCGGGTGTTGCCCTAGACGAGCTACTCACCGCTGGGGTGGGGGCAGATGTGTTGCTGGCTGCCGGAGTCTCAATGGAGGATCTGACAGCGGCTGGGGTTGACCCAGAACAGCTTAAGGCCCTGACCCAACCGGGTGATTTGCCACCCGTAGAGACTGCTCAGATAGTTTTGTTATTGGTGGATGAAGCTGGTAATGCGATCGCAAATACAGCCTATGACCTTCTCTTGCCCGATGGCACCCGCCAATCGGGTCAATTAGACAACCAGGGACGCGCCCAGATTGAAGCACGGTTAACAGAAACCTATAGCCTGAGTTTCCCCGAGTTAGATGCAGCAGATTGGGAACTGTTAACCAGCGAAGCCAGTGAACAATCGGAGAGTCCCTCTGATAGGCCATCGACCGATCAACCTGCTGAGCGTCCCTCCGATAGACCACCTATAGAGCCACCTGAACCCAATGCTCGCATAAGTATCACCCTGGTGGATGATGCGGGTCAGCCACTGGCTGATGAGACATATGAACTCACCAGTCCGGATGGCACTGTGCAAACGGGCCAGTTAAGCCCTCAAGGAGAAGCAACCCTTGAACAATTATCCATCGGCACCTATGGGCTAAGTTTCCCGAATCTGGATGCGGCTGATTGGGAATTGCTGCCCAGTGAAGCGATTGATCCACACCCTGGGCTGCCCGTTGATGATGCTCCCATTGATGATGGCTCCCCAGAATCGCCTGCCGAACGTCCGGTGGATAGAGATTCATCTGAAAGCCCTGATGCCGTTGGCTCTCATGCTCTGGTGAACATTGTCCTGGTGGATGATGCGGGTCAGCCCATGGCCAATGCACGATATGTGCTCAGTCAGTCAGGTGAGACCGTGCGAGAAGGTACCTTAGATGCCCAAGGGCATATCCGTCTTGACGATCTGTTGGTCGGAGCTTACGAGATTAGTTTCCCTGAGTTAGATGCAGACGATTGGCAGCTAACGTCAGGGACTCCCTCCTCCATAGAGACCCCTACAGAAACGCCAGTCCCTCCAGCGACTGACCCCACCGACATATCCCGGGACATTCCCACAGACTCTCCAGATACATCAGCACCACCTAACATCGGCAGCATTACCCTGAGTTTGGTGGATGATGCGGGTCAGCCCATGGTTAATGAGACCTATGAACTCACCTGGCCGGATGGCACTGTGCAAACAGGGCACTTAAGCCCCCAAGGAGACGCGACCCTTGAGCAATTACCCGTCGGCACCTATGGACTAAGTTTCCCGAACCTGGATGCCGCAGATTGGGAATTGCAAGCCAGCGAAACAGAGACACAACAACCTGCAACACCGGAGGATCGTCCTCCTCTACCCCAAACTCCAACTCAGCCCCCCGCAGAGAGTCGCCCAGATGAAACATCAGGAGCCCCCTCATCTGTCCCTGAGTCCTCGGTAGCTCCTCCTGTACAGGCCACTGCCCAGGTAATTATTACCCTGGTGGATGATGCAGGTCAGCCCATGGCCAATGAGTCCTATGTACTTAGCCAGGCGGGCGAGACCGTGCGTACAGGTACCTTAGATGACCAAGGCAACATTCGTCTTGACCAACTATTGCCAGGGGCCTATGAGATTACCTTCCCAGAGTTAGATCAAGGAGACTGGCAGCTGGCTCCCACCCTAGATGAGACTGAGCCCCAGGAGCTGACAAGAGACTTGCCCAGGGAATCTCCTGTAGACGACGATCGGGCCACAGATCCCTCTGCGACCAAATGGCTTGCCCTGACGGTGCTTGATGACGATAACAGGCCTTTGACTGGGCTGCGCTATGAGCTATATCAGGACGATGAACGGGTGCAGACAGGTGTTTTAGATGACCAAGGAAGACTCAGGGTTGAAGGACTGGCGGGAACTGTTTATACCCTCTCATTCCCAGAGTTAGATCAGGATGATTGGCAATGGTTAGAGGAGTAAGGAGAGAACCATTATGGAACAAAGTACTTCGGAACAGAAGGGGTTTTTGGCCATCCTACAAACGTTTCAGAAACCGGACAGTGGCGGTTTGGTTGAGCAGTTTACCGGACTGACCCAGGGCATTTCTTTACCTCAGTTTTCCATCGGGGATACGGTGACAATTCCGAAACTAGACGCCCTGACGGGGGCTGTTGATCGCTTTACAGATTTAGCCCAAACTCTGCCGTCTAACCCAGATGACTTGCTCAGTGGGCTGCTAGGTGAGCTCCAGGGGTTAGCCGATGGCTCGCTGGAAATTGAGACATTAATGGCTCCTCTGACCACCTCATTTATGGGGGCAGCGCCAGTGTTGGGTGAATTTCAAACCATGCTGGAAGCGCTGACGGAGACTGTTTTTCCGGCATTGAGTCAGCTGAGTGAACAAACGGTTGATGCCAACTATCTAAGCGAATTGTTGTCAGTTCAATCGCTGAGCGAGACTGCCCTCACCCAGCTAAGCGATGTGATCGGTCCCTATGGGGGGCAGGTTGAGACGCTTAGTCAGTTACTAACTGGATTGACTGAAGAAAGCGCCACTGAAGGTTTTCAAACCTGGATGAATGACCTGGTGGCCCTGCCTTTGGACCATCAACTAACCGACGAGCATCTGACTCACTTAGAGCAACAGGCGAACCAACTGACGCGTCAAATCACTCGTTTAGAGGCCAAAACCCAGACCGCATTTGATCATGTGGATCAGTTTGAAGGGACACTTGCCAATCTCTCAAACCAGGCCATGGAGACGCTGGATACGGTACTGACCAAGCTCGATCCCCATGCGCTGGGAACCCAACTTAATTTGCTCCCCCCCAGTGCCCTGGACATTCTGCAACAATTTGATCTCAGCCGCATATTGGACCAGTTGCAACCGGCGATCGCAACCCTAGAAAACCTGGTTAGCCAGGGCGTTGGCCAAATCACAGCGGGGATTGAAACCGTGGTGGGCACCATTGAAAGTGCGATCGCAACCGCCGAGCAGGCCTTGGTCAAAGCCAGTGCCCTGGTGACCAACCTGATCCAGCAGATTGTTGACTTTATCCAAGGGTTTGACCTCACCGGTTTGATCAATCAAGCCAAGGCCATGTTTAACGACATCACCGACCAAGTGAGCGGTGTGATCAACCAAGTCAATGTGGCCATTGGGCAAGTGTATGGATTAGTCAAAGGGCTAATCGATAAAGTCGCAGCCTTTGATGTTAAGACCCTCATTAGTCAGTTCCAGGCCCTGATTGCCCGAATGACCGCCGTGCTAGAACACCCCCAGGTTCGGAGCGGTTTAGAGCAGGCTAAGCAGGGCATTGACCAGGTGGTGCAACAGCTGGACGAGGTTAGCCTGCAGCCGATTTTTGACGATGTCCTTAACCAGGTGGACACCGTTAAAACCACCCTGGCCTCGATCAATGTGGCCGAGCTTAACCAGATGTTGCGCACGGCCCTATCCGCAGCCTTAGACCTGGTGCGCAATGCCATTGACCCACCCTCCCAGGCCACCGACATTCTCAAAGAAGGTTATCGGACCCAGATAGCAGAGCCGGTTTTAGGTGGAGTGATCGAACCGGTTAAGGCCCAGCTCGATCAGGTGGTGGATATTATCAATCGATTTGAACCCGGCACCCTAGTGGGTGAGCTGCTAACCCCGCCCTTTGAAGCCATGGTTGCCCAGGTAGAGGCCCTGGTTGACCCCGATAAACTGGTGGAGCTGATGCAGCCGATCAGTCAGTTTCAAGCCGACTTACTGGCCAAAGTAGATGCTGTTGCCAGCCCCAAAACCTTGCTGGCACCGCTGGTGGACATCTATCAGCAGCTGATGGGATTTGTGCGATCGCTCTCACCGCGTCAGCTACTCATCCCCATCAATGACCTATTGCACACCGTCACCCAACAACTAGACAAACTGGGGCTGGAGACATTGGTGGATCAGGTGGTGGGCTCAGTGCGCCAGGTCACCGATACGATCAGTGGCTTCCGTCTGCAAGATCAGCCCTTCTGGCAACCCGTACAAACAATTTTAGACGGCGGGATTACACCCTTCTTAGAGACTGTTGTAAACAGCTTGCACGGACTTGTCGATGGCCTGGATCTCTCCGCTCTAGACCCGATGCTCAGCCCCCTGCGCACTGCAGCCACCACAATCATGGCGCAAATCCGCGAACCGGTCTTGTTAGATCAGGTTAAAACAGTGATTCAGACCGTGGCTGATTATGAAAAAACTTATCTGGCTGAGATCACCCAGCTAGCCCAGGGCTGGCAACAACAAACCCGGCGACTAAACGGGGCAAACCAGATCCCGGCAGAGCTACAAGCACGCTATAGCCAGCTACAAACCCAGCTACAAACCCTCAACCCCGTCACCCTGTTGGCCATTCCCACCAGTTTGATTGACCAGTTTAACCAAAAACTCATCAGCATTTTAGATACCCTAGAACGTCTCTGGCAGCGTCTCACCCAGCGTCTCGATCAGGGGCTGTCAGCCATCGACAACCTGGTGAGCAATGGGGTAGCTGGCCTCAAAACCTATCTAAATCAGGCAATAGACGGTCTGGTGGCTGGCCCCATTGACGCCATCACCCAGCAGCTTGAGCAGCCCCTTGCCCATATCAGCAGCGCGATTCAGTCTATTTTGGGGCTACAGGAGCACCTGGCGGTCTTTAACCAAATACCTGACGGATTAGCCCGCATTGGCCAGGCCATGGTTGGCATTAAGGATAAAGTGCAAGCGTTTAATCTCGACTTTTTAGCAGAACCGTTACAGCGAGTAAAAGAAGAAGTGGTCAAGCCCCTGGCGGCGCTGAATCCAGAAACCGCTTTAATTGCCCCCTTACAAAAGTTATACAACAAAGTCCGTCGCAGTTTAGAACGGTTGGCCCCCGCCCAACTATTAGCAACAGCCCGAGGTAGTATCACTGTCACATTAGCTGCGCCAGCAGCAAATGCCATTGCGATCCCCAGCGGTACCCCTCTTGTAGCAACCACGCCCATGGGGGATATCTGGTTTGAAACCTTAGAGGACAAAGTCTTTGAACCTGGTGTCGCCGCTTTGGAGATGCCAGTACAGTCTTTGGTCTTGGGCCGAGCGGGTGACGTGATTATCCCCGAAGACGTGAGCTGGCAGGTGAATCAAGCAGAAAATCTACCCAAAGAGCTAACAATGGCAGATCTAAAACAAACTGCCCCTATTTTGAGCCTGACAACTCTAGTTCGCGAAGTTTTGCTAGGAAAGCTAACTCTATTTCATCCAGTTGAGCTAATTGCTAAACCCTTAAATGAGCAATATCAAAAGATTATTCAGCTCAAGGATGAGTTAGGCATTGAAACCTTGTTTGACGCATTGTTTGAAAAACTATATGCCCTGAGTGAAGAGATTGAGACCGGTGTAGACAAGCTGGGGGTTAGCTTTAATGGTTTGTTAGCCGCCATGCCTTTGTAAAAAAGAATTATAAAAATGTAAAAGAAGATACCAATTGCCACCCGAAAAGACTGCACAAATTGAAACATTTTAAAAGTGTTTTTTCACGTAGAATATATTGTAAGCAAAGATGACTTTTAAGTCCGGTATCGAAGGGCATCCACAAGGGAGTGCCCCTACAGGATTGTTCATTTTTAATTGGGCTTAATGAATTCGGATTTGGTGTTATATCTCTCTTTCTGAGAAATTAATTAAGTTTACGGCCTAAAAGGTGGCTATCTATGGAGAGTTCAGGTGAGGTTTATGTTGTTAAGTTAGGCGATACGCTAACGGGCATTGCCCATACAGCGGGGTTTCGTTCGACAGATACTATTTTTTATCATCCTGAGAATAACAATCTACGGCGGCAGCGACCGGATGGTGAATTGTTTGTAGATGACAAGATTTTTATTCCTGAAAAACGGGTCAAACAGGTACAAATTGAAGCCTTTGGGCCAGATGATCCCCGTAATCGTCAGTATGTATTTCAAGTAAAGACACTCAAGGCCTATTTCTCTTATTCATTTACTGATGAGAATGATGAACTCTATGCCAATAAGCGCTATGAGCTAGAGGTCAGTGGTGAAACCTACACGGGTACTACAGATGTTAATGGCTATATGAGTCAGGCCGTATCGCCAACGGCTACACAGGCCAATTTGACCCTATGGCCTAGTGAGGACGATGCTACAAAACCCGTTAGTTGGGAGTTTCCCCTTGGAGCAGGCGATCCTGAGGAGATGGCGTAGAAGCCATTAATAAATTCCCAAAATATTAGGAGGAATTTCTAAAATATCGTAGAGACGCTCCATGGAAAATCTCTACATTCAAAGGTTCAAATTTAGTCATGATTTATATGGAGTTGTCAGGGCTACGGTGTACAAACATCTCGGCAGGGAGTTCAGAATCCTGCCTTACCTCCCTTAATTCCCCCTTACCAAGCTACGGTGTATACATAAGTCAGAGAGAATGGCTAAAACCCTTAAAAATCCTAGGTTTCAATATGGCCTACTAGGGGTTCCCCTTCGTAAGGGGAACCGTCAGGGAGGGGGCTGGATAACTAGCGCTAACGACCGAAGACCCCTCCGTTGGTTCCCCTTACGAAGGGGAACCGTTGTTTATCATACTCGATGCCAATCATCTTCCAGTTGTGTGTACACCGTAGCCTTACCAAGGGGGAAACTCCAGTTCTCCCCCTTACCTTAGGCTTTAGCCCATGCCCGGAGGGCTTTAGGGGGAGTTAGAGGGGGTAATGCAACCGCCAACACTAAATTCCAATACTTGTATGTACACGGCAGGGGTGTCAGGGAGAAATATATCAAATGCCTGTTGAAGCGACCAAATTAATCAAACAACAGCCATTGGATAAACCAGGGGCAGATTATCCGTTTCCGCCGTTGATGGGGTTAGACAAGCCGCGCAAACCGACCAAGCAACCCCCACGTCGGCTCAGCCTAAAGCCGTTGCCCCAGCGATATGGCATTGCCCCACCGACGGTGAGCAGCAGTCCCTTCCATGGCGTGACTCGGTTGTCGTTGATCTTGGGAGATCAGGTATCGGAAACATTTAACAACGGCAAAGGGAACAATACAAAAAAGGGGAAATACTTTGCCGAGGTATCAGAAACCTTTAGCTTTATCTCGCGGGTACAGAATCCATTGATTGCGTGGAAAGTACGCAATATGGATCGGTTTTATAAAGCTAAGTTTGAGCTATTTGCACCGGGTTATCCTGAAGCGATTTGGGAAACGGTATGGGATCAGGGAATGCTCAGTACTTATCTGCGACGGGGTGGTTTGGTAGCTGGCAGCAAGATTAAAGATGGAGAAGAGGTGGAGATTCCTTGGGTGGGGAGTATTGCCTGGAATGATCTGGTGGTGGATAATTATCAGCCAGATTTTCCGAATGGGTATTTGCCACCGGAGAAGGGGCCGTATCAGCTGCGGTTGACGATGAATGATGGCAAGCCGGGGACGGATAAGATGGGCTATCCATTGGTGGCTTGGACGTATTTTTATACAGAACTACCGGACTTTGATGATGACGATGACTTTGGCATGTTGAGTTTACTTGTTGAAGAGAAAGCGGGGGTGGGGTATCGGTTGGATGATGGGATGATGATGCCAAGTGAGGGAACGGTGGATGAGGATGGGATTTTAGTGCATCCGGTTTGTCAGCAGGCTTTTTCTGTTGTGTTGAAGTTTGAGGATGAATCGGAAGCACTTGAGATTTTGCTAGAAGATGCTGAATTAGATGAAGAAAGCAATTTTTATGATGATGATCCACCAACGCTGCAATTATTGGTTAAGGAGAAAGCCGAAAAGAGATATATCTTAGATGACGGTGTTTTACAACCGAGTAAGGGTATTGTCGATTCGGATGGAATTCTAGTTCATCAGGTTTCCCTAGAATCAGAAGGTTGCTCATTACAATTTGAGAATGAAGATAAACCATGGGAAATAATTTTTTCGGGTTGTTAGTGAATAATTTCAAATTAAATATCATCAGGTGACACCATGAAAAGTACAGATAAAGCCAACAAATCAACTAAAGGAAATAGCGATACAACAGCAAATGTACAAGGGAATAGAAATAGACGAAGGGCAATTCGACTGGGCCAAGGAGCAATTCGACTACTGGGCCAAGGAAGGTCTCGATCAGGTCAAGGAGGAATCCAATTTGAATCTAGGCCTAGATTATCTCCTACAACCCTAAAAAAGATACATCACCGAGAGTTCTTCGAGGCAGCAGAATGGTGGAAATATCTGACCGACATAGATATCTCTAAAGAGGGACAAAAAGGTGGCGTGATTTATATAAATACTAATCTCAAACGTAAAAGACAATATGTTGTCAAGGTTACGGATGCTCCACAACAGATACTATTTGCTGAAGGAGTATTGAAGGACTTAGGAAAAGCGAGAACTCCTAAAAGCTTGATTATACCATTAAACTTAAGCAAAAAGAAGGGAAGTTACTTCCCTAATCTCAAGACATCTAGTCCCGATATACTTAATTCCCACAAGCTGATTGAACATATTAAAACACGAGGAACAGATATTTCAAAGCAAAAAAATGATAAAAAGAGCAAAAAATATAATGAGTTCCTCACATCTCTTGACTCTTCAAAATATCTGATAGTCATGAAAAATCTAAAATATCATTCATCCGGAAACTCGTGGGGTCAATCAAGAGGTTTTGAAAACGTAATTTTTGATTTGATTGGCTGGGCCAAAGACAACGGGTTAACACGACGAGATAGTATAACCATTAATAACGATACAATAAAAGAAAAGCTTAAGTCAGACAAAAAGCTTAGATCTATTGTCAATAAGTTTTATTCTAATAAAGAAATTCTCGCGAATCGCGACTTCATGATAAATATAGGCCGCGTTATGGCAGCTGATTGTTTACTAGGAAATGGAGATCGCTTTGGAGAAACACTCAATCTGGGAAATGCTATTTACACAGATAAAACCTATAGCAAAGATAACAAAGTTAACTATCCTATCAGTGTAATAGACAATGATTCATTTCTACCTGTTTTCAATCCTGAGAGTCTAAATAAAGCTATTTCTGTTATTACGTCTAAAGGTAAAGGGGATAATCCAATTGAAAAATATATAGACTTTACTACTCGTACTGGAAAAGAACTTACAAACTCTGCCGACCCAATATATTTTCCTGATCTTAGTGAAATATTAGGCAATTTTGATCATGGATGGTTTTTTAAAAAGTTTATTTGTTCAATTTTTATAGAGGATATACCTCCGTTAGTTCGTGAAATATTCGAAGATGATGGAAAAATTTATGATTCTATATTTAAACTTAGCATAGCAAAAAAATACTCCCAATTTAAAGTAATTAGCACTAGAAGCAATAAAATCGATCTTAAAGATTTTCCGAACTGGACAATTATTCGGAATCAAATATTGGAAGGTTTTCTCGAAGTTATTAAAGAAATTCAGGAGGATAAGAGATTATTATATCATTTTTATGAATGTCATGCAGATCTAATCAATCGATTTAAAGTTACGACAATCAACTTTGATTGGATAGCTTTTTGGGTAAGATATCAATATATGTCTAGTATCAGAGTTACTAGTAAGACTACCTTCAAATTTGACGGACATTCAGCAGTTTTGAGCTTAATACAGAAGAAAATATTAGAGGGAGAACATAACTTACAATTAGATCTTGATTCATATCAAATAATTGACGCCGCTCTAATTAATTGTGTTAAAAAGACTTTTATAACCTCTGATGAAAGAGCTTCTTTTCTAGATTTTTTCAAAAAATCAATAATAAATTCGAGAAAATTTATTCCACTTAAAGAGGATGAGTTTTCTGGTCTTCAAGGAGCATTAGATGAAAAGAAAGAAATATCAAACATCATAATGCTTGCATTAATAAAAATTTTCTTTAATAACTATTCTCAAAAAAGTAAATTGGATGATGCTCCAGGCTTCATGGGTTTAAATGATGTTATTAACTTTAACTTGATTGAGGTAGATGCTTTTAGGCAAAAGCTCCTGTTTGTTAATTTCATAGATGTTCTTTGTGATTCCATAAAGCAAAAACGTGAATCTGCTTCGGATGACGAAAAAAAAATTATGCTTAAAGAAATGCCAAACATGAAATTTGCCGTCCAAATTCTTGAAGAAATGGGCAAAAAGTCAGGCTTAGATCTGATTGTTCTTTTGCAAAATGTGGGTCTACATTATTTGAAGTGACGTCAGACAAGTTCAAAAGCAATCCAACCATTAAGTAATGATCGCAGAATTCATTGCTCACTCCTTGTGAGGAAACAAGTAATGCACTCCATAGCACATAGAATTGCTATCGCCTCTGCTCTCTATATTCCCAAAGATAGTCCTCTTCTTATATCCTTGTTCTCTCACGCTTCTCTCTTTGCTCCTTCCCATTATTGCCACATTACTCTTGCCTCCCATTCTACTCTCTCCCTCTCCCCCAACGCTCCCATCACCGTCGCCCTCGGCTATGGCACCACTACTACCCCCATCTTCACCGGCACCGCCCACACCATCAACTATGGCATCGATCACATCACCATCGAAGCCCTCAGCACCTTCCATACCCTCACCACCACCCACCTAAACCTCCTCTACGAGAAACCCACCGCCGGTGACATCGTCAAACACATCGCCCAAAGTCGCCTCAACCTAAAAACCGCCAAAATCGAAAACGGCCTCACCTTCCCCACCTATACCATCGGCGACCAACAATCCACCTACGATCACCTTGCCCACCTCGCCCACCAATGCAACGTTGACCTCTACGCCAACACCGACGACAAACTTGTCTTCGCCAAATACAACCCCACCACCACCCACACCCTTACCTACGGCAACAACATCCTAAACTATCACCAAGCCCAACCCGCACCCAACATCACCGCCGTCGAAGTCTACGGCGAAAGCCCCGCCAGCCAAGGACAGGGCGACCAAGCCTATAGCTGGCTCACCAAAAAAAACGTCAAAGGCACCGCCGGAGGCGGCACCAGCACAAAACTACGCATCGCTGACCCCACCGCTCGCACCCAGGCCGTTGCTAACAAAGTGGCTCAGGCTCTGCTAGCCCAAAAACAACAAAAACAACGAGGCCAGGTACGCGTCCTAGGCGACCCCAACATCAAGCTAGGCGACGCCATCAAAATTGAAAAGATGCCCCAAACCCAACACAATGGCACCTTCAAAATTACCGGCGTCGCCCATCACCTCAGCCGCCGCAAAGGCTTTTATACCACCATTGATTGGGAGCAAACCTGATGGATTCCATTGTCGGCGTCATGAAAAAGGTAGCCGCCCACGAGGCCCGCAAGATTTACACCACCGAGCTGGGCATTGTCACCGCCATCTTCCCTCACAAATCTGACAGCGACAAAGAAAACTATCAATGTTCGATCAAGCTTAAAAATAAAAAACAACCCGACGGCCAAGACTTTGAACTACGCCAGGTGCCGGTTACCACACCCCATCTAGGTCTAGTGAATATCCCCAACGTGGGCGATATGGTCCTAGTCACCTTTATCGGCGGCAACCTTAACGCTCCAGTCATTATCGGTCGCCTCTACAATGACCCCGACCAGCCGCCTGTTAATAAAGAAAAAGAATTTTTGTTGCAGCATGGCTTAAAAGAAGGCGGCAGCCTCAAAATTGATACAGAAGGCGCAGTCACCCTTACCAGTAAAGATGAAAAAAATGTTGTAACCGTAAAAGATGGTGAACTCAGTGCCGTTAACGAAAAGAGTGAGGTGAGCGTTAAAGACGACAATATTACTATCAAAAACCAGCAATGTACCATTACCCTTTCTGGGGGCAATGTTTCCATCGACAATGGCACCTGTAAACTCAACATAGAGGGAGGTGGCATTACCCTGGATGCCGCCAGCAGTAGCGTCACCGTCAAAAGCATGGGCTCGATCAAAGTCGGAGACGCGACAACCGGGTCGGTGCAAATCGGCGGGCGCATGCCCGGTAATGCGGTGGCAGACAATGACGATATTATTCTTAGCATGCATCAACATGTGGGAAATCTAGGCGCACCCTGCCCGATTATGGTCCCCACAGAAAAGATTAACTCGATTCAGGCAAAAGCACGAAATACAAAGGTGGGATAAGGGATGGTGCGCATTAAAGGGGCCAATAGCGATTATAAGTTTGATGTGAATACCGGCCAGATTGAAGGCCCCAAGCCAACGGAAAACCCTGATTTTGAACAACCGCTTTACCTAAAGATTTTTATCTGTCCTTACGATATGCCCAGCCGGGTGGAAAAGCCCCTAGATGAGCAAGAGGGAAACTGGTGCGAAGGCACCGACAGCCAGTGCCCCCATAAGGGTGATAAATCAGGCCATGCCGTAGTCTCATTGCATCAGGATGAGGGCATTCGACTAGAAACCAATAACGGCAACCAGTTAGTGGTTGATCAACAAAATGGCATCCGGCTACGGCCAGATGCTAAAACCTCGTTAGACGTGCGGCCTAACCATATTGTGCTACAGCGCCACAAAACTCGTATTGAAATTGCAGAGAATGGCAATATCGCCCTGTCTGTGCCGCCCCAAAACCAGGTCACGATCAATGGCAACGTCACCACAAACAACAATCTAGTGGTAGACAAGAACTTAACTGTCGGTAACCATTTAACCGTCAATGGTCATGTTACGGTCAATGGCAACGTCACCGTTACAGGTCGTCTGGACCTGTCTAAGGCAACGGTGAACCTGCCCCAGACGCTCATCGATCAGATTGTTTTAAAGGTAAAAAGTCAAGCATAACGTGGGTGTTTAGGAGAGAGTCAATGGCAGAGGGGCTGAATAAAATTGATCTCAAACTCACCCGCCGTCAGATGGGTCAGCCGGTAGCGGCTCGGGCGGGGGTTGACCTGACGGTGGAACAGCAAGATATTGCTGCCGTCAGCGGACGCAACAATCTGGCCCAGGCCCTGCTAAATCGTCTCCATACCCGCCAGGGTGAGCTGAAATCTTTGGGGCATAGCACCTATGGTTCTCGCCTACATGAACTGGTCGGAGAACCCAACAACCGTCGCACCCAGCTGCTGACAGAAATGTATATTCGGGACTGTCTGGCCCAAGAATCTCGCATTTCAGAAGTGGTTAATGTTGTATTTGCGCCTCCATCCCGGGGGGGGGCGCGAGATATTTTAGGCGTTACCGTAATCGTCCGCCCCATCGATGACGATGAGCCGCTGACACTGGACCTGGCATTGGGGTTGGGGGGCTAACGCCATGGCATTTGAACCAAAAAGTTTTTCTCAGTTGTTTACGGAAATGCGCGATCGCACCCCAGCGAGCATTTCTGACTTTGAAACCGGCAGTGTTGCCCGCACCCTCTACGAAACCTTCGCCTACGAAATGGCGCTGCTGTATGAGCAAATGCATCAGGTATATCTGTCGGGATTTGTCGAAACCGCCACCGGTATTCATTTAGAGCGGGTGGTGGCCGTATTGGGCATCCAGCGCGGAGAACCAGATTTTGCCACCGGGCTGGTCACCTTTGAGCGGGATCTGGGCATTGATGAAACCTTAGAAATTCCCCTGGGGTTTGTGGTGACCACCAGCGAAGACGCCGACACGGTTAAAAAGTCATATCAAACGGTGGAAACCAAACAGCTAGGTCCAACCGACAACCAGGTACAGGTGAGGGTGCAAGCGATCGCACCGGGGGACAGTGAAGCGACAGCGGCCAACACCATTGAAGTCATGCCCCAACCCCTATCGGGGATCAAAACCGTTACCAATGAACAACCGATTCGATTTACTGGCAAACACCGAGAAACCGATGACGACCTGCGAGCACGGGCCAAAACCGCGCTACTAGCCACCAGCGGGGCCAATGTCACCACCGTCGAAAATGCCATCTTTAACCTGCCCGGTGTGAAAGAAGTGCAGGTGCGAGAGAATTTTCACTTTGCCCGTGGCCAGGTAACCCTGACCCCTGATCCAGAAACTACAACAGAAACCACAACAGAAATCACAATCCCCAGGGGCACCGAGCTGGTTTTAGACCCAGGAGGAAACCGGTTTAAAACTCGCACCCTGGTCAGGCTAAGCCCCAATCCTGATCCAGAGTCATCCCAAAAGGTCGACGTAGAAGCCGTTGTGCGTGGAGAAGCTGGGCAAGTAGACGCAGCGGCACCGTGGCAACCGCTGGAGTTGGATGGCGGTGTCGTTGTCACCATTCGCAATGACAATGCCATTGTCTTAAAAGATTTTGGCCTGATCGAAGTGTTTGTGGATGGTGTCGATTTTACTAACCCCACCCAGGTACAGGCCCTAGAAACCGCCATCGACCGCTCCCGCGCCGCTGGCATCTATGTCTTGCCCAAGCCTGCCCAGGCGATCCAATTAGACGGCGTATTTCTCGTTGAACTCACCCCAGGGCGACGTTGGTCAACCGAAGAACGCCAGACCCTGGAGCAGCAGCTCCAGGCCGATCTAACCGAGCATTTGCAGCAACAAAGCATGGGGCAACCGCTGTTGATGTCACAACTTACGCAAACCCTGTTGTCCCCGGCAGCTGTCAATGACCTGGTGGATTTTAGCCTGACCACAACCCTGGCAGCGTCCCCAGAACAAACCCATGATGCCGCCACCAAGCGACTAGAGGCCGACATCCATGAAAAGTTTGAACCCCGCCACCTGCGGGTGGCTACAGAAATTAAACCGCTGGTAGTACAGGTTTATATACAGGCAACGGGGCTCAGCGATGAGCTGCATCGCAGCATTGAGGATGTTCTGCAAACCTTTTTTAATCGATTGCGACCGGCCCAGGCGATCCAGCGACAGCGTTTGATCCAGCAGCTTGAGGCGGTGGCTCCCGACCAAAATTTTGAGGCCACCGTTGAGCTGGTTCCTCAATTTTGGGCCGATATGGCCGATAACAACACCAGCAACGCCATCCCGGTCAGTTTAGTCGAACAAGCTGAGCTGGGTCTTGCCTTTATCTATGAACATGATCTAGACATCTCCGGTGCCCTGAAGCTAACGGTTGCCCCTAAGGCAACGGTCGCAGACAAGCGGGCAATCCAGGCTGAAGTGGAACAACAGCTGAGCGCTTATCTGACCGGACTCCAACCCGAGCAAAATGTGGACATGGGCCAATTGGCAAACCTGGCTAGCGAGGTGAAGGGTGTGCTAGGAGTTAACTGGCGACAGGATGATGTGCAAGTGTGGCGGTCTACGGGAGAGATGCGAACGCTGCAGGCAGATCGCCTGGATGGTAATGAGATTCGGGTTGATCAGTTTGAACGACCCCGATTGGCTACGGAGTTTGCGATCGCAACCGACATCCAAACCATTCCCATCAGTATTACGAATCTCACCCTGCACTTCAACATCACGGGCACCCCCTTCGACAATCAAGCCGCCCTAGAGACCGCCATTCAGCAAACCCTCAAAACTCACTTACCCGACTTTGTCCCTCAGCTCACTAAATTTGAACCAGCCCAATCTCGTGCCTATGACTCGTTTAAAACAGACATATTCAACGCCATCGGCACCCACATTAATAGCCTTGATCGCGCCGATATTCAGACCGCACCAGATGCGCCAGATGCCGCTGAGTTAGCCGAACAAACCAAAGCCCTACTACAAGGCTCCAACTATACCCTCGCCATCCTGGGCCTATTCCCACCCGGCGGTGACATCCTGATTCGTCTCACCGAACGTGCCGTTCTCCAGCCCTTAACGGCTGAGGCCATTACCGTCACCATCGACTGGCCGCTGTCTAATCCATAAGTCATCCCCATGCCCCCCACCGGAAAAACCCTCAGTCTTCTCAGTCGTTTCCCTTCCTTTTACCAGGCGGACGGAACCGAGGGGCTGTTGCCAGATGTGTTGACGGTGTTTGGCGAGATTTTGGAACAGGCCGATACAGATCTGTTGCGGGTGATGCGATCGCACTTTGTCGATACCGCAGACAACCAGGGCTCTGAAGGATTTAGCAGTCACCTACTGGGCGATTTGGATAACATACTCTCTCTCTATTTAGAACGTCTGGGCGGTACACCGCAGCTGATTCAGGTAAATCCCCAATTTTATCCCGGTGCCATCAAACAACTGCCCGAATTCTCCCAAAAACTCCACACTGGCCACACCGGCTTTGCCCGATATCTGTGGCGTTGTCTTCCCCGTGAAACGCAACAGGCTGTAAGTCTATTTATCGCGATAGATCCTCAAACCCGCACGGCCTCACAAACCAGGGGCGTCCGCAATGCCCTGGCCGATGGCCTCAACCTCTGTCTAAAAGACACGGGCTTATACCGCAAAAATCAGGAGCAGTTCCCCACCGCAATTCTGACGCCTGCTATCCAACAACTGCTACAGCAGGCTCCCACCCATGGGCTGCCCTTAGAAATTCTTAATCGAGCGCTGATCGAAACCGCGTTCCCCAATGAGATTGAAAAAAGCTATGCTCCCTATCGGGATCGCCTCAAAGCCTTAATCAAAGTCTTGCGGCAGGGCGCAGCGACAAAAGCCGGTATTCGAGACATTGTGGCAGCCAACTTAGGTATCTTTGGTAATGATTCCGCATCCCAGGCGGCAAAGGCCCAGATTCAAATCGAAGAATATCTGCCAGACTTGATCCGCGATCATTTTGAAATTCATCCCTTTGCGCTGGCTCCATCGTCAACTGAGACGGTAGACCTGTCCTTACCACAGCAGTTCGAGATCAATAACCCCAATGTTATTCCAACGGCACCCAGTCTACGCCTCCAAATTCAAGACGTGCGCAGGGCAGATAACCAGGCCAATGCAGTTGTATTACAGCCCCTGACTCATCTACGGTTTATCAATATAGACACCCAAGATTTTTTTGAGTACCAGGGCACCCTCAGGGTAAATGAAGATGTATTACAGGTCCTGGCCGATGGGCGCTTATTTTTAAATGGGATAGAAATCCCGGCCCAAGAGAGTCCTCCACTATTGCCCACGGGACAATCCCACTGGCGGATCGAAGCCAGGGTGGGTGAACCCGCAGGTAGGTTTGACCAAACTCTGTTTGACTTATCGCGGTTTGATGTTCCCATCAATGAGCCCGTCCCCCTCACCCATCAACAGGTAAGCAACTATGGCATCCATCTTACCGTTGAGGTCATTCGCAAAATTCCTGGTTCGTTTCGAGTCCAGGTGCCTTGGGATATTCCTGGTTTTACCGATAAATTTGGTGAGTTAGAAGACCATCCTCGTCGCCAGATTCCTGCCATTATTGATCAGGTGAAAGCAGCAGGGGTGCTATCTGTGATTGCTTATAGCAAGCGTTTTACAGAGTACCATGCTCTTATCGACTGGCTGACGGTGGTGCGATCGCCATTTACAGAACAGCACCCAATCAAAGAAGCCAACTTCGACATCGGCAGTCAGCTCCAACCCTATCCCGAGGGTATTCACCATGACTTAACCGATCAGCTTCATCTCTCGGGTGTCTTTGACTATACCGAGTTTAATTCCGGGAATCGCTTTGCTTAGGTTGCTATTTACCGAGGTTCACATAGGACAGGTTCACTATGAAAATTGCTGACGCACTGGACATGAGAGGCCGTTTAACCATCCACCGATACGATGCCAGCGGGCAGCCGATCGATACCACTGCCACCAACAATGCGATTGTCTATTCTGGTCGTGATTTAGTTGCCAAACTGTTTGCCCAACAAGCCATTGACCCTATTCGCTACATTGCTGTTGGCACAGGCGGTGAGCCAGTCAATCCAGACACGGATACAAAGTTAGCCAAAGAAGTGTTTCGTAAAGAACTAAAAGGACTCAATTTAGCCAAAGATTTAACCGATATTCAAATGGTTGTACCAACGGAGTCTGGAGAAAAAGAGCAAAAAAGCCGTCGCATTGTTCTTAGCGCTGATCTCGACTTCGAAGAGCCCAACCCGTCTGACAATGGAGGCAAACCCTACGAACTCAGAGAAGCCGGTCTATTTAACGCCGGAGACCCCAACGCAGGCATTATGTATAACCGAGTTGTTTTTCCAAATATTAGTAAAACTAAAGACTTTAAACTCACCCTGGTTTGGGAAATCATTTTTTAGTATCTCATCTTGATTTTATAAGGTTTTAGATGTTTGGAGGTTCCCTTTTATGACCGGCCCCTTTGCTCCTGAAGAACAGAAACCTGGTGGTCTGATAAAAGCTGCCGATTGGAATGCCGCGATGGAAGAAGTAGTGCGGCTAGAATCAGCCAAAGTTAATCGTCAGGGAGCCGACACCCTGGAAGGACCACTCACCATTAGAGGGGCGCTAACACTGGCTAATAGCGTCAATATTGTTGCGGATCCTCAAAATGCCGATACAAAGCTAGCAGTCACTGGCAATATAACCCTTGAAATCAATGGCAGTGCCAAAATTGCCACCAAAGACACGACAGGTCAAGGCCTGGATGTCAGTGGCACATCTCGCTTAGGAGGACACATAGATTATCAGGATGATACCGTTTTAAGCGTCGCTCCAGGGACCATTCATTTTGATGCACCAGGCAGCGTTGGTGCTAGGTTAACCATCATCGGTAAAACTGATGAGGCTACTGGTGTAACAGCAGGCAATGTTGGTATTAACACAACAGCTCCTACTGAAAAGCTCCAAATTGGCGATTTTAGTCAATCAGATAACCATATTAAAATCAGTACTGCAGGTGGGCATAAATATAGAGCTGGCATTAAACTCAAAATTTATGATGACAACAATGGTTTTACGATTGAAAATGACGAACGGGAAATAATCCATGGCTTAAACTTCTTGCGCCACCATCACGATTCTGCAGGGAAAACTGCATTGTTCATTGCCAAAGACAACGGTAACGTTGGCATTTACAATACAGCGCCTTTATCAAAACTAACCATCAATCAAAAAATAGCGCATGACGGTGGCTTTAGTACGTTTGGTGAGGCCGCCTTAACCATCTTTGACCCGAACCACAATGGTGGCAATAATCCCAACGGTATCCGCGATATTTTACATCTCGTTAGGGAAGGTGTAGGTGGCCAGGCCTATGGCAATAAAGTCTCTCTATCCCTGGGGCGATACGAAAATGTAGGTACAGATTCTCGGACTCAGCTAGATATTAAGTTAACTGACAACAGCTTCAACACTCATAAAACTGTTCTATCTCTCAAAAGTAATGGCACTTTAACAGTTAGCGATAAAGGAACCATTACGTGCCCAGGACGATTGCATATATCTGGAGAAGAGATCCTATACCTGCTGAACAAAAAAGGTGTCACGATTGGCAAAGAATGGGGGGGCACTGGTAATCTTTTAGTTCAGGGTAGCGTTGGCATCGGAACAACTGAACCAGCAGCTCCATTACATATAATCGGTTCTATGTTTGAGAAGTTAAATGTTATCGACTGTAGTGGCAGCGATCAATGGGGCACCCCTGGCCATCCTATTTTAAAGTATTTCAAAGACAAATTAGCTAATCAGTCAGTGGGTACAATGACAAGAGCCATTGCAAATCTTCCTGGATGGCAAGATCTCTATTGGATAGGATGGGTTGACATAGATAATAAAATTAGAGTAACCCACCAATGGCGGCATCCGAGCAAGGTTATAGCTCCATAGTGAAAAGCTCAACTGAGGGCTTAAATCAACAATACTGAGAAATATCCTGGAATAATTTGCTCAATAAAAAATAAATTTCACTAATATGAAACAACAACTTCAACAACGTCTCCAACAACTCAAAACCGAACTTGAGTCAGGTCAAAAAGTTCTTGCTGATCTAGAAGCAAAACAGAATAACGTTCGCGAAACACTATTACGCATCAGTGGTGCCATTCAAGTCATTGAAGAAGAACTTGCCAAGGCAGATGAAACCCAACCCAATGATTCTGCAACCGACAACAACGGCCACCCACTTTCCTCCACTAATTTAGATAAGGCAATCCCCTCCATAGCAGAAACCCCCTAGGCTACTCCTGTGATCCACCATCTCCTACAGGCCATCACCGACGCCCTAAAACTCGACCTAAAAAAAGAGATTCCTGAAGATGATAATCATTGGGGAGTAACTCCGATTACTGACCCAACTAGCATTACCTTACCTTATCTCACCCTTTACCTCAGCAAACTCCAGGTTGATCACCCCCTACAGCAACTATCTCATTCTTCAACACAGCCTGACCCTCCAGCTCCATTAACCATTACCCAAGAATTCCAGCAAGACTTTGTAATTGAACTTTACGACAAAACTCCAAGTGATCTCGAAAAGCGAGCTTCCCTGGTCATCGGCGGTTTACTTACCAACCACGACAGCTTAATCAAGCGTTACAACACCACGGACATCCAAGCCAACTATCAAACCAATCAAATTTCAACCTGTCATCACCTTAGGCAATTTCAATTTCATGCTGGCATTCCCACCTATGCCTCAAATGTCTTAGGCTTACAGCTGAACTTCACTGCGATCGGCCACCTGAGCATGTCCAGATCCATGCCAGACTCACAAGACATTATCCAAACCATTAATATCTCTACAAAATAAAAGATACGGGTTCACTTCAACTATTCAGTTTATCTTCAGAAGCTGATTGTATATAGTGAGCATACGGGATGCGATCGCATCCCACCCATAATTCTCCCGGGCAAACATACGGCCATTGTCTCCTCGCCGACGGAGTTCTCCAGAATCGGCAAGAGCATCATGTAGAGTTTGGGTCAGAGCAGTCTGATCGCAGTTCATAACCCAGCCACTTTGACTGTTTTTAATGTCTTGCCAAATGTGGACCTGGTCTGAAATTACCACTGGTTTGCCTGCCACCATGGCCTCCGCCACGGCAATGCCAAAGTTTTCATAGTAGGACGGTAGAACAAACAAATCCGCCGCTTGCAAAATTTGGGTCTTCAGTTCACCAGAGACAAACCCTGTAATCGTAGTGCAATCATTGAGTACGGAATGAGTTATCCGCTGACTGATGGTCTCTACATAGCCCTGGTCTTGGGGGTTACCACCACAGAGCATAAAGTGAAACTGACTACCTGACTGACGCAGCGATTCTAGGGCAGGCAGTAATAAATTCAGCCCTTTTTTAGGATCAATTCGCGACATAAACAAGACGATGGGCACACCCTCTGCAATGTCATAGCGCTGTCGAATATCTCCAGCATCCGCACTGACTGCCTTGGGGGTGGTCACTCCTAAGGGCAGTACAATATCTCGCGTTGTTACCCCAAAGCGTTCTGATACAGTAGCCTCCTGTTGACTGGTGAAATGGAGCGCCGCTGCGCCTTGAATATTAGGTCGCTCCAACACCGCTGCATAGAGCTGCTTAAACTGTTTTTTCTTGGCTAAATCTGCCGGATCAAGGGTGCCCAAGGGCCGCAAAATGTAGGGCAGTTGTTGCCATCGTGCCACCGTGGCCGCCGCACTGGTCACCGGAGAAAATAGGGCATGGATATGGGCAATGTCATACTCGGCCCCATGGCGGTTTAACCACTGCAGTAGCGGTAGAGAAAACTTATAGCGCCGAAACGGCGCGCACCGAAAGTAAACGGTGCGATAGCCGTCTGTCTCGACAGGTTGATTCAGAGGCACATCTAAAGGAGCCTGGCCTTCATCGCCATTAGAATCTGTTGTCAGTACGGTCACATTGGCATCCTGTCGGGCCAAGGCACTACTTAATCCCCGCACCATCTGGCTGGGGCCGCCGTATACCAACGAGATGGAAGGCACAATTTGCAAAATGTTTAATGCCCTGGCCATAAATTTAGAAAGGACTAACGAAAGGACTAACGTTTGCTTCGACTGACTCGACTATAAACCCGATAACCCAAAGGCAATAACAATAGCCAGGTCAACGGTGACGGTGAGTGTTCGGGAACGGCTGCCACAGCCTGGGTGGAGGCTAATAGCTGAGGAGCCAGGCTCCGTTTCCCAGCCATGGTTGCAATTGGACTATCTGCCAATGCCATAGGCATGGCAGATACGTCCGGTATTGGCAGACTACCTTCATCCGCCGATAGCGCATCTGCCAATAGCAAAGGGATGGCATCTGCTTCCGTAATCGGTAGACTGTTGTCATCCGGCTCTGCTTCAGTCAAAAAGTCGCTTTCCCGAGCCCGTTCGATTTGCTCTGGGGTTAAGCGTGATAACCTATCGCCGTCTGGAAAAATATCGTCAATCGATTCAGGGACGGTACGTACAGCGCCACTACTCATCACATTATCAGCCTCCCCTGCGCCAAAGGTGGAATGCCTCAACCCCAGATTGTGGCCTAATTCGTGGGCAATCACATCAATGCGTCCGGCCCCATTGTTGAAGTCCAAAATGTCATCGCTGACCAACACACCGTTTAACCCGATCCAGGCATTACCAAATTGCACCAAACCCGTAGTTGTTTCGATCACATCTACAAACCAAAGATTGATGGGGCCATCGGTTCGTGTTGAGTCGGGATGCCGCCCAAAATCCCCAGCATCGCCAGAGAAGGACAGATCGATAAATTCATCTTCATCTGTGGTCAGATAGGTGCTGTCGTTCAGCTGATTTAATGGCAGAAACGCAATATCTATACCGGCCTGACCCCAAATTTTATCGGCAATGGCTTCAAACAGCTCAACCTGGGCGCAAACGATACCATCGTCATCACACACTTGAATGGGTTGAACTTCTAGAACCAGTTGATCAGGTTCGGAGATGGAGACGGGGGTAGCTGAACTGCCACCGCCACTGCCGCCAGTACAGGAGGAGATCACAAAGGCAACACTGCCCAAGACTGTAAGCCGACAGATTAAGGAATTACTGACACGTTCTGATGTTATGACCACTGGTTGTCATCAATATATTTCGTTGAATAGGCTTAGTTTAGATAACTTCACCCTGCTTTTAATCGGAACATCAACAAGATTTGCTGGGAATATATATTATGAAGCTTCTTAAAGTGGCAACTTGACGATGATGTTGGGGAAATGGTGAGTAAGGAGTGGAGGCACATTGATCATGTCTGAAAAGGCGTTACTAAGCTGTTAGTAGCGCTTCATAAAATGCCAGTAGCTCTGTTGCTAGGGCCTTATTTGTATAGTGTGTCATGGCTCTGTCGTAGCCCTTTTTCCCAAGGGCCTGCTGCTGTTCAGGGTGTTGCATAAGCTGACTTAGTCGATCGGCCAAGGCCATGGGGTCACCTTCTGGAAAAACTAAGCCACTGTCATCAATGACATAGGGGATTTCTCCAGAATCAGAGCCGATCACCGGCACCTGACAGGCCATGGCTTCGATTAATACATGGCCAAACTGCTCTTTCCACCCCACGGAGGTCAGGGTTTTGAACTCATAGGTGGTTTCTGAAGGTAGCACCAGCGTATCCATCAGGTTTATATAGTCGGGCACCTGATCGTGGGGGACGCTTTCAATCCAACGGATGCGCTCAGCAATGCCAAGGGCTTGTGCTTGATTCTGTAACGCTTCCTTTAAGGGACCACGCCCCAGTAACACCAGGGTCCAGGATAAATTAACTAGGGTCTCTAATGCTTTGAATAGGGTAACAAGGCCCTTTTCAGGGACAAAGCGACCGACAAATCCGACGATAAAGTCATGGTCAGGAATCGCTAACGTTTGTCGTAGCTGTGGCTGTTCTTTCGGACAAAACAGTCCTTCATCCACCCCCAATTGCGGCATTACCCGCACCGGACCATGGTAGCCATGGTCTTTTAAGATATTGGCTCCGTCCTGGTTGCCCACCACCAGGCCATCGGTGTGCCGCAGGTTATAGCCCTCTAGCAGAGAGAGGGGAAATTTCACCTCATAGGGCAGATTCCACCAGGTGAAAAAGAGAGTTTTGGCGTTACCCCCCAGGAGACGATTTAAGGTGATCAATTCTGCATAGCCCAAAGATTTGGACCCCTGCTCCACTTGAATAATGTCAGGCTTAAATGTTTTCAGGAGGTCAACAATGCCCCAGCCAAAACTCAGCAGACCTTGATTGTTCTGGCTAAAGTTGGCGATGGGGACTATGCGAAATGAGCCTTCTTGACGCGGTTCAGGTTCAACAATGCGATTTTGTACTCCTCCCGGATTCCAACGTTTTGGTACCACTACCGTGACCTCATGGCCCATGTGGGCTAATTCCCGCAGTTTCTCGCAGTTTAGGTCAACAATGTAGCTGTGGCTGGCAACTAAAACTTTCATGGGTTGGATGATGATGTCTGCCGTACTCCAGTATTAGCCAGTAACGACCCTGGTGGAGGTATTGTTGGGGTGGGTGGGCTGGGGCATAGTCTGGGCCGGTAGGCTAAACAACCGTCCCTTACTGTTAAAGGTGGTTGCTAAGGTCCAGCAAGCCTGGATAAAACCTAGGGTGTAAAAACCAAACCGGGTGACAATTTTAATGGGCGACCCGCTCTTATTACAGGGGGGATTGCCCAGAACATGGCAGTCAAATAAACGTCCCGACAGTCGCAGCAACTGCCATGGTGTCAGGTTTTTTAATGCCATTAAAAAATGGTTGTGATAAAAGGTCAGCTGGTATTTAAGGGAGCGGGTGCTGATATCGTGGCAGCCACCGGTCTCTTCTCCCAAATGGATCAAATTGGCCTCTGGGTCGTACCAAATCTTTAGCTGTGTGCGTCGAAAACGCAGGCAAAAATCCGACTCTTCCCGCACGGCACTGCCCTGGAAACGCTCATCAAACCGTAATCCGTGGTTTGCAAACACGTCTCGTCGAAAGGACATGTTACATCCCCGTGCTGTCAATACCTGCTGCGGGTTCACGGTATGGACTAAATCAATGTAGTACCAGGCAATACCGGGATCCATGGCCTCCGGCGGCAGGGTTTCAATCTGCTTGGCGGCATTGGATTCTGCCAACTTCATGCGATCAAACACACGCCCGGCCACGGCACCGATGTCAGACCGGGTTTTATAGTTTTGCCCATGGGCTGCTAAAAAGCCTGGGGGCAATTCCACATCATCATCTAAAAACAGAATGATATCCCCATGACAACGCTCAATCGCATAGTTTCGCGCAGCTGGTAAACTGGCCCAATCAACGGTATACAGCGTTACTTTAGGATCTGTTTTTATGGCATTGAGGAATGCTGTTGTTGCTGACTCATGGGTCTGGGTCTGGTCAACAATAATCACCTCAAAGGCTGGATAGGTTTGCTCTAATACATTTTCAATAGTGCTACAGAGAACGGCTTCTCTGCCGTAGGTGGGAATGACAACTGAAATAAATAGATCCGTATCCATAGTTATTTGAAGGAATCGTCTTAAACGGGTTGGGGTTCCTCGACGTCAGCTGATTTTAGGGCTGTTTTTTTCTGCGATCGCAACCGCTTCTTCTTCCTGGGATTGGCCAATTCCCGCTCCTGCTTATCCAGGGTAGGAATCTTCAAGGCGATCCCGGCTGCCAGCCAGTAATAAACCGATACCGGGTCCACATCCAAAGGATAGTAGTAGGGAAAGAAGCTAATAAAGAGCACAAACACCCACATGGAGGCAGCATATCCCCGCAGGTTCTTATCCCTTGTTTTCCGATAAGCCTTAAACGTAGCAATGGTCAGAGCCGTATAGAGCATCACCACAAACAACAACCCTAGAGGCCCCAGCTCATAGAGCAGTTTAGGATGATACGTTTCCACCAGACGTACTTTGCCAAACAAACGTGCCCCGTTGGTAGCCCTAGCTACGCCGTTACCTAAGATGCCTTCTTGGGCCTCCATGACCTCAGCAAACTGCTGCATCACAAATTCATGGGGTGGAGAGGCATTCCATCGATCCTCAAAGCTATCGATACGTTCCTGCATTAACTCTGGGTTACGAATCGTCAGCCCCACTAAAATCAGCCCCAGGATCACACCAATCGGCACAAAGCGTTTAAGGTTAGCCACCTGCCCCGTTAGGACACTCAACACCCCAACGACAATGGGAACCAAAAATAAGGCAATCCGCTGGCCAGAGATCACCGACATAACGAATACGGTGATCAGGGAAATGATGCCGATTAATCGCCAGAAGGGAGAGCGATCATTAAAGGCCGTACCAAAGCTAAAAAATGCACTGGAAATTAAAAACCAACCCCATTGCCAGGGGGCCACAAAAGTACCCGGCAATCGAATCTGACCTTGGGATGGGCTGTACAACAGGGAGCCTCCCACAAAGCAGCGGGACCGCAAAGACGCCTTAAACAGGTCTACGCCTTGGGCTCCAATCCCCTCTGTGCCAGCACAAACACCGGTTTTGAGCATCAGGTACTGAACAAACCCGAGAGCACAGGACACGAGCACTAACACGGCCTGGATCCGTAGCAAAAAGTATAGATCTTCCGACGTGCGTATCAAATAGTAAATGCAGGTGATAACAGGTAGGTATCCCAGCAAAATTTTCAGACCCAGGATGCCCATCATCAGAGGCATTTCATCCCCAGGTGCCTGGAGCTGCTGAGGTAGATTAATCAGCAAAATATTGAGGATGACAATCGCCAGTACCAGCACCAACGGCAGTTGTAATGCCTCCGGCAATAAAATCTTCTGACGCTTTCTACGGCACATCTGAATCACACCAATCAAGGCAGGTACGTAAAAAGCATCCTTGGCAAGCTGTAATAAGGAATTGCCCCCTAGCATGTAGGTCACCGTCCCTGAAAAGGGGATATAGATGATAAATGCGTAGAGGGCGTATCGCTGATACTTAAAGGACAAACTGAGACATAGCAAACTGGCTGTGGCGGCTATGCCTAAGGTGGGCTCCACCATGACGCCCAGCAAAAGACCCACTAAACCCGATGCGACACAGGCCAGCACCGTAAACTGAATCAGCTGAGAACGAGCCTTTGCCACTTCCCTCTCTTTTGCCCGTTGCTCCTTGCGAGTGAGGGTGGGTTCTGCCGTTTGCTCTGGCGCAGCCGAGCGAGAACGTTTTTTGGAGCGCTTCTTAAGTTTCTTGGCAACCATGGACGATTAGAAGAAGGGCAATAGATATGATGGACGACCCCACCGATGGTGGACGACCCCACCGATGGTGGGCGACCCCACTGATGGCGGGTGTGACCCCACTGTCTTCAAGGTAACAATTAGCCAACAGGAACAGGTCTGGCTAGTTTCAATTTACCCAAACCTAATGTGATTGATAGATAAATCACACTGGACTTGGCTCAACCTTACAAGAACTTTTTATACAAGCAGGTATGCGTAACCCGATTCCTTATTCCCGACTTCCCCTATCTACCCAACCGATTTGGAATATCCCGACAGCCACCTGGAATAGTAGCCCGAGTTTTACTACCGCTCCAGGTGCATAGATAGCAGCGTTGGGTTTCAGATAGGCGCTGGGCATTGGATAGATCCATGCCTTCTACCACAGCTCCGGTAAACTCGCCGGTTTCATAGTTAGGTGTATCGTTACGGGTACGAGGTGTGGCGGTTTCGGGGGGGCCATGAAAGAAGCGGGTGCCCATAAGATCGGCCCCAGATAAGTCTGCGTCACATAACACCGTGCGGGTTAGATCGGTGCGGACTAACTCGCATTGGGATAGGTTGGCGCGGATTAAATTAATGCCGCTCAGGTCTACCCAACGTAGATCATTGCCGGAAATATCTGCCGCTGCCAGCATCACGCCAATATCAATCACCCGTACACCATTAAGGCGATCTTCAGCGTAGCCGCCAGAGCCATCTAAAATCGGGCGTCCCAACCGCTGATCACGGGCTAGGGGGGTGAGTAGTTTAGAGCGCGACAAAAACCGTAGAACTTTAGCTTTACCATCGCCATCGATACCGCCCAAAATAGCTGCCGTTCGAGCTTCAGCAATGATGCGTTCCTGGGGCCAGTCTTCAAGTAAGCCTTCATCATCCAGGACCAGTTCTGAAATGCCCTGGAAATAAGCATCAATGGTTTGCTGCTGGGTAATTAAATTCTGCTGAGTGGTTAGATCGCGGGAAATAATAAACTGTCGCCAAGCGACATAGAGCGCCAAAATCGCGATAAATATTTGTCCTAAGGCCCCCAAAAAATCACCGAGGGCTCCAATGGCATTCCAGTTGAGGGTGGCCCCCCACTGCAATAGTCGCAGGTTGATCCCACTGACTTGCATCAAGCCGTAGATGCCGAGAATTAAGCCAGGGGTGGCGACAATCAACGATCGTTGCTCTGGAGATAGGTCGTTGACCACTGCCCGCAAGGTGGGCATCGCCAACCGGATCGAAATCGCTAACGCGATTAAAGAGCCAAACGAAATTAGCCAGAAGCTGTCGAGTACCAGACCAATAAAGGTGATCAGGGTGGATGCGATCGCAATCAATAACTGCACTGACACTTTCATGGGCGAGCTCAGGGGCAACGTTGCCATCTCCTCATGGTGCAAATCCCCAATGGATGCAAAATCAGGGTCTGGATTGTAATCAACGGTAAACCGCTCTGATGCCCTCGGAGTCTGAGGCATCAAGTCTGCTGGCGTCGCAGCATGATCAAATGGCTCTTGGGCGCTCATATAACATAAATTGGCAGAAAGCTTCGCGGTGTTGAGTTTAACCTGAAAGGGACGTCTACCCTTAAACTATCAGCAGAGTTTTAATGGTGTTGTCGGTTTTTCTGCGCAATGATAACGGTTCTAATTTTAGTAGCCGCAGTTGGCATTCTCATTTGGGGATTTATCAGAGCCCGTCCTGACGGCAAGTTGGGCATTTTCGCCTGGTTACAGTCAGTGGTGCTGATGCTACCTTGGCTCATATTTTTTGGACTGTTTACCTTTGGCATCTATCTCAACATTGCCTGGGTCCTGGTCGCTGTGATGGTTTCAACTGCCATCTACATATATTTAGGACGGCAGTTAAGAACCCTGGCCAAAGCAGCCCCTGAAGGTCAGGCCCAGGCTAAAGATCCCATTACAGTCTCCCAAAACGAACCCCTGCCGACGGTAGACGTCGTGGTCGAGCCAGACCTGGAGGCAGGTAGGGAATCCCCCACGAGCCCTAAGACGGAGAGTGACGAGAGCGGTGCCCCTGAGGCAACTGCCCCACCCCAAACGCCTCCAGCGATCCCAGCAGAGGATCTAGCGGCCATTGAATCTATTTTTGGCGTCGATACCTTCTTTAGAACGGAGACGGTTCCCTATCAAGCCGGTGTTTTCTTTAAAGGCAACCTGCGGGGCGAGGCTGAAACGACAATCAATGCCCTCAATGCTCAGCTGAAAAACCAGTTTGAGGACGATCGGTATCGGCTGTTTTTAATTAACGGCCCCGAAGACCGACCTGCCATCATTGCGCTGCCCAGCAAGACAGATCCCAAACCCGCTGACATCCGTCAAAAGGGGTTGGCAGTGGCGCTTGCGATCGCAACATTTATCACCAGCTTGGAAACCGGAGCCCTACTCAAGGACTTTGACCTGTTTGAGCAACCAGGCCGCTGGCCAGAAGTATTACCCACTGCCCTCGCCATCTTCGCCATTTTGGCCATCCATGAAATCGGCCATCGCTGGCAAGCCAAACGTTACAACATCAAACTCAGTCCGCCCTTTGCCCTGCCCGCCTGGCAGCTAGGTAGCTTTGGTGCCCTGACTCGGTTTGAGTCGGTGCTACCCAATCGCACCGTGCTGTTCGACATTGCCTTTGCCGGACCAGCAGCCAGTGGCCTATTATCCCTGGCAATGCTGCTAGTGGGTCTAGGGCTTTCCCATCCCGGTAGCCTCTATCAGCTACCGGTAGACTTTTTTCAAGAATCTATACTGGTGGGCACCCTGGCCCGTACAATTCTTGGCGATACCCTACAAAACAACGATCTGATAGACGTTGACCCCCTGGTGCTGATGGGGTGGCTGGGGCTGGTCATTACGGCGCTAAACGTGATGCCTGCCGGACGTATTGATGGTGGCCGTATTGTTCAAGCCATTTATGGTCGCAAGATTGCCGGACGAGCCACAGCCGTTACCCTCATCCTGCTAATTTTTGTGGCCCTGGCGAATCCCCTTGCCCTCTATTGGGGAGCCCTAATTTTGTTTTTGCAGCGCGGTGAAGAACGCCCCTGCCTTGACGACATTAGTGAACCAGACGATACCCGTGCCGCCCTGGCATTGCTGATTTTATTCCTGATGCTGGCCACCCTATTACCCCTAAGCCCCGCCTTAGCTGGCCGCCTCGGCATTGGCTAAACCAGAGGCCAAATTACAGGCCTCATAGTCAATTTCAATATTAAAGGAATAGGCTTTTGTTTTGCCCATCGCGTGATAAGCAGCGTAGTCCGCATCGCGGGCAATCTCCAGCGCTTTTTCATCCAACACCTGGTAACCAGAACTATTCAACGGTTTCGGATCATGGATTAAGGTGCCATCAGGACCCACCTCAACCACAAAACTCACCGAGGTACCGGGGGGATTTTCTAAACACTCCTGCAGGGGTACCTCAACTTCAGATAACGCTCGCTCTAAATCCCGTAGCCGTGCAGGCAAAGAACCCTGCTCCGCCATCTTGCCCAGTTGCGTCAGGACAGGGGTATTGCCAATTTGGGTGTCATCAAAATCAGTGTAGCTATCTAGGCTGGCAATACGTTCATCCAGAGTTAGCTCAGGGGGGGCTTCATCTCCACCATCACCCTCATCCAATAGCTCCTCATCGAAACCTGGTTCCTCCTCCCACTCACTGAAGTCATCCAGCTCCGGTTCAATCTCTTCCAACTCTTCTAAGATCTCCGGATTCGCCAGAACCATCTCATCAACTGGCTCCTCCACCGGGAGCGGTTCTTCCGGTGGAGGCTCAGGTAAAGGCGGCTTAGACGAACCAGGCGTGCGTGCCAATTTTGGCAATGTCACCACTTGAATGACCTCTGGTTCAGTTTCTTCAGGTACGTCCGGTTTTTCTTCAATCAGATCTGGCATCGGTAGGGCCAGCACCAGGCCATGCAAACCAATGGAGGCCAGCACCAAGGTCGTTACCCAACTATTCAATTTTGGTAAGCGAAACTTGGTCATAAAAGATTGCTGTAATAACCGTCAACTATGCCCATGCGCCATCAGAATTAAAGCGTGATTAAAAGGTCAGCCCAGCAAAAGCAGACGTTAATTCTCCAAACACTTTACCTATCTATCATTCCTTGCAGACGTTAGAAATAGATACACCGTTAGACAATTTTTGAATTGGGGTAAATCTAACGCTTACATAGCATTTGTACAAGGGTAAATTAGCCCCCATTAAATTGCATTGACGTTAGTCACTCAGATCTGGGGCACTAATTGGCTACTATCTAGACTTGAGTTGCATACCTACCCCCTGACATAGGTTAGGGAACCCACAGGAACGTTCTATGGCCTCAGCCAAAACCGGAAAAACCAAAACCGGAACCTTAGTAGCCTTGGGACTATTTTTCTCCCTGGGCGTGGTGCTATTTGTACAGTTGACCAACCGACCGATAGTGCCCCTTCAACAGCCATTATCCATGCCCCCCCAAGTCACCCTGCTCACAGACCCATTTTTACAATCTCCAACAGAGTCATCGATACGCGTAGTCTGGTTTACCGAATTTGCAGGTAGCGACCACAAAGTCATGTACGGCCCTGGCGATCAGACGGTCTTTGCCGACACCACCCAGCTTAGCCGCACCCGTGAGGATGCCGAATCTAAAACCGTTGAGCCCTATGAGGCCGTTACTCAACGCCCCATTTGGCGACACGAGGCTGAAATCAGTGGATTACGCCCTGGTCTACCCGTTCCCTATGCAGTTGCTAGCACCACGGACGATGGCACCACTGTTCAAAGCGATCAATTCTCCCTCAGGGCTTTACCACCGGCAGGTGAGCCCCTTAAAATCCTGCTCACGTCCGATCATCAGCTGATGCCGATGACCGCCGCCAACCTACAAAAAGTAGAAGAAACCATTGGCCAGGTGGATGGTGTATTCCTGGCAGGCGACCTGGTGAACATACCCGACCGCGCTTCCGAGTGGTTTGATGATGCCCGTGGGGGTGCGTTCTTCCCCTGCTTGCAGGGACGAGCCAGCTATAACCTGATCAACGATGAAAACGAAGAAGGCACTGTCTACAAAGGGGGGAAAATCATTCAAAATGCGCCCCTATTTACAGCCGTGGGCAACCATGAAGTCATGGGGCGCTACAGCACCACAACTGCTTTAAATAAACAGTTCAACGATCCTGTTCCCTGGAATGCCGCTAAAGACCTGTACGATCAACACAAAGCTATCTTTAACCCCACCGAAAATGAGGCTGTAGAAAGACACTGGCTTAAAGAAAATTCTTTTAACATCGATACCTACAACGAGATTTTCTCTCTCCCCAAAGCCCAACGTGATAATGGTCAGACCCAACGATACTACGCCACCACCTTTGGCGATGTACGTCTGGTGTCTCTCTATGTGACCCAGATTTGGCGCATGTTTAAGGTGGATGATGAAACTCGGGGGCGCTACCAGGAACGGGCCGTTGATTTGGGTAACCCTCAAAACTGGGGCCATGGTCAAATGATTTTTGAAAGCATTGAACCCGGCAGCCCCCAGTATGAATGGCTACAGGCAGAACTGGCCAGTGACGAGTTCCAGCAGGCTAAGTACAAGATTGTTATGCTGCACCATCCAGCCCACACCCTGGGGGATAATGTAGTACCTGCATTTACCACTCCGGTTCCTGTCTACGACTATGGCGATGAAGGGAATCTCACCGGTATTCGCTATGAGTATCCCAAAGAAGAGGATCACATCATTAAATATCTGGTACCGCTATTAGACGAGGCCGGAACCGATTTGGTGTTTTATGGGCACTCTCATATTTGGAACCGCTTTAAAGGCGACAGCGGTATGCACTTTTTAGAGTCTTCTAATGTGGGTAATACCTATCACGCTCACACGGAGGCCAGGCCGAGACCGGTGCCCCAAGACAGCCGCTTTAAAGAAACCTATGTTGCCACTGGTGACCCCAATGGGTTAACTCCCATCATGCCCACCCTGAAGCCCCTAACAGATGAGTTTGACAATCCAATGCCCTATATTGCCAGTAATGATATTACGGCTTTCAGTATTTTAGACACGGGTTTGGGAACCATCACCAGCTACTACTTTGATACGCGCAAGCCTGAATCCGCTGTCATCCCTTTTGATGTGTTTAACCTTGGCCAGCGAGAGAGATAACGACCATGACCACCCCGTTTGATGTAGCAGCCACCCAGCGTCGAGTAGACAATTTTTGGAAGCTTGGCGCTAGCTTTGGCATGGAGCGTAATGCGTACCACAACTATCTTAATGAAATTGTTAGCGATCGCTACGCCCTGATCAAAGGATTGCAAATTTTGCGAGATGAACTCCAGTTTGCAGCGGCGAGTCCAACGGATATTAAGGCCTGCGGGGCGGACATGAATTTGCCCAGTGTGGTGACGACATTGGCCTATACCAACTGTGGCGATCGCATCCACCAGGGGGAGGCAACCAAACGCTATCGTGACGTGGTTGCCTCCCGGTTTGCAACGCTGTCAGAAATTGGCGAGCTAAAACTAGAGGCATTTTTCCCAGCTGGCGGGGGTACAGATAATGGGGCGACATTGGCCCATGTGACGGTGGCCCATGAGTTAGATGAACAGCTAAAGCAGCGGGTGTATGCAGGTAATCCGCAGTCCATATCGCTGGTGGCGATTGATCTTAAAACCCACGTGGGTCGTTTGCGGGACGGTGAAAACCAGATGTATGGCATCACTCGTGAGTCTCCCTGGCGTGAACCTCGGGCAGCCTGCGGGGCGATTGTGGGAGCGCTGAAACAGTATCATCCAGATAATTTGATCCATCGCCGCATTCGAGATGATCTGCGGGAACGTAATTTTCAGTATCTCTCGAATAATAAGATTTTTACGGATGATGGGGTGGATATTACCATGGCCGTTGCGTCGGCAATTGTGGCGGTGCGGGGAATTCGGAATACGGCCATGGCATTACCCCAGGAGTTAGATGAGCGGGGGGTGGCGCACTTGACGGCCAGTGTGACGGTCAATCGCCCTTCGCGGGATGATCTGGTGATTTATCTGGCACGGGCAACGGTGTTTAATGGCAAGATCCAGATCCAGGGGTTGGGGACCGAGGCTGACAAGTATGGTGGTCAGCTGGTGGAGTATGCCAAGGAGCGGCGGTTGCAGTTGCGGTATGGCGATGGCGAGGGCGAGAATCTGCCGGTGGAGGAGATTGATTATAAGGTAAGAGATTCCGGGTTGTAGAGTTGGAGGATGGGTAAATACCCCTGAATAGTTATCGCCATTGACCGCTCCCTGTATTTACCCACCTGCTTGTCTAACAGCAGCAGCGGTTAACCCACCCCATCCCCTTACTCCTCCATCCGCCACAGCTGGCCCGACACATTTTGACAATCATCCATAAAGGCTCCGCCTTCTAACACAGACTCAGGGGCTAACCGATTCCCCTCAAGACATTTATTCTGATTCTCCAAAAACATGGTTGTTAGCCTAAAATAACCATCGCCAACCGGGATCTTCTTCCACAGCTGGCCCGACACGTTTTGACAAGTATCCATAAAGGCAGCCCCCCCTAACACAGAGTCAGGGGCCAGACGATTTCCCTCAAGACACTTACCTTCACCTTCAAGGAACATCGTTGTCAACTTAAAATAATCACCATCAGCCGGAATTATTTTCCAAAATTGACCTGACACATTTTGACAATCATCCATAAACGCCGCACCTTCTAACACAGACTCAGGGGCTAACCGATTCCCTTCTAAACACTTGTCTTCATCTTCAAGAAACATCGTCGTTAGCTTAAAGTAGCCCACCTGAGCATCGGCAACATTTTTAGAAGCCGAAAGAGCGATGGATGTAGCACCTAGGGAGACCGCTGCTACCGTGAGAATCTTCTTGAAATTCATAGAGTCTCTTTTTTGTTTTTCACCATATGGGATGCCGTTAGCGACAATTTTTAGCCAATGCACCCTTGTCGAAAATAGTAGAAAACAACTAAAAGATTTTCTCCCGGAAAAACAATGGGATCAGTGTGAACTTTGTGACTGTGCGTTCTGTGTATTTACCCTGACCAAGCGTTCAAACAACATTTTTGATCGTTTTCCTGAGGATCAACTGTGTGAAATTAATTACCATCGCTCAATGTACGTAAGTAAAATCACTACTTTGGAAAAAGTTGCGTTTTAAGTGAAGGTGCTGATTCTGCCTGATTTTTCCTGAAAGCATGCGTTAAATGGACTATCATTAAATGTTCTATAGCGTATCTGTGTAAATTCGTAGAAAGGGCAGGTACAATATGGTTTGCTATTCCTTAATTTTCTTTGCCCTTGAATATTCAGAAATAATTTTTGAAGCCGTATCTGAGTATTCAAAGACAAAGGGATCTCAACGATAAAGAATGCCGCTAGCTAAGCCCTGCAAAGGGACTGGCTAATTTTGTAAATAGTTTTATGGCTAAAATCCTATTAATAGACAAAGATAGGGCAAGCCGTCAGATCCTTGAGCATGCCCTTAAGCTATATGACTATGAGGTAGTCAGTACCCATCGTGGTGATAAGGGCTTATCACTGGCCGTTGAGGAGGCTCCTGACCTGATTGTCATGGATATTGATGCCCAGGGACTTAATGGTTGGCAAGCGATTAAGATTCTTAAAGAGTCTAGTCCCACATGGCTCATTCCTGTAATTGCCCTGGCGCAGCCAACGGTTACTGGTCAACTTTTGATACAGACTGGGTTTGACACCTATGTCAGAAAGCCCGCTGCTGCTAGACACATTTTGCAAAGAATAGAATCCTTATTGGATAAAGTTGCCAAAGAGCTGACCGGTAGTAGCGGTAATCCATCTTCTGCATCAATGTCTGCATCAACGTCGCACAGGGGGCCAAAGGAGACACCCTATGCTCAAAGTCAGGTAGGCCAGGTAACGGTGGTCTATGTGGACAATAGTGCAGTAGATAGTCAAGCACTGGGGGACATTGTTCAAGCGGCTGGCTATAGCTACGCTAATATTTCTGATTCCTTACAGGCAGTGTCTCTGCTCATGGACTTGAGGCCTAAAATAATCTTTTTAGAATTAGTGCTGCCGGTGGCAAATGGTTACGAACTCTGTGCCCAAATTCGACGCATCTCTTCCTTTCAGAACACGCCTATCATCATTGTGACCAATAAAAACAGAATCCCTGAACGGTTGCGGGCAAAAATGGTGGGGGCATCAGATTTTTTGAGTAAACCCATCAAGGCAAAATCTGTTCTGGAGATTTTGATCAAGCATCTTTCTCACCAAAGTACTTTTTAGGGTCTAATGTTGAGATCTCAAGGGTAGACCTGAGGCTTTAGGACAGCAGATTCTGGTGGGCCCAGAGAGCTGCCTGGGTGCGATCGCGAACGTCCAACTGGCTAAAAATATTAGTCAAATGGTTTTTGACCGTACCTTCCGTCAGGTGTAAAGCAGCGGCAATTTCGCGATTGCTGTGGCCCTGGCCCAATAGCTTGAGGATGTCTATCTCCCGATTATTAAAAAGGATGTCCACATCTGTTTTGGTGCCATTATCTGATTTGACATGGGAAAACACCTTGGGGGCAATGGTGGGTCCTAACTGGCTGTAGCCCTGGTGAAGGTTACGAATTGCGATCGCAACCTGTTTCGCCGGGGTACTCTTCAGCAAATACCCCAATGCTCCTGCTTCCAGCGACTCAAATACATACTCATCCTCATCAAACGTAGTCAGCACCAAAATCCGAATCCACGGAAACCGCTGATGGATCTCATGGGTCGCTTCCACACCGTTGCACACTGGCATGCGCACATCCATCAAAATAACATCCGGTTGCAGTTGCTGGACCAGAGCAATGGCCTCCTGACCATGATTCGCTTCACCGACAATTTCAAGATCATCCTCCAGGGATAGCAACGACGCCAATCCCTGCCGAAACATTGATTGATCATCCACCAACAAAATCTGAATCATTGTGGCACTGTAACCTGAATTAATGTGCCTTTTCCAAGAGTACTCTGGATTGTCATTTGCCCTCCCAGTAACTGTACCCGTTCTTGCATGCCCCGCAATCCATAGCCTGAGTTAGATGCCTCAGGCACAAAGCCAACACCATCGTCCGCCAGACCCATGGCAATGCCCTCTGTGGTTTGCTGAGCCCACAGCTTTACGGTAGATGCCTGAGCATGTTTTTGGATATTTGTTAGCCCTTCTTTAATAATTAGAAACAGCTGCTGGTTTACCTGTAGGGGCAAGGTTGGCAAGCTGATGCGAGTTTCAATTTTCAGGGGCTCAGTAGCGTGGGCCTGCTGAATCTGCTCCACTAACCCCGTCAACGCATCGGGCAAATTAAACGTGCCATGGCGGATGGTTGAAACCGCCCGTCGTACTTCCTGTAGAGACTGACTAGAAAGTATCTTAGCTCGATTGAGTGCCTGCAAAGACTGGTCAGGTTGTTGAGAATATAAAGTTTGAGCCACTTCTAATTGAACATTAAGGGTGGTCAGCGTGTGCCCAAGGGAGTCGTGAATATCTCGGGCAATGCGAGTTCGTTCTAAATCTGTTGCCAGGGTTTCCACTTCCTGGGATAGTGCCGCCGCTTGTTGTCGGCTTTTACGTTCAGATAAAACTGCCCAACACAACAAAATGGTTAACAAACAAGTAATCACATAAATAGTGGTGCTGTTGATAATCACATCCAACACTAACAGAGCTTTAGGAGCTGCTAAGGATTCCTCAAACTGGGCTCGCAGTTCTTCTGTGGGGATAGAGAATTCATGAAAAATTCGCTGGGCCAGGCTAAGTTGCCACGCAATCCCCGCCAGGATTGTTGTAAAAATGACATCGCGACGACTTAGCAAGAAACAGCTCTTGACCAGGACAAGATACAAAAACGGATCAAATCCCCAATTAGTGAACAGACGACTAATCAGTAAAACAACAATTTCTAACAGAATGTATCCCCGCCGTAGCCCCATGGGCTGTTGTAGGGGAAAAACAATGCTAAGGATGACCAGCACCCCCAGCACAGTGAAACCAAGATAGTCTCCTGGACCCATCTCATACCCCAGGGGTTTATTGAGCATCAGTAGCCCAACGCGCAGAACCACCAGTAACACAAACGTCCATTCCACATACCGCAGGGTTTTAGGAATAGATGGGGACAGATTGGCGCTAGCGGCTGATAGGGGCTTGGTCTTTTCGCCTAATCTGGGGACGTGACTAACAGCGTTCATGCTTGGTTGATGGTGTAGCAGGGTAATTGGGCTGTGGCTGACTTAACTAGGGTTTACCGTTGCTTAATGCTAAACCATTCGCCTGATTGGCTCCATGACAAAGGTCATGACAACGCATGACCTTTCACTATGGAACCGCATGCTCCCCGTCGTTAAAGTACACATACATTGCTACTAAGACAGGTATAAAACGGGACAATGGGCAGGCGACTTCAATTAGCTTCACTGATAGGCATGGCTGTCGGCTTCGCTTGGAGCGCCAATGCCATGGCTTCATCGTCGGATTTAACAACGCTACAGTTCTTACAACCCCAGGATGCACCTATGCTTGCAAACGCACCAGCACTGGTCGATCAGTGCGCCACATCTTCAACAGAAACTGCCCTGACAGCTGATACCATCGATGAAATCAACGCGTACTTAGATGCCTATGACCAAACGGGGCGGCTCTCGGGCAATGTTGCCATTGACTACGGTACTGCTTCAACATTTACCTGTAGTTACGGTTTAGCCAACCGCGAACATCAAGTCGCGAATACTGTAGAGACCAAATTCCGCATCGGGTCTATTACCAAACAATTTACCGCCGTTGCTATCCTCCAGTTACAAGAACAGGGGCGATTAGATGTACAAGCCCCTATTTCCTCTTATCTCCCTGACTATCCAGATGGCGATCGCATCACCAGCCATCATCTGTTAACCCACACCTCAGGCATTCCAGAATATCTGGATGGAGAGATATTCCCTGACATCCAGGAATGGCTGCGACTGCCCTCTAACCTGGACCAGTTGGTGGATCGCTTCAAAGATTTGCCCCTAGAATTTGATCCTGGAGACCAGTTTAAGTACAGCAACTCTGGCTACGTTCTGCTAACCCAGATTTTAGAAACGGTCTCTGGGCAAACCTATGCCGACTATGTGCAGGCCAACATTTTTACACCGTTGGGTATGAATAATACAGGCTATGAGATTCCCCATGCGGTGATTCCCGATTTGGCCCAGGGGTACACATTTGCAGGGCCTGATCTCTACTTGCAAGCCGACCCCATCGACATGAGTATCCCCCAGGGGGCAGGGGGCCTATATTCCACGTTAGGAGACCTCGCCATTTGGAATCAATGGCTCTACGGTGATCAGCAGCTGGAACAACCCATTTTGAGTCAAGCATCGATTGACTTGCTGGCCCAGCCAGTGGCCAAAATGGAGTCCGCTGAGGATCAGCCCGATGCCTTCTACGGTTATGGCTTGGTGAGCGATGCCCATCTTGGCCGACAGCGGATTCACCACAGTGGTGGCATCAATGGATTTCGCTCTAGCCTGATGCATTATCCCGAAGAGAACTTAACCATTAGTGTGCTCCTCAACTTGACCAATCAGGCCACGGACTCTATAGCTGAAGGGCTAGCCGCTATTCTCTTAGACGAACCCTACACCATGCCTCGACAGCGTGAGGTCATTGATTTGGACCCCGCCCTTTATGAGCAGTATGTCGGCACCTATCAACTGTTGCCCGAGCTCCAGGTCAAACTACGAGTTGAGAACAACCAGCTTGTCAGCCAAGCCACAGGGCAAGCGTCGGTGATCCTTTATCCCAGCTCAGAAACCGAGTTTTTTGCCCAGGTGGTGGACATTCTCATCAAGTTCAACCTCAGTGATGATGGCACCGTCGAAGGGTTTACCCTATTCGACCATGGTTATGAACTCTTTGCACCCAGGTTAGACGACTAATGGTAAGTCTATAAACTGCGGTTAGTGAAGGTGGCAGAGCGATCTTTTCGGATTGAATCAGATAGGCGTTAGGAGTTGGCGGTGGTGCCGCAACGACGATGGGAAGGTTGTCTCTCGGACACGAGATTAACGATAGTCTGCTCAGCGACCAAACAACCTCGTTGGCAAATCCGCTGTAGCAATGGCTGATTGTGGCTAATGGCGATGATGCCAACACTATGTTGGCGAGCAAACTCTAGGACCGCCTGCCAAATCAAGGCCTGGGTATTGGCATCAAGCATAGCCGTCATTTCATCGGCAATCAGATAGCGGGTGTTGCGGTTAAGCACGCGGGCGATCGCAACCCGTTGCAGTTCTCCACCGCTCAACTCATGGGGATAGCGGGTCAGCCAACCGGGATGAATGCCGAGGGCATCCAGGATGTGGGGCTGGGGCGGATGTTTTTCTCGCAGGATGCGGTCGATGCGCCAGCGCGGGTTGACCGACAACTCAGGATTTTGAAAGACCAGCTGCACGGGGCAGTAGCCTCCTGGCAGCGGTTGTTGATCTAACGTGATGCGCCCGTGGCTGGGCCTCAGATATCCAGCGAGGAGTTTACCGAGTGTGGTTTTGCCATACCCGGACGGGGCGATCAGACCTATCACTTCTCCTGGTGCGATCGCAAGCGACTGATCGCGCACCACCCACGGCAGCTTAGCGCCATAACGAAACCACAGACCTTCACCCTTCAGCATGGATACACCTCACCCAACCTTGACGAATAAATTGCAGTTCTGGTCGCGCCCGTTTACAGTCAGCCGTGCTCCAGGAACAGCGATCGCTATACAGACAGCCCACCGGCAGCTGGTCAGGGCTTGGCTGATTCCCCGGCACCGGCACAAAGTCGTTTTGAGGTAGCGATCGCCAGAGAGCCTGGGTATAGGGATGGCGCAGATTACCAGTTGTGAAATCCTGAGCGTTGGCGATTTCAACCGTGGTGCCGCCATAGAAAACTACCACCCGATCAGCGACCTGTAAGGCCGCTTCAATATCGTGGGTAATCAGCATCACGCCTCGACCCCCCTGAGCCAGTTCGCGCAGGTGATTGAGGGTTTCAGTCACCACGTCAGGGTGCAGACCCGGCGTCGGTTCATCGGCAATCACAAGCTGAGCCTGGGTCATGACGGCGGTTGAGACCAGAACTCGCCGCGCCATCCCACCCGAGAGCTGAAACGGGTAGCGCTTTGGCGTATGAGCGGGCAAATCATAGCGAGCAAAGGTGCGCTCCACCAGGGTTCTGGCTGAGCGCGCAGGGAGACCATTGAGCTGCCCCACCCGCTGCACCTGCCGCCCGACGGTCATTAACGGATCGAGGTAGCCAACCGATTGGGGAATAAGTGCGATCGCTTTACCCCGCAATGCCTCGCATCGCTTCTGGGTTAATGGTTTTCCTTGAAATTCCATCGTCCCAGAGAGCTGAGCGTTCTCCGGCAATATCCCCAAAAGAGCATGGGCCAGAAGACTTTTCCCGGAACCGCTGGCACCCACCACCGCCACCAGTTCTCCTGCCTGGACAGTTAAATCCAAATCAGTAATCACCGTTAGCCGCTTGCGGTGCAGTCCTTGATCGTATTGGGTAAACGTAATCCCCAGGTTTGAGATGGTGAGCATGGTTACCCCTGACTTGTCTTTGGATCCAGCAACGCGCGCATATTTTCTCCCAGCCAGTCAAACGATTTGACCGACAGCAGTAGCAGCAGCCCCGGCATGACACCCAGCCACCAGTATCCCGTTGACAGGTGGCGCATGGATTCCGCCAAAATAATGCCGATTGCCGGAATATGGGGCGACAGACCAATGCCAATAAATGACAGGGCCGCTTCGTGCAAAATTGCGTGGGGGAAGAGCAAAATCAGCCCCACTATCAGCTGTGGAATGATGTGGGGCACCATGTGATGTCGGGCAATCCAGAGGGGCGATCGGCCAAAGCGGTGGGAGATCTTTACATAGTCAGCGCTATTCACCTGCAAGACTTCCGCCCGAATCACCCGCGCTAAACTTGTCCAGTGGGTGAGCGCCACGGCAATGATTACCCCACGGGTGCCCCCGCCAACAGCAAAGGCAATCAAAATCAGCAGAACCAGGTGGGGCAGGCTAAAGAAGACATCAATAATCCAGGTGATCACGGCATCGACCCAGCCCCCCAGTGTGCCCGCCGCCAAACCCAAGCCAGTGCCGATCAGGGCGCTGATGGCGGCGGCGAGGAGGCCGATTCGTAAGCTGAGGGACAGGCCGTGGAGGGAGCGGCTGAACATATCTCTCCCCAGCCAATCGGTGCCAAAGGGGTGGGCTAGAGAGGGTGCTTGATTACGCTGAGATAGCACAGGGCCAAGGCCGCCATCGCCAATTACCCAGGTGCTAAAAATGACTGCCAGTAAAAACAACGTACACAGGGCAATCCCCCAAAGCGTGCGCTGTCGCCGGTTATTGCGGAGACTGCGGGAGACAGGGTCAAAAGGAACTGTAATCGTCATGACTGTGAACTCCCCAGTGAACTTTCCAGCCGAATGCGCGGATCAACGATGGGATAGGCCAAGTCAGCTATCGTATTGCCGGTGTAAACAAACAGCGCACTGAAAAAAACAATGCCGACGAGCAGCGGAATGTCACTTCGCAGGGCGGCCTGTACCGTGGCTTCCCCCAGTCCGGGATAGGCAAATACCTGCTCCACCAGCACCGACCCGCCAAAAAGCTCACTCAGGGAGGCAAATTGCAGGGTCAACGCGGGCAGGATTAAGTTGCGAAATCCGTGGTAACGAATGATGCCCCAGAGCGGTTCACCCTGGGCACGGGCAAACAGGATGTAGTCGCTGTGTAGTACATCAATCAGCTTTTGTCGGGTATGTAGGGCAATATTGGCAATGCCGATGATGCTGAGGGTAATGGCAGGCAGCAGCAGGTGGTGCAGGTGTTGCCAGAGGGTGACATCGCCTGCCAAAACACCGGGGGGTGCAGCACAACAGATGGGCGTTACTCTCAGCGAAACCGAGAAGATAATCAGCAGTAACAGCGCGGCCCAGAAGGTGGGCGATGAGGCCATCGTGTAAGCGTAGAGGCGAATCACTCGGTCGATCCAGGAGCCCGCCAAAGCTCCCGCCAGGATGCCCAGGCCTAAGCCAAGGGTGCCGGACAGCAGCCATGCGATCGCAAGCATCTGCACCGACACCCAAAATCGCTTGGCAATCACCTCGCCCACGGGTTGGTTAAACACCATCGAGGTGCCCCAGTTACCCTGCAGCAGCTGCCCTAGCCAATCCCAAAACCGCACCGCCATGGGCTGATCCAAACCCCAGCGCTCGGCGATCAGCTGTTGCTGCTCCGGGCTAATGCGCATCATGTCGGCACCGATATACGCCTGCACCGGGTCAATTGGGGATAGGCTCAGCAACACAAAGGTGAAAATGGCCACTGCCAGCAGCAAGAGGCCGAGTCGCAACAGCTTTTGGGCCGTAAAGGTCAATATTGTTAGCTGCATGTCCACTCCCACTCAGCGATATTGGCCGTAATCGGCCAGCCGTGGCCGTGGGGTTCAACCTGGAGTTGACCAATATCCAGACAGTCACTGACAAAGTAGGTGTGGTCTAGATTGACCAGCCAGGCCCAAGCCGCATCGCCTTTAGCGGTAAATCCGGTGTCGCCATCCCACTGAGCTGCTTTCCAAAAGGCGATCGCCTCCGCTTCTGACGGTGCGCCCATGGCCAGATCCAGGGTTTCATCAATGGCTTGGTTAGCGTAGTAACCGGCATTGTAGAAATCTCCCTGGGCGGCCTGACTGTGGTACAGGTTGTACATCTCGGTCTGGTCGTGACTGCCCCAGCCGAATACCACCACATTGCTGTGCATGGCGGGCTCGATTTCATCCCAGCTTTTACCCTCGACGTTTGCCTGAATGCCAACGGGCTTGAGCATTGCTGCCGTGGCCAGGGCCAGCGCTTGCCGAGTGCTATCGCTGGCGGGATAGAGGATCGTAAATTCAGCCGTGAGACCGTCTTTTTCCAACACACCGTCGCCATTGCTATCTGTCCAGCCGCCCGCCGCCAAAATCTCTTGAGCTTTTTCGGGCTGAGCATCTTCGATGGTCGCACTCGGTTCTTCCCAGGCGAGACCACTGACAGGACCGAAGGCAACGGACCCGTAGCCTTCGAGGACCCCGTCCACCAAAGCTTGGCGATCAATGGCATAGTTCACCGCCTGCCGAATGGCCGGATCCGCCGTCACATCATGGCCAATCGGGTCACCATCGGGGGTTGTTTCACCGGCTGACGCTGGCAGAAAGGGAAACATCAGACCCCGGTTATCAACGCTGGTCACATCGTAAAGCGTCATGCCCTCAATGGTTTGCACGGCTAATGCTTGGGGCACACTCACCACCTGCGCCTCTCCCGCTTTGGCCGCAGCAAAGGCGGCATCCTCTTCCACAAACAGAAAGACGAGGCGATCAATACCGGCAGACTCGCCGTAGTAGTTGGGGTTGGCCTCGACAATCAGCTGTTGCCCTTCATCCCACTGCACCATCCGGTAAGGGCCCGAACCGATGGGATTACGGGCATATTCCGGACCGTGGGCATGTTCTGGCACAATGCCGAGGGTAATCAGGCGATTCACGAACGTGCTTTGGGGTTCGTTTAAGCGCAGTTCGACGGTGGTGTCATCGATAAAAACCGCTTCTTCTAGAACGGTCACGTCCGTCAGCCCGCCGCTTGTAGCAGCCTGGTTGAAGGTGTAGGCCACATCAGACGCCGTCACGGGTTCACCATCGGAAAAGATCGCATCATCGCGGATGGTCACGGTCCAAGTCAGCCCATCCCCACTCACCCTATAGTCTGTTGCGAGGTCATTGATAATGTTTAGGTCAGCATCTCGCTTTAGCAGCGTGCTTTGAAACAAGGGGGAACCATAGCGCCCCCAGCCCAAAGTGGGGTCGTAGCCTTCTTCACTTTCGCCCGCGATCGCTAGGACAATCTGCTGTGCTGATCCTGTCTGGGCAGCAGGCTCCTCTGTCCCAGACCCCGTTGGACCAGCCCCGCAGCCGACTAAAACGGCTCCCAGCAAAGCGGTTCCCAGAGACCCAAGTAATATCTGTTTTCGTTTACCCATGGCGAGCTTACACCCTATTAATTGCGTGGGGGCTTAGACGAGGGTCAACAGATCTCTTAGCTCGCTTGGTGGTCTCCGCAGTGGAGCGGGCAGGTCATGAGATGGTAGAAGACTTTCTCAATCAACTACGGGTGCGATCGCTAAGCCTGAAGACTCTCGTCTGCCCCATAGGTTATCGGAACAGTTCCCAGGGGTTCCATGCCCCTGAGGGGCATAAATCCAATCTTTTAAGTAAGATTTTTGATTTGAGTAACCCCTTGATTTTTGGGTGCTGGTTTTGAACTATCGGACGATTCTATCGAGATATCTATCGTTAGACCTCCTTTTGTTGTGGTTATAAGCTTTTCGACTCATGTGTACCGCATATGCCTGTAGTGCTTCAAAATCTCTTCTCTGATACAGACGTAATACTTGATTAGCTCTTATCTGTTGCTGTATCTGTTGAATAGAGTTGCCTAATTGTCGTGCAGACAACTTTAAGTTTCAACTAAAATTGAAATAATTAATATAGTCTACGCAGTTTCAAGGTGACCGGGTAATGGTGAGGATTGGAATTAATGGCTTTGGCAGAATTGGTCGCCTGGTGTTGCGGGCTGCCTGGCCACAGTTGGACATTGTCCATATCAATGAAATTACTGGTGGTACTGTCGCTGCCGCCCACTTACTCAAGTTTGACTCTGTTCATGGGCGTTGGACTCCAGACGTTGAAGCGGCTGGGTGCGATCGCATCCTGATCGATACCAAATCCGTTACCTTTAGCGACCATGCCACCCCCGGCGAAGTCCCCTGGGACGACCTGGGTGTAGACATCGTTCTAGAGTGCTCCGGTCAGTTTCGTACGCCCGACCGGTTAGAGCCTTATTTTAGGCGCGGGGTTCAAAAGGTGATTGTCGCGGCCCCAGTCAAACAGGGGGCACTCAATATTGTTTACGGCATCAATGATCATCTCTACAATCCCGCCGAGCATCATTTATTAACAGCCGCCTCTTGCACGACCAACTGTCTGGCCCCCGTTGTCAAAGTCATTAAAGAAGGATTGGGCATTAAACATGGCGTGATCACCACAATTCATGACCAAACCAACACCCAAACCATCGTCGACAAACCCCACAACGATCTGCGGCGGGCCAGGGCCACCGGCCTATCCCTGATTCCCACCACCACTGGGTCAGCTACGGCCATCACCATCATCTACCCTGAGCTCAAGGGTAAACTTAACGGCATTGCCGTACGGGTGCCGTTACTCAATGCCTCTTTGACGGACTGCGTGTTTGAAGTCGCCCGACCCACCACCGTCGAGGAAGTCAATCAGCTTTTTAAAACCGCTGCTGCAGGAGAACTCAAGGACATTTTGGGTTATGAGGAACGACCTCTAGTATCCGTTGATTACCGGGATGATCCTCGCTCATCCATCATTGATGCCCTATCCACCATGGTGGTCGACGACACCCAGGTAAAAGTTTTGGCCTGGTATGACAACGAGTGGGGATATGCCTGCCGCATGGCTGAGCTGACACGAAAGGTGGCGGAGACACTGGGGACTGGCAGTTAATGGCTAATGCAAAAAGAATTCTTTTTATAACTTCAATTCTAGAGAGCTGTCCCCCTTTAGAAGGGGGACTACAGGGGGTCTCGACACTAGCGCGAAGTATCGAAGAAACCCCTCCACCTACGGCATATCCCCTTCGAAAGGGGAGGACAAACTAAAGCTCTTTTTTCACTTTCGAGCCTTACACACACACTTTTTTCATAACCAAATCAGGACGTATCCCATGACCAGCGATTATTCCCAAGCTCCCCCCCAGGCCGGTGGTGAACTCAATATCTTCGAACGCTATCTCACCCTCTGGGTAGCCGTTTGCATCGTTGCCGGAATTCTCCTCGGGCGAGTCTTTCCCAGTGTGGCCCAAACACTGGATGCCATGAGTGTTTATCAAGTATCGATTCCCATTGCCATCTGTCTGTTTTTCATGATGTATCCCATCATGGTGAAAATTGACTTTTCCCAGGCTAAACGAGCGGCTCAAACACCAAAACCAGTGCTGCTTACCCTGGTTGTTAATTGGCTGATTAAACCCTTCACCATGGTGGTGCTGGCCCAGTTTTTCCTGGGCTGGTTATTTCAACCAATACTCACAGGCACCGAGATTATTCGCGGCAGTGAAGTGACCCTGGCCAATTCCTACATTGCTGGGGCAATTTTGCTAGGGATTGCCCCCTGTACAGCCATGGTGCTGATGTGGGGCTACCTATCCTATAGCAACCAGGGCCACACGTTAGTCATGGTGGCTATTAATTCGCTGGCCATGTTGTTTCTCTACGCCCCTCTGGGGGGATGGCTACTCTCTGCCAATGACCTGATCGTTCCTTGGAAAACCATTGTGCTGTCGGTGCTCATCTACGTGGGACTACCCCTGTTGGCAGGCAGTATCTCACGTACCTGGATTCTAAGACACAAGGGCAAAGCCTGGTTTGAGAATGTGTTTTTGAAGTACTTGGGACCGGTGGCGATTCTGGCCATGCTCACCACCTTGATCTTGCTGTTTGCCCTCAAGGGAGAATTGATTGTTCGTAATCCGCTACATATTTTGCTGATTGCGGTGCCCTTATTTCTGCAGACAAACTTTATCTTTTTAATTACCTACGTGGCCGCTCAAAAAATGGGCATGGTGTACGAAGATGCTGCACCGGCGGCGCTGATTGGGGCTAGCAATCATTTTGAAGTTGCGATCGCAACCGCCGTCACCCTGTTTGGCCTCAACTCCGGTGCGGCCCTGGCCACCGTGGTAGGTGTGCTGATCGAAGTACCCGTTATGCTCATGCTAGTGGCCCTGTGCAAACGCACAGCGTTCTGGTTCTCCCGTGAACCCCACAAAGCCACCCTGCCTGACCCCCGTTGTATCCGTCCCCTTTCCTAGATATTTAGAGCTATTCCCAAAGACCACCATGTCAGACCTGTCCTTGCCCCCCATTTCTCAGCAGCTGTGGTGGGTTATCCCCGAGCGTCTTGCTGGTGTGCGCAAACCCACTGAAGCAGAGCTAGCAGAGCTGATGGGTGAGGGCATTGGCGCACTGGTCTCACTGATGAGTGATGATGGCAATTTGGAGCTTTACCAACGGCATCAAATTCCCCATATCTGGGTACCCATCCTCGGTGGCAAAGCCCCCAGTCTGGAGCAGGTGGAACAAATCAAAACCTTTGTAGATGCGCAAACCTGTCTGGGGCATGCCGTGGCTATCCACTGTTCCAGCGGTCGTCGCCGTACCGGTACGGTGCTGGCTGCATTATTAATCAAGGCAGGAGACAGCTATGAAAAGGCTTTAAATACCATCTTGACGGTTAATCCAGCGGTGGAGCTGAGGGAAGCACAAATTAACTTTCTCAAAAGTCTCTCGGATTAAGGCCTGTTCAGATACGTGAGCGATCCTGTGAAACTTTTGGCAACAACTGGTTCCCCTTGGTAAGGGGAACCGTCAGGGAGGCGCTGGATTTTGCCAACCTTACTGCCACACCTTGACGGGTTGGTCTTTGCCGCTGCTAATCAGCGTTTGTCCCAAAACGTCAAAGTCCACCGACAAAATCCAATTATCGTTGTCATCCAATGTTTGAATTACCTGATGGCTGGATAAATCCCACAGCTTGATCGCCGTGTCTACGCTACCACTGGCCAGGATTTGGCCATCGGGGCTAATATCCAGAGCAACGACGCGATCGCTATGGTCAGTCAGGGTGGTTTGCAACGTACCGGTTGTCAAATCCCACAGCTTGATGGTTTGATCCCAACTGCCGCTGGCCAGGGTTTCACCATCTGGGCTAATGGCCAGTGAGCGCACAGTATCGTCATGGCCGGTGAGCTTGTTTAGGAGGGTACCGGTGGCCAAATCCCATTGGCGAATGATGCGATCGCTACCACCGCTGATCAAGGATTTACCATCGGGTGTAATCTTGACTGACCACACGGGCTCGCTGATATTTCTGTTGTAAAGCTGTTCGCCAGTCCTAAAATCCCAGGCCGTAATATTGCCAGCATAGTCACTGCTGACCAATATCTGATTATCAGGACTCAAAGCCACTGACCATACGGGGGAATTTTTAACCGGAAGACTATACAGCAGTTCTCCCGTTTCCAATCGCCACACCTTCAAACCATCGCCGCCGCCACTAACCAGCCAGTGGCCAGCTGCTGATATCGCTAAGGTCCTAACCGCATCCTCATGCCCGATGAGAGTGTGCAGACGGTCACCCGTTTGCCGATCCCACACCTTTATTTGGCCATTAGCCTCGCCGCCAATTAAAAGAGAGAGACCGCTTTCCTGGGTATGGGTAACCACTGTCCATACTGGGCTATCCCCCTGAAAATACTGGGCCAATGTCCATTGAGTCTTAGGCACAATGGACAGCTGTGCAGATCCACTATCGTTGGTCGGCGTGGGCTCTACAGTACGGGTTAGGCTTGCCGGTATGACCAGCGCCAGCGCCGCGACTAATCCAGCAATACCGGGTACCCATAACAATGGTCGCTGGTTCAGTTCAGTAAACCATGGTCGTAGCCAGCCATTTAGATAGTTCATGATGCGTCCCTAATGTCTTAAATGTCTTACTTAAGACAGCTATCCCATTGCTAACAACAAGTGAACAGACCAGACATCCCACGTTGAGTATCAACAATCACATATTTCTGAATTTAGCATAGTCATCTAATATCAGTTCCCAAAGGCATGTCTACAGTTCAGAGCCCTCCATACTTGGCAATGTCAGAACTGAGCAATGTCATAGTTCCACAACTCAAAACCAAGAACCAAGAACTGGCATACGATCCACTCAACACAAAAATACAGCGCCCAGATGAGATTTGTCTGGACGCTACCTGAGTATGATCTAAATGTCAATGAATGAAATGGAGGTTGGACATCCCCCCGTTTATTAAGCCACCATGGGTATTTCAGCAGCAAGCACCTCAGCATAGAATTTCTGTAGCTGCTGCGTGGCCCCACGCCAGCCCCAACGCTCAGCTTCCATGCGAGCATTGCGGCGCAACAACTCAATTTCAGCACGGGTCGCCAACAGACGCTGTGTCGCCTTAATTGCCCCTTCCTCATCCTGAGGATCAAACAAGAATCCGTTGGTACCATCGGTAACAATGTCGGGAATGCCGCCTGCATTAGCGGCCACAGTGGGACAGCCTGCCGCCATCGCCTCTAACAGCACCAATCCCAACGTCTCTGTTCGAGATGGGAAAATAAACGCATCGCCAGAGGCATAGGCAGACGCTAATTCCTCACCCCCAAGATAGCCGACAAAGTTAGTCGCGGTTCCTGCAAAATGCTCCTCCAGTTCTTCTCGATAGGGACCGTCACCCACCAGAGCTAAGCGAGCGTCTGGAATCGCCTCCAAAATTGGCTTGATTCTATCCACTTCTTTCTCAGCAGATAGACGTCCCACATACAGCAGCAATGGTGCATCTGGATGGCCTTCACTCAGCCGCCCACGCATTTCTCGGCTGGCCAGACTCGGGCGAAATAGGTCTGTATCGACACCCCGCTGCCAAACCTTGACATTTTCAATACCGTGTTCAGTTAGCTCCTGCTGCATTGCTGTAGACGTGCACAAATTCATCCGTGCATTGTTGTGCACTGCTTTGAGTAGCTCCCACAGCATGCCCTCAAACATCCCGAAGCCATAGTGCTCTAGATACTTAGGCAAGTGCGTGTGGTAAGAAGCCACAAGCGGAATTTCTAAGGCCTTGGCATAGTAGACGCCTGCTAAGCCCAGGACCGCTGGGTTAACCACATGCACCAAATCAGGCTGAAATGCTTCTAGTGCCTCACCAATAGATGGACGGGGCAAAGCCAACTTCAGCTCTGGATATAACGGCATGGGAAAGCCAGAAACACCCTCCACCTTGGCCCCTTTATATTCCGTTAGCCCCCCCTCAGGGCAGAACACGCATACCTCATCCCCTAAGGCCTGAAGCTGTTCGACGGTATGCTTGAGACGGGTTACGATACCGTCAACTTTGGGAAGGAATGTTTCGGTAAACAGAGCAATGCGCATACGGTTAGCAATGATTGAATGCAGATGTATCAAAAAATACTGAGCTGTTGATTATTCAATCGCGAAATTGCCTCAGGCTCAAGCTTTCATAAAATCTTTTTTTTGGCAATATCCTAGGCAACATCGATTGCATTGATCGATAGTGAGCTTTGAGATGGGATGAGCCCCTAAAATAAAAAAACAGAGCATAGAATCAATGGGGAGCGACTCCCTGATCCCATACTCTGCCTATCCAGTAATCACATGACCGTAATCACTGGGACCTAACCTGCAGGAATGGGGGTAGGTGCAGCAGTAGACTTCTTAGTCCACTTGGATGTGCAGATAATCTTGGACGTGTCGCAGCGACCAACATACTTCTTGGCAATCTCTGTTACTTCCAGCATTAGACCTTTGTCCAGTTGGGTAGGCTGGAGCCCCATATCTAAGAAGCACTGATTGTCAACGACTAGCTCGTTTTCTGCCGCTTCATTACGGGGGTTCTCCATATACTGAATTTCAGCATCCGCAATGTCAGCCACAATGCGCGCTAGATCCCGCACGCGATGGGTTTCTGTCATCTGGTTCAGGATTTTAACGCGGTCACCCTTGGCCGGTGGGTTATCAATGGCCAGCTCAACACAGCGGACGGTGTCTTGAATATGGATAAATGCCCGTGTTTGACCACCGGTGCCATGAACAGTTAGCGGATGACCAATGGCAGCCTGCATCAAGAAACGGTTCAGCACTGTGCCAAAGTCACCATCGTAGTCAAAACGATTGATCAACCGCTCATCCATGGCAGTCTCACGGGTGTTGGTACCCCAAACGATTCCCTGGTGTAAGTCAGTCACCCGTACTTGATCGTTCTTGTTGTAGTACGCGAAGAACAACTGATCTTGGGTTTTGGTCATGTGATAGATACTGCCAGGATTAGCTGGATGCAGAATCTGTTTTTCGATGACCTTACCCGAATCGGTCACTACTTGGATATCCAGATACCCCTCGGGAATCTTCATACCAGCGGTGCCGTAGCCGTAAACACCCATGGTACCGAGGTGAACCACATGGATATCTAGCTCAGACTCAACGATGGCACATAGGACATTGTTGGTGCCGTTAAGGTTGTTATCAACGGTGAAACGCTTGTGCTTTGCTGACTTCATGGAGTAGGGGGCAGCCCGCTGCTCGGCAAAGTGCACAATCACATCCGGAGCGTAGTCACAAATTAGATGCAAGAGTCTGTCATACTCTTGGGCAATGTCGAGATTATGAAAGTCAATGGTTTTACCACTGACTTCTTGCCACGCCGATAGGCGAGTAGACATGGAGCTAATGGGAGTTAAAGAAGCAATTTCTAGCTCATTATCGATATTACGTCGCGATAGGTTATCAATAATGGCAACTTCATGACCTGCGTTGGATAGATGCAGTGCAGTGGGCCAGCCGCAAAAGCCATCTCCCCCTAATACGATTACTTTCATCCTTTAGCGCTTAAGCCTCCTTCACACGCCCTAGAGTTGTTGGGCGATTCCTACCAAGCGTAAACCAAGATTTGCAAAACTCAAAGAACCAAAATTTTCTCTCACCTCTGAGAAAATAAGAGAGCGTCTGTGTATATGGACATTCCCAGGATCGATGTTGGCTGTGATCGTCACTTTTGTTTAGCGTTCTGGGCGTCGGTTGGAGTAGTGGCGACCGGAGTCGCTGCTGGTTAGTGTACTTGTATCCATTGCCTCAACCTTGTCCATCTGCGATCGCACTGCTTAACCCCCAGGGTGATCACATCTTTAGTTAAGCGGTTTTAATCGGTGGGTACTCCAGTTCTGGCCCACCGGAGGGTAAAGCCTAGAAGGTGCCATACCTGAGCTTCGATTTTTTGCAAACACTCGGCAGCCCCTAACACCTCGTTATAGTTGGCTGCATCGACACAGGCAGAATGAGCAAATAGTTCAAATCCATTAATTAACCGGGCTCTGATAATGGTGGTTTTTTCTCCCAAGGTGAGGGTTTCCGTATCATCGATAAAGGCCTCTACCACTGTTTCAGAAATGCGGGTGCTGTCACTAATGGGAAAGTAAGCGGTTTCAAAGGTGGCTTTCGGGCTCCAGCTCACATACCCATCAGGATAGATCACCTCATATCCATCTCGACCATGTTTTTTGAGTGGTTTAGCTTCCACTTCTTTGACACCGATGTAAGTTTGATGCATGAGGCTTCTCCTTACGTAGCTCATTTTTTGTCGGGCATGTAGAACACTACTTGAGCAGTTTCTTGCTTTTCGAGGCGACTGATCAGGCCATCCTAGCTGACCTTCAGCCCGCAGATAGCAGCGGTCACATTACCGGCTAGAGCCTGGTCATAGCGTGACGTTGCAACGTTATCCGTTACGATGATTCATCCCCGTTCGTAAGTTTCCCGGATATTGTCACGTACTAGCCATCGGTCAAAGGTGCCAATGCTAACGCTGATTACCGCTGCGATCGCAGCTAATCGCTCCCCACGCCAGCATTCCCGCGCTGTGTGATGTGCCCTGTAAAGCATTGATTAGTTTCGAGACTAGTGGCGTTTGTAAGAGGTTGTCTTTAGAGACCGCTTAAGGTGAAGAGCCAAATCTGCGTTTCCTGCCGATTGTCAAAGTTATTGTCGCTGGCCATAATCAGGCTTTGACGTCCATCTGACAGTTTCGGGCCTAAGGTCATGGCCTCTAGATTATCTGGCTCTAAAGGCGTTAAATCTGCCACAAGCCGCTTGCGAATGGGGGTGATGCCGCTGGTGTCACCCTTGAGAGTTGCGATCGCACTGACATCACTCGCCACTCCAGTGGCCAGCTGATAGAGCTTAATGGATAGTCCTTGCAGGCCAAAGGCCCGTTCAATGGCCAAAAAGTGCCCGCCCACATCGATAGATAAAATTTCCGATAACCCATTAAGCAGTGCCCCCAGGGGAGCAGGGTCCATGGAATACAAGTGTTCTGACAGCAGTGTAGACTGCCCTGTGCCGACAAAATTGGGATCAATCAGGTAGTGGAGCCAGCGGTTCTTAAAAGGAATATCTGGGTCAACATCTAAGTCCTGGTACAGTGGGCCTTCGGTGGCAGCAAATAGTCGAAAGGGTTCATAGGAGCCACCGGGAGCACTCAGGGTCAATGCTTCAAATCCAATATTTTCTTGAATGCCCTGGGTTTGGGGATCCGAAATTTCGCCATCCTGGGAGGCTAACAAGTACCGTTCTGGAATACGAAAGTTAGTTTTGAGATGCCCAGTTTCTAGATCAAACTCCTGTAATTTTGGTGGGATTTTTTGCTGAGGGGAGCCCTCACTGGAAACAATTAAGCTGCGGCTAGGGGTAAGAACCATGCCTTCAGCATCCAGAGGCGCAATGGAGTTGCCATCCTGGTCTTGTAGATCAGTGACGGCTTCTACCCTGGCAGCCTGGATGCCAGACGGCTTCAGCGCCAGGCTGAGGGTGTAAAATCGCGGGCGTTGGCGATCGTCAGAGAGGGCATAGTATTGGTTGCGATCGCGATCGTAGGCAATCGCTGATAGCCCGCCGACTTGAGTCCCTTCAAAGTCTTCCATGGGCAGCACTATATGGTTAATAGCCTCTACCGATAGATCCAGAAATAAACGTTCTTCGGCACTGACCTGGGAAACGGCACAGCTACTGACAACAACCGCCAACAATCCTATCCACAGAAAAGCGTTTAAAAAACCTAAAAAACCGCTTCCCCCCCGTTGTTTCAGCCTGTTCATTACCCACGCCTCTAACAAAAGCTTCATAAACCCTCCTAGGGTAGCAGACGGCTCATTAAAGCGTCTGTAAAAGCGGCCCACTAAATTGATGTACCTAGGACTCCTCCTGACTGCGGTGGGAGTCTGACCTGCTGAGTCTCGCTGGTGAACTCAATCTCTCCCCAAAGAACGTCCATGTCCTTCCTTAACGTTGGCAACGTTGGTAGGGTAACCATGTCTGGCTGCCTACCTGTGTTCACCACCACTACAATTGTTTCTTCTTCATGGCTGCGGGCAAAGGCATAAAGATCGTCTTCAGCAACCAAGGTTTGATAGGAGCCGGTACGTAGGGCAGGATGCTGATGCCGCAGGGCAATGAGTTCTTTGTGCAAGGCTAACAAAGCTTGATGCCAATCTGGTTTATCAGGAAAACTACGACGACAGTCTGGATCGTGGGCACCCGCCAATCCTACTTCATCACCGTAGTAAATGCTGGGCGCACCAGGGAAGGTCATTTGTAACAACACAGCCAGTTGAAAACTCCGCTGATCGTCGCTAACAACAGTAATGGCACGGGCAATATCGTGGCTTGATAACAAATTTAACTGGGTTAATTGAATCTCCCAGGGATACAGGGCTAACAACTCGTCTATCTTTTTGGCATAGCCCTGGGCATCGAGGGCAGGATAGGGAAAGTAGGCGGGTCTCTCCACCAGGGACATAACAACTCGATCTTTAGCTGTAAAGGCCAGCACTGGTCCCGTAAAGAGATAGTTCATTACCCCATCAAACTTTGTGCCATCAAGCCATTGGCGGGCATCGGTCCATATCTCTCCCACAATATAGGCCTCTGGGTTAATGGCCTTTACCCGCTGACGAAATTCTTGCCAGAAACCCTCTGCTTTTACATCAAACGGGACATCCAATCGCCAGCCGTCAATTCCCTGACGAAGCCAGTATTCAGCGATCTGCATGATGTACTCGCGAGCCTGGGGATTATCATGATTAAACTCCGGTAGGGCTCGGTTATCGTACCAGCTTTCGTAATTAGCAGGTTTAGCTCCATCATAGGCAGATAAGGGCCACCCTTCTACCTTAAACCAGTCTAACCAGGGAGATGTGGGACCGTTTTCAAGGATGTCATTGAAGAAAAAGAATCCACGGCTAGCATGGTTAAAAACACCATCAAGAACAACTTTGATGTCTCGTTGGTGAGCGGCTTCTAGTAAATCAAAAAAGGCCTCATTGCCCCCCAGCAACGGATCGACTTGATAATAGTCATGGGTATGGTAGCGATGGTTACTGGCAGATTGAAAGATGGGGGTAAAGTAAATGGCATTCACACCCAAGTCGTTGAGGTAGTCTAGATTTTCGGCCACACCCCATAAATCACCCCCTTTATACCCGCTGAGGGTGGGCGGTACCTGCCACGCTTCCAAAGGCACCTGCATCATAGGAGGTCGGGATTGTCGCTGGGTGCGGGCAAACCGGTCCGGAAAAATCTGATAAAAGACGGCATGTTTCACCCAGTCAGGAGTTTGGATTTGCATAGAAGCTATGGCAGACTGCATCGCTTAGGGTAGCGGTTTGTTAGGGAAAATCGTTTAGACGTTAGGATGCTTAAAGATATGGTTGCTACCTGAATGTAGAGGCCATGTAGAGGCCATGTAGAGGCCGTGGCAGAGGGAGTTGATCCCCAGCGCTGACTGTCGATCCCCCCTGTAGGTCCCCTTCGTATTTCCCCTCCGTATTTCCCTTTCGTATTACATTATCCCGATAGTCGTACCTGGGAGCCCGCTTCCGTTTTCATCACATCAATGCGGGTTTGAAAGGCCTCTCGAAAATGGGGCATGTGGGTCACGGCTAAAATACAAGCAAAATCAGGTGAGATCGCATTGATCGCTGCCACTAATCGATCACACCCTGCCTGATCCTGGGTACCAAACCCCTCATCAATGATCAGCATCTGCAGCGCCATGCCAGATCGCTGGGCTAAAAGCCGGGCCAAGGCTAACCGAATGGCAAAATTGACCCGGAACGCTTCACCACCAGAATAGGTTTCGTAGGCCCTTGTACCCTGGGTATCGGCAATTAGAATATCTAAGGTGTCAATCAGTTTTTTACGCCCCGAACGCTGCGTGACAAACTGTACATGCAGCTGATGGGCACTGAGACGTCCCAGAATTTGGTTGGTTTCTGCCTCTAGCTGGGGGAGTAAATTTTCAATCATCAATGCCTGTATGCCGTTTTTGCCAAACGCATGCTGCAGCTCTTGATGCACCCTGTACTGATGCTGATGACTGTGGAGTCGTTGCCGCTGTTGATCGACCTGTTGCTGTAGGGCATCCAACTGCTGTAGCTGCTGTTCTAGACGACCCAGCTGGCTAATGTGTGCTTCTCGCTGGGTTTGCAGTTGGGCCAACGTAACATCCAACTGCTGGATTTGCTCGGTGGCATCAGGAATAAGGTTGACGTCAGTATTGGCAATCTGTTGCTGTAGCATCTCGCATTGTTGCTGCTGTTCCGCTTGAATAGTGGATAAGGTGTGGCGCTGCTGTTCTAGATCAGGCAATGTGGAGCGGGCCTGCTGTAATGTCTGATGGCGCAGCTGCCAGGGTTGCAGGGCGTGTAGACGTCGCCGGAGCTGTTGGTGATGCTCAGAGGAGTAATCCAGCGCTGCCAGGGTTTCCTCTAACTGCAATAGTTCTTGAGGGAGTTGTTGATCAAAGGTGTCGAGTTGCGATCGCAATGCCGCTAACTCATTTTCTTTTTCAGGTCGTTCCGCCAACAGTCGTTCTAATTTGCGCTCGGCTTGAGATAATTCCGCTTGCTTAAATTCGGCCCAACGTAGCTGTTCAACTTGATTACGAACGAGGGCGTGATCGCGCTCATCATAATTTAATCGGGTAAGTTGTTGTTCTAGCTGTTGATATTCTTGTTGTAAGTCAGCTGCATAGTCTTCTGAATCTAAACATTGTTCTAAATGATGCCGTTCTTGCTCCAGTGCTTTGAGCCGCATGGTCACTTCTGTTGCAGAGCTGAGTTGAGCCTTGAGAGCCCCCTGCTTTTGCAACACCATACCGTACTTTTCTAGCTCTGCTTCCAGGGCTCGATATTCCCGCCGGAGCACCTGAATCTCTCGTTCAGAGGTGGTTAACTGTTCACGGATCACCCATACTCTCTTTTGTAAGGTGTCTCGCTCCTGTTGTAGTTGGGAAATCACCTGGGGGCCATGATCCGCCAGGGGGCGCTCACATAGAGGACAGTTTGCGGCTGGCTGGGTCAGCACCGCTAGCCGCTGTTCTAACTGGATCAGCTGCTGCTCAATCTGACGCTGCTCACTTTGGAGCTGTGCCATAAAATCTCGTCGCTCTTGACCTTTTTGACGAACCTGAGCTTGATAGGCTCGACGTTGTTCTAGATAGGTGAGCTGATGCTGTACCTGGGCCAGGGTTTGATGGAGTTTCGGCTGTTGCTGAGGGGTGAGGGTAGCCTGGGTTTGACTGATGGCTTCTAAACGGGCTTCCAATCGTGCCGATGCTTGTTTCAGTCGGGTGTGAACCTGCTGCCGTCGCTGTAGTAACGGTGTGACATCCATTTGGCGTTGGTCCAATAGGCGCAGCTGCTGACGAGCAGCATGGAGCCGTGTCAAACTGACCTTCACGGTTTCCCGCTGACTTAGACCCTGCTGTAGCTCCGCAATTGTCTCGTCTAGTGAGGCAAGTTTCAGCTGCATTTGGCCAATGGCGGTCTGTAATGCGGCTCGTTGTTCCTGGCGTTGGGCCTGCAACTGCACCTGTTTAGTCTGGGTTTGCTGATACTGCTGAAAGCGTTGGGCATACTCCTCTTCTTGGACCTGCAACTGTTGCAGTTGACCATAGCCTGCTTCAATTTCGGTAGCTGCATTTAACTCCACCTGAAAAGCATTAAACTGCTCCTCAACCCGCTGTAGCTCTGCATACCGCAGCATTTTAGTTTGGTGTAAGTGCTCAAGTTGTTGTTGCAGGGTTTGCAATAACTGTTGCTGCCGCTGCCGCTGCCGTTGCTGTTGTTGCAGATGATCGCGCTGTTCTTGAGCCGCCTGCTGCTGTTGTTGGATGTCTGTAACCTGTTGCTGCAATGTTTGATAGTGGGTTGCGATCGCACTGCGTTCTGCCAGTTGCTCCTCCGCCTGAGTTAGCGTTGTAGTTAAGACTTTAATTTCAGCCTGATAGTCACGCCCCCGCTCCCGCGCTTTTTCCACCAGACGGTCATACTGACTCAGCTTTAGCAAATCAGCCAAAATCTGCTTCCGCTCACCTGGGCGCTTTAACATAAACTCATCCGCTCGGCCCTGCCGCAAATAGGCCGAATGGATAAACGTTTCGTAGTCCACCTTCAGATATTGAAGAATCAGCTGCTGCGTTGCCCGCACTCCCCGCTGGGTCAGACTGCGAAATCCATTTTCTGTCTGTATCTGAAATTCGAGTAAACAGCCTTGCTTGCGTCTGCGTCCCCTCAAAACTCGATAAACTTGGCCCTGGTGCTCAAAGGTAAACTCTACCCTGGCCTCTTTGGCACCTAGGTGAATAACGTCATCATCGGTGGCCACCCGACTGTGTCCCCAAATCACCCATGCCATCGCCTCTAGCAACGAAGACTTACCGGCACCATTGGGGCCACAGATACAGGCCACATGCAACCCCGCAAAATCGAGGGTAACCTCTCGATAGCTCAAAAAGTTAATTAGGGTTAGACGCTTGGGAATCATGGCATAGCTTTACAGCCTATGCCCACCATAGCAAGTACATACGATCTTTAGTACTTGCGATCTGTTTTTTAAATAACTAGCGATCCCATCGATCTGGTTTACTTATAACGCCCTGTAATTCCAGTTTTATCCTTAAGAGAGATTATTCTTGGGCTAAATTCGCCGTATGTTGTAGCAAAGTTCAAAAACCATAACCGATAAGGTTCCGTTTTGACTAAGTGGATAGAAAACTTTATCTGTCCTTAAAAATGGACTTGTAATTTTTCACTGGCAGATTAAAGGAGGCTGAAACCATGGAAGCTGACGTAGTTACAGATCTGAAAGTGCATAGTCGATATAACTGTTATCGCCTAAGTCCCGAACAAATGAATGCGATTCAAGATAAGGGTGTTTCGGTGACGCTAAATCCTGGCACTAACATTGTCAAGCTTCTGAAAAACGAGACTTCTTACACAACGGGCACGGGGGCCAAGGCCGAACCCTGGATTTTGCTATGGATTTATGGTGGCAAAGTTATGAATAGAAAAACAAATGTGGAAGTTGTTGCCACCTGGGCGTCGCTAAATGGCTACGATGACGCCTTGACAATGGATGTGACTGAGCCAGCAACGCTGTGTGCTTTTTTGTTCGATACCAGCACAGGCAACCACAGTGGTGAATTAACCCTATCTGTCACCACCCTCTGAGCGTGGTTTTGTCTGCCCATCTCTCGTATTCCATACATTTGGATCAAAAACGTGTACCGAAAGATGTCTTTGGTTAAATTCGCCAAAATTATTGTTGCAACAATAGCAGTTTCCCAGGTGCTTAATGAGAGCTTTTCGCGACAAAATTTGTTCGCTCAATCGTTTGAAGCGCCTCCTGAAAGCTTTCCGATTCCCAATGCTCTACCAGATGGTACAACTCTCAAGGTGGATGGTTCCACCAGCATGCGCCTCACCAACGAAGATTTAGAGAGTCGATTTGAGAAACAGTTTCCCAATGTGGATGTTGAGCTCGATACCAGCCGCACAGATCAAGCATTTCAAGCGCTGATTAATGGCGACATTGATATCCTGGCCACAGGTCGACCGTTAACGGATGCAGAAAAATCGCAGGGTGCCATAGAAGTTCCTCTGGAACAGCGGGAAAAACTGGCCATTATCATTGGCCCAGAGAACGGATTTGAAGGCGATCTCACCTTTGATCAGTTTGCCCGTATCTTTCGAGGAGACATTACCAATTGGTCTGAAGTGGGCGGTCCGAATGTTCCCATTCGCTTAGTTGATCGACCTGGCTATAGTGATACCCGACGGGCCTTCAGTACCTATAACGTCTTTGAAGGACAGCCATTCACAACAGGGACCATCGCTGATCCAGTATCAGATGATGAAACTGAAAGTGTGATTTCAGCCCTTGGCGCTGATGGTATTGGTTATGCGGTGGTGTCCCAGGTGGCCGAACGCGATGATGTGACCATCATCTCCATGCACCAAACGTTACCAGATGATCCCCGCTATCCCTATTCTCAATATCGTGCCTTTGTTTATAAAGAAGGCGCTAGTCCCGCAGCCCTTGCTTTTTTAGGATTTGCAACCACTGAACTAGGGGAAAAGGTTCCTGCTGTTGGAGACGCTGCATCTGGCCTCGATACACCAACCGATACACCAACCGCAACATCAGCCAGTGGTAATGCTCCCACCGATGCTGATACATCAGCGACTGCTCCCGGTACAACAGCAGCTGATCCACCAGCGGGGGCAACAACCAGTAGAGAGACCGGTAGATTTCCATTTTGGCTACTGCCACTGCTCGCGATTCCGTTATTAGGAGGTTTGCTGTGGTGGCTGTTAAAAAGCGGCGGTGGTGCTCCCCCTGCATCCGTGGCAGAGAGTCCAGTCCAACCTCGTATGGTATTAACTCCCCGAAACGATCGGCATGCCTATGCTTATTGGGAAATTCCCCAAGAGCATTTGGCTGAAGTAAAGCGGCAAGGGGGAGAAACCATGATGCTGCGCCTCTACGATGTCACTGGACGCAGTAAAAATTCGCCTCTGCCTACCCCCACAGCGGAGTTACCCTGTTTGGAGTCCACCCCTGATCTCCACTTACCGATTGAAGGGGACGGTCGCAATTACTGTGCAGAAGTGGGATATTTGACCAACGATAATCAATGGTTACCCATTACCAAATCAGCTCCCATACGGATACCTGTCCGTCCTGACGTCAAGCCAGTTGCCTCTAATCTATCCGAGCTTAAAGCACCAAAACCTAGTGGTCAAGGCATGGCTGGTGCTCTGGGAGGTGCGGTTTTAGGTGGGGCGGCTCTGGCGGGAGGAGCTGCGGCCCTAGGAACTAAGCTAGCAAGGGGTAAAGCAAAACCGTCTGCAACAGCGGGGCGCATGGTTCTCACGCCGCGCAATGGGCAAAACGCCTATGCTTACTGGGAAATTCCCAAAGAACACTTGGCGGATGCTCAGCTTCAAGGGGGTGAAACTCTGGTGGCGAAGCTCTACGATGTTACCGATAGACCCACCGATGCAGCCTTACCGGAACCTGCTGCTCAGGTGGAGTGTGCAGCGGCGGATAGGGATGCCCATTTCCCCATTACGTCAGGTCACGACTACATCGCAGACGTTGGTTATCAGACTGCCTCAGGTAGCTGGCTATCCTTAGCTCAATCAAATTTGGTACAAGCTGGCGGTCGTCAAGAAAGTACGTTAACCGGCAACTTTCCTGGTGCTGCTGTGCTGGGAGGTGCTGCTGCGGTCGCAGGTGCTACCGTCGGACAAGCTGCAAACTCAGCCATCCCCAACAGTCGGATTGTCATGGCTCCGCACAGCTCTCAAAAGGCATATGCCTATTGGGAAGTTCCTGAAACAGCAAAATCGGCCCTCAAAGCAGCAGGGGGGCAGGCTTATCAGTTGCGTATTCACGATGTCACAGCTATTGATATCGAGCGACAGTCGCCCAACAGCACACTTACCTATGGTCTATCGGAGTCGGATTGCGATCGCACCGTTCATCTACCCAACGATCACAGTGAGTATGTAGCAGAGGTCGGTTACCAAACAGCCTCTGAAGACTGGCTAACGTTGGCTCGATCCATCCCAGTGACCCCCTCTCAAGTCTTAACCCAATCCGACAATACGGCTGATTTAGCAGACACAGTCCCTGAGCAAACATCCCCCATTCCAGTCGCCGCCGCTGTGGCCACTGGCAGTCTATCCGCCGCCACAGTCAAAGCTCGGCAGGCCGATCCCACAGATGGAAACAACCTTGATACACCACAAGTCCCCCCCTTAAATCAAGGCTCTACTCAAACTGTTCAAGTCCATAGCCGCAACAATGCCATTATGTTTGATGAAGGTCAGCTGCACCACATTGAACATAATGTTGCCAGCACTTATCAGTTAACTTCGGGCATGTACACATTGCAGCTTCGAGATGGAGTCTTCAACTATGACGCTGACGACAGTCACCCAGGGGAAGCTTTTGTGTTGCTTTGGGTTCATGGAGGTACAGTCATCAATCAAAAAACTGGGGTTCCCGTCAGTTCCACCTGGACCACACTCAATGGATATGATGACACCCTAATTTTGGATGTTAGAGAGCGTGTTAAAATTTGCGCCTTCTTTTTAGACACCTATCCAGATGACAACTCAGGTGAGGTCACCCTGTCAATAGTCAAGCAATAGGTGGCACAACAACTCTATTGGAATACAAATAGTGAGAGCATTTTGGAGAATAAAACCATGTTTTTCGAAGTATTAAGTGCAATCAACGATCCCAACCAGCAGGCCAACATCAGTCAGTTAGAACAAATAATCACATCAGTGAAAAAGTTGGCCAGTAGTCAGGGCGTTAATCCCCATCAAATGCAGTCCATGATGACTGTTTTAGGTGGAGCTCTACAGCCTGTCTTACAACAAAAACAGTCTCAGTTCGGCGCTGGGCAACTAGCCTCCATGCTGGGTCGCACAGATGATGCCTCAGTGTTAACATCGATCATTTCTCCACAGCTACAGGAACAACTCGCCCACACAGTCGCCCAAAAAACTGGAATGCAAGCCTCTACGGCCCAGGCTATGTTCCCACAACTACTACCCATTGTGATGCAGTTGTTTAACATGGGTGCACCAACACCAGGCAGCGTCGGTGGAATCAACTCTCTGCTAAGTGTGTTTTTAGACAGCAATCGTGGGAAAAATACGGATTTAGGCCATGTTATGAAATTTGCAGAGCGATTTTTAGCCTGACTAAGCATATAAGGCTGCTTAAGTATGTGAATCTCCAATAAATTAGATGTGAAATAGCAAACTTTCGCGAGCATCCTATCCATGCTTAAGTATTGAGACCATGCCCAAGTATTGAGACAGGTAGTATGCCCCCAAAAAACATACTACATTTAATCCGTATAAAAGCAGAGACTTTATCGAAAATCTTGGATTTTTGGAAACATACATAATTTTTTATCGTCCTACTTGACAGGTGCAAATCTAGAACATTATTTGCAGTAGCGTTCTGCATAGTCCACTGAGCATTAGGGCACATTTATACAAGCCCCCATCCTTCCGTAGAAACACATTGACCACTTTTGCTGTCATATGCATTTGAATGGGTCATAGGTTTACCTGTCTGATTTTTTCAAGGATCGCTATTCATTACTAATGATGTTTGTATTAAGGGAGGTAGTTGAGAAAAGTCTTGATTGGCGGTATTCAAAGCTACTAAAAAATAGAATTTCAGCCAGAATATCCGCCATCTAACTGAATTTAGCGGCTCTGATCCTGGTGGTTTCGTTTCAGGTAGTAAGAGTTATCTATCGAAGATTACCTCAAGGTTCATCATCACAAATAGGTTCTATCTGTATTTTTCTCCTGTGGTATTGAATCTGATATCCGGAAGTTTTGTGATTGGCCCCAAGGCACATACACCGTAATCCTATGAAGTACTCATTTGTTAATCAACCTAGAGAAGAAGATTGCGGAATTGCCTGTATTGCAATGATCGCCAAGCACTATGGTCAAAAACTTCCTCTGTCACATGTCCGTGAACTTGTAGGAACTGGCCAGCTGGGTTCATCTTTACTAGGTCTGCAACAAGGGGCTGAAGCCTTAGGCTTTCAAGCTCGTTCTGGTCAGGCAACCGATGATATTTTTAATCGCATACATCGCCTGCCTTTACCCGCGATTATTCACTGGGGTAGGGAGCGCTGGGTTGTTTTCTACGGAAAAGAACAAAATAAATACGTTATAGCGGATCCAAGTATTGGCATTCGCCACCTCAGTGCGGACGAAATCAAGCGCAATTGGGGGGATGGTGCCATGCTTTTGCTGGTACCCGATGAACCATTTTATCGCTTATCAACCGATCAACCCAGCAGAGTTATTGGTGTTCTACAAAAGCTTTGGCCTTATCGCGTTTCATTAATTCAAATAATAGTATACGGTCTCTTCATTGGCTTTTTATCCCTAATTTTTCCATTTCTGATTCAGTTCATCACAGATGATGTGCTAATTGCAGGTGATATTCATCTGTTGCCTAGGGTGACTTTAGCGGCTCTGGGCTTCTTTATCATTAAAAGCTTATTAAATCTAGTCCAAGTTACGTTAGTCGCCAATATCTTTCAAAGATTAGAACTAGGAATTACCCTAGAGTTTGGGCGTAAATTACTAAAGCTACCGCTCAATTACTATGAAACTCGACGTAGCGGTGAGTTTGCTAGTCGTCTCAAAGATATTTCCCGTATTAATGAGCTCATTGTTGATGGAGCCGTTCAGCTACCTGGGTTACTTTTTACAGCATCCGTATCCCTTGGCTGCATGCTGTTTTTCTACAGCTATCGTCTGACAGCCTTCTCACTGCTAACAGCGGCCCTAATGTTAGGAGCAACCTTGACATTACTCCCTATATTTCAGATCCGTATTCGACGTCTGCTATCTCTGAAAGCTAAGAACCAGGCCATGCTGGTGGAAATCTTCAGAGGGGCTATGACATTAAAGACAACAACGGCCCAGCCCCAAATTTGGAAAGAAATACAGGGAAGATTTGGTAATTTAGCTAGTAAAAAAGCTGACGCTGTACAACTCAGTTTTTTTACTGGCCAGTTAGCAACTTTGACATCAGGTGTTGGGCAAATTGGTATCTTTTGGCTGGGCACCTCCATGGTGATTAAAGAGGAATTGACCTTAGGGCAGCTCCTAGCCTTTAGTATCATGAGCTATAGCTTTCTGGAATTTATTAGTTTTCTGGTTAAATTTTCAGACAGATTTATGGAAGTTAAGACATCAGTTCAACGATTTGATGACGTTATTGATGTCGAGGATGAAAATCCAGATGATTGGCTAAAGCCCTTAGCTGAAATTCCCTCAGATGGAGATATCACCTTTAAGAAAGTCACCTTCCACTATCCGGGGCGGTTCAATTTACTAGAAACATTTTCCCTCTCAATTCCTGGTGGTAAATTCTCTGCCCTTGTTGGAGCCTCTGGTTCTGGAAAAAGTACGATTGCTAAGATTTTAGCGGGCCTACATCCCTATCAGTCAGGCGAAGTACTGGTCGGTCCACACAATCTACGGGATTTATCTTCTGAATGTGTTCGTCAACAGATTGTTTTAGTATCCCAGACGACTCATTTTTGGAGTCGTTCAATTCTAGAAAATTTTCAGCTCTGTGCACCTAAGACCACCTATAACGAGATTGTCGCAGCTTGCCGCATTACGGGCGCAGATTCTTTTATTGACCAGTTACCAGAAGGCTATCTTACCGTTTTGGGAGAGTCCGGATCTAATCTATCGGGAGGTCAGCTACAGCGTTTGGCCATTGCTCGAGCCTTAGCGCTGAAACCAGCTGTCCTAATTTTAGATGAATCTACCTCTGCATTAGATCCCTTCAGTGAGGCTGACCTACTCCAACGACTGTTAGTGCATCGCAAGGGGCATACAACGGTTCTAATTAGCCATCGCGCCAGTGTTACCCGCATCGCTGATTGGGTTACCGTCATTAACAACGGGGAAGCAGATATTGCTGGCTCGCCTGAATACTTACTCAGTCAAGAAGGTGGTCACTTACAATTTCTAGACGGGTCATCACCTTACTCTTCAGGGGGAATTAAGCGTCTCGTGGCAAGTAACACTAAAACAATCTCTGATATTTCCTCTCTCCCAGGACGTCGAGAGAACTAATCAAATTACACAAAAAACTTATAATAATTGGCAATGTGAGTGTGGCCCATGAAATATGATGATGCTATTTCAAATTCTATGTTTGAGTTGCCTAGTCAAATAAAAAAAACAACAGCGATTGAGTCCGTTACTGACATTGAGCTTGTAATTGAGCAAGCAAAATCACCTTTAGGCACCCTACCAGCAAAACAAGAATATCAAGCGCGGCAAACATCTGTAGAAGAGGCCCAGTCTCTGGCATCACCTGTAGTCGATGATTTTTTGCCGTCCCCTAACCGCCTACTGATTTTTGGCGGTTTAGGCTTGGCAAGTTTACTGGGTATAGGGGCATTTGCATCTACTTTAATCACTTACAACACAACGGTTAAAGCTGAAGCTGTAGTTGAGCCCATTGGTGATATCCGGTCTGTCAAAGCAGGTATGGGAGGAGTTGTTGACAAGATTCTCGTTAAGGATTACGACTCCCTAAAACCAGATCAAGAGATTGCTACTCTAAAAAATACAACACTGCTTGCTAAAGCCACTCGCATCAAAACTCAGCTTGTTGGGATTGAAGAGCGCTTAGCCCAAGTTGAAGGTCAGCTAAGTTCCCTGGAACAGAGACGTATAGCAGAGTCTAGCTGGTTAAAACAATTGGTGCCAGGGGGAATAGGAACTAACAATAACCTGCCACAATTTGAATATTCTAAGAACATGCTCTTGGAATATCAAAAAAATCTTACAAGCCAATTAAAGCAGGAACAAAAAGAGTTAGAACAAACTCAACAATTAATCGACAGCCTAACAATTCGTGCTCCCCAAGCAGGTACTGTCTATGATTTAGAGCTTGAAAGGTTAGGGCAGACCGTTGCTTCCGATGAACCTATCGCTAAAGTTATTTCCAATGAAACAGGTTTAGTGATTAAGGCGTTATTACCTAATAACGATATTCAAAACATTGAAATCGGCCATCCTACAAAGCTACATTTACCCAAATGTGCTGCGTTTAGATTTGGTTCCTTACCAGGCCAAATTAGCTTAATCGAATCAGCACAAACAGATGTGGCAACTGATCTAGTCAAATCAGATAATCTTTCAGATACCTCTCACATAGTCACTGTAGAAGCCACAGAACAGGCCCTACAGGCTGTCGGATCAGAGGCCTGTGAGTTGTTACCTGGGATGGAGGGGGAACTAACAATCATCACTGGACAAGAGAAGCTATTTAACTTCTTTTTGAGGAAGCTGCGTTTCAGCAGCAATATTTAAGTTATTGAGAAACTACCGTGGTACAGCCTGACAAGCGACAACTAGAAGAAATGCCTTTGTCACAGGGTAAATTAGCGCTTAGAGATGCGACCCTAGTAGCTAATGAACTAGTACTGGATACAGCCCCCCTATCCCCAAGGCTTCATGTAGATAAGCAAGCGTCTCAGCCTAGCTCCCACACGGTAGAAATTTTTTGGGATGAAGCTTTGGTCACTGCCACCGAGTTACTCTATGGTGAGGCTGCCTATCCTATCAAGAACATTGACTCACTGCAAATCGTAAAACTGCATCGCAGGCGATCCGTCATTCAAAAAAAGCTCAGTAACTTTGTTGCTGGGATTATAGCCACAATTGGTGTAGTGCTAGTTATTGGCTCTCTACCCTGGCTAGTGCACGTTTTTGGCATGCTCCTATTCATCAGTAGTCTGGGGTATGCCGTGTATTTTAATTGGTGGATTGAACAACGTAGACGCGGTGAATTCGGGCTTGTCATGACCATGCAGACTGAGTCAAAAGTTGTCATTACAAGCCATAGTCTCAAGGCAATTCAGACCTTATATCAAATTCTTTTTCGCCGTCTAGATCAGGTCAATCTTAACGATGAGTCCCTGATGGTTAATATGTACACAGGCGAAACCCTCCATAAGGCATAAAGACCCAGGTTGGGGCTGTAGAGGGGTGGATGAGTGATGGAATAATGGGGTGATGATTTAAGCGCAAGCGTCTAACGGTTGAAGAAGGGGCAACACACTGACATCTATTTACTTAGGATACTTCAGGACAATGTCCTCCTGAGTTCTATCTAGGCTGTTATATTGATTGTCGATAATATACGCTAGCAACGTTTGACAAGGGCAAAACTACAATCTTCAAACTATTTGCCACAGTCTTTACAGAAGCTTTAAATACGTGATCAAAATTAGATTAAACTAGCTTTTTGGCTGTCTCTAAATCAGTAACATTTGCAAACCAACCAATTTTCAAATTGACCCTATATTGTTTTGAACAATGTTGTATTTGAGTTGTCAATATATTTCAAAGTTGCTGGTGGGGATGTAAAACAACCGTAACGAGCTACTCAGTTTTGCAAGTATCTAGAATATCTACGCGATAGTACTTAAGTTTTTCGTAGATTTCCCAGTTGAAAACCACTTAAAAAATTGGTCCATAGTATCTTGTCCTAGCTAGGCACGGTGGGGTTGAATCACATCTAAGGTCTTCTACCACAGAATCTACTACAGACCTTCCATATTGTTATTACATCAGTGTGACTCATAAGCCCTAATATTGTTTGTTGTCGATTCGGTGTGGATTGCCGGTCACTAAAGGTAACCCACGGTTAGAGTATCAATAGATACGGGCTGATATCAGTACAAATAAAATCGGGGATGGCTGAACATTCGATGTGTGAAATTGTTTTTAATTTATCTGAATCTAAAGGAAATTAAACATGGATACTTCTAAACGTTTAGGACTTGTACGCAACATCACAGGCCTAGGCATTTCCTGTCTAACAGTACTCTCTCTCTGCGTTTTCTCCAGCACGGTGCAAGCAAACACCCGTGATGCACAGGTAGTAACGTCAGACAATGATTCAGAATTGCTTGCTCAAACTCAAAGGACACAGGTGATTCGTCGCAGTGTTGTTCGGCAAACTAGTTTTACAGATCTTCGTCAAAATTATTGGGCATCAAGCTTTATTTACCCCTTAAGTGAACGTAGCATTATCGAAGGGTTTCCCAATGGCATGTTTATGCCTACCAATGGATTGACCCATGCTCAGTTCTCGGCGTTAGTTAACAAAGCCTTTGATGTGAGGCAAGTGCGCCAAGTCTCGTCTATTTCTGGCATTTCTCGCAGCTACTGGGCCTATAATGCTATTCAAAAGGCCTATTCCATGGGCTTTATCGATCTAGATGATGTTGTTGCTAATCCAGAACGACGACTGACACGATTAGATGTTTTGGTTTCTTTAGCCCGTGGTTTAGGCTACACCGAAATTATTTCGGGGAAGACCGTGACGGAGATTCTCAGTATCTATGAAGACGCTGATACTATTCCCACGGAATACCGCCTCATCATTGCAGCACTGACTGAGCGTGGCATTATCGTTAATTACCCCAATCGTAGTCGTCTCAACCTTTCCCAAGTAGTGAGTCGTTCCGAAGCCTGTGGTTTTATCCATCAGGCCATGGCCAGCTTGGGAATTATTGAATATGTTCGTAATGAGTATGTGGCCGACGACTTCCTCGATATTTTTATCTCGATTAACAACGATATTGAGATAGATAACTCGGTTGATATTGATAACGATAGCAGCAACGACGGCGGTGATGATGACGACGACGATGACGACGACGATGACGATGATGACGACGACGACGACGACGATGACGACGATGATGATTAATGAACTGAGTAGTGATACCAGTCAGCACGTTTGAGTGCAAGATTATCTAATGAATGGTTTTGGCACGACAGTTTTCATCTAGACAGATTTTCATCTAGACAGAGGGTGCTGTGAACCACCGTTACCCCCCGTTCTGCCAATGTTTCTTTGAAGAGAGACGTTGGCAGCGCTCGTTCCACTGGCCATACACCTGGGAGAGAGAGTTGCCCTGATAAAATTAACTGAGCTACGCTGCCGGTGCCATACCCAGCAGCAGCAGCTGTATCTGGATGGGTCGTCGTAGCCAGGTAGGTGGCGGCTTGTCCATGAGATTGCCCACGGAGAGCCAAACGCATGGCAATGCCTGTACCACTGAAGCGATCGGTGACTTGTGTCATGGCATAACTCACCTGAGAGAGAAATTCTGTTATGGCAGGTTGTTTTAGCCAGGTAGATGGCATCAGAGTCATTAAACTGGTCAGGTGATTATAGATGTCAGGCAGGGAGCCAAATTTAGTGATTACGGTATTTAATTGAGGAAAGGATTGGGCCAGGGTAAGGGCTTCAACCGTATTAAACCAATACACGCCGGCCCCTTGGTTATAGGGAGCAGGGAAGGGTAAAACTTCTCGCTCACTGTAGGGTTGAATCAAGCGTTGCTGACCGTTAACTTTGGCTGCAAAGGGAGTTTGCAACTCGATAAATGTGGTGCGCATAACGGTTACACCTGCTCCACCCGACCCAGCCACCAAATAGCTGAGATGAGCATGCTGAGCTTTTTCTAATTGCTCAATACCCTGACGCACCATACTATTAGAGATGCCGGGAAACACCCCAGTGCTGACAATGCAGGTCACACCGGCCACTTTGGCAACCTCCCTAAATGCCAATGCCTTGCTAACGTAATCAGGGCTATCGGCAACATCAATGTAGGGAACTTTTTGCTCAATACATTGGGACAAAATATGGAAATCTCGTGGGCGAAATGGTCCCGCACAGTGGATGACTAAATCGTGAGATGAAATCGCATCCCTCACCCGCACTTTGTCTTCCAGGTGCAGAGATTGATATCGCTGGCGTGGCTCCAGACTAAACGCAGCCTGAGCACGTCTGCCCGTTAGGGTCATTTCCACATCGGTATGACGCAACAAATCAGCAGCCACGCTCCGACCAATGCGGCCACTGCCGCCGATAATCAAAACTCGCTGTGCCATAAACCAGTTATCCCAACGCTATGCCAAGCTTATCCTCCGTTCACACCTTCACTATTGACAACCTGTAGTTGCTGCAAAGACCGGCTGTAGCTGACAATAAACCAACTACACGTTGACCTCATTCTTTATGACTTTGCCCGTCACCCCCAAAGCATCTCGTGATTATCTGCCTGCGATTAATGGCTGGATCATTACAGTGTGGCTAATTGCCATGTTAGTGGCATCTCCTATTCTAGTGGTCCTGGGCAGTGTGTTTTCCCATAGTGAGGGGGTCTTTAGTCACCTGGCTTCAACAGTACTGACCCAGTACATTACCCATTCTCTGGTCTTGATGGTGGGGGTGGGGGCTGGGGTGCTGTTTTTAGGCATTTCGACGGCTTGGTTGGTAACCATGTGTCGTTTCCCAGGCGGTCGTTTATTTGAATGGGGTCTGCTATTGCCGCTGGCTGCACCGGCCTATCTGCTGGCCTACACCTATACGGACTGGCTGGATTATTATGGCCCGGTGCAAATTTGGTTGCGATCGCAATTTGGCTGGCAGTCTGTCACCGATTATTGGTTTCCCGACGTGCGTTCGGTGGGTGGGGCCATTGTCATGTTTAGCTTCACCCTCTATCCCTACGTGTATATGCTGGCACGGGTAGCCTTTCTAGAACAGTCAGTATGCACCTTAGAAGCCAGTCGTTCCATGGGGTGTAGCCCCTGGCGCAGTTTTTTTAAAGTGGCCTTACCCTTAGCGCGCCCAGCGATTATGGCAGGACTATCGCTGGCATTAATGGAAACCCTGAGCGATTTTGGCACTGTTGACTATTTTGGTGTCGCCACCTTTACCACTGGCATTTATCGCACCTGGTTTGGCATGGGTGCCCAAGTGGCCGCTGCCCAACTGTCTGCCATGTTGATGGTCTTCATTTTTGTGCTGATTATTCTAGAACGCTGGTCGCGACGACAGGCAAAATATTATCAGGCAAAAAACAGTGTTCAGCGACCTCAACCCTACCATCTAAAAGGCATTCGCGCCTGGGGAGCAACCTTAGCCTGCGGACTGCTAATTACCCTAGGGTTACTGTTACCCGGTGGGTTACTGGCCCACATGACCCTCACCCATCTGGATGAGACCCTGGATAATCGCTTCTTTGAGCTGGCTCGTCATAGCCTAATTTTGTCAGGACTCACCGCTGGGATAGGTGTTATCGTCGCTCTAGTTTTAGCCTATGGCGAACGTTTGAGTAAACAACGCACTGTCAGTCTTGGGGTGCGTCTGGCCTCCATGGGATATGCTGTCCCCGGTGCAGTCATTGCTGTGGGCATTTTGATTCCCATTGTCAAACTCGATAAGGGACTGGCAGCCTGGGTAGAAGCCAGTACAGGACATTCAATGGGATTAATTCTGAGTGGCACAATTGTGGCCCTAATCTTTGCCTATTTAGTCAGATTTCTTGCTGTGGCCTTAGGGACCGTTGAATCAGGTCTGGCCAAAATTCGCCCCACCATAGATGACGCTGCCCGTAGCCTGGGCTGTGCTCCTAGTCAAACCCTGGTCAAAATCCACACCCCCCTCATGGCCAGCAGTTTACTAACAGCCATTATGTTGGTGTTTGTAGACGTCATGAAAGAGCTACCAGCCACCCTGGTTATGCGCCCCTTTAACTTTGACACCCTGGCAGTCAGAGTCTATCAATATGCCTCTGATGAACGTCTAGTGGAAGCATCGGCTCCAGCATTAATGATTTTGCTGGTGGGGTTGTTACCCGTTATCTTGTTGAGCTGGCGTATTGCCCGCGAGAGATAGATTGAGGGTGTAACGACCATTCTTACTAGCTGACTAACGTGGCTGGCCACGATGCCATCCCAGCTATCCAGCAAACTGGCTGGGGATAGCTCACCTGAGCCAGTTTGCTTTTTGTAAAAGCAATTGGGGGAATGTCACGCTTAAGTTTGTGATTTTATTGAGATCCGTTATCATAAGTGAGAAGAATGGTGGTCAAGTAAATGCGTTACATTGACGCAAAAATGCTCCCTTAAGGCATCTTAATTTATGAACTGGCATGGTTGGCTGTTTATTGTTTGCTTTATAGCAGTCTCTGCCTGGGGGCTCAGACTATCCTGGCTTTGGTGTTATAAATCTAGATACGAGCAGTGGCGTAGGCATTCCCGCTCGTCCATGGGAGTCAAAAAGTTTAGACGCTCTAAACGGCACATATACTACGTTTCCCGTAAATAAAAATAAAAATCAATAGGGGCAATTAAGATCCATTTCAACAAAAAAGCCTGTACTGCTAAGTACAGGCCAAGTTGAGAGAGGAGAATTTCTTAATGAGCCCTTAAACTGTCGGAAATTTAAGAGCGTTAGGCCTGGGCAATACTATCTAGAGCCTTGTTGACTCGTTTAAAGTCAAAGCCAATTGCCCGTAGTGCATGCCATAGATGGCCCTGTAGAAAGAAGAACCCTAAGAAAAAGTGGGTATTAGCCAGCCAACACCGAGCCGTATGGGCATCCAAGGGTAGTTGAATAGTGTCTGCAAAATACGGAGACACCCCAAGCTTTGTGTCTAATACGGGGCCATAAAATTCAACGGGATAGGCCAGAGTATTAACGGCGCAGAAATAGGCAGCAACGAATGCGGCCAGGGCAATCCCCCCTAAAGAGTAGGAAAGGATAGCTTCCCCTGAGAAAGAGAGTACTCTCTTGGCCCAACCGAGGGGAGGTACAAGAATATGCCAGATTCCACCCAGAATTAACAGGGTGCCAACGAAGGCATGGCCTCCCACCAAGTCTTCCAAGTTATCAATGCTAGCAAAATGAGTTTGGTAGCCATAGATGGTGGCAATATCTAATGTGGGATTGGTAACCAAACGAACCTCACCCAAAGCTGGATCATAAAGACCATGCCATTTTGTCGCCCATAGGACCAATAGAATGGCACCCATACCTAAAAACAGCAGATGATGCCCTAAGATGAAGCCCAGCTTCTTAGGATCTTCCCAACTAAAATGGAATTTCTTGGCTCTACCGGAAGCTTTGCTTAAGTCTTCTTCACCTTTAACTAAATGGAACAGGGCACCGGCAGCCAGTACAGCAGAAGAAACCAGGTGCACAGCGCCAACAACAAAAGCAGGGTACGTATCAACCATAATGCCATCGCTGACACCTAGCCCCAGGCTGGCAAGATGGGGCAACAAAATTAACCCCTGTTCCCCCATGGGCAAAGAGGAATTATAGGTCGATAGCTCAAACAGGGTAAAGGCACCGGCCCAAAATGTAATGAGGGCTGCTTGAGCCACATGAGCTGATATAAACAGTCCAGACTTATCAGCAAAGCGAGAGTTACCCGCCCACCAGTCGTAAGTCGGACTTGATTCACCATACGCTTGCATAATAGTGATGATGTCTCCGAATAACTACGATAGTTATGTTGTTGCCTAGGGAGATAGATGTCACGGTGCAACAACAAATCCTGATTGAAAACAATCTGCTAACTAAATTATTTTCAATGGCTGAGACTAGCTTGTCCCATAAAGCTTCTTTTAGCAACTAATGAGATCTATTCTTAATAATAGTGATCTAAGAAACATTTAATTAGATGACATGCAAGGATTAGAGCTTATAAAAGTCAAGCTTTTAGATCGATTTTCCTGTTTTATAAAAAGAGAAATTCCCAATAAAAAAGGATGGCAAATGCCATCCAGATTGAGAGGATATTTAGCTGTTGCTGATTTAGGGGATTATCGAGCTAGTAAATTTGCCCTAAGTCAATCTTTTTTAGATTAAATCCTCCTGGGGATCAGCAACACCGATAGTTAATTGGACTATTGCACCAGAGTTAGACAGCTTTCTAACCAAGTTGCAAGACTTTGTCGTGACTGAGCCAAACGATTGGTCACACACCACACCTGGATTGCTTCGTTCGCTGACACAACATGAACTCTGAGGGGTTGGTAACTCTTACAATCACAGGTAATGCCCAACTCCTTTAATCGAAAATAGGCTTCCCACCGCTCACAACAATCAATTTCAACCATAGAACTACTCAATAAATTTGATAGGGACTGGAGTTACCAAGACATGACGAACCATTGAACCCATGTCATTGAACTTTAAAAAGTGGTCCTGGCAACCATTGGCAACAGCAATATATAAAACGCTTATAAGCCTCATTTCTAAAAGATTTCAAGTCAAACGCCGACCAACTCTTCTAAGACAGATAAGTACTCAATAAATAAAATAGAAATTCAGTCATTAATCGTTATTACTTTCTAATAGGTCGTAACAAAATAACTAGAAGCTAATTGCATCAGTAGAAAAAACAATGAAACGTGGGTAGTGATAAAAGTGGGTCAACTCCCTAGTCTGTCATTGATTATGGGGAGCTACTATTGCGAATACATCTCACGTAATAAGAGTAAAGCCCATACATACCAGTGCTTTTAGTTGGTTTTGGTGAGCTAACATAGGGAATACGAACAATTCAACTATGCTGCAATAATCAGCTCAGTCGAGCTTTGACATCACGCTTAAATCCTTTCAAGGAGTCATACATGGTTAGCTTATCCGCACTAGTTACCCCCTTTGGTGAAGTTACAGAGAACGCGATCGCACTAGAACAATCCATCACAGCGCCTGTATGTGAAGGTCTGAATATCCTCTTAGCCAGTTTTCAGGCAATGTACATTCAGTACCAAAAACATCACTTTGTCGTAGAAGGGGCCGAGTTTTACCAGGCACACAACTATTTTGAAGAAAGTTATGACCAGGTAAAAGGCCATGTTCACGACATTGGTGAGCGCTTAGATGGACTGGGTGGAGTACCGGCTGCCAGCTTTAGCAAACTAGCTGAGCTGTGCTGCTTTACCCCAGAACCTGATGGCATCTATCGCTGTCGCCAAATGATCGAAAACGATTTGGCAGGAGAACAGGCAATAATTACAGTTCTACGTCGCCAGGCTGCCCAAGCTGAGAGCGTGGGGGATCGCGCCACCCGTTATTTGTATGAAACGATCCTGCTAAAGACAGAAGAACGCGCTTATCACCTCAATCATTTCTTGGCCAATGATACTTTAGTTGTTATCAACAACTAGCTAACCCTAGAAACAACCCAAACAAAGACCGACCTCCCCTAAGGGGAGGTTTTTTAATGGTTTCCATTTGAAAAATATTCCCAGTTCCAATTGAACAGCAAATGAAAATAAGTGTCAAGAAGCTGGGACATTTTTCTACACATAGCCAGCATGTCAATAGCTATCAATGTTTTCTAAGCAGCCATATGCTTTTATTCACTAGGGTTTTCACCACTACCTTGCAGATCGCTCGGGTATGTCAGTATTCAATAGCCTTTACTAATGGGAGTTTGTCCTAGATTTAATTTGGCTAATTTTGAAGGAACTAGTCTCAATAAGCATGGGGATCTGAGTTAGACTAGCCGTAGTAAGCTACGCAGACTGGCATGGCAAAAGAGAAACAAATATTCTGTCTGGAAGGCCGTTTTGAAGGGTTTATGGCGGGGAGTAAGTCTCCGTTTAAGTACTTAAGCCTGCATGGAGCTGATGATCAGTATGCGGTTAAGCTACCTAAATCTGTACGGTTGATGCTGTTTCGCTACCTGCAGGTCGGTGACTGGATTCGGGTGATCGGTGATCGGTCCATTGATCAAGAAACCGGTGAGCCTAAACTAAAGGCAAAAGAAGTCATTCGGGTTAAGCCTTCGGATGTCGTGACTCCTCCCGCAAACTCGGTAGCTTCAACACCACCGCCTAAGGCTAAACAGAAGAAGCCAAAGATCTTAATTTGTCAGAAGTCCAGTTGTCGGAAACGGGGGGCGTCTCAGGTCTGCCGTGAAGTAGAATCCACCCTCGCACATTATGGTTTAACCGACTCAGTTGACGTTAAGCTGACGGGCTGTATGGATAAGTGCAAAGCGGGTCCGAATATGGTGGTTATGCCCCAAAAGCAGCGCTATACGAAAGTCAAACCTGGCCAGATACCTGGGGTGATTGCTGAGCATTTTCAGCAGCAGAGTAATGTTGGTTAAACCCTCTTTGCCATTGCGTTTGCCTGGGGGATTGGGAGCATTAGTGCTGTTATCGGTGTTTCTCCACGGGGGGCTGCTGCTGTTGCCCATGCCCCAATGGTGGTCAATCTCCGTAGAGTCTGACCCGGAGGAGGTGATTGAGGACAGTGGTGCGATCGCCATTACGACTCTACCGATAATCCCCCAGTCCGATCCTCCACTTCAACCTGAAGCGCCCACCGTACAAGAGCCTGAACCTGTTGAGCCCCCTCCCCTGCTCCAGGTACCCGATAATGGGTCGGCAATGGAGGATCTGTCGATTATTGAAGACGCTTTAGAAGATTTGGAAGAGCCTGAAGCGGTAGAACAACCGATTGAGCTTTCTGATGAGGATGAACTAGACCCTGAAAATAGTGAGCCAGAGGCTGGGATTGCATTTCAATTTGGCAATGATTTTCCCCACCTGGCAGGTTCACAGGCAGGCTGTTATGGCTTAGAAAACTGTCGCACAGCTGAAGGTCAAAACTATATAGACGCTGTGCAAGACATCACAAACAGATTAGAAGCTCAGGGCTATGAGTTAACCCCCTATGAGGGAAACGATGATTCTGATGTGCGTAACCACAGAATTTTTGAGATGCGTTTACCCGATAAAGCTGAGATTAAGTACCTGAATGTGTTTGGGGAAGGATTAAGGACAGCGATCTATATTATTACGCCGCGCATCATTACCCAGCAAGAGTTACAGACATTAGGGGATAGCCCACAGGGTGGCAGTCCATAGAGTGGTAGTCCACAAGTGGCAGTCCACAAGTGGCAGTCCATAGATGGAGGCTAATCCTGTCCAGGACTAGGATAGCTTTTGCTCACAAAATGACTTTAAATCATCTAGATCTTTTTCCAACGCTTTTTTGATAAATAGCGGCATCATTATGGGCAAAAGCAGTTTAGGAAACAATTTTTTGCTGATGGCCTCCATTTGAATGATTAATGTGCTGAACTGACCAGAGGGAATGATGATGAAGATAGAATCCCACACTGTGCCATTGGTCTCGTTAATAATTCGGACCTGCTCATTTTGGACGGATTCAGTCACCTCAAATTCCATCGTTGTCTCTTTATCATTAAGTACCCGCGACTGACGGAACCGGGTGCCCACGCCTAATTTGTTCTCTGACAAAAATTCAACTTTGGTTTCCCCAGAGATTGCTTGGGCAAATTGGCTAGGATCAGCAACCGCATTAAACACGACGGATACCGGAGCCAGAATTTTACGAGTGACGGTAATTGAGGTCATTTCAATAGAGATGATGGCACTTCAAGCAGCATCTCAAGTGTAATCAAGCCTCTCACATCGACATTTAAACCCTTAGATTCTGTTTGCCATGCAGCGTTCTTAATTGCTGACATGACCCACTAAGCTCCTCGATATGCCCTGTGACATATCGAGGAGCTTGGCGAGAAGGGAAACTTTGGCCCGAACCCAGTGGTCCGGACCAATCTGATGAAAGCCTATAACCTTTATACCCAACCTACACGGTCCATAATGCGCACAGCTTCAGACTGATTCTCGCCGAGCTGATTCACATTGAGGGTATCGGCATTAAAGGTGCCAAATTCACCCACAACAGGATCCACAGGAATTCCTTCAACAACGGGGTACTCATTGTTGCCCTGGGCAAAGAATGCCTGGGCATTATCGCTGGCAAGATATTCCAAGAATTTAACGGCATTCTCACGGTTGGGCGCAGACTTAACCACACCAGCACCGCTAATGTTGACATGGGTCCCCCGCTCATTTTCACCCTGGTTGGGGAAGAACACACCGATCTTCTTGAAAATCTCTTGCTTAGCGGGATCGCTGTCCTTGGCGTAGCGGGGCAGATAGTACGTGTTTGCGATCGCAATTGCCCCGATGCCAGCGGCTGCCGCTTCAATTTGGGCCCGATCATTACCCTCAGGTTGACGTGCAAAATTAGCCACCAGTCCGGTCGCCCAATCTTCAGCATCTGCTGCACCATGGACAGAAACCATAGACGCCGTCAAAGACTGACTGTAGATGTTGCTGGAAGAGCGGGTCAAAATCTTGCCACGCCAGCGAGAATCTGCCAGGGCTTCATAGGTAGATAGATCAGAGGGATCGACTAAATCTTTGTTGTACATCAGTACCCGTGCCCGCTTGCTGACACCAAACCAATGGCCATCAGGGTGACGTAGACTCTCAGGAATACGCTCTTCTAGAATGGTGGAAGATACGGGTGCAAAGACACCCTCTTGATCAGCTCGCCAGAGCCGGCCTGCATCCACGGTCATAAACACATCAGCTGGGCTGCGATCGCCTTCTGCCTTAAGACGCTCTAACAGCTCATCAGCCTTACCTTCTAACAAATTAACCCGAATCCCTGTGCGCTCAGTAAACTCCTTGTAGAGCGTGTCATCGGTGTTGTAATGGCGAGAAGAATACAGGTTTACTTCACCCGTTTGCGCAACACCCCGCTTAGGGGCAAACACCTGAGTTGCTGCAAACGCTGCTGTTGAACCAGCACCGCTAATCAAAAGAGAACGCCGTGAAAATTTCATAGATTCCGATCCTTCTGGTGACTACAGGCGAACAACGCCATCAATACGCATCGTTTATTAGGATTAATTATCATTCTGCATGGTGATTACTTTTAACAGATGAAAACCCAAAAACAAACTGGTTGCAAAAATCATCAATTTCTGCTCACTGAGACTAAGGTGAGCAACGATACAAATCCCGCTTGTATCAGTAGCCATCCTTGTCGTGCTTAAATATCGGGCTGGCGATATATCTAAGCGCTCCATTACTGAGCATGAACGTAGTTATTGACTCCCACTTTCAGTAATTTCACAGATGCCAAAGGATTATCCCACAGAAGCTTATTGACATCAATAGCTAATAAACTGAACACGCATTTAAGCGGATTTATCGCTTCTGTAAGCGATAAATCCTTTGTTTATGGTAATTTCACCAGCTTTAGACACACGTTAAGCCAGGTAGTAATCATAATAAGTTTAACTAATCTATTTTCTATAGAATATATAGTTGATAACCAATATCAATGTTCTAGGCAGAAAATCCGATGGAGAAAACGACTCCATCGGACCACATGTGTGCGTTAAGGAAAGTTAATGGGTTAAAAGGGAGATTATAGATCGGCCCATTCTTCAGGCAGCATATTGGCAACCAGTTCAAAACTTCCAGCACCATCGGGGGTGAGCACATAGGCTAACCCTTGGGGGGCCGGATAGATACCCGTTGCAGCTTCAAAAATATCGTCATGACCAACAATGACCGTGTTTTGCCCAGCCTCAGGTACCGCTGTCAGCAGTGGCATCACGTTATCCTGCATTTCTTCCACCTGAGCATCGGTGTATTCCTCAAAAGGCAGGAAGTTTAGCTTGGAATTCTTCTCATGGCGACCAAAGGCTAAATCCGCTGTCTGCCATGCCCGGCAGTAGTCACTGGAGATGACATCACCCACTGGAATTGCTTTTTCTTCAAAGGCCGCGCCAATATCCTTTGACTGCTGTATACCCACATCGTTGAGTTTACGCTGGGTTTCACAGTCGTTGAGGTCCATGTTGGGATCAGCCTGATCCGCATAGTCACGCTCTGTTTGAGCATGTCGGAAATAGATCACATGACCGCCTTCTTGCAGTGCAGCCAATAAATCCGCGCCAGTTAGTTGGTCCTGAAAATCAGCATTGGCCTGCTCTCCAGCACTGTAGTCAGCACCGCCTTCTCCACCTTCTCCACCTTCTCCACCTTCTCCACCTTCTCCGCCTTCTCCGCCTTCTCCGCCTTCAGCAATCTCAGCGACGGGTGCATCGGTCGCTGTATCAGCAGTGTCACCAGTCGTCGTTCCACCACCACAGCCCACAAGAGCCACTGTAAGACCAAGGGTTAAAAATAACTCAACAGCTTTGGGTTGTCTCATCATCACTCTCCATCTGTTTAAAGCAGTCATTACAGATTAATTACACTATTGAGAGTGGATGTCAAATAAAAATGTTGACATCCATTAAAATATCGATTAGCTGCCGATTCTGTTGTCAACACACCTAAAAAATTACTCCAGCATTACAGGAGAAAAAACCTGTGCTGACGACAATCAACACAGGCACTAACGCGTTACGGACCTTATGGGACCTCTTTATGATGATGTTTAGGCAATCATCAATTCTCTGTGGTGAGCCTTAAGGGCTTTATTGCTGACAAATCGTTCTCTACCAGACCAGCGCATAAGCCCAGTGGCCTCCAGTTGTTTAATAAATCGGGTGATGGTAACTCTTGAAGTACCAATGGTTTCAGCAATTTCTTGATGGGTTAATCTGATAGTGATCAACCGGCCATGGCTCGTGGGTTGACCAAAATTCTCTGCTAACCAACAGGTAAACTGCAGCAATCGATCTTGTACCTGGCGGCAGTGCATAATTTGTAATAAGCGATTAACCTGGGCCGTATGCTTGAGCAGCATATCAATTGTGAGGGGATAATCTAGGGGTAGTCGAATCAGTTCAACGGCACTCAAACACTGTAATTCACAGGGTTCCACTTGACTGATGGGAACGCCAATAACACTGCCTGGGCTCCATAAACCCAGAACAACAATTTCACCCTCTTCACTCCAGGTGACCGTACGCACTAACCCAGAGCGCACTTGCCAAAGTGTACACGTGTCAACAGAGATGCGATCGCGACGCTTAAAACGATAATTGGGTTGTAACAGCGTTGAAGACATAGTGAATAGAGTGTTTACAACATGGGATATAGCTAGAAAGTTAGTAATCTCCGTTGCTGATTTAAAGGATGAATCGATCTAGCAAGATTGTCCTACATCAGTATTTTTCAGATTAGACCCTCCCAAGAACCAGCAACACTAGTGATTTAATACAGCAGCACGGCTTAACTGTTCTACCTGTTGCCAATGGTGCAGGATGGTGGATTCGACTAAACGCGGCTGATCAAAGTGAAAGAAATGATGGCCTTCAGGACAGGTCCATATGCGATCGCTGGGCTTCAGCAACGACTGCCAACGTTCCGAACCATTCACAACGGCATCATTACCCCCTTGACATACCAACAATGGAGGCTGAATCTGGGTTGACTCAATATCTTGACACTTCACCAAAGAATGGATAGCGAGCCCTGAATCTAAATCTTGTTGCAGCATTTCGACCAATACGCGGGTGATATCACAACTGCGTTGACCAAACAACATTCGCGCCATCTGGGCCAACACAATTTCACGACTACAGGGTAACAACTGTCGCAAAGCATAGTAGTGTGCGTGCCAATTAACCCCTGGACTAGCTGCCACAGACAACAGCGTCAATGATCTAACATGTTCTGGATATCGCTGGGCATAAAGCCAGCCCACAACGCCACTCAAACCATGTCCTATTAAATCTATCGGCTGCTTGGTATGTACAAAATTCTTATGCAAATAGTCATGCAACAAACTGATGGCCACCTCTAAACAACAGGGCTCATCAGCCGTTTGAATATATTCCCAGCGAGCGATGGAAACTCGCTTTGACAGACGACACAATAATCTCTGGTCAAATCTCTTGAGATTAGGACTAACCGTCAACCACAACGCAGAGGGAAAGTAAGACATAGACAATAATGATTAACGCAACAATCTGATTAACGGGTTTTGATATTTGGTAAAACAACCTGGATGACGACAACGTCACTTCTCAACGTTATTTCTGAAATAAGCAACTAGTGGCAAACGTTTGCCCCCACTAGAAACAAACCAATCATGGCCACATTGAAACCTCCCAAGCCCACCAGCTTATTGATTATAGATTTCAATAAGCTTCGAAGTTAGTATAAATCACTTTTGGATAAATAGGAATAGATCTCGATAGCTGAATAATAAAAAAGCTGAAGCGCTTGGAGAAAAAGGCTTCAGCTTACTGAATTAAGTGTGATGACAGAATTATTAAGAATTCTTCCAATTAGTTAGGCTACCCACAGGAGACCTTGCCCCGTGATTTACAGCTAGGGCAGACACCGTAGAGCATTAGCTGACAATCTAAAACATGGTAGCCAGAGCTATCTGCCTGTCCTTGACCAATCCGATCAATATTATTTTCCTGAAATTCCAGGGTTTGACCACATTGAACACACACCAAATGGTGATGGTGATCCCGCAGAGGGCGGTTGAGTTCGTAATGCTTATGTCCTTCAGCCAATTCTAATTCCCTCAATAAACCCATATACACCAATAGATGCAACGTCCTATATACCGTTGACAGACTAATGCGTTCGCCATCTTCTCTAAGAACATCGTGAAGATCCTCAGCACTCAGATGATTGCCTTGACTTAGGGTCTGAAAAATACTGAGAATCTTCTGACGCTGAGGCGTAGAGCGGTAGCCTCGGGCATTAAGCTCGGCTTTCCATACATCATCAGAATAGAAAGACATGGGATTCTCCTTTGGAAAGGCTTCGCCTGAGCCACGCTATTTGGGCTATGCACTCCGCCATGGACTAGTTCGCATTAACAAGATTGATACTCATTCTTATTTAGAGGACCTAGATTGGTCAAGTTTTTTATGTTAAATAGCTAGCGCAATTGCCGAAAATGCCTATTAAATACCTAGTTTATCGACTAATCTAACGCCTTCTACAAAAAATCAGCATTGCGATAACCATAATTCAATGCCCAGACAGTTAACGATAGTTTCTATTAAAGATCGCTGACGGCTTCTCGTATCCCACGTCACATAAATAATATAGATTTTCAATAGTGAGGGAGGGGGCAAATCCAAAGCATGCCGAGGGGTTGCATATATCAACGGTAGTAACTCTTAGAAAATGGGCATAGAAAGAACAGCATCTACACGTCACAGGACGTCTATTCATGTCTCAACTAGCGCCTATTATTCTCGAAGACGGAACGACCATTTACATTGAAGCGGCCGATCGTAACGATATCCCCAGCGCCCCCCCTACTGATGAATCGGAACCAGGACGGGTGTCTAAAGGAGCATTTTCCTCAGGCATTCAGCGCCAGTTACCAACCGTCAAAAACACCATTACCCAGTACACCCGTTATGTCTTAAACGCCTTTAAAGAATTAGGCAGTGGTAATGTCGATAAGGTCAACCTTGAGTTTGGTCTGAAAATAGCAGGATCATCGGGCATTCCCTATATCACAGAGGGCAGTGCCGAGGCCAATCTACAAATTACCGTTGAATGCTCATTTAAGGATTAAGCGGCACCACTTTAACCCGTTGCAGTAAATTACCGCCATGGCGATATCCTACATGGCTAACACGTACCAGGTCTTCGGGGTTGGCCATGCCCCTGACCAATTGATGCTGTTGTGGATCATAGGAAAGCTGTTGGCCCACTGTGCCGATAACAGTCACCCCCCAGCTTTCCAGCAATCGTTCCACGGGTTTGACCAAAGGCAATAGTTTTTTAGCATCAAAGCCGTCATGCTCGGTGGCGGCTTTTGCCGCTGTGGGCCAATAAGTCAGCCAAGATTCCAGCACCTGCAGCGAATCCGCTTGGAATTGCTCCTGTAGATACTGGCTTTGTTGTTCTAACCGTTGCTCTAAACGAGCATATTCCTGGCGCAATCGGGCAACTTCGTCACTGGTGCTCTCCCCAATGGAAGCAGCTATGATTTCTGCCGTAAACTGTTCGGGGTCAAATGCCTGAAACAGCTCAGCAAGAGAGCATTCAAGAGCTGCTGCTAGCTTTTTCAAAGCAGTCACCCGCATGGTGTCAATATTTCCCTGCCTCAGCTGTTGTACCTGCCAGCGAGAGACCTTTGCTTTTTCGGCCAGTGCCCGCTGGCTAGGAATATTAGCTTGCTGCATCATAGTTTGCAGAGCCTGCTCGCTGGCTGAGGGATCACCGTGGTTAGATGCGTTGGACATTGACATGCGGTATGAAGCGTTATGGGATTGTACCGCTTAACCAGAACCTGCTAGGAATAGGGCCAGGCATGAGTCGTCGACTCCATATTGACATGTAATATCGATAAATATAAGCTCATGATTAGTTTTATTTATTAAAATATTTTTTTAATAGTAGGTGACTTATGAAGAAGCGATTGAAGCCCCTAGAACTTTTTCTAACCGTCGGTATGATTGCCACCCTTGGTACGGCTTGTGGTGGGGGTGAAGGCGGTGAAGCTACAGAGCCTGCTGACATTGAAGACGTGGCCCCTGAGGGCGGTGAAGGCGGTGAAGGAGACGACGACGACGACGACGATGGCGACGACGAAGGGGGTGAAGGCGGTGAAGACTGATAGAGTCTTCAGCTTTCAAGGGTCGCCAACACATCGATCAACGCATCAATATCAACACTATTGTTATACGGCGCAAGCGAAATCCTAATGCGACCATTGCGCGTGCCACAAACGATTCGGTTACGACGTAAGGCGTCTCTTGCTCTCTCCACATCGAATTTTGAGTGAGCAAGCGTGACGATATGGGGAGAAGCCGACGGAGTCTCCAATGCTCGAAATGGTGTCCATCCGTATGTCTGGGTTCCCTGGATTAACCTGTGGGCAAGACGACGTGAGTGGGCCTCACGTTGACCTGCGCTCAACGTCATTAAATTTTCAAGCGCCGTTGTGAGGCCCACCATCGAAATGTAGGACATCGTCGACTGTGTAAAGCGTCGTGCGCCGGTGGCAAACGTTAACGTTGTGGCGTCAAAATCAAACGGATTGGTTGTTCCCATCCAGCCTGGAAGCGGTGTATCTTGCTCAAGCAAACCGGGAGCAACGGTTGCGATCGCAACACCACCATGCCCCCCCAACCACTTATAGCCACTGGTAACAACAGCATCAGCCTGCCAATGCTGTGAATCTATCTTCAGAATTCCTGCTGCTTGGGTGACATCGACCACGAGCCTTGCATCCACACGCCCACAGGCTTCGCGTAACCGGGGAATATCAACCATGGTTCCAGTGGAAAACTGAACAGAGCTGATGGCTACAACGGCGGTACGACTATCGATGTTATCGATCAGGCCATCTGTAAGATTCTCGGTTGCAATGTCATCAACAAAACGAAGAGCGCAATCATGCTCTTCCGCATATCGAATCCAAGGGCGAGTGATGGCTGGAAAATCTGTTGATACGGCAACAATGCAACTACCGGATGTTGGGCGAATCAAAAAGGGAAGTTGACCGAGCAATTCACTAGCGCTGGCTATAATTGCCAGCCGATCAGGACTACAATTCAAGAGTCTTGCACCGCGCTGACGTAACGACTCAAAGAATCCCACCTCTTCCTCATCGGTCATTCTGAGATTGCCATGGCGGGCAATCTTATCAAGAAAGTCGTGCATTGACTGTACAGCGGGCTGACCAATGAGCCCTAATGAAGCCTGGTTGAGATAGACAGAATCGTTAAGGCTTGGATAATTAGATCGATCGATGAGAGCGTTAATCGTGAAGTTTGCCATATCCTAAATTCAATAGAAAACTACCTGATCTTGTCATCATATTCACCGTTGCGATCGCCACTGGCCCACGAAGTTAGGAGTGTTCGGCAGGTGGAGGATATTAGTCAGGTGGCGTTTGTTCTTATAATAAAAAAGCCTGATCACACTCTCCCTTAAGAAAGGTTCTGTGGGCAGAGGAGACTCGGCTAATAGTGTTCTACCCCCCTGTCGTCCCCCTAGTCACAGGGATAGGCTTCGCCAACGTTGGGGGGACACAAGTACTTGGTTATACCTGTTACTCGGAGACTAGTCCCACGAGTAACAGGTATTGATTACTGCAACAAACTGCGTAGCATCCACGCATTTTTCTCGTGAATCTGTAGCCGCTGGGTCAACAAATCAGCCGTCGGCTCATCGTTGGCCTCATCTGCGATCGCAAACACTTCACGGGCCGTGCGAGCAACCGCCTCCTGGCCTTCAACCAACAGAGCGATCATCTCTTCTGCCTTGGGAACCCCCTCAGTCTCACTAATAGAACTGAGTTTGGCATATTCACTGTAGGTGCCAGGGGCAGGAAAACCGAGGGCACGAATACGCTCTGCGATCGCATCCACCGCCAGCGCCAGTTCGTTATACTGCCCTTCAAACATGAGATGAAGTGTCTGGAACATAGGGCCAGTCACATTCCAATGAAAATTATGGGTCTTGAGATAGAGCGTGTACGTATCAGCCAGGGTGCGAGATAGACCATCTGCGATCGCCTGACGCTGATCGTCACTGATACCAATGTTAATAGGGAGAGTTGACGTGGACATGACTAGTCTCCTGATAGTGAGTGGTGGGTCTTAAACGATGTCCAAGTTGAAATGGGCAGCTGCTTTTGCAAGAGCACTCTAGCCTTAGACATGCACAACGTTCAATAACCTGCTTGGCCAAACAATATAGTGCAGCGCAGCAATTATAGATATTGAAACCTTGCCTGACTGTATTTTGTGGTCTTCTTAATCATACTCATAACGACTTCGACTTGCAATATTTTTTTATTGACTACAGTCAATGTAAAAACACCACTGCATGGCAACATCAGTTAGATATAAAACTCAGACAAATTACCAACACAGTTGATCGAGGTTTGGGCTATGGTTTGAGGGATTATTACATTTGGGCAAATGGCATTGGCACATTGGCAGATAGTGAAGCGGTCCTTAGGCAAACACGCCATAGTTATGGCTGTCGGTTTTCTGACTGTAATTCCCAGCCGTGGTCTAGCCCAAGCACCGCTCAATCCCGAAATTCAAATCGGTCTGGTGCAGCGGTTTGGAGAAGAGCGGGACGATCAGCTTGTCCTCACCCCCCTAAATGGCGATACCCTAACGGTGACCTTTGAAACCGGTGGCCAACCCCAGACAATTACCACCCAGGAGCTGACGTTGGCGGTAGGGGCTAACCCTTTACCCCAACCTGTTTTACAAGAATGGGTGGTGCTCAGTAGCCACCGTAGCTTTGAAAGTGCCGAAGAAAGTGCAAATCAGTGGATAGCAAAGGGCATTGCTGCAGAAGTTGCACAACCGAGTTCTTGGCAGGTGTGGGCGAAGCGAGAAGACTACAATACGCCCCTGCTGCGTCGCTTGCTCTTAGAGAGTCTGCATGGGGCAGGCCATACCAATACCTTTATAGATAGCCGTGTACTCACCGAATCGCCTCGGGCGGCATTCATTGCCAACGGCTATCGCTACCATCGTCACAGCTTTAGAATCACCAGTGCCAATCGCCGTGTCCAGATAGCTGAAAACGGTGGGGCTAAAAAACTATTTGGGGGGGACTTCAAGATTCAGCCCAATGCCTATGGCGACTACACCTTAGTTAACCAGGTGCCCATAGAACTCTATCTGCGGGGTGTGGTGCCCCATGAGATCGGTCCCAGCGCACCCCAGTCTGCGGTGGAAGCCCAGGCGGTGTTAGCCAGAACCTATGCTTTGCGAAATCTGCGACGGTTTGCCATCGATAATTATGAACTTTGTGCTGACACCCAATGCCAGGTGTATCGCGGGTTGAGCGGTACGGTGGCCCGGGCAGATCGTGCGATCGCAGTGACCCAGGGTCAGGTGCTAACCCACAACGGCGAACTGATTGACGCGCTCTACTCCTCAACTACAGGCGGCATAACCGCCCGTTTTAGCGATGTCTGGAATGGGGCAGATCGTCCCTATCTGCAACCGGTGATTGACTCCCTGGCCACCAGCTGGGATCTCGCCGCTCGTCCCCTATCAGACGAAAACAACTTTCGATCTTTTATCAACCTACAAAGCCGCTTTAACGAAGACGACTGGCCCACTTTCCGTTGGCAGCGCTCCGGCACCTTGGAAGAAATCACCACGGGTGTTAAACAATACCTGACCAACCGCCAGAATCCCATGGCCAGCCTTAAAGCTGTTACTGGCCTCACCGTGACGGAACGTGCTAGTACAGGCCGCGTCCAAACCGTTCTAGTCAACACCGACATCGGTGACTTTGAACTCCATAAAAACGAAGTTGTCAGCGCGTTGATCCCACCCCGTAGTCAGCTCTTTTACCTGGAACCTCTGTATGAGGAGACTACGGATGAAGAGCAAACGAATAATGCTGGAGCAACAACAACCTCTGGGGAGACTGCCAATAGCACACCAACCACGCAGCCAACGCCTCCCGTACTTAAGGGCTATACCTTTGTGGGGGGTGGCTTTGGCCACGGAGTAGGCATGAGTCAGACGGGATCTTATCGCCTAGGCGAAAACGGCTGGCCTTACCAACGCATTTTGCAGTTTTATTACCCCAATACTCAACTACTGCCCATTAGCAACGACATTGTGTTTTGGAATGAACCAGCAACAACGATCCCAACGCCAGCAACAAATACTGCGGTAGACACCGCCCCAGCAACACAAGACCCGGCATTTTCACTGCCTTAGCAATTTGGGCGTTGCTGATCCTCAGGGAGATGAATCTAAAAATATTAGTGTTCTACACGACTTGTCATGGCGGCAATAAAAATGCAGGCCCCCTGGTTAACAGGGAGCCTGCATTTTTAGTCTTTACCAACGGCTAGAACAACGTTCAGACCATCCGTCAATAGACAACAAACAAGATGGGGCTTAGTAAAGAGCCTCTTCCTGGTGAGTCTCGATAGTGCAGTCGGAAGTGGGATAGCAAACGCAAGTTAGCACGTAGCCAGCTTCGATCTGATCATCATCCAAGAAAGACTGGTCAGACTGGTCGATGCTTCCAGCAGTAATCTTACCAGCACAAGTGGAGCAAGCACCTGCGCGGCAGGAGTAAGGAAGATCAATACCCTGCTCTTCAGCTGCGTCGAGAATATACTCGTCATCAGCTACGTCGATAGTGGTGTTTAGACCTTCAGCCTCATTGACCAGAGTAACCTTAAAGGTTGCCATGCTAGTATCCTCTACTATTGCAGTGATTGTAATCCTGTCAACTCTCAATAGTTCCCATAAAGTGTTTAGTAAGGAATCTATCAGATCAACATCATTTCTGATACTACGAGAAAACCAGAATGCTGTGGTACTTTTCTCAAAGATGGCTGAATGGTATTCGTAATCGAATCGTGGCTTTTGCCATGGTTTTACTTATACTTCTTCTAATGAGAATACTCGTCAATATTGCCAAAAAGCTCTTCAGACAATAAATGCAGCGCTTTATCAGCACTGGCAAAGCGCTGCATACACCTTGATCAAGTTATCATTAATTAATCTTTTCATTAAAAAAACTTATAGTCCATTTTATCTGTATATTGTTGATAGTTAATCTCCATTTAGTCTGGGTTTCTTTTACTACAAAGGGTGTCCATAATATGACGGTCTTTGTAGTCTAATTAACCTTTCACAAAATTAGTTCAACCTACTCAAATAACGACTTCTCTTTTTGTAGAACGTCGTTGCCTAACCTTCACGTATCAATGGTTATTTACGCTGCCATCATTGGCACTGGCTTTGCCGCGCGTAAGCGTGTTGAGGCCCTTAGGGACATTCCACAGGTTCATTTAGTGGCTGTTGCTAGCCGCAATTTTGAGCGAGCTCAGCGTTTTGGGACAGAACAACAGGTAACAGCTAGCCGTATTGAGGAGCTATGGCATAGTCAACAGTTAGACCTGGTATTTATTTGCACCGTCAATACAGAGCATGGAAACCTGGTAAATCAGGCTTTAGAGCACAACAAACATGTTGTCGTTGAATATCCGCTGGCGTTAAATGTAGAACATGCCACACAGCTGGTGTCCCTCGCCCGCGAGCGTAAGCGACTGCTGCATGTCGAACATATTGAATTGATTGGCGGGTTGCATTTAGCCATGAAGCAGCATATCGCTGCGGTGGGTACCCCCCACTATGTGAACTATCGCACCTTGGCTCCTAAGGATCCCGCGCCTGATAAATGGAGCTATTGCTCGGAATTGCTGGGTTTTCCGCTGATGGCAGCTCTGTCTCGCATTCAACGCTTAACGGATTTATTAGGCTCGGTGGCACACGTCACCTGTCAGGGGAGCGTGCAACCAAACTCAGGTTACTTTCGCAGGTGTTTATATAGCGCTCAACTCCGCTTTCACAATGGCACTTTAGCAGAACTCACCTATGGCAAGGGAGAAGGTCTATGGCGTCGTAGCCGCTACATAGAAGTGAGAGGAGACTTGGGCTGTCTAATATTTAATGGCAACCATGGCTGTTTAGTGACAAAGACTGGGGAACAGCCAATTGTGGCTGCCCCGCGTCAAGGGTTATTTCAAAAAGATACCCATTGGATAATGGAGCACTTGACCGAGGGGAAACCTCTCTATGTGCAACCTGAGGAGAGTTTATACTCCTTACGAATTGCCGCAGCATTGCAACAGGCGGCAGAGTCAGGGCAGCGAATCATGCTGTAAGGTCTAAGACCTAAGCAATCCATTAGCGATTAACCAAAACTCCTGGGCTCTCTTGTTCTGGCACTATGGTCTCCACGTCCATCTGAGCGCAATATTCAAGATCGGCTGTGTTATTCAAACGCAGCAAACGTTGACCATGGGTTGCCACATGCATCAGGTCTAGCATGCGGTGTTGCCATTGCTCATAGAGGCCTACGGCTGCAACAGCGGAGTCGTTGCCCGTGCATTCCACAAAGCTTTGGCCTGTTTTTTCCATCAGTGCATGGATAATCGCTCCAGCACATACGGTATCTTCTAAGGAGTACGTGCCTTCCCAGCCAGAACCCACCAACCAGACAGATTCAGGTTGCTCTTGCTTACGCAGGAGTTTGTCCACGACGGCCTGGCGCGTGGTTAGGGCAGCGGTCATGACTAACGGTGCAGCTTGAATTCGTTGCAGACAGCGGGTGCCGTTGGTGGTACTCATAAACAAGCGCCGACCCGCCGTACGCTCGGGATCATGATCGCGAGGGGAATTGCCCATGTCGAATCCATCTACTCGCTGACCACCACGTTCTCCCGCAAGAATACGTTTCTCAGAGGGCCATTGTTCGCTAGCTTTCACCAACTTATCTAAATCACTAAACACCTCGATGGCTTCAGCACCTGCTGCAAATGCGGCTGCCATGGTGGTAGTTGCCCTGAGGACATCAATTGAGATCGCACAGGCAGGCAGGGTATCAACTGGCGTCTCTTCTGGTGTGTGGTAAACGAATAATTTCACAAAAATTAAGAGCGGACAGACCTGACTATTCTATGCGGGAACGTACTCAAAAAATGTATGTGCTTATCAAATCCCTCCGACAAATCGTCCTGGATTTAATATTCCATGGGGATCGAACTGCTGTTTGATGGCTTTCATCATGTCCATAGCATTCCCGGTATAGCCCCAGGGCTCTATGGTTAGGGATGGAGGTGCTTGCAAAATTGTGAGATAGCCTTTGTGGGCGGTGCAGTGCGATCGCAATGTTTCTAGGGTACCAGCGACATCGTGGGCATCGGCAGACAGCGCAATTAACCCCAACCCACTGGCATTATGCAACCGAGCGAGCCAGCTTGAGGGGAACGTTTCTAACAGCTGCAGTAAAGGGACTAGATGGGTGGGCAACACCCCGATCTTGCATAATACTTTGGTTGGACTGCCCAGCTGTAGTGCCAGGGAGGACCAGAATGAACTATCTTCGGCAGGCTTACTCGTCAGTCCGGCTGTTTTAGCAATTGTTTCAAACCGTTCTACTTGCTCCTCGACACCGGCAGGAATACCTTGAAATCGACCTGCTAAGCGAACACCATTGTCTGTACCAATAAGATCCATGGCGCTGGACGTAATGCCCTGTAGCCGAGTTTGTAAGGCCGCTTCAGCGATCGCCTCAGCGGGTCCCGATAGCACAACGGTCTGGGATTGAACCGCCATGGGATATAGCCTGAGGGTCAACTGGCTGAGAATGCCCAACGTGCCATAGGCCCCGGTCATCAGCTTCATCAAGTCATAACCAGCCACATTTTTGACCACTCGGCCACCGGCTTTCACCACCTCACCGTCATAGCGCACAAACTGCACACCGATCACCGTATCCCGCACGCTGCCATAGCGCTGTCGCAGAGAACCGCCATCAGCAGTCGCTACAATGCCCCCCAACGTCGCCTGATCAGCATAGAGGGGGTCTACTGGCCAAAATTGGTTCTGAGGCTGTAATTTAGCCTGCAAATCGGCAAAAGCTATTCCCGCTTCCCCCCGCATGGTAAAGTCATCTACCCAATGATCCACCAGGCGATTCAACTTAGCGGTACTAATGACCACATCGGCATTATTCAGCTTGTGGTGACAACCCCAATGCAGCTTGGTACGTTGGCCACAGGTCACTATACGCAGGCGCTGTTCGTAGCAGGTGCGCACAACCGCCGATAGCTGTTCAATGGACTCAGGAAAAACAATCCTGAGATCATTATTTGTCTCAAATCGATGATTGCCGAGATTGGACCAAGACATTACCTGGTCGGGACCAAGCAAGGATTCAAATTTATTGACTACGGGGCTCATGGTGATGCGCTGACTGCGCTTTCCATTTTATCGGTTACTGGTTGGAGCGTGGGGAGTCGGTCTAATCAATGCCGATTTTTACGGGGCCACTGCCAGAATTTTTGGGGGGGTCAGAGCGCACCTTACGGTAGTCGGCATAGAGCTGATCGCGCCAGGTCCAAAACCGCTCATAGTCCGGCTCGTCCGCCAATCCTGGCACACCTTTGCCACAAAGTCCTTCGGGTAAATCAATGTAGCGCTGGTCTGGAAACTTGAGATACATGGAAATGCCAGCGACGGCAAAGTCCGCCAGGGTGGGCTGAATGCCTACCAGGTAGGGGTGTTCTGACAAGACGATGCAGATTGATGATAGCGCCTGTTTCAGACTCAAGGTGGCGGCTTTAATGTCATCAGGGCCAAAGCCTACACCTGTACCTAGCAGGTTAAGTAAGTCTCCGGGCACAGCGCTGACTAGACCTTTTAGGACATCGGGGGTGGACGCAGGCAGCAGCGCTGTCCGAAAGCTGGGATGTTGGTTAAAGGCTCCAATCATGGCCTTGCGGGCATTAGGGCCCATGGATTCATCGGCCCAGTCTTCTAGCATTAAACACAGACCGCGCATGGCTCCGTCAGCTGGTAAGACGGGCCGTTCGGGATAGGTTTCATCCAGGTAGGTTGCGATCGCAGTAGAATCTGCTATTACCGTTGCTCCATCCTTAATCACCGGTACCTGACGTTGTCCTGACAGCCGATACAGCTCCACCTGCCCCACCCCAGGCATCACTTCAACAGTTTTATAGGGCAGTTGCTTATAATCCAGAAGCAGCCGGACCTTTTCACAATAGTGAGACGCTTCAAACTGATGTAGCTCTATCATTTTGGGGAGAGTTTTGAATTGAACCTACTGGCCTCAAGTAAAAATGCTGACATAAAACAGTAACAGCAAAGCAGTGTAAGGCATTGAGTTGATAATGTTGTAACTCACAACTCAGCACCCAAAGCTCAAAACTCCCTTAAGAACACCCTGTGGGTTCAGCCACGTTCACCGTCAAATTTTCATACCCCAGGGGCTCAATTAGTTGCCGCATAGTCAGTTCAGCCCGTTCACTGGCCATGGTCAAGATCCCCTCATCACAGGCTCCTTGACGAATTTGCTTAAGGGCTTCCTGCTGCGCTAAGGCCTGGAGTTCCGGGGCACGATCCGGACCTAAGCTCAAGAAACCACGGTCGTACTCATATACTTTTGAGCGAGTGACATCTAACTTACTATCCAGAACTTTAGGCGCTGGCAGGGTCAAAATCAGGCTCGGTGGCAAGTCTTCAGAATCATTGATCACCTGTACATTTTCTTCGCTGATCGCCCCAAGATCGATGCCTGCACGGACTTCTCCGTGGGCAATGTATAACAAGTTAGTTTGACCAATCACATAGTTACCGACTGTCCGGTTGCTTTCCGTGGGCACCACTGCCTCCATGGAAAAGATAGCCGTCGTCAGTTCGCTAGCCCCCTGAATTTGCTCAACGATCAGGGTGCGCGTATCCACCGTATCCTCCGGTGGTTTCGGCGTGAACATTAGCTTCACACCATCCATAAACTGATCCCCAGTACGCCACAGGCCATAACCTGCCACCGAGGCCACCACTAAGCCGCCACCAAAGACCACCATCGATAGCATTGACAAAACCCGCCACACTCCTGGCTGCTGCTGCGGGTTGGGATTGGTTTGTTTATCCTTCTGCTTATCCGTTTTACGAACGCGACTGCGATTAGTAATGCGGGAGGGACGAGTAAACATGATACCGCCTAGAACGCTAGGGATGATTCTAACGTCAGTTGCGAAGAATGAACGTTCAATGCGACCAGTTGTATTAAATGTCCTAATTCACATGCATGTATGGTTCCATACAACCTAGGTAAACACGATAATGTGAATAGGACCGCCCTATTTTGCTGATTCCATGACCGCTTCTTCATCCGAGACCAATCAACAGCGTCTTAAACGCTTTCGCAACAATCTACTGAAGCTCCATAAGCTGCTTTTAGAGTCAGAGCGTGTACGCTACGAACAGGTCAATGGCCCCATTAAAAATAAAGGTGAATTCTTTCAACTGGTGATCAGTGACGATGCGTTTAGCTGGCTACGTCCCATTTCCCAGTTCATCGTCCAGATTGATGAATTTACCAGTACCAAGGAACCGCCCGAAAACCCCGAAGAGACAGCGGCCATTTTTCTAGAGAAAGGGCGGTTGATGTTAAAACCCAATGAAAATTCATCTACGCCCTTAGCTGCCAAATATTTTGAAGCCATTCAGAGTGATCCTCAAATTGCTCTGATGAATGCAGAAATCACTAAAGTCTTTCGAGCCGAGAGGCCTGGTCTTTGATCCAGACTGATGATGTGATAATTCTCTCCCATGCCCTGTGATAGCTTTTGCGAAACATAAATCAAGCCTAATCACATTGAGCATGGATCACGGACCTTGTATTGAACTAGTTTGCTGATTGCTTGTTGGGGGATGTTGATTTCTTTTGCGATCGCACCCTCAATCTCCCCAGGCACAGTCAGATCAAACTGTAGTTTGCGATCGCCGAGATCATTAAAAATAACCCTGGCCTCAGAGGTGCCAGCTTCATTACAAATCTCCACCCGAATGACCCTGATCGCCTCTTTTGAAATGTCTTCTTCAGGCTGCACACCTGTAATCACATAGCGTGATGTGTCATAGGTACGCCCCAGAATTCTGAGCGTCATCAGCTGCCCGATGGTCCAAAAAGCACCCCCTAACACTAGCAGCGATAGCCACAGCCGTAATACTCTCCAATTCAATAGTTGAGACAGCTTTCGCAAGGTGATGATGTTTAACGCCTAATGCACCGATCATACCCAGCAATGAGCGACATCATATTTCTGTTATATTCTCTGCCCATACTAAGGAGCGGTAAACTTTATTGGCCCGTATTGGGTATCCCCCATGATTATCCTGCTGGTTGAAGATGACCCCGCCCAACTACGACCGCTGTGCATCGCCTTATCCGAATCAGGTCACTTAGTCGATGGTGTGGAAGATTCTCAAGAGGCTCAATGGTTGATCAACAATAGGGACTATGATCTGTTGATTTTAGACTGGATGCTGCCTGTGGTTAGCGGCGTGTCTTTATGCCAACAGTACAGAGCATTGGGTAAAGCATCTCCTGTGTTGATGCTGACAGCTAAGGATACAACGGCAGATAAGGTGGTGGGTTTGGATGCTGGAGCTGATGACTACTTGGTAAAGCCTGTAGACATTCCAGAACTGTTAGCCAGGGTGCGAGCGTTGGGTCGCCGCTCCCCCCAATGGCATGGCGATCTACTGAGCCTGGGTGATCTGCGTCTCCATATTTCCACCCTGATCCTGGAGCGCCAGCAGACACGCATTCGTCTTTCCAGTCGCGAATTTCATTTGATGGAATACTTGATGCGACGTTCAGGCCAGGTGATCACCCGCGATAATATCGAACAAACGCTATGGACCTGGGGTACTGAACCAGAAAGTAATGCCGTAACAGCCCTGATCTGGCGACTGCGGCAGCGGTTGGACGAATTAGATGCCAAAAGCTGGCTGGAGACCGTTTACGGTATGGGCTATCGTCTTAAAATTCCTGAAAAAATTTCTTAAAGGGTTCCACACCTGTCGCAATGTTCAATCGCAGTCGTCTTAATCTGGCTTATTGGTTTGCCCTTTCCATGGGGAGTATTTTGATTGCGTTTACCGGTGTGGTTTACACCCTCGAAGCTGACGATAAGCTCCAGGACTTTGATGAGAAGTTGTACTTGACAGTTAAGGACATTGATAATCGCACCTACTACCGTCCCGATCAGGGAGACTGGCTGTTGGCCAAAGGCACCACACTGGTGGGAGAGAATTCCCTATCTCCCCAGAATGAATTACTTTACGTCCGTTGGTACAACCGCAACTGGAAATTAATTCAGTTTGTTGGCTCCACCCATGACCTGAAGCCGGTGATGGAGCCCAAAAAACGCTTTGAGACAATTTATATCAATGGTGTTGCTCCTTCGCAGCAGGCGATTCGTCAACTGACCGTCCCAATTAGATATAACAAACGTGTTGTCGGATATATCCAAGCAGCCACCCCACTAAATCCCCTACAGGCTGATTTAAACCGAACGCTTGTGATTTTGACCCTGGGTGTCCCTGTGACCCTTGGCATTATTGGCTTAACCGGATGGATTTTAGGCGGCATCGCGATGCAGCCTATTCGACAATCTTATGAGCGCCTGCAAAGATTCACAGCTGATGCCTCTCACGAATTACGTAATCCATTGGCGGCCATCCTCAGTAATGCTCAGGTTGCCCTTATCCCTAATCTTGAGTCAGGGTCTCAAGAGGAATGTGTAAAAGAGATCGAAACTGCGGCTAAGGCAATGGGGGGCCTCATTGAGGATCTTTTGTTTTTAGCCCGCCATGAGGGGCCAATTAATGGAGCTGCGCTGATTGAACAGATTAGTGTTGGAGACCTGCTCAAGCCTCTGGTGGACTATGGTCGTACCCAAGCTTTCCGACGAAATCGCACATTTGTTCACGACATCCCAAACCATACCGCTACGGTCAAAGTGAATGCACAGCTCCTGCGCCGAGCCCTGACCAATCTTTTAGACAATGCATTTAAGTACACCAAAGATGACGGTATGGTTCAGCTGCGTCTTCAAGTTCAGGCCAATCATGTGCTGATTCAGGTTGAAGATGATGGTGTTGGTATTCCAGAAGCAGATTTACTCCAAATTTTTGAGCGATTTTATCGGGTTGATGCAGCGCGATCGCGACACACAGGCGGATTTGGCCTCGGTCTATCAATTGCTCAACAGGTGGTGCGTGCCCACAATGGACAGATTACGGCAACAAGCACTGTGGGCAAAGGCAGTAATTTTCAAGTTCAATTGCCACTCAATTAGCCCCCACAGGTCTGCGTCAGCAATACGGACATTGACTTCAAGCGTGCCGCTGATTTGGGCACGCTCACACAAGCTATGACAATGCTTCAAGTAGTGACAGTATGCCTATGCCAAAACCAAATATTAGTGCCAGTTTTAGCAACCATGGGAAACCCATAACGAGGACTGTCCAGCCGATGGCCACATTCAAAAAAACAGCCAACAACAGACAGACGGCAAAAAAAACATAGGTTAACAACAGAAACCCCTGAAGCAACTTGCCCAGCAAATAGTACCAATACGGGTGATGATGAATTTTTCGCATAAACACCTCTAACAGTCATTACAAACAGAGATCATTGAGAGATGTAGAACTCTCTCTACATCTCTCAATGATTAAGCAGCTGCGCGCGCGCTCGGGGTAGATAGTTGTCGGGTGAGATAACGTACCGAGTCTGGCTCTGATAATGGAAAATTGACAACAGGCAGAGGCAGAACTGGCTTGATCAACAAAACCAAACCATTACGATCAATGACCTGCACGGGAGTATCTACCGGTAAAGGATAACGTAACGCATCAGCACAACGCGCCAACCAAGATACTCCCTGCAGTTGCACTCGACCAACAGAACCAGGCTCAATTAACTCAATCACTCTGCCCTGGACTTTCAAAAAGCCTAAGGCTTCAGAAGGAGGTGTAGTGGTGTCAAGGCTAAAGACTTTTTTCCAAAATGGGCGGATAGACATATTAGTGTCCCCCTTAACTATGGCATACAGTTCCTATACATAAAAGCTGCAGCAACGCTAGCTTCTAAGACTTGTTAGAGTTAGTACCTTGGGAGTCTTTGATAATTTCAATTTCTCCGCTGGAACCAGAAAGTACTACGGTTGCAATTGTTTTTCTAGCAGGTTTATCGGATTTAGGCTGCGGCGATTGGTTAAACAGCAAAATCAGTACCCCGCTTAAGCTTAAACCAAGCAACATGTCTAGTGGCATAATACAATCCCTCACTTAATATCAGCACTTACATCGTTTGGTGCTTTGTAGTCTTATCTTGCCAAAGAGAAAGTCTAAGTTGAAACCTCTAAAGTCTTGAGAGTTGTCAGTTGTTTTAAAGCCTCTTAGTGTCCCTAATCATAAAAAGTCAGGTGGAAATGAATGACTTTCCATGACGTACTACAGAAGTCAGTACAAATGCTTTGGTAAAAAAGTCATAATGTCATAGTAAAAAGTCATGTAGACGTTTAAAAAGTCATATGACTTACGTTAGACTCCTGGATATACAAGGGTTGTGTGTGTCTACTTTACAGTCAAGGAGTCTACTTTGGAGCTAAAGGATGTCTTAGCCTATGTCGATCGCTGTGTTTTTGAATATGCTGATCGACATCTAAATAAGATTGAGAAAGATATTATCCGCTGGACTTATGAAGGCCTTTCATACGATGAAATGGCAATTCAGATGCAATATGGCTCAAGTACCCTACGTGCTGTATACGGATATCAACTATGGCGGCTTCTGAGACGGGTGTGGCCCAATGAAAATATTAATAAATCGAGATTTAGAGGGATTATAGAGCGTCTTTATCGAGAAGATCTAGACTTAAGTAGAGATAGTAATCAACAAAGCTCTGTCTCAAACACTTCTAATCTGGACCTTAAGATAATTCCTGAAAACAATTCTAATGGTGTTTATAGAAATGAATTAATACCTCGCTTGGTTGATACCCTCAAGTCAGGGTGTCGGGTACTTCTTTTGACTGGAGCTAAGGGTATTGGAAAAAGTTACCTGATTGAATCTTTGGGCTCAGAACTAAGGAATCATTTTGCGCAGGTCGTTTATCATTCAACCCACGAAGCTGCTACCTGGCGAACGTGTTACCAAGAATTATCTGCTCTTGGTTTATTGGATTTAACCAACGAATCTGCAAATAAGACGGCTGTATCAGAGCATCAAATGCGTCAGCAGCTACTCCAAGTACTCCACCAGGCCCCATATCTAATAATTATTGATCAGACTGAGCGCTTTATAGAAGATCTCAAACAGGAGATCTTCTATAAAGAAATAACAACGGCTATCAATCACCAAAGTGCCATACTATGGGTTAGCGCTATTCGCCCTGCTGAGATCAATAGGCGCGTTACTATAGAGACCTTGAAAGGCTTCTCATTTGACGAAGCAAGTACTTTTATAAATGAAGAATATCCACATCTCAGCAACTCACTATCTCAAAATGAGATTCACTGGAGGCAGCTTGTCAAGCTATGTGGAGGAAGTCCTGAGCTTTTACATAAGAGTATTGAGGCCTTGCAATCATTTTATTCTATTAACCAGATTGAGCAGTTTACGACTGTTCTCTCATCGTTTCCACCTTCTCTATTTAAATACTTTGAGAGTTTGACAGATGAGTTATCAGAAATAGAACAAAAATTACTCTATCTATTTGCCTTTAATCCCCTATCCTGGAATGATGTACAAAAATGGCCAATAATAAATAAATTTTCGCAAGATCAGTTGATGCAGGCGTGGAGTATGCTACATCGTCGGCATCTTTTAGAGTACTTTTCAGAAACCGATGGTATCTATCAGATTACTCCACCATACTTGGGCCTTTATTTACTCCAAAAGTTAAGAGAGATATTTCTGCAAGAGTTAAATGTAGAAAACCTAAAGCTTTTCCACACTTACCCGTTGTCTCTACCAACTGCCTCTGTAGAGCAGCAGAAAATCCTTAAAAACTATCTTTTGGTGCCTATGGTCAATACGCTTAGGCATCGGTTGTCGCCAGAAGATTTACATGCTAAATTTGGTCGCCTGATCAGTCAGCTTACTACATTGCCTGCATCCTCTTGTAGCTATGCAGCCGGTAGCCTATTTAATTTAGCTGTCCACATGAGACTATCGCTCGTCGATGTGAGTTGGGCTAACCTAACCCTATGGCATGCTGATCTCAGAGCACCTGGATTACAGGGCCTAGATTTTAAAGGATGCCAATTTCGAGAGGCCGTCTTAATGACGGGAGTATACGAATCTTTTGAGATCGCACTACATCCTAGTAGAGCAGCGATGGTCATTGGCGATTCGCAGGGATTTTTGCAGGTTTATCAATGGGTTAACAATCGATTTATTTTGGCCTGGTGTGATGATCTGGGTATCCCCATTCAGCAAATAGTGATTACAGATAGCAATACGCTAATTGTGGTCTTAATCGACCAGAGCATTCTAATTTGGGACACACTTACCCGTAAAGAACAGTCTTATAGTGATGTATCTGGCGTTGCCGCTATTTGCAGTATTGACCTGAAAGCTCATTTACTTGCAATTGGCTTGGGTAATCGAGAAATTCAGCTTTGGAATTTAATATTGGGTGAAAAAATAAGCGAACCGCTGTGTGATGCCAATGATATTGTGAGACATTTGGCATTTAGTCCAGATGGCAGAATTTTAGCAGGCTATGACAACAACAATTCAATACTGGTTTGGCACTACAATGCATCACATAATACCTACACCATGGCTGAGGCTCCACTGCCCTTAAACCCCTACGGAGATTTCTTAGCGTTTCAATGGATGGGGGATCAGCTGAGTGTGATTGAAGCGATGTCAAATGATGATTCCCATAAACGCCTATCTAAGGTCGTAGTTCGCTCCTTTACAGTCACTGATCAGACTATGGCAGAAGATTCAATCGATTTCAAAGTCCAAGAATTGGAGATTAATGCCAGCCAGCCTTACCAGGCTACCTTTAGTAAAAATGGAAGATATCTAGCAGTGTGTGACATAGATCACACGGTTTGGGTTTGGAATGATATTATGTCTCTAATAGAGCTGATTACTTTACCGGAATTGCCCGATACCCTGTTTATCAGTGATGATGGACAACAGCTTCTATGCCAAAATCCTTCTAACATAAGTATTTGGAGCCTTAAGACCCAAGAGATTTTACAGATTTGGGAAACTGTCAGTGATCTAGATCAATACCAGGACTGTAAATTTTACACAAAACAAGGGTTCTCAGACGACGAACTGTATACAGTGCAAAGGCTTGGAGGTGTAGTCGTTGAGTGAATATTACTTGGGATGTTACAAACCCTGAACAATCCTTCGAGAATTACTGAGAAGCACTAGAATTTTCGTATAAATTGCGCTAATACATACTTAAGCTCACTAGGACAGGTCTAACGGAGACCTGACGTTCAATGTATTCCAACAACGGTGAATTTTTTGCTAGCCGACCGGCCACCAGGGCGGAGCGTGAGGTTTACGGCTATGTTCGTCAGCTTTCAAGAATAGAAGATGCCCAGCAGGCAATTGATGCATTTTACGGCCTTCTTTTCAAAGCAAGTGTTACTCTCCCAGAGCTGGATTCTAACTCAGTGCGCCATGCACTGTTGCATATCTTGGAATCTCCCGAGGCTAATAAAATTCTGCCCTATGTGATTAATCGGTGCTTCTATACAATTGGCAATATATGGCGCATGGATACTAGTCGTCATTCTGCTCTGAGAACATTGATCCTCAGGGCCAGTGCCGTCCCTGAGAAACGTCCAAGAGACAGGCGTGTTAGGCAACTGGTAAACGCTATGGATGCCTATGTAAAAAATGGCAGTCTGTATGTTCCTCTACAGCGTCAGATGCATTTGCTATGCGATCTTCCCCAGGAAGAAGACTGCACATCTTTTGCCAGTTGTTTCAAGGATTACTTCTTTATTTATGAGTCAGCAGCCGTTACCCGCGATATTCCGCTACATCATCGTAAAAGTATTCAGCTACAGCGCAAGCACCAAGCCCAGCATTTCAACAAACGTCTCAATAACTATTGGCACGATTATCAGCAAGGGCTAAATCCAGTTAATCCCACAAGATTGTCCGATGATGACCTCAGAAATGCAATTTGGGCATTTCTCCCCGGGCGAGACGGTAGCTACTTAAAGCAGGCTTGTCAGTTTGATGAGTTTTATCGTTCTCGTCAGAAGCGCGAGGACTTTCTGACGCATTTCCATGGGTATGTGATGGAGCCCTTTGTGGAGGCTAACTCACGGTTTAAAAATAATCGGTTTAGCAGTTCAGTTAGGACTACATTAGTTGAGAGTTTGGGGACAGACACAGCACCCATCACCGATGCATCGATTACATACATGTGCAGTCGGCTGTTAAAAATACTGGTGTGTAATACATTGGAGCATCCTGACATTGGTCAGTTTAAGCATCTGATCAAGACCGTAGGCCATCAGGCACTAACGGCAGTTCTGTTAAAGATCGTCCTGTTTAAGCGTACGGTGCGTTCTTGGTTCGAAGACCGCTTTGGCATTTTGTTCCACAAGTGGGAATCATCTTCACTGGATTCCATTGGTTGGTTGGTACAGTCCTTTGAATACATGAATGTAGCGCTTGCCTTAAATGCCCCCTGGGTTAATTACGTACCTAAGGCTAGACACACTGTCGCTTAAGCTCTTTCTAGATAAGGACGGAACGTCAGAAAACATACCAAAGTACCCTTGGGTTAAGGCTGCCAGGACACTGTAACCCAGATAGAGCAATAGATATCGAGCCCGATCCAGCTGTTCTGGAACTAAAGTCCATGTGCTGAAGAAGGCTGTCAGCTCCATGGATGACAATGGCGTGAGTTCGTAGAGAAAGCCTAAAACGTTGGGGGTGATGGGCCCGTAGGTTACATAGGGCGTAATCTGAACCGGATTTTCGTCACGAATAGGGACCACGCTGCCCCCAGAAAATCATTTGTCCATAGGGTATTAGGGTAAGCATCGTCTCATGGGCAATATTTCTTAACCCCAAGCATCATCTGAAGTTCATATATAGCTCTTTTGATGAAAATCCTGTGAAATGTCCAAGGATACGTATCAGTCACAACATTTACTGGCAGGGGTACTTCGCTAACTTTTTTGGCGTGAGCAATCGCTCAGATTAATGTTCAACAATCTTCTCAACCCCCACTGAAGGTTTCTATTGTGTCTATCAAGATTGAAAAAACAGCTTTTTCCTGGATATTATTGGGCATCGCTGCTCAGCCATTTTTATCATCGTCTGTTCAGGCGGCATCCTTTGGCTTTGGCGAGACTGCCGTTGAGACCATCAACTATCTGGCTGAAAATTTAAAAGGACGGAGTGTAGGTACCCAAAAGGAAGCCGAAACGGTTGACTATCTTGTGCAGCAGCTCAAGGGATTTGGGTATAAGCCTACCTTGCAGCCATTTACCTATGAATGGCAAGGTGAGACGCTAACTTCTTATAATATTTTGGCTGAGCGCACTGGCACCTCGGGTCAGCAAATTCTGTTAGGGGCTCACTACGACAATGCTCCCAGCAGCGCTACGCTAGATCGTACCAATCTGGAAGGCGTTAACGACAATGCTTCAGGGGTTGGTGTTTTGCTAGAACTGGCGCAACGTCTGGAACCAGAAACTAACAACACAATCAAATTTATTTTCTTTGGAGCTGAAGAAATTGGGTTAGTTGGCTCAAATTTTTATGCTGACAGCCTGAGTAAGCAAGAGATTGACGATACGTTACTGATGGCCAACCTCGATAGTTTGATAGTAGGCGATAAGATGTACTTCAATGCGGGACGGGGGGCCACAGAAAAACCTTCGTGGTTCAAGTATCGAGATCTTGCCCTTGAAATTGCCGCCGAAAATGACATTGCGGCAGAAAGTAATCCAGGGTTCAATGCCTTCTATCCAAAGGGGACCGGCTGCTGCAGTGATTTAGAATCGTTTGATTTTTTGATGCCCGTGTTGGCAGCTGAGGCGACGAACTGGGACATTGGCGATCAAGATGGCTTTACTCAGACTTCTGATCCTAGGGTACCTAATGGGCGCACTTGGCATGACCCGGCCACTGATAATCGAAAGTTTATCAATACAATTTTCCCTGGTTTGATTGAGGAGCGCACGCGAAATTACACACTAATCTTTGATGAATTTATTGATCGGGTAGATGCTGAATCGGTACCAGAGCCGATGAGTCTGTTGGGGTTTGCGACTCTGGGGGTCGGTGGTTTGTTGCTCAAGCGACACAAAGAAACGGGGAGTTAAAAAAGGTGCGTTAGCAACAGTCTCCTAAAACTCACTTAGAAGACTGTTGTTATCCGTGATTTGTTTAAACATATTGTACGTTCCTGGTTTGAAGTCGGATATTCTTTGAATGTGTCCGAAAGTAGATATGGTCATTGAACTAACATAGATCGAGAAGAAAAGGCTTCTCTCAGAACATAGCCTGCACCTCGTATAGTGTGAATTAAGCGACTTTCACGATTGGCTTCTAGCTTTAATCGCAGGTAGCGAATGTAAACGTGCAAGATATTGGTTTCCCCACCAAAGTCATAGCCCCAGACTTCTTGGATGATGCGATCGCATGATAATACCTGTCGTGGGTGTGAAATCAGATAGACCAACAAGCTAAATTCCTTGGGTGTTAGTTTGATCAAACGGTCTCCACGATAGACTTCCCAGGTTCTCAAATCAATTTTTAAGTCCTGGAAGTTAAGAATATCTCGTCTGCCATGACCGTAACGTCTGAGGTGTAGCCGAATGCGAGCAACCAGTTCTTCAATGCTGGCAGGCCATCGCATGTAGTCATCTGCACCGGAGTCAAATGCGATCGCACAATGATTAACACTACCCTCATCCAGCAAAATAATCGGCAGTGCTTGCTGAGTTGATCGTAAGCGCCGACAAATTTCTAATCCTGATGGCCGTGACAACGCAAGATCTAAAATTGCTAAATCAGGTTGCTGCTCACGCAGTGACATCAAGGCGGAGATACCATCGTCCACTATCTTCAATTGATAGCCTTCGTAGCGTAATTCAGTTGTTATTAGCGTTGTTAAAGACGAATGGTTAGAGGCTACTAAAATCTGAATTGCCATGGATTTAGGATAGTTTACGTCAATCATTGGCATAATCTCACTCCCCTTCAGAGCGATTAACATGGCCTGCCATACCTGCCAGCACGGGTTCTGATCCCAAGTCGGCATGGTCAACACTGAGATCAGCCTTGAGTTGTCGAGATTTTCGGTAAGTCATATCACTCAACAGACGCATAATGGCTGGAACCACCGTTGGCGTTAGGAATGTTGAAAGAGCCAGACCACCAGTTAATGCAATCCCTAGCCCCTGGTAAAGCTCTGCTCCTTTACCGGGAAAAACAGCCAGCGGCAACATGCCTAGCACACTCGTGCCAGCCGACATAAAGATAGGTCGCAATCGGTCGCGTACTGCGTGGTAAAGCGCCTCATCCAACCCACAACATTCCATGTCTTGGAGTTGCAGAGCACGATCCACCAGGAGAATCGCATTGTTGACAACAACCCCTGTGAGAATCACAAATCCTAATCCAGTAATCATATCGAGGGGCACAACAACACCCGGAATCAGATTAGCGACCACCAAACTTAAGACAGCCCCCGTCATCCCCATGGGAACCGTCACCATAATCACCATGGGATAAATCAACGACCGATACAGCGCCACCAATAACAAATAGGTGATCACCAAAGAGAGTAGAAACGCCTTTCCTAGCTGCAACAGAGTTTCTGTCAACACATCGGCAGACCCGGCTAGTTCCGCTCGATAGCCTGCGGGCAAAGACGCTCGCAATGGTTCCAGAATTTCCTGCTCAGCTTGTTCCAATAGAGCACCCAGGGGAGCTTCCCGTGCCACGCTGACCGTTAGCGTCACAGACCGCTCCAGATCTACATGGTTGATGACATCAGGCCCTGTAGTTTCCACCACATCGGCCACATCATCCAGCTGTAGTTGAAAGCCGCTGTCACTGAAAATCGCTAGCTGCCGCAGTTGCTCTGGTGATTCCACAAATGCATCCTGCAGCTCCACGGTCACATCGAGCTCGCGACGTCCATCCGAAAATTCGGAGGCGCGTACACCACCAAGGGCTGCCTCGACCAGCGTTCCCAGCTCTAGTTCAGACAATCCTGCTTCAGCCAGCCGTTCTCGATTGGGGATTACCTGCAGTTCTGGTGCACCAGTGACAAAGTCTGAGCGGACGTTTTGGATGCCAGGGAGCGATCGCAACTGATTACTAACATCTTGTTGGAGTTGATTCAGCTGATCTAGATCTGCCCCAATAATCTGGACTTCAAACTCTTTACCCGGATCACGAAATATGGGCACCCGCCGTGGCACCAGAAACCGATAGCCAGGATAGTTGACACTGGCCGCTCGCATTCGATTCACCATGCTGTCTAAGTTTCTACCCGTAGCCTCATCTGGCTCAAGGAAAGCTGCGATCGCTTGTAATCCTGGGCGATGCACATAAAGGGTGCGAAACACCCCCGGTTGTTCACTGGCAAACTGACGGGGTTCTTCGGAAAGGGCAACCGCCTCTGGAATACTTGTTCCAGGGAAAGGGGCAGCCAGCCAAAGCACCAAGTTACGGTTGCCTTCCGGCAAATAATCCGCTGCCGGTAACAAACGGGTTGTCACCACAAGCAAGCCCATCGGAATAGCCAAGACCACCAGACGTCGACCCTGACGACCTGCCCCCAATGACCAACCAACGGTTGCTAGCAAACCTCGTTCCAGTCGACCTTGCCATCGCCGAAACACACCAGATGTTCTCGCCACCATCCGTTCAAACCAGTTTCCCTGTCGATACACCGGGTCCAGCAGCATTTGCTGAGCTTCAGCCTGGTTGAGAAATAGACCCGACAGCATGGGCACTAGCGTCAAAGCAGCAAAGAGTGAAAACAGAACAGACGCCGATAACGCCATGCCGATGTCAAAGAAAAGCTGTCCGGCTTCTCCTGTGACCAACACAATGGGAGCAAATACCGCAATTGTTGTTAGCGTTGAGGCCAGCATAGCCCCAGCAACCTCTTGAGTGCCGTCAATCGCCGCCTGCACAGGTGACTTTTGCTGCTGCATGTGAGTGAATACGCTCTCAAGCACCACAATGGCATTGTCCACCACCATCCCCACAGCAAAGGCTAATCCGGCCAGACTGATCACGTTGAGCGAGCGCCCCAGGGCCGCAAACACCATAAACACCGCAATTAAGGTGGTGGGAATGGTAATCGCAATTACCGCCACTGTACGCAGCGACCCTAGAAACAGCAGCAACACCAGGGATGCCAGCATAGCCCCGATAACCAAGTTGCCTCGAACAAAGGAGATAGAATCGTTAATGTAGTCATTTTCGTCATAGGGGATATCAAATACGATGCCCTCACCTTCACGATCAAAGCGCTCTTCGAGTTCAACTAGAGCTGTGCGAATCCCTTGAGAGATTTCGGGAACATTTCCGCCCACCTGACGAATGATGCCCACGGCAACCGTAGGCTCTCCATCTCGAATCAACGCCCGGTCGCGAATCCTACGTCCAAATTGTGCTCGGGCCACATCTCCCAAATAGACCGTTCCAGAAGGATCTCGCCGCAGGACAAACGTTTCCAACTGTGCAACATCATTGGAACGACTGACCGTGCGCACACGATATTCTCGCCGCCCCACCACCAAGGGACCACTGCGAATATCTCGATTATTCTCCCGCAGTGTTGCCACCACATCTTCAATGGTGAGATTACGATCGGCCAGGGCACGCGGATCAACAACAACCTCAACCTCACGCTCTCGTCCGCCCGAAATCTGAAATTGCCCCACCCCTTCTACCTGGCGAAACCGGGGGATCACGACGTCATCAACTAAATCGCGGTAGTGATAATCATCCGACGTAAAACCCTCCTTAGGCGTCAGGATCACCCACATCATCGGACTGCTGCTACTGCTCACCACTTCAACATCCGATTCATCCGCCTCAGGGGGCAGGGAACCAACCTGCTGGAGCTTACTCAACACATCCACAAATCGCCCGTCAACATCCACATCCCACTCAAATTCAAGACTGATGATGCTCAAACCCAGGCGGTTAATGCTAGTGATTTCTTGAATCCCCTCGACTTCCTCCATACGTTCTTCGATGGGACGTGTGACCAGTTCTTCCACTTCAGTAGGGCTGGCCCCTGGATAGGGTGTGGTAATGGTAATCTCGGGGCGATCTCCGCCCGGTTGTAGTTCTAACGGTAATCTGAATAATGCCAAGGTGCCAAATAGGGCAATTAGGCAAAAGAGAACGGCGGTTCCGTGTCGCCAGCGGACGGCGGTTTTGATGGGGTTCATGATTTGGGGTGGGGGGGTGGATATTAGGCGAGAATATTGGAGGTGAGTTTGTTATTGGTTATTGGGGGTGGGGGGGTGGATTGGGGCATTTTGGGTTTGGTTTGGTTTGGTTATTGGTTATTGGGGGCTGGTGGAGGATACATGGGTAGGGGGGTTAGGCGTCGCTAAGAAACAACTTCATGACTTGAAATTTCTGCAGAAATTGATCCAGAACATTTATAGTCGCCCTAGCCGTAACCCCCAACTTAATGCTATTTGGAAGGCCTAGTACGTTGGGTCTTAGGGCGGCGTCCCGGCCCTAACCAGGGGGTTTGGGGAACTCGGAGGGACCCCAAGCAACATCTTGAAGTTCCTCATCAGCATTCTACGCAATGATCTAAACAACCAATAACAAAGACCCAATAACAAAGACCCAATAACCAATAACAAAGACTCAATAACCAATAACAAGGAACAAATAACACCTACCCACCCTCTTCACCCGCCGATCGCTCATCCGTAACATTTACCGTTGCCCCATCCTGTAACCCCTCAGAACCTCGCACAACAATTGATTGACCCTCTTCAAGCTGATCAGACGTAACCGCCACAGATGTCCCCATATCAGCAACAATTTCAACTTCAATGGCTTGGGCTTGGTCGTCAGTAACTGCAAAGACAATCCATTCTTCAGCTCTCTGCACAAGGGCATCACGGGAAAGGATAAAGCCGGAGGTATTGCTTGCCAGCTCTAAGGTGCCTTGGATGGCCATACCGGGCAGCAATCCGGTGGGCGGATTGGCTAGCTGAAGCCGGACTCGCTGGCGTCGTGAGGCTTCATCAGCGGTGGGGATGATACCTGCGATCGCACCTTGCCCCTGCCACTCAGGTAAAGCACGGGAGGTGAGTTCAACAGTTAACCCTGGCGTAATTTGACCCGCAAGATCCTCGGGAATTTCGAGAAAAATATCCAGGTCAGAGCGGTCAACCATCGACAGAATTGGATCGCCGATCTCCAAGTAGTCTCCTACATTAGCCATGCGCTCCTCAACAGTTCCAGCCGTGGTTGCCTGAATTTGTGTGCGACTAACTTCGAGATGGGTTTGATCCACAGCGGTCTGACTAGCGGTGACAATGGCACGCTGGGCCGCAATTTCTTCGGCGGTAGGGCCTGCGGTGGCTTCGGCGAGGACAGCGGCGGCTTCTAAGCGCGATGCCTGGGCATCAGCAACAGCAGTTCGAGCTTCAATTAACGATCGCTGAGGTAGACCGCCCACAGTTACTAATTCTTGCGTTCGCTGTAGATTGTCTAAAGCTTCTGCTTCCCTGGCCTGAGCTGACTGCAATAGGGCTCGGCGTTGTTCAATAATCTCGGGCCGGGTGCCGACTTCTAACTCGGCTAGATTGCTACGCTCAGAGGCGAGAGTCGCCTGGGCTTGGGAAAGGGCTAGGCGTTGGTCAGAGTCATCGAGGACTGCAATGGTTGCACCGACGCTGATCGGGTCTCCCGGCTCAACCAAAATTTGTTGTACAACGCCTGGGGTTTGAGATCGCACCGTCGCACTGGTTCTCGCCTCAACTTGACCGATGAGTTCAATTGATCGGATACCCTCTCCCGTCGTTAATCTTGTTACTTCCACTGGTCGTGGCGGTGGCCCTTGGGCAACAGTCTCTGGGGCGATTACTGCGCTGCTTTCTCGATTGATAAACCAAACCAATCCACCCCCAGCCAGAATACCTATCACCAACCATGGGAGCCAGTGATCTCGCCAATTATGCTCTTTCTCATACTTCCCAGGACGAGCTAAGGTCGCTGAATCAAAGTCCGAGGACATCTCCAAAACCTCTGTAACACTGCGTGATAGGTATCAGCTCAATGCTTCAAAACCTTGCTATGCAGTGTTACAGAGAAATCTCACAGAAAGATGATAGTCGGTTCTACCCTTGCTGAGTCTCTTCGTTAGAACTGAATAACCCCAGGGCTGGTCCCAAGATAGCCCCAAATACAAATCCGCCTGCATGGGCCCAGTAGGCAATACCCCCATCTGCCATGCCAACATTAGTGGGGATACTGAGACTGGCAACACCATAGGCCGCTTGCTGTAGAAACCAGATGCCTAAATAGAATATGGCTGGAATTCTGAAGGGCAAGAACAGGAATCCCAGAGGCACAATTGTTACGATCCGAACCGTGGGAAATTTGAAAATATAGGCTCCCATCACACCTGCGATCGCACCGCTGGCTCCCAAGGACGGAATGTCAGAAAACATACCAAAGTACCATTGGGTCAAGGCTGCCAGGGCACCACAACCCAGATAGAGCAACAGATAGCGAGCCCGCCCCAGCTGTTCTTCTACGTTATTGCCAAAAATCCATAGGTACAGCATGTTGCCAGCCAGATGTAGGGGACCGGCATGGATAAATTGGCTAGTGAATAGGGTGGACCATTCGTAGATGTCAAACGGGATGCTCCCATCACCAAAGAAACTGACGGTTAGCTGCTCTGGAACTACGGCCCATGTGTGGAAGAAGGCGGTCAGTTCCATGGGGGACGACAGCGTGAGTTCGTAGAGAAAGACGAAAACGTTGAGGGTGATTAGTCCGTAGGTTACGTAGGGCGTAATCTGAACCGGGTTTTCATCACGAATAGGGACCACGCTGCACCAAGAGATACCACTTGCTTACAAGATATCAGCTACCTGTAGACAGGACAGCCCTAGTTTATGAAGATCGACGCAAAAGTTTTTTCGCTTGTCGTTGCAGACGATTTGGAAGAGAGGGGGATTGCGATCTCAACAACCCTATTGTTTGTTGTAATTCTGGTTGTCCGCACCAATACTCATAGGCAGGCACCGCCACCCGGTTCAACAACGACACCCAACGCTGAGTAATGGCCTGGGGCGTATAGGCCAGGGCCCGCTGATACCCATGGGCCACCATCGCTTGACGTAAGTTAGAATTATCCCGCAAACGGGTTAATTGTTCTAACACCTGCCAGAGGGAATTAGCCTCTAGATAATCAAGGGAACTTTGACGTTCTGCCCAGTAGGCACTGTCCCTGCCTAAAATAGCTGGAATCCCTGCTAACCATGCATTATAAAGTTTTGTCGCCGATTTGTTACAAAAATTCTGAGTTTGCCAATGCAGCCGGGGATCAAAACTTCGCACAGCCACAATTGCATCAATCTCACGGTAATCGTGCCACTGATTACCGTGGGGGATATCGTCGTTCCCACTGTTAGAAACCAACCGCCACTGTAGCCCTAATTGAGCCAGTCGTTCTTGCCAAATGGGGGACTGGAACTCTGAATCTAGGCTGTTTTGATGCCCTACAAAAGCAACGGTTTCAAACCGATTTTCCCGTTCAGCATCACGGGGGAGTAGTCCTGGCTGTGGCCAATGGGGCATAAAGACTCGACGCGGAGAAGCCTCCACTGGGTTTTGAACAATATGTAGCTGTGCATGGACATGGGGTGGGGCATCTGCCTTCAGACAGATGAACAGTTGTCGAGCCCCTGGTTTTAATGATGCTCCTTGCAATACACTGCTGTGAAACAGAACAATGCCCTGATTCGGGAGTTGTTGGCTCAGTTCACAGGTAAACCCCACATCTTTCAACCGTAGATAGGTTTGCAGGGTCCAAGCGTAAATTTCTAACCTAAATCCAGGCCAATCATCATTAGCATTCTTTGGCCAGGTGGTTGGCCAAAAAGGCTGAGGTAGATAAAAAACGATCTTTGGTCTGGCCATGGGAATTACTCCCTTTAGACGCTTCTGGATATGGAGAAGGTTTAAATGGTGGCACAGTTAAACTCAATGGGGCTAAGCAAGATATGGACTAGAAAGGTTCGTCATAGGTTGTAACAATAGTTGGGGAATGCGTTGCTTAGTTTTAAGAATATGCATCGCTCGCTTAAGCTCATCATTGAGCAGGGCTGTATGTAAAGGGGGCTAGGTAGACCTTACCCAGATAAATCGGTAACGGGCTTTGCCGAGGAGACGTTCTCAACACACCTTTTCCAAAGCTAGAATACTTAAATCTATTTCTTTTGCTTCCATGTGCCGTTATGGTCAGCGTTGCCCCGATTATTTCACAGCCGGTGCCACAGCCTGTTGGTGAAAAACGTTTTTTGTTTCGCGAACTTGATTGGCAGCGTTACCAGATGTTGCGGGATACGCTGAGTCGCGATCGCAACATTCGTTTTACTTACATGCGCGGGACATTGGAAGTAACTATGCCACTTGAAATTCACGAGTTTTCGGCTCGATTAATTGAGCTTTTTATTCGTATTCTAGTGGTAGAGCTAGGAATGAAGGTTAAGACAATGGGCTCAACCACCCTGGACAGGGAGGCCCTGGATAAATCTGCTGAACCAGATGATGCTTACTATATTCAGAATCAACCCCTGGTTGCTGGTCGGGATGTTGATCTGGAGCAAGACCCACCCCCTGATCTAGTAGTAGAGGTGGACATCACCCATACAGACATTAATAAATTACAGCTCTATGCTGCCATGGGAGTCCCAGAATTTTGGCGGTATAACGGCGAGGTTTGGCGCATTTATGCTTTTTGCGATGGTGAGTATGGGGAAGTAGAGGAGAGTCCTACGTTTCCGCTGGTACCTAAGGTGAAGCTGTATGAATTTTTGGCAACAGCCAGGCAAGATGAGGTCGACGCCGAACTAGCTTTGCGGGCATGGGTGAGATCTGTGATGTGAAATCACGGATTTTCATCACCCATAGGGACTACGTTGCATCAAGAGATACACTTGCTGACAAGAGATCAGGAATACGCGAAGTAATATTCAATGAAAATGGCTGCAACGACTAGTACCGTATACTCTCGAATGCAAAGTATACAGACTCCGATAATCCCGCTTATCAAAGAACTGATCAAAAACAATCCTGGCACCATTCCTTTAGATCAAGGAGTTGTTTCATATACACCACCAAATAGTTCCATCGAAGCAATTCAAGATTTTCTAGCCCACCCCCAAGAGCATAAATATCAAGCAACAATTGGCATTCCCAAACTATTAAGTGGCATCCAAGGGAAATTACAACGAGACAACCAAATTGATATCGGCCATGATAATTGTGTTGTCGTTTGTGCTGGTAGCAATATGGGATTCTTAAATGCCATATTAGCCATTACCCATGCTGGAGACGAAATCATCTTAAACACTCCTTATTACTTTAATCATGAGATGGCAATTGGCATGATCAATTGTCATCCTATACCTGTCCAGACTGATGACAACTATCATCCACAAATAGATAAATTACGCCAAGCAATCACATCTAAAACAAAGGCCATCGTTACAATTTCTCCTAACAATCCTACCGGAGTCGTTTATGATGCGTCTATTCTGAGAGAAATTAATCAGATCTGCCAGGATGCAGGCATCTATCACATTAGTGATGAAGCCTATGAATATTTTACTTACGGCAAAGTAAAACATACGTCGCCTGCTTCTTTCCCTAACAGTATGCCCCACACCATTTCCCTCTTTAGCCTTTCCAAAACCTATGGATTTGCTAGTTGGCGCATTGGGTATATGGTTATTCCTAAAAAGTTATTACCATCAATTCTAAAAATACAAGACACTAACTTAATTTGTCCTCCAGTCATTTCACAATATGCAGCCCTAGGCGCATTAAAAACTGATAAAGCGTATCTTTTTACTCATTTATCAGCAATTTCAAAAGTTCGAGAGAGTATTCTCCAAAAACTGAAGGCTCTACCTGAAAATTGTCAAATTGTTGTGCCCAACGGAGCATTTTACTTTTTCATAAAAGTCAATTCGGATCTATCAGATTTAGATTTGGCTAAACAGTTAGTAGAGACTTATAAAGTAGCTGTCATCCCAGGGCAGGCATTCGGTATGCATCAGGGTTGTTATGTTAGAATTTCCTATGGTAGCCTCACTCTAGACAATGCATCTTTAGGCGTGGATAGACTGGTAAAGGGCATTAAAGAATTAGCTTCATGATTGGAGTTTCATGATCTACCTGTTTTGCAAAAACCAGTCAGGATATACGCTATAACCCCATCTATGTAATTAGGGATACCCTAATATGGTGGGTTTTAGAGCAGCGTTCCAGGGCTCGGTCCATGGGAAACTTCAGTGTACCTAATTGGGATAACATGACTACTTCCAGAAAGGGAACTCGAAGGGGCCGTGAAATCCGTTTGAAGACTCCCCCAAGAGGTAGATTTGTCTCATTTATCCGTGAAGCAAAAAAGACTTTACCTGATGGTTAAAATCTCTAGCCTCTTCATACGCTCCGTGGCCAAGTCCTTTATAGATAATCAATTTGCTATCGCGAATTTGCTCTGCCATTTCTTCAGAGGAGTTAAGACCTACAACGTTATCTGAATCACCCCCAATTACTAAAGTAGGGCATTGAATAGAAGGTAGTTCGCTGTAAGTATCATGCTTGATACAGGCATGTGCCTGCTTTAGGAACCTATCAAAAGACTTTGGCTTGCTTACTCTTGTAAGTATTGGATAAAAGGGTTTATACTTTTTGAGCCGGTTTTCAGTAAAGGTTTTTTCCATTGTATCGATAATGAGGTGTCTATAATCACCATGCTCTGCCATTGTTATCCAATTGCCAATAGCAGTCTGAATGGTTTGATTTTGTCTGGCAACAGATACGCCTATAACAAGTTTAGAAACCTTGTCTGAAAAATCAATAGCTAAACGCTGAGCAATCATGCCACCTTGAGAGACCCCAAAGATAAAAGCCTGCCCAATCCCCAATATACCCATGGCCTTATCTAGATTGTTCGCCATATCCTTGATGGAATATCCTTCTTCCATGTCTTGTTTGCGGCTAAACACATAGACTCTAAGGTCTTGTGCAAACAGTCGATAGTAAAGGGCTAACGTAACGGCATTGCCTTTCACCGTTTGTAGCCCATCGCTAAGACCAGGAAGAATAATCAGCGGAGTATCGCCACGCCCAAATGTTACGTACTCCATTGTGGTGTTGCCAATTCTTATAGTGTTTCCCGAGCAGTGATAGAACATCAGAATCTATATCCAAAATCACTAATGCTTAGTTTGATCAATATAGTTGCGAGCCAAAAACTGTTTCATGTTTTCAGCTCGCAGTTGAGATTTATTCTTTCCCTTCTAAGTTGATAATCTCTTGCAAAAAAAGGCACACATCAAGAATTAGTTCCGGGTCTATTAAGCTTGGTGTATCGAGCTGGGTATGAATAACCGTATCTATCAACTCAAATATCCCGGTAGATGTGATGGCAATGGTCGGCACTTTGGCAGAGGCAAACAGCATATGGTCGCCTTGATACCAAGGGGGTATTTCTTGAATACTTTTAAATGAGTGATAGATTGATTCGATTTGTTCAGCGTGTTTTTCGGAACATTCCATCAGCGATATTGCAGTTTTGTTATTTTTTAGGCCTAGCCCATCACAGTTGATGGCAAGCTTGATCTGATTAAATTCACTATTGCATGTATCGAGGTAGGCTATTTGCCCCGGTGTAGAGAAGTAATCTTCACCATTAAACGCGACTAATTCGACCTCAACATGTTCTGATATTGTCTCTTTTAACATCTCTGATAGGGTAAGTAAGACAGCAACGCCTACGGCATTATCAAGTGCACCTGGTGTTCCTGCCTTAGTATCAAAATGGGCCGTGACAACAAATTTACTTTGACCAGCCTGACCTTTTCTAGCAATAACATTCGCACCGGTTGTCTTTTTTCGTTTACTGTTAACTTTCAAATGAATCGGCAAATTGCTGTTTACAAGCCTATCTATATCATTTTTAGAAAATACAACCGATGGAATATCAAAATCACCATCTTCAAAGACAGGAAGCAGGTGTTTGTCATTTAAGCTGGTTGTCAGGATCGCTTCAGGCGCTTTCTCTTCCAGTAAGCTAATGATTCGTTGATGGTGCTCGGAATTATAAAATCTGAAATTCTTTGGCATCAATGGTTCTTGGGTCAGTTCGCCACATAAAACAGCGATTTTTCCTGACAAGTCAGCCTGCTCAAGCTGAAACATGTTGTTGACCACCTCAATACCAGCTTGAACGTTACAAGGTAATGAATAGGGTGAAGGCTCAACATTAGCTTTAATATCCCCGATGTTTAAGGTTGTTTCGTTTTTCTCCCAGTCGAGGCAGTCAAATTTCTGTAATGTGACCTGAAATTTGTTTTGAGTAAAGACCCGCTTAATGTAAGTTTCTGCTCTATGATTTGCAACGGAGCCGGTGGGTCTTTCACCTATATTTATAGATAATTCGTTGATGTGGTGTTTAATTCGCTTGAGTAATACGTTTTTGTTTTGCATAACATTCCCCTCTGTTGGTTAATGGTATGTTTGCAATGTATCTCAAGCTTGCTAAAAAGAATTGTAAGAATGCGACATCTATTCTGGTAGTTGACAAGGATGTCTAAAAAACGCTTTGGGAGATAACCCAGTAAATTCTCTGAAATCACGGATTAAATGGGATGGATCAAAATATCCGGCTTCATATGTAAGTGTCGTCAGGGATGTAGCTCTTTCGAAGTGCTTGATAGAGGTATTCAATCTGACAATACGACCAAATTTTTTGGGCGATATTCCGACATTTCTTAAAAATGTTCTTTCTAATTGTCGTTTACTAATATCTAGTTTGCTTGCTACTTCATTGACAGCAATTTGCCCATTTTCACCAACAATAATGTTGACGGCTTCCTGAGCGAGAGAGAAATCATTGGGTATAGACAGTCTGCTAAGTAAAAAATTTTCAATTAGCAGAATACGTGCATAAACCCCATTGGCTTCAATAATACGTTCTTGCAATGCTTTTATTTCCACTGGGAGGATATTGTCTAAAGCAATACTTTGATTAGTAAATTCATTAACCGGATTTGGGAAAAAAGCTCTAAAGGCACAAGGATAAAACACAACAGCCAACATTCCCACAGAACCAGGTGCTGTCATGACATCCTTGTATTCTGTTTGCTGTCCACAAATCAAGCATTGTGGCTGGATGAGGCTTTGACTATGTTTGCTAATTTCTTTAAATGGGGTTCTGTAGTGAAATATGAGTTGCAATTCTCCAGAAGGAATTACTCTTTCCGTATAAACTGTTTTCAAGTCTGAATTGACTTCAAACTGCCAATAGAGTTTAACCAGGCTCGACAAGTAGCTATTTGGTTTGTAAGTTTTATATGTTAACAATACTTTCACCTGCTCTTGTTCTAACAGTGATATTGTAAGCCTTCACAAGGAGGGATAATGAAAACCTATAGCGTCACGAAAACGATCAATGCCAGTGCAGATACCATCTGGGCCATACTCACTGATAGCTCAAAATACCCTGACTGGAACGAGACCGTAGGCAAAATTGAAGGTAATATTGCCCTAGGAGAACAGCTCAAAGTCTACTCAAAAAGTAACCCTGACCAGGTATTTCCTGTCAAGGTTATAGAATTTGAACCTGGTAAGAAAATGATTTGGCGCGGCGGCATGCCCCTAGGGCTGTTTGTCGGTGCTCGTACATTTCTCTTGTCGGGTGATAGTCATGGCCCTATGGAGTTTTATATGGAAGAAAAATTTAGCGGTTTGATGTCACCGTTAATAACTCGCTCAATTCCAGACCTGACGCCATATTTTGAGCAGTTTGCCTTAAATCTAAAAGATAAAGCAGAAAACTATAAATAATGCAGATTGCATCATCAAAGTCTTTTTACAGGTATTAAATTTTGTGTTACGTGGGCTAACTCACGTCATAACGGTGCTTCTAACTGGGTTAGAAGCACCGTCTTTTGATCAACACTAGCTCAGCTAAACACCTATTTATTCGTGTCTACGGCTGATGGTAGTTTTTCATCAGCCCAACTCAAACCACGAACAACCCATTGCCCAACGGCAACAGTGGACAAAACCAGAGCAGTGATTTTAAGACCGAAAATAATCAATCCACTGAACGTAGTCGTCAACGTGACCAAAGCAATGGTGAGTACGGCTAGGGCTGCGGCTAGAAGCAATTGAATAGGCTGAGTATTGCGTAGCAGCTGCCAAACGGCCTGCGTTTTCTCAAGGACCAGCGGCTGATACTGAACCCATAGATTAAGAGTACTGTCCGTGGCTTGGGTAGCTAGATTACTCAGCTTGCTTTCGAGGGCAATACGAGGCTGCTCTGTGGCATCAGCGACAGAAATATCAAAACTAGCAGGGCTAGATGTAGGTTTTGCTAACGTCATAGCTCACTCCTTATGTGAGAAATGCAAATGGAAACCAGGGATGTCTAAGCGCTAATGACCGATCCCTTGGGAACTTAATGAGGCATAGGGACTAGAAAATGTAAGTACTAATGTATCACAATAGGGTACATATGAACTAATCAATTAATTACTTAATAAAGTGCCGACGCTATCTTTTATATCTGTAGTAAATTTATTGGTTGTTACATTCAGCATCCTCAAAGTCCCATAGTCATGGTGAGCAAAAAACATAATCCCAAAACATAGCTAGCCATAGGGTAGAAATGGCGACAATAAAGGACCTTTGTCCCAGGAATAAAAGATACCCAGGTTAGCTCAACCAACCATTCTTCGTAGCTTCAAACACAGCCTGAATGCGGGTGCGAACGCCTAGTTTTTCTAACATGTTCTTGGCGTGGAACTTGACCGTTCTCTCACTGATGTAAAGCTGTTCTGCAATGTCGCGATCGCGATGACCCTGGGCTAGCAATCGCATCACCTCTTGTTCCCGCTCGGAGAGGGGCGAAGCGGCTGTAGTCACCTGGGATGAACTCAACTGTTGCGGTAACCGCAATCGCACCTGGGCCACATCAGTTCCTGTCTGGATTTGAGACTCACCGCCCAGGGTTTGTCCTGTGGCTAAAATATCCTGGAAAACCTCGATCAGAGTTGTCTCATTTAGGGGCTGCGCAGGGGTGGTCGCCAACATGGCCTCTAGGACAACAGTATCTGTATCGTAAACCAAACGACAATATTGACAAGACAACTTGACCAACCGATTTGCCATCTGGAGCAATAGCTGGGTGATCGGCAACGCCAACGGTTGTTCCGTACCCAACAGACTTAGCCGGTTGCCCCCAAGCAGAGCGGCTAACTGCTCCGATAGGTGAGCGGCATCCGGTGTTTTTAACAAGGCCTGATGGTTAACGGCACTGGCCAGGGCACCAGCCACAGACAAACTGAGGATCTGTAGGACCTCTAAAAACTCAGGTGCCATGGGACGATGACTGAAAACCGCGAGTACACCAATGGCCTGGTCACCTGCCATCAGGGGCAATCCGGCAAAGCCCTGAATATTATTAGCAATGGCCCATTCTCGGTCTTTAACCCAGTCTTCATCGGGCAGACAGTTGCTTAAAAAAGGAATGCAGTGCTGGGCAATTTTGCCAACCTTAAAGGCCCCCATGGGTACCCGAGCAAAGTCACCGTCTAAACGAGTGTAGAGACCAGATGAGGACACTAGTCGCAGAGTACGGCGATCGGGCTCCACCAGCCAAATGCGCGTAAATGCACAGCCAAATTGCTCAATCAGCCCATTGGTAACGCAGACGGCAATCTCATCGGGGGTCAACCAGCCGGTAAATTTGCCGACTAAATCTCCACACCGCTTTAGATCGAACAAAAGCCGTGAAACATCCAAGGTATGGGATGTAAGATTGGGCACTGTGGCAGATATCATACCGAATAGGGTTGAATATAGCTGAAATTGAGGGTGATGGCGGTAATATTAGCCACCGATCAAGCAAAATGTTTAAAGCAACTTCTTTTCAAGTGTAGGTGAAGCTAATGGAGGTTGGAGCCCATTATTGGCCAACTCATTAGGATGCGATCGCACCACCAGCTAAGCAAACAGCTGAGCAAAATCCCAGGCTATGACAGTTATCCAAAGTATCCTTTCACACCAGCCAAGATCGTTTCCATGGCCAAGGCGGCCAGTAATAGCCCTAAAATGCGAGTAACCACATTAACGCCCGTTCGTCCCAGACCTTTTTGAATCAAGTCTGCACATAGCAACGCGATAAAGGTAATGAACAGTACACTCAGCAATGCCAATGCTGTCACTGTCTGGTCTATAAAGCCAAATTTTGTATTGTCAGTCAACAACACCACTGACATAATGCCCCCTGGCCCTGCAATCAGAGGCGTTGCCAATGGAAATACAGCCAGGTCAATGGATGACGCAGGATCCGTGGAGGCTGAATGACCTCCCGAATCCTGTAGGACCATCTGGAGGCCAACAATTAATAACAGAATGCCCCCGGCTGTTCGGAAGGCTGGCAGGCTGATATCCAAAGCCGCTAACAGAGATTGGCCAACGACAAGGAACGCTAACAAAATTAACGTTGAAATGCCTACCCCAAGCAATGCAATACGTCTGCGGCTAACCTGGGGCTCCCTTTGCGTGATGGCAATAAAAATAGGTACTAGACCAATCGGGTCAATGACAACAAATAGTGTTACCGCATCCTGAAGAAAATGTTGAAGCATAGAAATCTATCGTTACTATAGACCTGTGAGATATCTACACTACTTCAGGGTTTATTAGCTGTTCGCTATGATGACTAATTGTAACCTCCAGCTATTGTGCCCCATATGTTGCTAGAGCAAAAACTACCAGGATGGCTCAAGTTTGGACTCATTTTACCCCTCATTTTTCTAGATGGTTGGCTGATAGTTCTGCTCTTTCAATATTTTCAGCCCATTACCAGCATCGTGATTCTGGCGAGCCTACTGGCCTTTTTGCTAGAGTTTCCCATCGTCTTTTTAGAAAAAAAGGGGCTGGGCAGGGGCTGGGCAATTACGTTGGTGCTGATATCGGCACTGGTTGCAGTCAGTGTCATTAGCTTGATTTTAGGTCCTCTGATTTTTCAACAGCTGGTTGAATTTGCCAATCGTCTGCCGGTTTGGCTCAACAAAATCGAAGAGCAGATTCAATTCCTTGATGATCAGAGCATCATGCAAAACTTGCCGGTGGATTTGAGCGATCTCTCGACTCAACTGATCCAACAAACATCAACGGCATTAAAGTCCTTAACCAGTCAGCTGATAAGTCTGACGGTTGAGACCATTAGCAGCACCGTCAATCTGCTGATTACGCTAATTTTGTGCATTTTGCTAGTGATTTTTGGCCCTGACCTATGGCGCGGTTTGATTAGCTGGTTGCCCATGGTGTGGCGCGATCGCATCCAGGCAGCCCTTCAACCTAGCCTCCAAAACTATTTTGCGGGTCAATCGATTATTGCGTTATTGCTAGGGGCAGTGTTATCGGTGGCATTCACACTATTACAGATTCCCTTCGGTTTGTTATTTGGCGTAGTTATCGGCCTTGCCAGTGTCATTCCCTTTGGTGGCACCATTACCATTTTATTGGTCAGTGGGCTACTTGCTTGTCAAAGCCTGTGGCTAGGGCTCAAGGTGCTAGTAGCCGCTATTATTTTGGGCCAGATCAATGAGAATGTAGTGGCCCCTCGTTTAATTGGTGGGATGACGGGGGTGAATCCAGCTGTCGTGCTAATTACAGTACTAATAGGCGCAAAAGTGGCTGGATTCTTGGGATTGTTATTGGCCGTACCCACAGCTAGCTTTGTTAAGCGAATTGGGGATATGCTGCGCAGTACAGATAATCCTGACACTCAGCTGTTAAGCCACAGTGCAGTAACAAAAACTTGAGCTTGTTTTAACACCAATCAGAGTGTTGGCAAAGTCACGACTAGAAAAGCTTTTGAGGTGATATTCTCCTAGAGAGATCCCCCGGTAACATAGCCGCAGGAATTTTAATCGTTAATCAACAAACCACTACGATAAATTCTCTAAATTAAGAGATGTTTATGGGACTGATCAAGTTAACAATTTGCATTATTCCCTGGCTCAGATGCTCGATAGTAAAGACCTGGGCCTAGTCATGAAACAGTTATTTACAGTGGGCCACAAAATACTAGACCTCTACTAAAAACACTATTTTGAGCCCGTGTATGCCTTTGTTTTCTGATTGTTTTCATCGGTTCTCAGATGAATTTATACAGTTTATTGTAATCTAGCTAAAATTAGATGGTACAGAAGCCTTATTGTCTGTAATCCGTTTCCTTTAAATAATAAAAACAAAGTGAACCCGTCACAAAGTGAGCCCGTCATAAAGCGATACTGTTTCCAGGCTAGTTATCCTCGCCAGGTGAATAATCATATCGCTAAGTATGTTCTGGGAGTAAAACACTGATGAAAGTTGAGAATCTTGCAGATTGCCCTACTGTAGACGTAGAAGACGACCGTACCGGGCTGAGCATAGAAACGCTGCGGCGTGCCCTGGCCGATAACTTGTTTTATGTCCAGGGTAAGTATCCAGGGACCGCGACAAAAAATGATTACTACATGGCCCTGGCCTATACGGTGCGAGATCGGTTGCTACAGCGATGGCTGGCAACCCGCGAAGCCTACGACAAACAAGATGTCCGCATCGTTTGCTATCTTTCAGCAGAGTTTTTGCTTGGCCCTCACCTGGGTAACAATTTGGTCAATCTCGATATCTATGAGCCTATCCAAAGGGCGTTGACAGAGTCAGGTCTGGATCTAGATGAGTTAATTGCGCAGGAGGAAGAACCCGGTTTAGGTAACGGTGGTCTCGGACGGTTAGCCGCTTGTTATATGGAGTCCTTGGCCAGTTTGGAAATTCCTGCCATTGGCTATGGTATTCGCTATGAGTTTGGCATTTTTGACCAGGAAATCCGCGATGGCTGGCAGGTGGAAATTACCGATAAATGGCTACAGTACGGCAATCCATGGGAGATTTTACAGGCCGATATCGCTGTTGAGGTAAAATTTGGCGGCCATACTGAGTTTTATGCCAACGACCAGGGGGAACAGTGCGTGCGCTGGTTGCCAAACTATACCCTCAAAGGCATTCCCTACGACACACCGATTTTGGGCTACCACGTCAACACAGCCAATACCCTGCGGTTATGGAAAGCAGAAGCCAGTGAATCGTTTGATTTTCAACGCTTCAACCAGGGGGATTACTATGGTGCGGTCGATGATAAGACGGCGGCGGAAAACCTGACCAAGGTACTTTACCCCAACGATGAACAGGTTCAGGGTAAGGAGCTGAGACTCCAGCAGCAGTATTTCTTTGTGTCCTGTTCACTGCAGGATATGATTCGTATCCACTTAGCAGAAGGCAATCGTTTAGAAACCTTCCATGAGAAGTTTGCAGCTCAGCTGAATGATACCCATCCGGCGGTGGGCGTTGCCGAACTGATGCGTTTACTGGTGGATGAACACGCCATGCCTTGGAATACCGCATGGTATGTGACCCAAAGGACCTTTGCCTATACCAACCATACGCTGTTGCCAGAAGCGCTGGAAAAATGGTCATTGTCATTGTTTGGTCGGTTGTTGCCCCGACATTTAGAAATTATCTATGAGATTAATCAACGGTTTTTAGAGCAGGTCCGGCAACAATTTCCCAATGATGTAGGTAGAATAGCTGCTCTATCTTTAATTGATGAGTCGGGAGAACGCTACGTGCGGATGGCGAACCTGGCGTCAGTGGGTAGCTATGCCATTAACGGGGTGGCAGCACTGCACAGTGAGTTAGTGAAAAGCACCGTACTCAGAGAGTTTCATGAGCTATGGCCCACTAAAATCACCAACGTCACCAACGGGGTGACGCCGCGCCGTTGGATGGTGTTGAGTAATCCCCAGCTTGCTGACCTGATCACCAGCAAAATTGGCCATAGCTGGGTGCGACAGTTAGGTGAGCTGAGGCAGCTAGAAACGTATGTCAATGATCCTGAGTTTTGTGCCGCCTGGCAACAGGTGAAGTTGGCCAATAAACAACTATTGGCCCAGCGCATTCTCAACTTGACCGGCATTGAGGTGGACCCTACGTCAATGTTTGACATTCAAGTCAAACGGATTCACGAATATAAGCGGCAACATTTGAATGTGCTGCACATTATTACGCTCTACAACCGGATTAAGGAGAATCCGGCTCAAGAGATTGTTCCCCGCACCTTTATCTTTGGCGGCAAGGCGGCACCGGGCTACTTTTTGGCCAAGCTCATGATTAAGTTGATTACCTCTGTGGGCGAGGTGGTCAACCACGATGCTGATGTGGCGGGCCGTCTAAAGGTAGTGTTTTTGCCTGACTACAATGTCACCAATAGTCAGCCTGTGTATCCTGCTGCCGATCTCTCAGAACAGATTTCTACGGCGGGCAAAGAGGCATCTGGAACGGGCAATATGAAGTTCTCGATGAATGGAGCTTTGACCATTGGTACGTTAGATGGGGCCAATGTGGAGATCCGTGAAGAGGTTGGCGAAGAGAATTTCTTTTTGTTTGGTCTGACGGTAGACGAGGTGATGGCGCTGAAGGCCCAAGGCTATAAGCCAAATGAGTATTGCGATCGCAACCCCAACCTTCAAAAAATCATTCACCAGCTTTCTTCTGGCGTATTTTCTAGAGGCGACCAAAACTTGTTTATGCCCCTAGTTGATAATCTACTGTATCAAGATCCTTATCTTCTATGTGCTGATTATCAAGCCTATGTTGATTGCCAGGACCAAGTCAGCCAGGCCTATGCCGACACTGACCGCTGGACTCACATGTCTATCCTAAATACTGCCCGTATGGGTAAGTTCTCCTCAGATCGGTCCATTCGTGACTATGGGGAGACTATCTGGCAGGTGCAGCCGGTGCCGTTAACCCTCAAGGATTACGTGCAAGCGGATGCTGGGTTACGGATAGACCAATCATGAGTTTAAGCATTTATTTGCTCCGCCATGGTGAAACAACCCACAGCCAGACTGGTGGCTATTGTGGTGCCCTTAACCCAGAGCTAACGCCAGCGGGGATGGAGATGGCCCAGGCATTTGCAGATGCCTATGGAGCCATGGACTGGACAGCAGTATTTACCAGTCCGATGAAGCGCACCATGGCGACGGCCAAACCCCTGTGTGAGGCCCTGGGGATGACGCCGCAGCTGCGGGAGGGTCTTAAGGAGTTGCAGTATGGGGCTTGGGAAGATCGCAGCCAGGATGAGGTTAAGCAGCTATATGGCCCAGACTACAATCGCTGGATGACTGAACCGGCTTGGAATCCACCCACGGGGGGAGAGACATCTCTCCAGATTGCGAGCCGGGCGAATACTGTGATTGCGGAGATTAAGGAGACCTACGAAACGGGCAATGTACTAGTGGTGTCTCACAAGGCGACTATTCGGATTATTATTTGTAGTCTATTGGGGATTGATCTGGGGCGATATCGCGATCGCATCGAAATGCCCGTTGCATCGCTCAGTGTGATTACCTTTGGGCGCTATGGCCCCATGCTCCAGCGTTTGGGCGATCGTAATCATTTGCCTAAAGCATTGCGGGAGCGGGCGGGCACATGACTATTCTCGTTCATATCTGGAACACATGCAGCTATGCCATTGGCTATTGTTAACTCGATAGCACAATGGCGTCCCTACCTGTTCTCCAACAAAAAACAGGCATGGCTAGTGAAAGCGACTACAGCAATTGTCTAGGGTTCAGTGCTGAATAATCTTGAATAATGTATTCAACCGTTGACTGACCAGTAAATGCAGATGCTGGCGCTGACGTTGTTAAGGCAACGGCTCTCATGCCTGCATTTTGAGCGGCTTCAATACCAATCACACTGTCTTCAAAAACAACACAATACCTTGGGGCAATATCGAGCTGTTGGGCAATGGTCAAGAAGGTTTCAGGGTGAGGTTTACCCAATGTGACATCGTCGCCACCAACACAGATAGTGAAATAGGCTGCAATATCTAAGCCATCGAGTACTAAATCGATATTGGGTTTCATTGCTGACGTTCCCAACGCCATCGTAATTTCAAGCGATTGAGCTATCTGTAAAAATTCTCTGAGTCCGTTGATAGGTTGAAGGTGGGGTTTATACAGCTCTCGATAAAGGGCTTCTTTCTGATGGGCCAGGGTCGTAACAGCAGCATCGGATAGTTCTTCACCACAAATGCGGCGAATGCATTGTTCAATGGTGCCGTGGGTTTGCTGCTGGACCTCAGCCTCCGTCATTTCCACACCCAGGCTTGACAGAAATTTTTGCCAAGCCTGCATATGAAACGCCATATTATCAACAAGGGTGCCATCCATATCAAAGATGAAGGCCATTTGTTGTCTAGGCATTAAACATTCACTCCAAGACGTTTGTTGATTTCTCCAGCATATTGCTCAGCGTTTAGCCCTACGATCAGATGCAAGACTTGGTCTTGAACTCGCATTATGGCTTCAACACCCGCTGCTTGCAGGGCTTCTTCGTTAACAGTATCAGGGGTCGTAATTTCCACACGCAATCGAGTCATGGCCACCGGATCTACTGTACGAATGTTGTCTGCACCTCCCAGGGCGGCAACCATTGCTTGAGATTTTTCGGCAGCGGCGGGATCAGCTGTCACCTCAGCCATGGTAGTTGCGGCTGCCATTGACTCTTCTGGTATGGGGGCTCCTACCTCATCTGCCTCAGGTCCAGCAGTTTTTAGGTATTCCACCATATCTGTTTTGAGATTTTCTGAACGGGGACCAAAAATTGCCTGGGCATTGTTGCCCACCTGTAGCACCCCTGATGCCCCCAGGGCTTTGAGGCGCGCAATATTGACTTTGCCCATGTCTTTAACACCAATACGCAGACGGGTAATACAGGCATCTAAATTCTCGATATTGCTCCGTCCACCAAACGCCAAGGTGAGTTCTTTTGCCATGGCAGCAGCATCCTGAGGTAGGTTGCTCACTATGGCTTCGTTGTCTTCTTCACGTCCAGGTGTGATCAGGTTAAACCGTTTGATGACAAATCGGAAACTGAAATAGTAGAGGGCGGCAAACAGGGGGCCAAAGGCAATAATCAGCCATACCTTGGTGCCTAGAGCATTAAAGAGAAAGAAGTCGATAAACCCATGGGAAAAGGTAAAGCCCATGCGTCCGCCCAGGATAACAAACAGTAAGTCAGCAAACCCCGCTAGAACAGCATGGAGCAAAAACAAAACCGGAGCGATAAAGACAAATGAAAATTCAATAGGTTCGGTAATGCCGGTGAGAAAAGAGGTCAAAGCTGCGGAAATCATGATGCCGCCAATTTCTTTGCGCCTTTTGGGCTTAGCACAGTGCCACATGGCAATGGCCGCTGCTGGGAGACCAAACATTTTGAACCAATAGGCCCCACCAAGAATACCGGCTGTGGGATCTCCGGCAAAGAAGCGGTTGATATCGCCCGTAACGAGCTCATTGGTAATGGGATCGGTAAAGGAGCCAATCTGGAAGAAGAAGGGAACATTCCAAACGTGGTGCAGGCCAAAGGGAATTAGCAACCGCTCAATGAAGCCATAGATGGCGACGGTAATTGGAATGTTGTTCCCTTGCGCAGCGGCGTTGGCAAAACTGTTAATGGCACCACCAATCGGCGGCCAAACAAAACTCATGAGGATGCCGACGACAATGGCTGCGATCGCAGTAATAATCGGCACAAATCGTTTACCCGCAAAGAAGCCCAGGTATTGGGGCAGCTTAATCCGGAAAAATCGATTGAACATATAGGCCGCCACACAGCCCATAATCAAACCGCCAAACACCCCCGTATCTAAAGAGGGAATCCCCATAATGGGTTTGAGGACGCTGGGGTCAATGTTGGCAAACAGAATTGAGGAGACTCCCAAAGAGGCTAGGAACACCACAAAGCCGACAATGGCAGCCAGGGCAGAGACACCATCGTTGGCGGTGTAGCCAATGGCCACGGCCACGGCAAACAGGATGGGTAGATTGGCAAAAATGGCATCCCCTGAGGCTTTCATAATCTCCGCCAGGGGGGCAGGTAGCCAGCCAAATTTGGCACTTGTTAAAACACCCTCCTGAATTTTCTGAATCTCAATCAGGCGAGCGCTACCTAGACCTAGCAAAATACCGGCCACGGGTAGGACCGAAACGGGCAGCATGAGAGCCTTTCCCATTTTTTGCAGGAGGCCAAAGGCTTGGTCACGCCATTGTTGTCGGTTTGGTAGAGGGGATGGAGCTGTTGTTGTTGTCATGGGGTTGGGAGTCTTGTTTTGGGCATCCACAAGGGAGTGCCCCTACGAATTGGCTAATGGTCTTGTTTTGGGCATCCACAAGGGAGTGCCCCTACGAATTGGCTAATGGTCTTGTTTTGGGCATCCACCAGGGAGTGCCCCTACGAATTGGCTAATGGCACCAGACTACGTACTTCGGCGGCGGTTTCTAACCCCAATGTCCGATCTGCCAGTTTCTGACATTGGTCTAAACTCAGAGAACGTACCAGGGCCTTAATAGTAGGAATCATCGAAACGCTGACGCTAAGTTCTTTGACGCCCAGACCAATGAGGAGAGGCACGGCTTGAGGATCGCTGCCAATGCCACCACAAACGCCAACCCATTTGCCATAGCGGCCTGCACCTTTGACTGCGTGGTCGATTAGTCTCAACACCGCTGGATGTAGACCGTCTACAAAGGGAGCTAATTTTGGATGGCCTCGATCCATCGCCAGGGTGTACTGGGTGAGGTCGTTGGTACCCACGGAGAAGAAATCGACTTCCTTGGCAAACTGCTCGGCCATGACAGCGGCTGAGGGAACTTCAATCATAATGCCCACCTCAATGGGAGGCAAATTAAGGGCCTGGCGTTCTTCTTCTAACATGGCTTTGGCCATGCGTAGTTCTTCGATGCGGCCAATCATGGGAAACATCACCCGCAGTTTGCCCGCAGATGCTGCCCTCAAAATTGCCCGCAGCTGAGTGCGCTGCAGTTCAGGTTGGTCAAACCCTAGACGAATGCCTCGTTCTCCTAGAAAGGGATTCTCTTCTGGGGCCATGGCCAGGTAGGGTAGAGGCTTGTCACCCCCAACATCCAGGGTGCGAATAATCATAGGTTTATCGACTCCCAAGACTTCGGCAATACTGCGGTAAATGCCGGTTTGTTCATCTTCTGTTGGGGCTTGGGGTCGCCCCATAAAGATAAATTCGGTGCGCAGTAGACCTACACCTTCAGTCCCTAAGGAGACAGCTTCCTCGGCATCTTTGAGGCTACTGATGTTAGCAACAATCTCAACTTGATGCCCATCCTGGGTAATGGCCGGTGCAAACGCGTTCTCCAGATCAGCGGCCTGTTTGGCCTTTTGGTTAGCAATGCGGGTTTGGGTGTACTCAATGTCTGCAGCTGGGGCGTTTAACCGCAGGATGCCGCTTGTGCCATCTAAAATCACTGGGGTCCCATCGGCCAAGTCCAAAACCTGGGGTTCCACACCGGCAATGGCTGGAATACCCATGGATCGTGCCAAAATAGCCACATGGGACGTAGCTCCACCCGCCAGGGTACAAAAGCCGACCACACGCTCTCGATCTAGGGTAGCCATGTCAGACGGGGTGAGATCCTCAGCCAACAGAATTGTATTGTGGGGATACTTGATCTCTGTGACCTCGATGCCTGTGAGAATCCGTAACACTCGCATCCCCACATCACGAATGTCATTGGCGCGCTCCGCCAATAGCTCGTTTTTTAGCTGGGCTAGCTTATTTGCCTGGTTTGTGTAGGTTTGTTGCCAGGCAAAACTTGCACTTTTACCCTTATTGATGGCACTGGTGGCAATGTCCATTAACTCAGGATCATCCAAAATCTCTTGGTGGGCGGCAAAGATAGCCGCTTTACCCGGATTGCCCTGACCGTGAACCTTGGCGCGGATGGATTCAACTTCTAAGGCTGCTTTTGCGATCGCATCCTCCAACTTTCGTCGTTCTTTACTGGGGGATTCTCCCACCTCTTCAATCGCCAGGGTTTGTTCACGCACCCGATAGGTATTGCCCACCGCTAGCCCTGAGGAAGCCGCCACTGCCAAAATAATATTGGGGTCATCAGACTTGGGCTGGGGCGGCGGCGCTTTGAGGGCAGACTGATCGATACTAGCGGGTGCCGGGACTGCTCCAGCTTCCCCCAGTCCGGCTTTTATTGCCTCAGTGAGTTCCGTAATTGCGGTCTTCGCATCCGCACCCCTGGCCTCCAGGGTAACCCGGTCTCCATAGGCCACCTGCATTGCCATAATTGCTACGACACTTTTTGCATTGGCGCGTTCACGACTTCGCAGCAGAGACACCTGGGACTGATATTTTTTAGTCAGGTTCACCAAAACTGCCGCCGGGCGGGCGTGCAGCCCTTGGGGATTGCTGATAACAATGGGCTCTGACGTGACGATATCTCCAGTGATTACGGCCTGCTCTTGACTGTCCTCATCCAGCACCAACTCCAGGAAAATATCTTGCCCTGCCGTTACCCGTCCTTGCTGGAAAACAAATTCTGCAATGCGCTCAGGATTGGTAACAACGATTTGAGTCAACAAACTTTTAGCATGGAGAGCGACATAATCAATATCAAACTCCAACAGAGGATACCCTGCTGTGACCCGATCACCCAGTTTTACCTGGGGAGAAAATCCTTCTCCCCGTAGTTCTACCGTATCCAATCCCACATGCATTAAAATCTCGACACCAGCCGCCGTTTTTAGGGTAACCGCATGGTTAGACGGATGAATCTGAATGATCTCACCGTCACAAGGCGCTCTGAGAATGTTAGAGATAGGGTCAATCGAGATACCATCGCCTACCATCTTTTGGGCAAAGACTGGATCAGGTACTGACTCAATGGGTCTTAAATAACCGGACAGGGGGGCGTTTAAGCGCAGAATGGTTTGAACTGGAGTGCGTGTGTCTAGGGGCATGGTATGGCTAATACTCTTTAGCATTAAAAACTGGATAGTGACCTGTTGGACGTGTTTGTTAGACGTATTTGTTGGACGTGTTTATTGGACATACCTATTGGGTGTACCTATGGATTAATAAGCAAGCAAGATGGTCAAAAAAGCGGTGTTATTAACTATTTTTTAGTATTTGCCAATACATTCTTCAGTAGCGTTGCCCTATGGTGAAACCTGTTTTTTCTGTTATGACAGGGGTTTCAAAGAACATTTGCAGCAAACATGTCGTGTTTTAGAAGTCCCTATAAAAACCTTAAAACCATTGCTATAAAAGCCCTTGACCATACATAGACTTCTATTTATTGAAACGATAGACAAGCAAAACTATTGCACGCTATACCCTATAAGACTAGAGAAAAACATGCTTTTTCCAAAGCAAGAATCGATCTCAGTCAACAGACTGCAAGCAACTTATCCTATTTTTATACAACTCACATTCTGGCCATGGCCAGGTGTATAAAAAGTATAAATAAGTTGATGTTTTGATGTCAGAAATGACCGTTATTGCAATTAATAACGGCTTCAATTCATAACATGAGAAAACTCATATTTTTAGCATGTAATATGAGAGGATTCACAAGATTACCCTTCATTTCAATAACAAATAGTCAAATCGTAAATTCACTAGTATAGCTGTTGTTTTCTGTGGCTATATAGGGGGACAGTTAACGATTTAGCCTATGGTATAAACTTACAGATTCAGTGAGATAGATAATTAAGTCTGGCCCCACAATCGTCCTAAAAACTGAACAATTTATTGGTGAGTATCTATATGGGAGAAACAATGACAGTCTTAAGGAAATTTGGCTATGGGATAATTGTTGGAGCTACTGCCGCCGTTGCCCTCACCGATAAACCAGCGGTTGCGAAAGAGATGACAATGATTCTGTGCGAAACCAGCGGTACGGCAGTGAGGGTTTATGAGAACAATGACCAGGTGCTGATGCGCGCCTATAACCGTGAGCTCAATCAGGTTTGGCTTAATGACGCGCTAACGGATATTAATGTGGTACCCAACGGCATTGAATATGCTAATCAGCAAGGGCGATCAACCCTACGCCTGACTGTTGATACTGGTGCAGGAGACTGTGCGGTGCAAACTGAAGATCAGTCTGAAGGAGGTACTATTCATGCTGGTTCCATCATCGGTACGGTGAACTACCTGGCACGCATGGGGTTGGAACCTGGTTCTGTTGTTAAAACAATGCTAGTGGATCTCGACAGTGACGCCATTGTTGCCGAGAACACCGTTGTGACGACTGGTCAACAGGTGCCAATTCCATTCCACCTGTCCTATGATCCAAACAATCTTACAGCCAGCCACCAATATGGCATTACGGCCCAAATTCTGGTTCAAGATGAGGTGCGTTGGCAAACGGTCGGTGATGGTCTGTTAATGACCCAGGGGTTTCCCTCGGCTGTTGCCCTGACGGTTGAACCGGTTGAAGAGACTGCTTTAGATGGAGCTACGGATAAACCCGTTGAACCCGCAGAGGCCGATGGACAGTTGCCTGATGCGATCGCAACTGCCGTGACAACAGCCCTCAGCCAGGAGTTCGGAACTGCTTCACCCCAAGTCAGCCGTTACAGCCGTGAAACCTGGTCCGACGGCTGTCTAGGCCTGGGCGGTCCCGCTGAAAGCTGTCTGGCTGCATTAACTGAAGGTTGGGAAGTAGAAGTGCTTGATACGGCCACAGGCCAAAGTTATATCTACCGCACCAACAGTGATGGCACACAAGTGCGTCGATTGGGTGATAGTCCCCAAAAAGCGCCAGGGCACCTGTAACAGATGCCCTGGCCATGAAACTATTCCAATGTCTCAGCCTGATGGTTCTCTAGAACCGATCGCCAATATTAAAAATCACCTCGGAATCGCCTTCATCATTGATGCCAAACTCCAGACGCACTGCGCCAATGGATGTCAAAGCCCTGATACCAAGACCATAGCCAAAGCCATCACCGGGTTTGTCCCGTGCCTCTGCGGGTTCACCAATAACATCATCACCACTGCCTAAATCACTGGCATAGTCAAAAAAGAAGGTTCCTCCAACATCGACATCATCGTCGAATGCATTAAAGGAAAACATGGGAAAACGATATTCGGCGGTGGCTTGAACAAAACTCTCCCCTGTGCCAATCTCACCGGAGCTATAGCCTCGTACAGAGCTAGACCCACCCAGGCTAAATGCATCATAGGGAGGCGTATCCCCAAGGATAGTACCCCCTTGAACATTAAGCACTAACGTGCGGGGACCCTCTGTAAAACCAAAAAGATTTAAAGGCAAAAACTGAGTATAGTTTGCACTGAGGCGGGTAAATAGGATATCCGCGTCCCCGATGGGAATGGATTGGTCTGCCCCAACCAAGAGTCTAGAACCCTTGGTTGGATTTTTGGAACTATTGCGACGGTCAATTACACCCGAAAAATTGACTGTTAACAGATCATCTTGACCATCATCGCTGACGGTGAGATCGTTACCCAACTCATCTTCGGAGGCGATATCATCCGAAAACGCATCCTCTCGCACAGAAATGCGCTGATAAGAAATACCTAAAGCCGCATCAAAATCAGACGCTAGAGGACGAAAATACTCAACGCCACCACCCAAGCGATGCACCCAAGGTTCATCACCGCTGGGGGTTTCCACTTCTCTGTCGCCTCCCGTAAATTCAGGCTCCACACCCCGCTGGTTGGCGAAGTTGATGCCGTAACCTGAACCATTTTTGAGAAATTGCCTAAAATCGACATCCACACCCAAGGTGTTTTCACCACCTTCCACACCTAAAGTCAGGGCTTGATTATTGCCACCTATGTTTGTAAACCCCAAACGAGCCCCAGCGGAGAAACCTCTAGCGCTATTAGAGGAAGCGTTGACGACAGCAGGTCGCGAGGGACCTTGCAGTGCAGTGGGTCGTGGCAGGGTATTGCCAAAGCTAAAGAAGAAAGAATCTCGCTCATCCACTGTCACCACCATCACCACTTGATCATCAGCGGCAGGTTCGAGGGTCAAGGATGCCTGTTTAATGATGAACATCTCATCAACTCGCTCTAACCCCTCTAAGGCAAGATCAGAGTCATAAACATCACCTGAGTGCAGGTCAAACTCTCGGGTAATAATTTCGTCCTTAGTATTGCCCTCAATAGGTTCACCGTCTCCATTCACAAAGCGAACCTGAATGTCTGAAATGACCTCTCCATTGCTGCTTGGTACGGTCAGGTCATTATTTTTGAGGCTAATGGCTGAATGGGGAGTTGCTTCTAGATGTTCTTCCTGGTCTTGGGCCGCCATCAGGCTGGAGGTGTCGAGTTCAGTCAATTCCTGAGAACTGACAAGGGATTCCTCAGCTTGAAGCGACGTATTGGTTTGTGCCCAGCCAGGAAACGTCAGCAGCAGGGAACTACTGGTAACGCTTAACGGTATTAATAAGACCCATCCATGCTGCTGAAGAAGATAGGATGCCGACAACAGTTTTATTTCCATAAACTTTAGGATGGCTTTACTTGGTTTTAATAATCAATACAAGCGTTAACTATTCGATTTTAATGGAATATCCGTTGAACTCAAAAAAATCTGTCAATTGCTCCACCCTAGATACTAGAAAAGTGCTGCAAAGCTTAATAGGGCAAACAAACCGCACATCTTAAAGCTTCGTTTAAGACTGTTTCTAATACTACTTCACACAAGCATACTAAACTCTGTAATGCTTGCTACATAGCCAGAATCGTATTAATTCCTTAACTTATTGGCAATACCGCTCTGCTATTACGCCTCTATAGCTTTGATGTTCATCTGATGCAGGCGTTCGGCCATCATTGCCATCATGTCAAAGGCAAAATTTGGAGTTTGCTCCACTAGAAATCGAAATCGCTCTTGACTAATGGGAATCAGCTGGCAGATTGTTTTTGCGATCGCACTGGCAAAATGGGGGCGATTTTCTAGAATCGCCATTTCTCCAAGGATCGTTTTAGGACCAAGGGTAACCATATTTTCACCGTCCCGCTGAATGACAACTTCCCCCTCAATCAGCACATACATGGTCTCACTGACTTGATCTTGTTCAAAGATAATGTCTCCAGCGTTAACAGTAACAAAGTCTGCAGGGTGAATAAACAAATTCAGAGTTTCCATAGTGCTGCTGCGATCCCAGAAGATTGTGACTGTTGTATGTGCAGGGCCGGTTGTTGGTCTTGATTATAGATCACAATAGTACAGTGCTGGGTGGGCCTGCGATCTCATGTCTTTTTGTCACCCTGGTCAATATCCCTGGGGTGTCAACCTAGGCTGAATTCGCGATGGCTGGTAAAGAGAGCTAATAAAATAGTCTTGAGTCTTGTTTGGAAGCATTAAACAGATAAGATTCAAGGTCGTCTTCTGCGGGCTTCTCGTTTTGCTTCTTGTCAATCAGGAACTGACGGCGACGACCGGGCGGTAGTACTTGATATTCACCGTAGGTTTTGCTGAACTTCCAAAACTTATGCAAAAACGTTTTTAACGCTGACTGTGGGTAAGCATATGCCGATACCGCATCAATTTCAGAAGAATAGTGAATTATTATAAACCAAACCATGATAGCGTTCTCTAAAGTATTTGTTGTCTTGATTTTAGGAAACCCAAACAAAGACAACAAACACTAAGATCGATAGGATCTATACAAAAGATCTATGCAAACGATCGATAAACTCTAATGCATCTGCGGATGCTTAGGGGGGATTATTAATGCCCCCTAAGGCGCTTGCGTTAAATCACCCCGTTACCTCATCACCCATCGACAGCCCCAACCGGGGTCTTTAGTTTTGTGTAGTCCCTTAAGCATCCGCAACAACCAATGGATCAAAGGGCTTTCACCGCAGCTAACACCTCCGTCGGTTCAGCCCGAAGCGTGTAGTCAGCATTCGCATAGGCATAGCGAATCGTACCCATTGAGTCCACAACATAGGTCGCTGGCACAGGCAACTCATAGCTGTCATCACCATTGTGCGCTGGAATATCAATGCCGAACCCCTTATAGAGAGGCTGCAAAGATGCATCTAGGGTAAAGACCAAACCATAATCACGGGCCACTCGATTACCCACATCGCTCAGCACAGGAAAACTCAATGCATGCTTTTCCTGCATTGTCAGTGAACTATCTGGCAACTCCGGTGAGATCGCCACCACCTGTGCCCCCAACTGTTGAAATTCGGGCAAGGACTGTTGATATGCGCGAATTTCCAGGTTGCAGTATGGGCACCACTCACCACGATAAAAATTTAACACCACTGGGCCGTTCGCCAATAGGGCACTGAGTTTAATCTGTTTACCGGTTGGGTCAGGCAGTTCAAAATCTGGGGCTTGGGCTCCCACATGCAAACTGTTATTGATAATGCCGGACTGCTCTAAATCAGACGTTGCTTTAGCCATTGTCTCAACAGTTGCTTGAGAGACTTGTCCCAAAAAGCCAGTTTGAAAATCTTTAAGCTGTGAGGCAAGAGAAGATTGAGTCGTCATAATGAGTCTCCTTGAACGGGTAAAGGTCAACACCATTGCTGATCCCTGTCAACAATGACAATTCAACAATCACAAAAGACAGGAACCAATTGGTCAACAAAAGGGCAAAAAAATGGCCATAATCAGAACACGGCTAAATCAGCAGCTTCAGCAACGTCTCCACTTGCTGTTGAAGTGCATCAACAGTGACAGCGCATTTCGAGCGATTTACTAAACCCTGAAGCAAGTTCAGCACTAATAAACTCAGCTCTTCCGCTGGAATGTCGGCCCGAAATTCACCTAGGGATTGCCCTTTTGCGATCGCTCGTGTCAGCATCAATTGCACATGGCACAAATGCTCATCTAATAGCGTTTTTACCGCCTCGTCGTGGGGCGCTAACTCCACCAAAGAATTCAGCATAAAGCATCCCCGCCGCGTCTGATCATTTCCCCGTAGAGAAACAATCACTTGCAGCCAACCGGAAACCCCAGCCCTGGGAGAAATGGGATCATCCAAGTACTGACGGCTCAAATCATTGCTTTGATCTAAGTACCGGCGCAAGGCCAACATAAACAACGAGTGTTTATCTTTGAAGGCCTTATAGATACTGCCCTTTTGCAAGCCCGTAGCCGCCATCAAATCTACCAGAGACGTTGCCTCGTAGCCGCGCAGCCAAAATGTTTGCATTGCAGCATCTAAAACAGCATCTGTGTCAAATTCTCGCAAGCGAGCCATGGTCGGACTGATGTTCTAACTACCAATGATTATAGCAAATTAAAAACCAAACGGTCAACAATCATCTCAATCCTATGGAAGTCATAGGATTGAGCAAAATTCAGGTGGCAAAACATTAGGTCTTGGCCTCAACTATTAATCGAGCTTTAGCGCCAAACAATATCTCGATATACCTCCGGATCAGTATCTCCCTCGGTGGAGAACAATAGCACTTTTGATGCGGACGTTAAATTTAGCGCTTGCTTAATGTCAAGAAAGTCGGTATTTGAAAGAATTTCAAACAGCGCACCCAGGGTAACGGCCCCTGATTCTCCAGATATTATGCGCTGATCGCCTGTTAAGGGGTTGCCCAGAACCTTCATTCCCCTGCGAGCCACATCATCGGAACACATTAAAAATCCACTGGCCGCTGACTTTAATAGGGGCCATCCTAGGTGACTGGGTTCTCCACAGGCCAGGCCTGCCATAATAGTGGGTAAATCCCCTTGAACTCTAAAAAGTTTATTGTGGGTCTTTGATGCAAACAGGCAGGGAGCACCCTGGGGCTCTACAACAACAAATTTGGGCATAGGACGGTCAGATAAACCACAAAGACGCGCCAGGATACCCGCAGCTAAAGACCCTACCCCTGCCTGTACAAAGACATGGGTGGGCCAGATATCTGGCTGCTGCTGGCAATATTCAGTGATTAAGGTACTGTAACCTTGCATGATATGGGTGGGTACTGCTTCGTATCCTTCCCAAGAGGTGTCCTGTAGAAGTATCCAGCCTTCTGCCTGGGCCTTTTGAGCGGCATGGAGCACTGTGTCATCGTAATTCATCGTTGTGATGGATGCGTCAGCTCCATATTTTCTGATGGCGTCTAATCGTGCTTGAGAAGCACCTTTTGGCAGATATACAACAGATTTACAGCCCAATAAGTTTGCTGACCAGGCAACCGCCCTGCCGTGATTGCCGTCGGTGGCGGTGACAAAAGTAATATGCTCGTATTTAGATTTTTCGGCAACTATATGACTAAAGGTCAATTCATCCTTGTTGAGCTTTAGTCTTTTACCTAGGTATTTTGCGATCCCATAGCTCGCTCCCAGCACCTTAAAGGCATTTAGATCAAAGCGTTGACTTTCATCCTTGACAAGAATTTCGCTAATCCCCAGGCGACTAGCAAGTTTGGACAGCCTGACCAGGGGGGTTGGGGTGTAATTAGGGAGACTGCTATGAAATTTATTGACATGGTTAGCCGTTTCCCCATTGACAAATGCAAATAACGTTGGCTCAGGTATCTGGGTTATGCGTTGCACCTGGTAAGCAATGGCATCCTTATTCATGGCTAGTCATTTAATAATCTTGCCCATAGGATAACTGTCACACTCCCATAAGCTGATTGGTGCCAGAAAGATTTTGGTTTGGCTAACCGAACAACCCGATACGTAGCAATATTTTTCCTAGAGATTTGAAGACGATTTAATAGAATCAGTGTGTGCTTGAAACTTTTCAAGTTGTTTTAGGATGAGTCCCCCAATCAGGGTACTAAAGGCAGCCGTTATCCATAGTCCATGGGCAATGTCTTGATTTTGGTCCAGGGTCCATCCTCCGATCAAGGGGCCAACCAAATACCCAACAGTCCAACACTGGGCATTCAAGGAGAGATATATACCCAGGGATTCTTTAGGGGCGAGTTCCGTGACTAAAGCGACTGAGAATGGATTGTAGGTGACATTTGCGATCGCTAATACCACCACTACCATCACCATCAGCACCCCCTGTCCCCCAACAGATATGCCCACAAACCAGACTAAGAGAAAACCCATCCCCCACAACAGCATGGATATCATCAAAACAGAAACCCGCCGGTAGGGTTGCATGGCACGAACGATGGGTAACTGGAACAGAGCCGCTATCAGCACATAGCCAGAAAACAAAATACCCACATTTTCTGGAGCCGTACTGGAAGCATTGTGAACAAAGTTAGTAAAGTAAAGCGGCATGGTGCTTTCCATCAGGTTGACATAGGTGGTAAACAAAATATTGGCTGCTGCAAATACCAAGAAAACAGGATTTAGTAGCGCTTTACGCCAGGCATTGCGGCCTGGCGTTTCTTCGAAAGAGTGTGTGCGATCTCGCTTATCTTTAAACACAATTGCCAACACCCCCAGAAAGAGTGCAAAGGTGATGCCATCGGCAATAAACAAATGCTGATACGAATTGTCCATCGTCAAAAGCAATCCCCCCAGAACAATTCCTAAGCCTGAACCGAGAGAATCAGCTAAGCCAGAAACAGCAAAGGCCTCTTCGCGCTGATGATTATTGGAATTATCGGTAATCGCTGCCCCTGAGGCAGGCCAATAGAGACTATCGCCTAACCCCATCAGCACATTTGCCACAATGAGCAACGGGAAACCATGGGCCAACAAAAATACACCATCCGCCCCGATAGAAATTAAACAAGAAAGTAACAGCGTACGACGACGTCCCCAAAACAGAGAGTCTGTCATCGCCCCTGCCAGAAAATAGCCCCCGGCACTAGCCATGGCTGCACTACTCAGACCAATACCCACCTGGGTGGGGGATAGCCCCACCTGATTGACGAAGTAGATGGGCTCGTAAAACAACACAGCCCCCGATCCAACCTGCGAAAGAAAGCGCCCCATGACGAGTATCCAAATCTGTGGATTGAGTCGGGGCAACCAGGAGAATGTACCCATAAAGCCTCCATCGTCGACCGCTGGACCGACTTTCTAAAGTTTTTCCTTTATAAAGTACTCTAGCCACCCAGCTCGACTTTGTAAAGAAAGTTCTTTAGAATGTAGCCATGACCCCAAAACAACCCAAAAAAAAGCGAAGCAAAAAAAATGAGCCCCGGCGGTCGCGGCAGTCGCGGCAGTTGCGGCAGTCGCGGCGGGCCATTATTCAGTTGCTAAAGCAGTCGGGAGCCATGGATGCCCATGCCATTGCTGAGCAGCTGGGTATTTCGGCCATGGCAGTCAGGCAACATCTCTATGCACTTCAGGATGAGCAGTTAATTGACTATGAAGAAGAACCACGCCCCATGGGGCGTCCGGCAAAGCTCTGGCATTTAACGGCGGCAGCCGATCGCTTTTTTCCTGAAGGCTATGCCGAATTAACCCTGAGTCTGATTCACTCGGTGACTGAAGCGTTTGGGGCAGATGGGTTAGAGCGGTTACTGGATATTCGCACTCGTGAACAGCTGGGGGCTTATCTGGCGCAGATGGATGGGCAAGGTTCCTGGCAGGACCGATTGGAAACCTTGGCAGATATTCGTACCCGTGAGGGGTATATGGCTAATGTGCTGCCTCAAGATGATGGCTCAATGCTACTGGTGGAAAACCACTGCCCTATCTGTGCAGCGGCAGAAGCCTGTACTGGATTATGTGATCGAGAACTGGAAATCTTTCAAACTGTTCTAGGCGTGGATGTGAAACGGACGGAACACATTTTGTCGGGGGCGAGGCGATGTGCCTATCGGGTTGTGTTGGATGAGAACCAAGACCAGTAGAAAAGTCTGTGCCATGGGTTAGTGGGTACGGACAAGTATCATTTTGGGAAATGCCCAGCTACCAAGGGTGCTAGATGATTCTTGCAAGCAATCAGGATCTACATAGTGGCAAGTAGTGTTATCTTGACAGATCAAAGCCCACCCGGATTGCTCAATGTCAACTAACCGATAGGTTGTATCTTGCACAAAATAACCTTGTTGTTTTTTGAACATAAATATGCCTAAATTCGTAAAGGTTGAAGACCTCCAGCATGTTAAGGTCCCCAGTAATATCCATCTGTGGCAAGTATTGGAGGGTAAACGGAAAAGTTTGACAAACAGCCAAACCATGAAAACCATGGAATCCCGGATGGGATTTATAGAGAGGTCGTTCTGGGATGATTGGCTAAAAAAATATAATGGAAAGCTTCCTAACGGCTTCTATTGGATCGATCACCAAGCTCAAACCTTTAATGTAGTTCTAAGTAATACTTGGCATGCTGCTGCGTATCAGTTAGAACAAAAAGGCGTTGTTTTTTCGGGATCATAACGGCCTTGGTGGCAGCCTGAAGAGAAAAAGAAAATCCGTTTTCTTGAAAATGCTTTAATAACCAGGTGGTTGCTGTTTGGAGTTTAGGAGTATTGTCATTGGCAATCTCCAGCAAGGTTTGAATTAATGCTGCATCGGGTGAAAGTCGCACAGCAAGAGTTTCGAGAGTATCTGTGTGTTGACTATCGAATTTTTCGAGTTCTGTAACAATATCCATGGCAATTATTAGCATTAAACCACATAAAAAAAGAGGCAAGGTACCCTCCTTGCCTCAAAAATAAACCACACCCGGCGACTACAGAACAAACTTACTTGATAAACAGCATCTCCTGATAAGTCGGCAAAGGCCAGCATTCATCAGCGATTTCGCCTTCTAGCGCATCCGCATACTCGCGCACGTCATCCATCAACGGACGCAAGGTGGACGCACAGTAGCTCATGTGTGCATGGGTGCTGCTAAAGTCATGTTTCTCCAGGGCCTCACTCAACTGCGTAACCTTGGTTACCATTGCATTGGTTAACTCTGCTATTTTTTGAGCAGTCCCTTTTTCAAGGGAAACGCCCAGATTCTCTAAGCTTGAAATAGTCGATGACAGCTTAGACAAATACTCAACAGCTGCTGGGTAAATCTTGGTTTTGGTCATATCGACCACTAATTTAGATTCCACCTCAATCGAGAGAATATATTGCTCGGCATACACCTGAAAACGACTTTCTAACTCAATGGGGGTTAGTACCCCTGTTTTCTGGAACAGATCTCTAATATACTCTTCTTGCAGTATGGGCAGCGCATCGGCAGTAGTCGGTAAGTTGGCTAGCCCCCGCTCTTCAACCGCCATTTTGTGCCACTCTTCAGAATAGCCATTGCCACCAAAAACAACTACGTCATGCTGTTCCATAATCTCTTTGAGCACAGTCAGAATGGCGGTGTTGAGTTCTGCCCCTCCAGTGAGTTCAGCTTCCAGTCGATTCCCCACCCAGGCTAGGGAATCGGCCAGCATCGTATTCAGAACAATTAAAGGGCCTGCCACTGACTGACTTGACCCTACGGCACGAAACTCAAAGCGGTTGCCGGTAAAGGCAAAGGGAGAGGTGCGGTTGCGATCGCCAGCATCTTTAGTCAAATACGGCAGCACATCCACCCCCAAATCCATTAACCCTTTCTTTTTGGAGTCGCTAATGGAGCCAGTTTTGATTTGATCAAAAACTTCTTCAAGCTGGGTGCCTAAATACACAGACATAATCGCTGGTGGCGCTTCGTTTGCCCCTAGACGGTGGTCGTTGCTGGCCGTTGCGATCGCAGCTCGCATCAACGGTCCATACTTGTGCACACCTCGAATCACAGCACCGCAGAACACCAAAAACTGAGTATTATCGTGGGGAGAGTCACCGGGATCAAGCAAGTTACCCTGGGTAGCGTTACTAACGGACCAGTTGACATGTTTACCAGAGCCATTAATACCGGCAAAGGGTTTCTCATGGAGTAAGCACACAAAGCCGTGTTTTTTCGCAGTGTGACGCAGCACCGTCATAATCATCTGCTGGTGATCGCTAGCCACATTTGCCGCTTCAAAGTATGGTGCAATTTCAAACTGTCCTGGTGCCACCTCGTTATGGCGAGTTTTAGCAGGAATGCCTAACTTGTAAAGGATTTCCTCCACATCCTGCATAAACACCTGCACCCGTTCTGGAATCGCACCAAAATAGTGGTCGTCAAATTCCTGTCCTTTGGCAGGGGCTTTACCAAACAGGGTCCGCCCAGCTAAGAGAAGATCAGGTCGCAGGCTTGCAAAATTAGCGTCCACTAAAAAGTATTCTTGTTCAGCCCCACAGCTGGAGTTGACGTGAGAAACTTCGGTATTTCCCAGGAGTTTCAAAACCTTCTGAGCCGCTTTGTCCATAGCTGCGATAGAGCGCAAAAGCGGTACCTTTTTATCCAGGGCCTCTCCAGTCCAAGAGACAAATACGGTGGGAATGCACAATGTAGCGCCGTTGTCCGTATCGATAATATAGGCTGGACTAGTCACATCCCAGGCGGTATAGCCTCGGGCTTCAAAGGTGCCACGAATACCACCATTGGGAAACGAAGATCCATCTGGCTCACCCTGGAATAATAACTTACCGGAAAATTCTGAAATGACCGTACCGTCACCCTGGGGCGCGATGAAACCGTCATGCTTTTCAGCCGTTAGATTAGTCATGGGATAGAACACGTGGGCATAGTAGAGTGCCCCTTTAGAAATCGCCCAGTCTTTCATTGCATTGGCGACAGCGTCAGCAATGGAGAGATCTAGTTTTTCTCCAGTAACAATTGTCTTTTTGATTGACTTAAATACGGCCTTAGGCAGAGTGGCCTTCATTTTGGGTAGATTAAAAACATTCTCTGCCCACATTTCTTCAAGACTGGCTGGTGTTTTGGGGGGCAGTGGCTCCCAATGGATAATTTGGTTAATGGCTTGAATCCGACCTGCATTTCCACTCATAATCACTTTTTTAGGGACCAACTGTCTGATGGTACTGAACGCCCCACATAGAAGTAAATAGCAGACATATTAATGGCAAGAAACGCGGGATATTAAAGCGTTACCGATATTCTCAATGGGACAGCTTCCCGCCTTGCTAATGTGGTTATATCTGTCATTAGTGACGAGGAGCCTCCAGTGCGATTTGTTTTATGTACCTATGATGCACATGCCGATGCCATCTTAGCCATCCTCAACGATGCGATTGTCAATTCAACAGCGCTCTATGACTATAAACCCCGCACGTTAGAAAATATGGTCCACTGGTTTGCAGCAAAACAGAACGGTAATTTTCCAGTCATTGGTGCAGTTGACGACAATGATTTTTTGTTGGGTTTTGCCAGCTATGGCACATTTCGCGCCTGGCCCGCTTTCAAATACTCAGTGGAGCATTCTATCTATGTCCATGGGGATCATCGTGGTCAAGGGATTGGCTATGCCCTAATGCAACAGCTGATCGCAGCGGCTGTTGAGCAGCAGTACCATGTGATGGTGGGTGGCATTGATGTTGATAATCCTGGCAGCATCGCTCTTCACAAAAAACTGGGATTTACCCACGCAGGCACCATTAAACAGGCAGGCTTTAAGTTCAATCGCTGGCTGGATTTAGCGTTTTATCAGCTGTTACTGGAAACACCGCTCCATCCTATTGATGGCTAATGCCCATGTTGGGGAAGAAATCGACCCAGACCATGGGTAAACTGCGACCGTCTGCCTAGAAACTGTCCATGTTGGCTCAGCTGTTCTGCGTCAACTAGTTGCCCTGGTTCCCAAGCTTTCGCATTTGCCGCTGCTTTAGACGTACCCGCCGCCGTATGGGGTCGCACAATAAATGCGGCATCCCCCAGCAGGATCACCCGACCAAATGCCATCTGTGGCACGTCGAGATCCAAAATTTCCTGTACAAACGGCTCGCGGGTTGCGGCCACCAGCTTTTGCATGGGTGGGGCCAGCACCTGTTCAGCATAGTCCCGCATCTCTTGTTCTACCAGAAGTGTTGCGACAGTTTTAACGGTAGCCACCACCAGCTCAAAGTTGTTATAACGCCAGAATAGAAAACGAAAACGTCCACTTACCAATGCCCTATACGCCAGCCCATACAATCGTCGCAGCCCCTCTGTGGTATCTGTCCCAAAAGCGATTGCCGTTGCCGCCACTCATTATTGGCTGTATGGCTCCAGACCTGCCATATTTCCTCTATCTAAATCCCATTTATTCCCCCGGCCACAGCATCAGTGGGCTGATTACCCATGCCGTGCCCCAAGGTTTGCTTGCCCTTGGTTTATGGTATCTGTGGTTGGAGAAATCAACCCTCACACTGTTTGGTCTGGCACCATGCAAACGACAGGTTTCATTATCGTGGCTAGGGCTTGTTATTGTCAGTCTCTGGTTAGGAGCCGCTACCCATTCGTTCCTAGATGCCACTAGCCATGAATGGGGGTGGTTTGTACAGCGATTTGCTGGCTTACGCTACCCGCTGGGCGGATTGCCCATATTCAAATGGATTCAATATGGCGGTGGTGCTATGGGTTTAACAGCTATCCTGAGCTGGTACTTGAGCGTTGCCAAAGTACCTAGCACAGCTAATCGCTCCGTGCAGGCTGGAGTCACTATTCTCAGCTTTTCAACTTTGAGCTTGATGGGTCTGGCTAACTGGGTACATCAGTCTCAGGATCTGCAGTCTTTTGCTATCAATTCGGCATCGGGGGCAATGTCAGGCTTTGTTGTTGGCCTATGCCTGTTTTCTGTTTTCTATCGAATACGTCGCTTAAGGGTTTCTTGACTACAATGGGCGTATAGGAGTTCGTTTTAACAGAGAACGTTGCGTTCCCCATAGTATTAATCTCAACAATCTCAGCCATGTCCATGACATCTGGTATTCCTGCATATGCCCCAAGATTTAACCGAACAAAACCGGTTGTCGCCGTTGTTGCAGAGAATAGCTCTACCGAACTAACGGATTACGTTATCCCCTATGGGGTTCTGGCCGAGTCTGGCGTTGCACAAGTGTTAGCGATCGCAACCCAAGCAGGGCCGATCCAAATGCTGCCTGCCCTTAAGCTACAGCCACAGGCCACAATTGCAGAGTTTGACTCACAATTTCCAGAGGGAGCTGACTATGTTATTGTTCCTGCCGTTATTCGCAGAAAAGATCCAACTTTACTCGGGTGGGTCAATGCCCAGGCCAAGAAAGGTGCAACTATCTTAGGGGTATGCGATGGTGTTTGGGTGTTAGCCAATGCGGGTCTGCTTAATGGTCGCAAAAGCGTATGCCATTGGTTCTCGTATAACAGTCTTAAAAAGAAGTTTCCTCAAACTGAATGGCTACAGAATACGCGCTACGTCGCCGATGGCAACATTATCACCACCACTGGTGTAACGGCATCGATTCCTGTGTCCGTGGCTTTAGTAGATGCGATCGCAGGCCATGGGAAAGCGGCCTTAGTTGCCCAGGCGATGGGTATTCAAAGCTGGGGAACAGAGCACCACAGCGAACAGTTTAAATTGAGTGCTAAAAGTATCTTCACGATTGTTGCCAACGGTCTTTCATTCTGGGCTCGTGAAGATATTGATATTCCGATCACTAAAGGTGTTGACGAAGTCGCCTTGTCACTGGTGGCTGACGCCTATTCACGCACGTATTGCTCTAAAGCATTCTCGCTACATACGTCTGATGCAGGTGTAACCACCAGGCGTGGCCTCATGATAGTCCCCGATAAAGTTCACGGCACAAACAAGACTGGCAGCCGAACTATTGAGGTACACAGTGATCTCCCACCTGTCGCGTCGCTGGACATCACTTTACAAGAGATTGAGACATTATATGGCACGAGCACTGCTGAAGTGGCTGCCTTACAGCTTGAATATCCTCATTGAATAGGCATCGACCTCTTGCTCAAACCGAAAGATTCGTAGCCGTCGATCAATGGCATTTTGGATAATTTCTCTGATATGGCTCATAGGGCTAGTTCTGACTCTAATCCTTGAGAAATCTAATAATATTGGCCTCTAGCTTAACGATGGATAGTGTGAATAATCCAGTAGCTTAGGGATAGGGATAGGATTGCGATCGCAAGACCGATCAAACTGATCCCTGACACTTTATCCAGGTCTAAAATAATAATTTTGCGAGCTACAGCAATGAGGGAAGTGACGATTACCAATTCAACCTGAACCACATGCTTTTTCAGGTAAGCCGTAATATTTTCAAGGATTTCGAGAGCAATTAATACACTTAGAAATAATCCAAAAATATCTTTAAGGGTGTCAACAAAAAATCCTTCAGGGCTAGGATTAAACAGGGCTGTCGCCAAAAACAGTATAAGGTCGACCATAATCACCATAATCACAATCAACATGGTGATTGAAAGCAATTTTGAGACGAGGGTTTCAAACTGATCGATCCCGGTTGAGAATCCCTCGTCACTAGAACGCCAGCGAATATATCGCTTAAACCGTTTCAACATTATTTTTTAGACTAAACGTTTTGAATAACTTAGTCTAAATCTCTGATGAAATCTTTGTATAACCGACTATTTGACCTAATACACCCATTTTCCAATCATTAAAGAGTAGTTCTAATTCAGCCCTTACCTATTAAACGCAAATTTAAGGAATGATAAGTTATCTTTTGACTTCCAAAGATTACGCTATAACAGAGAGACTGACAACACCCAAAAACCTTGCCATTGAGCAGGTTTCAATTATTCTATTCATAGATGAAAATCTATATTAATTTACTTGTAATTGACTTGAGTCTATCTAAAACGAAAATTATGATGAGCGATAATGAACTTTATGACTAAGTAGAGATGGACTCAGATCTGTATTTGTGCAAACGATTAAAGTTCTAGTCCGTATGGTTAATGTTGTTTAGGCGGGGGCGGTATTCTTTGTTCAAGAATGCTGTTTAAGGCTATGATGCTGTGGCTATTTTTTGCCTTCTTCTCAGGACTGATCTTTGTTGATTACCAATTTAATGATTGGGAATCGGAGTCTTTGGATCAAACGACTCTAGCTGCCCGTAACGTCGATCCGTTGAATTAATCAATCGTTAGCATTAACAAAACCTTGGTCAGGATTTCAAATTAGCAATTCCTTAGACCTTGAATAAAGTTTTGAAGTCCTATAGCTCCATGTTTTGCTAAACATTCAACAGCATGGGTGCCAACCACAGCGATATCTGCCTGGCCAGTTAATTTTTGCACGTCATCGGAAGACCGTATGCCAAACCCCACTGCCATGGGTAGTGAAGTGGTTGCTCTTACCTGACGTAAATATTGGTGAACCATTGTCGAGAACTGAGTCTGTCGACCGGTGACTCCTTTTCGTGCGACGCAGTAAATTAATCCGCTGGTGTCATGGGCGATCTGGTGTATGCGTGTCTGGCTGTTTTTTGGTGTAACTAGAAAGATTGTTGCCAATGCCTGGTCGCGACAGGCGTGAATATAATGTTCTGCTTGTTCGGGAGGTAAATCAGGAATAATGCATCCAGCAATTCCACCCTGGGCAGCAGTTTTGACAAAATCATCAATGCCATATTTAAACAGAATATTGACATAGGTCATGATCACAAAACGAGTTTGGTGATATTGCTGGGCAACCTCTGCTGCAAACTGAAAGCAATCGTGGATCGATGTCCCTGACTGAATAGCCGCATGATTAGCGGCTAACAGGATCGGCCCATCGGCAATGGGCTCAGAGAAGGGAAACTGGAGTTCGATCAGCTCAACGCCAGCCTGGACCAGGGCTGCTACGGCTTGGCGATTATCTTCCCAGGAGGGATAGCCCAATACGGTATGGGACATGAGTAAGATGTCTTTCTGTTGTCGTTGCTGACGGATAAATTCTTCGAGATGCATGGTTATGTGAAGGATAAGGCAAGGGAAAAGGGAAAAAGATCTGAAATCTATATCAAGAGATCGGCTGTGGGGCATAACTCCACGCAGAGTTCAAAAACCAGCACTAATTAGGGGCTGTTTTCAATATCTCCGATTTAAAGTGAATCATCTTGTAGGGGTGGTGCCTTGTGCCCACCCTGGGGCGTGGAGTGTTATCAATCAAGATTGCAGGTTAATCTTTAACTGCTCTTCGTCGTAAAAACCTGTGCCAATCAGGATCTTGCAACGCCTCGGCAATAGTAAAAATATCCTTATCCCCTCGGCCTGATTGATTAATGATGATGGCATCCTGAGATGTGTAATTAGCAGCCTCTTTAAAGGCCTGAACAAATCCATGGGCCGATTCTAGAGCAGGAATCAACCCCTCTTTTCGTAGGGTTAATTTCAAGGCCTCAATCACCTCAGCATCCAGGGCCGATGTCACGCGAATGCGTCCTATTTGAGCTAAATTAGCCAGAACAGGTGAAACACCCACATAATCTAATCCGGCGGCAACAGAATGGGTGTCTTGCATTTGGCCATCGGAGTTTTGTAGAAACTGAGTCTTATACCCTTGGGCAATGCCGATGGATGCCTGGGCACTGGCCAACCGAGCAGCATGGTGAGGTGTGTGGGTTCCCAGCCCTCCTGCTTCGACACCGATAAGTTCAACATCGGTGTCTTCTAGAAAACCGCTGAAGATACCGACGGCATTAGAGCCTCCGCCCACGCAGGCATAGACGGCCTTTGGGAGCTGTTGGGTTTGGGAAAGGATTTGCGATCGCGCCTCCTGGCCAATCACCGACTGAAACCAGGCCACCATTTCCGGAAACGGATGGGGACCACAGGCGGTACCTATCAGGTAATGGGTGGTTGCCATATTTGCAGACCAATCTCGCAGCGCTTCATTCATGGCATCCTTGAGGGTTTGAGTCCCGCTAGTGACTGGCACAACCTGAGCCCCTAACTGTCGCATCCAAAACACGTTTGGATACTGTCGTTCAACATCCTCAGCGCCCATGTAAACGGTGCACTCTAAACCAAATTTTGCAGCCATGGTTGCAGTTGCCACCCCATGCTGTCCCGCTCCAGTTTCAGCAATAATGCGGTGTTTACCCATGCGCTGAGCTAACAACATTTGCCCCAGAACATTATTGAGTTTGTGGGACCCCGTATGATTTAGATCCTCACGCTTGATGTAGATCTTTGCCCCGCCAAAATAGTGGGTCAGTCCCTCAGCATAGGTGAGCGGTGTGGGCCGACAGGAGTAGTTAGATAAAATTGCCACATATTTCTCCCAGAACTCAGGGTTCTGTCGGGCCTCATGGTAAGCGACAGTTAACGACTCAAACGTTTCGTATAAAATCTCAGGAATAAATCGACCACCAAAGTCACCGTAATAGCCCTTTCGGCTTAACAGTGGGGAGGCAACAGTTATCATTTTTCTGCGTTCTAGCGTCTATAGCCACCCTATGGGCAAATTTTTAATATGTCCAATATTGATTAACTAGCAATACTATATTTTTGAGATATAGTATTACCCTATGGAACTTCGACATCTGAGATATTTTCTGGCGGTGGCAGAGACCCTGAACTTCAGTCGTGCTGCTGAACAACTGAACATGGCTCAGCCCCCACTCAGTCAACAGATTCAAGCGTTAGAAAAGGAATTGGGTGTCAGGCTATTTGACCGCAATAAGCGCCCATTGCAGCTCACCTATGCAGGGCAAGCGTTTCTGCCAGAGGTGAATGGGGTAATGGCTCAAGTGGAGCGTGCCAGGTATATTGCCCAACAAGCCAGTCGCGGTGAGGTGGGGCAACTGGCTATTGGGTTTAACAGTGCCGCCATGCAAACTGCTTTGCCAGAGATCCTTAAAGCATTTAGACAACAGTTTCCCTTAGTCAATATCAGACTTTGTGAGCTGGACTCTCAGATACAGCTAGAACAGCTTAGCAACGGTCAAATTGATTGTGGTTTTCTGCACTTACAACAGCGAGAACAGTTTAACTATCACATACTGCTCAAGGAACCTTTAGTTGTGGCCTTGCCAGACTATCATCCGTTAGCTGAGCAACAGATTCTTGATCTCAATTTGTTAGTGGATGAAACATTTATTTTACCGCCACCAACCATGGGCCAAAGTTTCTACTATCAGGTCCTTAGTCTTTGTGAGACCCATGGGTTTACTCCCAAAGTTACTCAAGAAGCTAGATTGCTACAAACGGTATTGGGGCTGGTGGTCAGCGGTATGGGAATTGCCTTGGTGCCAGAATCAATAAAAAAACTACAGCGCACGGGTGTGGTCTATCGACACTTGGAACATACGTTTGAGATTGAAACCCTACTTGCTTGGAGACAGGAAAGCCTATCTCCAGTGTTAGAACGTTTTCTCCATGTTGCCTTGAATGATTCATAAAACAGGCTATTATCCTGACAAACTCTGTGACGACTCACCGGCCAATTGCCTGATTAGTTGTTCCAATGCATGGGCAGCAGACTCTAAACTGTGGGCCTTGTCTGGTTGGGAGGCAATCCACAATGCCGCATCGATCATTGCACCATTGAGGAGAACCGCCAGAGCTGTCGGATCAATATCGGGGAAAATGTTTCCATCAATCAGATCAGCGATCGCATCCGTCAGGGGCACAATACTGCCCTGGGCATCGATATCGCGCAGCCTCTGCCCCAACACGGCAGGAGCATCCTGGAAAACAATTCGCTGGATCTCCGGATCAAGGGCAAAGGTCAAATACGAGCGACAGACCCTCACAAACGTATCCAGTGACGCATCATCCCCCGCCATAGCCAGGAGACGTTCAACCATTTCATCGTTGATCTCCTGCACAACGGCCTCAAACAAACCATCTTTACCACCAAAATTGTGGTACAGCGCGCCACGGGTAACGCCAGCGCTAGCGCAGAGCTTATCCATTGAAGTTGCAGCATAGCCAAGTTCAAAAAAGCTTTTTCGGGCTGCGGCCAGCAGCCGAGCAGAGGTCTCTGCTTTTTTTTGCGATCGCAAGTTTGCCATCAGCTCCCCCTACTTGACATACGAATCGTATGTGAGATATGACATACGTAATGTAGGTTAAAAGAGGACCTATGAATACGCAACTAAATGACCCACTAAATAGCAATGATGTGGTGCGCTCAGCAGGTCCTCAAGATGTGTCTTTTCTTGCTCAGATTGATTTAGAAGCTACACGAGCGCCTTTTCAACAGTCTTTTTGGGAAGACATCCTGGAACCGACAGGTACATCACCGTTGCAGTTTTTAGAATCGATGCTGCAGTGTGGCGCATCCCATTGGGGACAGATTCAGGATTTCTTAGTAATTGAGAGAAATGGTCAACCTGTGGCCGCATGCGCAGTTTTTCGACCTGCTGATATCTCAGCGGCCCACAGTCCGCTAAATATCGATAAACTACCACAGATAGCGGAGAAACTTGGCTGGACCCCGTCCATAACTGAAGATTTTCGACAGGCTTATCTCAAAATCTGGGAAGGTGATCATAGTTTTCTTAAGCCCCAGGCCGACATGATTGTCGAAACTGTTGCGGTATTACCTGAGTATCGAGGGTCAGGTCTGGGCCATCGCCTCATGCAGGCTGCCTTCAATCGTGCCCGTGAAGCAGGAGCCTCTTCTCTAGGGGTGATGGTAATTCGCGGTAATGAGCCAGCCCAGGCCCTATACGAAAAGTATTTTGAGCGGTTTGCCACCTTCTATCCCGCATTTTTTAACCATACGTTCTCCGGTGTGACCAAGTATCGAGCCACCCTGAATTCATCCAAGGAGAACACTAGTCACGGTAAGGGTAGTCACTAGTGTTATTCCCCCGAAGGACTACACTGGCCCGTTGTTAGCAGACAGACAATTTGATTATCTCTTAACACTTCCCCCTGCTGGGTGACTTGAGCATTGCCTACCAGAATCAGTCTTTGCTCAGTCATAAAAAACTGGCCTTGTTCAGCCGTTCCTTCAAGCTGATGACGGGGATATTCAAAGAGCACATTGCCACGCAGGTTAATGATATTCGCCTCTGGGTTGGTTTCTTGAACGTCAGCCTGCAGGGTAAGTGTGGCTCCTTTTGAGGATTGGGCATGGGCTGTCGCTGTAGACACAAGGCCGAAAGAAACTAAGGCGGCTGTGAGTAGTCTTAAGCGCTTGGTTTGTTTCATCATGGGTAGCTCCCGTTCAAAATAGTGAAGCACTTAGCGTAAAACAAGCTTGCCTTAGTCAGGTTATACCCTATATCTCCATCCGATCAAAATATTTAATGTTTGGTGGTGATTCAAGAAAATGGGCCAGTTTATGTAATACGCCATTTTGGGTGATGGCGTTGATATATCGTTGGTGATGTTCGATAGTGAGCCATTCTTCATCAAAAATCATCCGTTGAGTCTCTGAATCAAAGTAAACGGTCACTTGCAGGCATCCTGAGAAACCTCTGACATTCGGTAAGTTAGCTGCTAAGAATGGCGTCAATGTGTCCATACTTCCAGCTTTAACTGTGGACTCGATTAGCACTTTCGTACTCATGGTTCCTCTCCTGAGACATTAGAGATTATGAAAGCCACTGTAGAGTAATGCTCAAGGCTCGACTACTCACATCGGGTCAGAAATAACGATTTCTGGTCAATGGGGTGTTTTAATTGGGCATTTAGTGAGGGTCAACCGTTTTTATTTGGTGAGGTGTTTGGTGGTAAACCCGCTTAAATGCGGTAATAAAGTGGGAAATGTTGTCATAGCCCACCTCATTGGCGACAGCCGTGACAGACCATCGTTGCTCGACCAATAAGGTGTAAGCGTGGGCAAGTCGTTGTTCAATAATCCATTGTTTGGGTGTGGTTCCATAGAGGGCCTTAAACTCCCGATTAAAGCTAGAAACACTGCGACCTGATAAAGCAGCAAAATCTTTTGCACTAAGATGGGAGATGATATATTTCTCCATCAGGCGTTTGATGTTGCGTTTGGGATTTTCTTGTTGGTTGACAGACAAGTTGGACCGTAGTTGTTGGTCCTCATCATTGATGTCGATGATGTGCAAGATTTCTAATAATTTTAGCTTAAGAATATGGGGAGAATGATGCCAATGCCTGTAGCTAGCGATCAACGACTCAAAAAACAGAGCCATTGCCGGGCTTTTGTCTACTTTGAGAAATGTGCTTGTGCTGTTTGATAGTTTAGGAAAACTAGTACCAGTCGCTAGAAAATCGGTAACAACATCGTCACTTAGAAACAGTAAATAGGCCCTTAATGAGCCATCGGTACTGATGTAGTCTGAATATAGATTTAGCCCTTTGGGTAAGAAGACAGCTTCGTGCTGTTGCACTCGGCAAGCATGGTTATAGCAGTTGGTAATTGTTTCCGTACCTGTTTCGATATAAACAATGCAGGGAGCGCTGGTGTGGAACTCTACATTGATCAGATCTTGCTCAAGGGCCTTATAAAAGATGGCAGAGTCTTGATTGTGAAGGAGAAGCTTTATATCTCTCATGCTGTGTAGAGCAGAGGGAATGTAGAGAATATTATTCTCACAGTGCTGTGCTGTTGATTTCTTTAAGCTCATACAGGCATCTGGGACTTATCCACGGCATACAATGGTAGCAAGCATTTTGATTGTGTGATACTGGGGCTCACATGATAGGGAGACTGCGATGAAAACAATTGGTTTGTTGGGCGGCATGAGTTGGGAAAGTACCGTGACCTATTACCGGGCCATTAACGAAGGGGTAAAACAGGCCCTGGGCGGATTGCACTCTGCCAAAATCGCCATGTATAGTGTCGACTTTGAACCCATTGAAAAATTACAACATGCGGGTAATTGGGACGAAATGGCAAACATCCTGTCAGAAGCCGCACTGGGTGTGCAAGCGGCTGGGGCTGATTTTCTACTGATCTGCACCAATACGATGCATAAGGTGGCTCCCCAGGTGGAGGCTGCCATTGATATTCCTTTGCTGCATATTGGTGATGCGATCGCAACCACCCTACTTCAGCAAAATATCCAAACGGTTGGCCTGCTGGGAACCGCGTTTACCATGGAACAAGACTTTTATAGCGGCCGCCTTAGGGATAACCATAGCCTGAATGTTTTAATCCCCAATCACCATGACCGCGAGATTGTTCACCAAGTTATTTACCAGGAACTTTGCCTGGGAAAAATAGAAACCCAATCCAAAGCGGACTATCTACGAATAATCAATGAACTGGCTAAGCGCGGAGCTGAAGGAATCATTCTGGGCTGTACTGAAATCGGTCTGCTTGTACAACAAACTGACACTGAGGTAAAACTGTTTGATAGTACCGTTATCCATGCAGCCAAAGCAGTTGAATATGCCCTATCACAGGTAGCAATAGATTAGCCGCATCGAATTGACAACAGTCACTGACATGGGTGATATGGGCCTGTCCCCCCATGGTTATCCTAGATGTCATTGTTGTCTAGGATTGTTGCCAAGATAGTTAGGTTAAACACAAGATAATCATTGTTAGGATAATGTGCTTTAGCTAGACCAAGCCAATTTTCCATGCACAGTGAGGGTATCTGAGGCCGTTGACGGTAGGCCGATTGTAATGCGCTCAGAATGCGATCGCCAAGAATATCGTCGGTACCGGGGCGTAGCAAACAATGGCTCCTCAGGAGTTGAAAGGGTTGAATGCTATCCTGTTGCTGCGCCTGACTAAGTTCCTCTAAAATCTTCTGAACCAATTTTTCAATTACAAACGCCATCACCATGGGTTGCAAGCTAAATGCGGGTTCATCTGCCAAAAAGTGTCGGGTGATGAGGGCAGCGGCGACTAACTTCGATAAGGACTCAATCACCGCTCCTGGTTCACACATTAATAGGTGTGTTTGCAGTCGACATAGGGAAATTGGCTCTTGCCAAATGGCCAGCCAGAAGACAATTGTTTTTTCCAGCCCAGTCAGATGGTTAAATTGTTGTATTAAAGGTTGCCGGATCGGATTGGTTAAGATCACGCTGCCTTGCTCTAGAAACTGGGTGAGCTGACCGCCGAAGGTTGTTTTAATGGTCAATGAGATCAATTTTAAGGCCAGGGGATTATGGCCATAAAGACGAGCAAGGGCCTTGAGCTGATGGGGATGCCCACCACAACCACAGCTCTCTAACAGCTGAACAGCTGCAATAGGAGATAAACCAGGCAGCGATAACGACTGCACTCGATTTAACGTTTGAAACTGCGAGGGTAAGGGATCGTGGCTAATAACCAGAACACAGCTTTGGTGACGAGCGCCGGTAATCTGGTAGAGAAAATCTAAATAGGCTGTGAAGTTATCCAGGATGATCAGCCATCGTTCCTGTTGCATTTTTTTACGCAGCTGTTTTACCCCCTGATCCACGGTTTCTATGGGAGCATCTAGTAGATCTCCGAGTAGTGTTTCGAGGGATAATAGGGAACCGACTGACCGCCAGATGACGCCTGTAAATTCTGGCTGTAGCTGTTCAGCCAGGGCTAAGGCCAGGGTTGTTTTTCCGCTACCACCCAGGCCGCTAATATTGACTAGCTTGGTCTGGTCTTCGAGAACCCACTCCTGCAGCTGTTGGAGTTCCTGATCACGACCGTAAAATTGCTCAATGTCAGGGGCATCTCCCCAATCCACGACAGTTGGGCTAGACGGGGTAGCCTGGCTAGCCTCCGGCAACTGCTCTTCGGCAATTTCTTGCCAGTGCTCAAGGCCTACGGTCTGACAGATGGCAATAAAGGCCTCTTGCTGGATGCGTTCGCCACGCCAGAAGCGTCGTAAAGTAGCCCTCGATGTGTGGGCGTCCTGCCACCAGCGGGCGGTACTCGTTTTAGTCCAGCCACGGCGCTGACGGGCCTGGTTTGCGATCGCAAGTCCCTTTTCCGAAGCTCGTACCGACTGCCCCATGCTGCTCAACTATCCCAAAATCATATAGTCGTGGGTGACCATGTCCATAACTGGTTTGAGTATACCCCTGGTTTTAAGCACTAAGCCAGATATTGCTTGGCTAGATTTCGACTTGGGTAGTCATCTCATCTCGTCCTAGACTGTAATCAGTATAGTTTGCCAACCATTCGTCATTTTTCCCTTGATATAGCTCAAAAACGCCTATACCCCGATGCAAGCAACGATTTCTCAACTCACCCAGATCCAGTTGTTTGTGGCCCTTGACCCAAAAGAGCTAGAACAACTTCAACCCCATACTCACATTCAGCATTATCAACGTGAGACAATTGTCTTGCATGAGGGAGATATCCTTCCTCAAAAACTACACATCCTGATCAGTGGCATGCTGCAAGTTCAAAAAAGTGCCACAACCGGTAAGGAAACAATCCTGCGCACCCTCAGAAATGGAGATATTTTTGCAGCTCCAGCTCTGTTTGGAGATGCTAAGGCCCCAGCCACCGTTATCGCCATGGAAGATTGTCAGGTATTGACACTGTCTAAAGCCAATCTCCTCGATACCATTCAGCAATCACCAGAAGTGGCACTACGGATACTAATGGTGTTTAATCAGCGACTGCAACGGTTGCATACCATGGTGCATGGCTTGGTCTCAGAGCGAGCTGTGGTGCGGTTGGCCCAGTTAATTCAATATTCTGTCTGGCAGCATGGCACAGATATCACCGATGTTGGAGAACAATTGCGAATTAAGCTGCCCTATTATCAAATGGCTCGCAGTATTGGTATTACCTACGAAGAATGTGCTCGCTTAATGAAAAAACTAGAGGCCATTGTTCAATACGATCGCGGGGGTAAGATTGTCATTCTCAATCAGGATGAGCTGGAGACCCTTGCTGCTGGAGAAATTGATCCCAATCAATAATAGAATTAAAGTGAAAGCTCTCTTTGAGATAATTTTTCCAATCAGAGAGTACCTGTGAAATCATACTGTGCGGGCATCATGTCATCTCTATGGACCGCATTCCTTGCGGCCCAGTAAGACAATCAAGTCGACCGACGTGGATGACGGGTTAGTTTCTGTCAAGATAGAGATGAATGGCTAAGCCCTGGTTTCATCGCTTCATGAAAATGTAAGTGACTGTGATGCTGAGTCCTACCGTTATCAGCATGATGCTCATCATGGATAGGTTCGTGCTCATGCCAGAGTCCAGTCTGTAGCTGGGTGAGACGTTGAGGTTTTAACCACAGGTATATACCCATCAAAAATACAGACCCAATCAGGCTACTGTATAGAAAATGATAGTCAGGGGAATAGTGACCTAACCAGCCTGCCAGTGGATAGGCTAAGGCCCACCAAAAATGGCTCCAAGCAAATTGAGCACCGTAGACTCGCCCCTGGGCTTCTTTGGCTACCCGGCTGGCAATGAGGGTTTGGGTGGGAACATTAACCAGGGTTGTTCCCATACCGACCAAAGCCCATAACAACAAGAGAACTCCAAACCCGGTAAGATTGGCCGTCATCAGGGTCAGGGTAATCAAAATTCCACCAATACTGGTTAACAAAATGGGGCTGTGCTTTTTTTTGGCATTGCCTAAACCAATGGAGGTGATGGTGGCACCAATACCAAAGGCCGCCATCACCCAACCATATTCGAGCTTTCCTAATTGCAGAGTGCCCTGGACATAGCCCACCGTATTCACAAGAATTTGTGCGCCTGCGATCGCAGCAATCAATTGCAGCATCAGTGCATAACGAATGGGAGGATCGGCAAATAAACAACGAGTTCCGGTTTTGATATTGCGAATAACGGTTTCAACAGCTTTAGCATCTGTTCTCAAATTTGCAGATGCATTGTTGCCTGCTCGCAGGTGTCCTGGCAGGGTGGCAATTAAAATGGCCGCCACCAAAAACGTTATGGCATCTAGAAAAAAGACCTGTCGTGTGCCTACCCAGGCGGCAATACTCCCTGCCAGGCCGGGGCCTAAAACCCCTAACAATTGATAGGTAGCGCTGGATAAGGCAATGGCCTTGGGGCATTCGTCTTCGGTGGTCACTAAGGGAATTGTGGCCTTATAGGTAGGGGTAAAAAAGGCGTAGAACACATTCAGTAAGAATACAATCCCATAGATATGCCAGGGCTGGGTAATAAAGGGCAGCAAGCAGACAATGCCCATGCGGATCAAGTGTGTGGTGATCATCAGGCGTTTACGATCAATCTGGTCTGCGATCGCGCCTGCAATGGGAGCCAACAACACAAAGGCCAATACCCGTAGTGTGAGGGCTCCCGCCAGAATAGTCCCTGACTTCTCCCCCGCTATCTCAAACGCTAATAAAGCAAGACCTAACCAGGTCAGCGATTCCCCCACCAAATTAATGGTTTGAGCTAAATAAAGTCTGGCAAAAACAGGGTTAGCCAACCCCTGTAGCCATCGAGGACGCTGTTTCCACATACTAAAAATCCAAATGTTGTTAGAGCTCTTTAAAGTGTGCTGAAATGCGTTCCTTAGATACCCCATGGGGGCATCTAAGCCATTACATCTACTATATCCCCCAGGGGGGGATCCACAAGCTAAAAAAAAGGCTGTTGCTGCAAGAGAAACACTAACAGCACAATATTTGCTAAGCCGCAATTCTCCAACTTTGAGATTGCTGCTGTGCATTCCATAGGTTGGCATAGCGCCCCTTTTGGTTTAATAACTCCCAGCTGGTTCCCTGTTCCACAATCTCACCGTCCTCCAACACTAAAATCAAATCAGCGTTAGTAATTGTGGATAGACGATGGGCAATAACAATGACAGTTTTATCAGCAATCAAACGATTGATAGCGGTTTGAACAGCCACCTCACTTTCCGTATCCAAAGCTGAGGTGGGTTCATCTAACAGCACAATGGGAGCATCCTTAAGTATCGCCCGGGCAATGGAAACCCGCTGACGTTCTCCGCCTGATAGGGTGCCGCCAATTTCACCAATGCGGGTGTCGTAACCATGGGCTAATCTCATAATAAAATCATGACAGTTAGCGGCTCGAGCTGCGGCTTCCACCTCCCCATCAGTGGCCTCGGGTTTGGCCATGCGAATATTGTTGAGGATCGTATCGTCAAATAGATATACATCCTGAAACACCACCGAGATTGATTTCATTAAATGAGTGGGCTCTACCTGGCCCACATCAACACCGCCAATGCGGATAGCACCCTGTTGCACATCGGCAAAACGGCTAATTAATCGAGTGATGGTAGTCTTGCCACTGCCAGACGGACCTACCAACGCTGTCAGTGACTTAGAAGGTAATTGAAAAGATATGTTTCGCAAAGCCCACTCTTGCTGCTGGGCATAGCAGAAGGACACATGCTCAAAGGTAATGTCAAACTGAGTCAGCTGAGTGGAAGAAGTATGTACGGGTAAGGCAGGAATAGCCATGACGGTTTCGACTCGTTCTAAGCCAACTTCCATCAAATCCAGAATGCTGGTGTAGGCAATTAGTTGAGAGACCGGCTCAGTAAATCGCATAGCGATAACAATTAGGGCAAGCAAAACAGGAATAGAGAGGCTGCCTTGTAAAATAAATAAAATACCTAAACTAATGATCAACAAAATGCCCGCTTCTACCAATGTTGCCATGGTCACTAGAGGTAGGGTAATCAACCGCTCTCCTTTAGATTGAGCCTGGCGCTGACGCTCTAGGGCCGCTTGCAGCAATTGTGAGCTTGCTCCCACTTGTCCAGTAGATTTAAGAACGGGTAATCCCTGAATATACTCAACAATTCGGGACGCTGCCTCGGCGTCAGCGGCAGAAACATCTCGCAGGGATCTTTTGACTAAATCCCGTGTGTAGCGATAAATGGGAATGGCCAAGGGAAATGTCAGCAACAGTGAAACCGCCAGTCGCCAATCAATAAATAAGGTTACTAGTACCGTCATCAGCGGTACAATTAAGGTCTGAATAATCAAGGTTGCTAAACTACCAATCCAGAGAACAATTTCACTGACATTGCCACTCATGACAATATTGAGATCCCCTGATTGTCGTTTATTAAGTTCTTCCAATGGCATTTGTCGTAGCTTCTCTGCCAACCGCAGTCTAAGGTCATAGGCCATATCGGTGGAGGTCAGCCATCCAAAGTCCAGCTCTCGCCAGCGAATTGCCCCTTCGACGATCACCAGAAAACTGAACAGGGCAAGTAACCGCCAAACCTGCTGCATATCAACAACAGGAGAAGCCATTAAGGCCGATAGCAGTGGAAAAAAAAGTGCAAAGATAATTCCTTGAATAATAGAAGCGCCAACAGATAATAGAAGTGTGGTTTGCAGTTGACGCTGATGGGAGCCTGCAACACGCATCATGCGGCGATATGTATTAAGCATTGTTATGAATCTGCAAGTGTAAAATACGGCCACCCTGTTTAAAGAGAGGGATCAGGATAGGAGCAATGTATCTTGCCCACAAAGGTAAACGAGCAGTATGGGCAGCAATCCTGGTCAGATAACAATGTTCGCTCTTGAGCGTAATGCCAGGTTCCCAGTTTTCTAGATCTTTGGAGTTGTCAATCCCTGATTTAAATTCAGCATCTGTTTTAGATACGGTGTCATGATTAGCTGAATTATTGGATACTCTGCGGCTAATCACATCGAAGATGAACTCTGTCGGTGATAGGCGTGTGCAAATTTGTGACATCAGGGCTCGATTATCGGCCTCACTTAAATAACAAGAAACGCCTTCCATGACAATCACAAGATGCTGGTTAGGTAATCGCTGGATTTGATCAATCCAGGAAAAATCTAAAATAGATTTTCCAATAAATTGGTAGCGCTCGTTTTCTTCAAAAAACTTACGCCGTAGTTCAATCACGTCAGGCAAGTCTATTTCATACCAACGGACACTGCCGTTATCGATTCTGTCAAATCTTGTACAGAGTCCACAGCCTAAATTAATGACAGTTGTATTGGGTTTGTCAGTCAGCCGCTCTCTGATAATCTGATCAAATTCCTGTAACCGAACGATAACCCCCAGCTTGGACTTCCACCCCTGAGCATACTTATGGAAGTCGTAATCAATGTTGTCTAGGATTTCTACTGCTTTAAGGTCTTGAAAAAAGCTATCGGGTCTCTGTGTTTCAAGATATCGGGCATACAGGGTAATTAACAACGTTTCGGTCACCCCTGTTAATTTTTCAGTTGATTCACGTTGATAGGCGCTCATGTCACTTCTATAACACGTGTCGATTCATTAGAATTCTCAAGAACTGCTGCTGCTGTCGCCTACAGGGCTAGCGCTGATTGGTCATTTTGTCTGTTTAAGCCCCAATTCTGAGCGGCTTGATGACGCGACCATAGCTGGTTGTAAAGGCCCTTGGCCGCAATCAGCTGGTTGTGTTTGCCGAGCTCTATTAAACGACCTCGATCAAGGACAGCAATTTGGTCGACCTGAACAATGGTTGCTAATCGATGGGCAATGACGATCAAGGTTTTATCTCGGGTGAGGGCGGCGATCGCAGCTTGAATCAGCGCCTCATTCTCTGGGTCGGCAAAGGCTGTTGCTTCATCTAACACCACAATAGGATTATCCTGGAGAATAGCGCGGGCGATCGTGATGCGCTGACGCTGCCCCCCCGACAACTGTCCTCCCCGTTCACCCACTAAGGTGCCATATCCCTGAGGTAAATCCAGAATAAAGCCATGGGCCTGGGCCGCTTGAGCCGCTGCTTCTACTTCTTTTTGAGTGGCATCAGGGCGACCTAGTTTAATATTGTTGAAAACAGTATCTTGAAACAAAAAGGTATCTTGAAAAACAAAAGAGACCCAGGACATTAGCGTCTCCGAGGTCATCTGACGAATATCCACGCCTCCAATTTCAATAGCTCCCTCATCAACATCCCAGAATCGAGGGAGCAGACGAGCCAGGGTGGTCTTACCAGCCCCCGATGGTCCGACTAAAGCGGTCACACTACCCGCTGGCAACTGAAGCGATATGTTTTGCAAGGCAGGAGCCCCATCGCCATAGGCAAACGTGACATTGCGGAAGGAGATCGATGAGTCCGCAGGCTGTTGCGGCTGCATGGGTTGAGGCAACGTCGGCTCCGCTAACACAGCACTAATCCGCAACGCCCCAGCATTGGCCTGATTAATCAGGTAAGAAAGGGTAAAAATAGGTTTAAACGCACCACACAATCGAGGAGCTAGCAACAGAAAAACTAAGAATCTCGGTATTGTTAAACTCCCATGGGAGACCAACCATGTCCCCACCGTAGATACCAATACCAGGGTAGGTAATGGTTCAAATAAGAGAGACCCTAAACGGGCAGAAAACTGAGTCTTATTATTCCAATCCCGCAGGCTTTGGGTAAAGGCATCGAGAGCTGTTTGGAATCGTGCAAATGAACTACTACCATCGTCAAAGGTACGCACCACTTGCATACCCTGAACAAATTCAATAATTACACTATTAATAGACTCATTGGCTTGATCGTAGGCATCTCGCTGATCTTTATAGTCTCGCAATGCTAGTTGCATAAAGATTAATCCTACGGGTAACACCATTAAGGTCGTCAACCCTAATCGCCAATCGGCAATTAGCATGGCTATCAAGGATATGATCGGAATGGTGTAGGCCTGACCGATTAACGGAGTACTGTCAGCCACAAAGGCGTGAAGAGATTTAACGTCGTCTTGTACCAGCTTTTTAATCGCGCCTGAACCAGTGGCAATAACATATCCCAGGGGAACTTTGGCCAAATGTTCAGCAAGTGCGGTACGTAAAATCACCTCAAGGTTAAATGCCCCAATGTGGGAAACTCTAAATGCAAAGCTGCGAGATGTAAAAGCGATAAGCACTAAGACTACGGCCACTGCAACCCAACGCCAAATGACCTCTGGCACCGGTGCTACAGATAGTAATTCCGCAGTGATGAAGGGAATAGTCAATAACGATGCAAGACTGCTACAAGAGCTAAGGGCAGAGAGTGCGATCGCAACAACAATTCGCCCCTTAACCGGAGCCATGGTGCTCCAAATCCCAGTTGGTGGCTGAGTAAAGTGTGACTTAGTCATGGGCTTTTTCATAATGCGGCCATCGTAGCTAATATCAAGCAATACAACATTCTTGAAACGGATTTTTTTATATTGAAAACGGATTTTTTCCCTTGTCTTTTATCCGTTGCTTCACCGTATTTTTAAAATGGACTATTGTGCCAATGTTAGCGTTCGACGCATCAGAAGAATCGTTAAAAAGGCCACCGCTACACCTACTCCGAAAACTCCTTGATAACCGATTGCTGAAGCAACTACACCACTCATACCAGCCGCCATAAAGCTACCCAGATAAACAATGGATGTTTGAGCCGTATAGTCTGTTCCTGGAGCTGCCAATTGACTTTTATCCATCATGACAGTGGATGACACCGTAAAAGTAGCACCACTAGCAAAACCAGTTACTATGGTGACAAAATGGAGAACTAATTGATGACTAATACCCGATGCAGGCAACAGGTATGTCAAAATAGCAATCATTTGTACTCCCCCAAAAAAGATTAGAGAGCGCTTTCGCCCCATGGGCACCACGAGCAATCCTGATATCACAGCGCCTGCAATGCTAGCGCCATTGCCAACTACTCCCAAGAGCCAACCGATATCAGCCAATGACAACCCAATATCCACCAAAAGGGGGCGAAACATGCTATCCGCCATGGTGCCACCAATAAGATATAACGTGAGTAGCATCAGCCAACGCCACACCCCAGGACGACGATAAAAATTGGCCAGATCCATCCAAATAGGTGCTTTATGAGCTACCTTTGAAGAATGTTCCCGATATTGCAATATCGGGAAAAGTGCAACTACTATAATCAATGCCAGGGCAAGCAGACTATTTCGCCAGCCCCACTGATTGAGTAAAACCAGCATGGCACCGCCCCCCAACATCGCCCCCAAATAATTACCTGTCATTTGGATGCCGTTGCCCCAGCCTCTCTCGGTTGGAGTTAGTAGCCTCACTGCCAAAGCATCTGTGGCAATATCTTGGCTAGCAGCTAATGTGGCCATAAGCATCAGTAACCCAAACAACAACATAAAATTGGTTTGGAAGCTTACAAATGCACAGAGGGCAGCCACACCCGCTAACAGTAATTGAAACGTAACAATCCAAAAACGGTAATGTCCCCAGCGGGTATGGCCATAGCGATCAATTAAGGGAGACCAAAACACCTTCAGCAACAAAGGCAGCGCTAGCAGATAAACCAGCCCAATGAACTCCAAAGACACCCCCTGTTGGCGCATAAAAACAGGCAACGCCTGGACAAAAAACATCAGCGGAATGTACTGCGAAATATACAGACTGCTCAAGAGGAGTAATTTACGGCCCCGTCTGTGACTGTTCATTTAGAAATTAGACTTGAACTGAACACCATAGGTTGCTGGAGCACCAAAGGAACCTGCCCGTTGCCCACCGATATCAAAGCCTTGAATAATATATCGAGTATCAAAAAGATTATTGACAAAAAGATACACCCCATACTGATCAAATTCATATCCCAGACGAGCATTTATCAATGCATAGGCATCTTGTTTCAAAGTATTAGCCTCATCAAAAAATGTCTTGCCAACACCCTGCAATTCTAACCGGCCAAACAATCCAAACGGTGCTCGATACTGAGCTGCTACATTGTAGGTCAACTCGGGGGCATAGGGTAGGCTGTTGCCATCAAAATCAACCCCCGTATTGGCGTCAGTGAAGTTGGTAAATTCAGCATCAACCAAACCTAATCCCGCTAGCAAATCCAAACCTTCAAGGGGCGTTGCCCTTATATCAAATTCCAAACCCGTGATACTAACATCGGCATTGTTTACACTATCAGTAAATAAGGTGATTGGATTAAATGTAGCCACCTGATAATTGTCGACGGGATTATGAAAAAGAGAGAGATTGACCCCTAGACGATCATCAAACCAAGTAGTTTTAGCCCCCACTTCAAAGTTCCAGGAGCGCTCAGCATCAAACACTAGAGAAGCCTCACTGCCATCTGCAAAAACATTGACACCAGCCGGACGGTAGCCCCGTGAAATGCTGCCATACAGGGTAGCCTCTGGACTCAACCGGTAGTCAATAGCAAAGCGTGGTAAAAGTGCATCAGAACTTTGATCGACATCTTCAAATGTAGCCAAGGGAGTGTCAGGAAAACCTGGAACACGAAATACCTGGTCAAAGCGTGAAAGCTCACTGTCGGTATTCTCGTACCTCAGACCGACAGTGAGACTCAACGGATCAATCGGCCGATAGCTAACTTGGCCAAATGTCGCCCAAGTTGTATCGCGAGAATCTGCGGTATTAATACTGCTAGATCCCGGAATGGTCATTGGCCCCAAAACCGCTGCCGCATCATCCCCAAAAATCGACTTAAAGCCATTATTGTCAAACTCTCTAGACTCAAAGTAACCGCCTACAATCCACTGCAGCTGCTCCGCTGCTTCTGGAGATTGCAAGCGTAATTCTTGAGTCCATACGGTTGAATCCAACTTGCTGGTAGATCGCAGTACATCCGCCACTGTTAGATCAACTTCCCCCAGAGCGTCCTGTTCCGAGAAGCGACGGGTGGTAATCGAAGTCACTCGGAAATCTGGCTGGAGATAGGCAACCTTCAAAGATTGACTATTAGTATTGAGATCGCTGAAGCCATTAAAGTCCTGTTCTATGTCAAAGGGATCATCATCCAACAATACTAACGGATAGGCACCATCTTGATAATCTTCCAAGGATGCATTAATGGAAATGTCCCATGCGTCCGTTGGTGTCCACCGTAACTGTGCCCGACCTGTCCCCCCTGATTTCTCATCAAACTCCTCATCTAAAAAGCTGTTGTCATAAAAGCCATCACGCCGTTCAAAGCTACCGGACAGTCGATAAAACAGCTCATCTTCAATAATCGGGCCGCTTACCCCAGCTTGAAGGTCCAGGTTTTCTTCGCTACCGTAGCCGAGGGCACCATTGAACGACAATTCATTCGTCGGTTTGCGAGTGATAATATTGACTACCCCAGCCTGACTACTGCGGCCATAGAGGGTGTTTTGCGGCCCCCGCAAAACTTCCACTTGTTGAAGATCAGGCAGATCAAGGTCAAGGAAACTGCCATAGTCATAGGGCACATCATCAACATAGAAGGCCACCGGATCCCGAGAGCCAAAGTTTTGGTTAGATAGACCACGCATACTGTAAAACGTAAAACTACGGCTGCCAGTGGCCGAAAAAGAGGAAAAGTTTGGGGTATTGCCAGCAATTCCATCAAGGGTGGTAATGTCTCCATCTTCCAGTTCATCTTCAGTGAGCACGGTTAGACTAATGGGAACATCCTGAACAACTTCAGACGTTTTCTCCGCTGTGACCACAATGCGCAGAGTATTTTCCTCAGCCAAGTTATCCGTCGCTGCTTGTACAACGCTAAACAACAGTCCTGTTTCCTCTACAGTGATATCTGCAAATGGAGCTTCACTGACCCCCGAAATAACTACCCGCACCTGACTGTCGGGTTGATTGCTAACACTGACCAAGGCAATGTCATCCGTCAGATCCACTGCTTGAAACTGTTCACCATCCGCCAAAACTAAAACTGCATTTGGAATATCTGCAATCAAATCATTGCCAACAACAGAGGGGGAAACTGGTAACAGTTGCCCTGTCGAGGCTCGTAAAAACAAATCGACACCCGAGTCGGTAGGAACCAGCCGAACATCTGTAATCTGAGTTAAAGTCTCAACTTGAACCGGCACCTCAATATCAGACCTGGGCGACTGAGATAACCAATCTTCGTTAGCTTCTACCGCAGCATCTACTAGACTCACTGTGGAAGACTCTTCATCTAGCCTTGCCGTTAATCCCACGGATTCAGCATGGGCCGTTGAACAAATAAAAATCCATGATAGACCAGCTAAACATAAGCTCTTTAGCAGATACAGTTGTCTCACGTTATTTCCTCACAACACAATAGGGGCAAAAGTATGAAACAGAAAATGAAAATTATTCTCAATACTATGCTGATGTGATGGTAGGACATGCCAATGGCTATGTCCTCTTCAAGGTGGATTTTTTTCTATTGCAAGCGGATCGCACTCTAACTTAAGAACGGAGTTTGTAGCATCTAGGGGACATTCCGAATTTTTTCTTAAATGCAGCACTAAAAGATGTCGCACTGGTATAGCCGACCGCTTGAGCCACTTCTGTCACCGTTGAATAACTTGCCTCCAGCAACGTTCTTGCTCGCTCCATCCTGTGATGATACAAACAGCCAAATGCGGTAGTACCAAACACCTGACGAAATCCTCGCTTTAACTTATAATCATTGAGTCCAACCTGCTGTGCTAGCTCAATCAAAGACGGAGGGTTTACCAAATTACTCAGCAGTACTTCCTTAGCGTAATGAATTCGATCAACTTCATCCGACTTTAAGGGAGACTGGAGCTGAGTTGAACTATCTGCCGAACGATTTAAAGGCAGTTGCAGAGCAATGAGTTCAAGCGCCCGACCTTCTAGATACAACCGGCGTGTTACTCCTTGGTAAGGACAATTTAAAGTCTGTTCTGCTGCTTGAAATACAGCTTGAGACATGGTTTGGATTCTTGATAGAGGAGTTGCCCTTTGCCCCTGCAAAATAGTTTGCAAGTCCCCAGAAATTTGATCAGTCTGATCAGCCACTAGGGCTTTTAATGTAGAGATTCCAGCAATAACTTCAACATGAATGATGGGTTGACGTGGCTGATATTCAATCCACTGCCCGCAGCGTGCAGCAAAACTCACTCTATTTTGTCTCGGAGTGAGATGATACCCATCTTTAAGGGGTGAAAAATCGCCTCTAACATACCCTGACAGAGATGACTTAAACCCAATTACCTCTCGGTAAAACTGATTTGAGACCTCTACAGTAAAAGGCTCGGGAAACTCAAGATACTCTATCGATATTTCTAAACCCGGCCGCAGCCTAATTTGTCGCCAATACCCCTTACCGACTCGAGGTGATAGCTCTAACACTGCATCAGTGGAATCTAGCTGCACACACGAACCAATCTTCTGCCCCCATTCTGCAAATAAATTATCAACGTTTTTAGCAGAAAAGCTCACTTGCATGCATAAGGCCTCCAGCTAGATTATTTTGCCTGCCAAAATGGCAACCCCATAACAGCGTTGCCATTTTTAATCCGTCTATAGAATCCTACAATTATTTTTTATTATTGACAATTAATTTCAATAATAAAAATTCTAGACCATAAGAGCTATAACCTTTATACATCAAAGTTTTGAGCGAATGTACATATGTATTAATTGAAAGTATGGTTATTTAATGAACTAATAGGATAGTCATTTAATAAACTAATAAATTGAGATTTTTTCATCATTCCAAAAGGAAAACCTTTTGGTTTTTCAAAACTCACCCTAAAGATACATTCACTCTCTAGGGTGCCTATGAAAGGACTGCAATAGTCGGATTCTCATGTACTGAACCTGTGTAAGAGGGTTCTGCCAATGCGTCCGACCCACTGAAAGGATCGCAACGAAGTCAGTGAAAAATGAGAACAACCGTACTTTTTAAAAAATAGGTGTTGAAAATCACACAGGAGTGTGCTAACAATTAGGTGTAAGTCATTTTTCTGAGAATCTTTCGCAATAACTGCTATCAATCAGTAGGTATTGATGCAGTTTCTCCATCTTCAGATGACTGCAATGTTTTCAGGACTTACTCAAAAGCTTTCCAGTTTTAGAGAGTTTATTGCTCTAAGGTTGAAAAGGTTTGAGGATAGAAAGAATATCGGACAACAGAGTGCTGGCGCAGTATAGTTACGCTATACTGTCACCTCACCATTTTTGGGTGATCTAGAAGTATAACACTCTTTACAAGTTATACATCCTGGCTTTGAAAGTTAACTATTTCGCCCAACCAAATAAGTTTAAGGTTGTCAACCAGCATCTTTAATGTGCTGTAGGCCGTTTCTTATTCAAGGTTGTTTGTAATACGGTTCAGGAGGAATAAATAGTACGTCCTTCAGCTGATTGATTTTTTAGTGCTAGAGTATCTGCTTAACAATTATGTTGACAGATATTCGAATGGTGAAGTGTTGTTGATATATGGTGTGTCGGTAAGTCGAAGCAACTAGTCAATTTTTAAGATGTGTTTAATTAGATGAGTACTCAGCAGACAATCAATTCTCTCATGGAGATTCTGGGTGAATTGGGCATTCCTCCAGATAAGATGAAGCCAAGTTCCCTTATTTATAAGGATCTACAGTTAGATTCAACGGAAGTTGTTGAGTTTTCTCTAGCATTGAAACGCCATTTCGGTGTTGGGGTTAAGTTGGAGACTCGTCAAGATAAGACGTTGGAGGAAGTTAGCACCTTGGTCGATTTAGCAAAGGCTCAAGATGCAGGCTAAATAGTTTTTTGCATCCTTTAGAGGATAAAAGATGTGCAATCACAATGCCTTAAGGAGAAACCTTTTTGTTTCTTAGCTCACCATCCATGCTTTGAAGTTAAGGGGCTTGGTATTGACTTAGTCTCTCCAACTAGGATCGCCAGATTGATTGAGCGTTATGCTGATAGCAGTCTTGGCCTTCTATTTACATTGAACGAGCTGCAGTATTGTCGCTTGGCCAGCGATCCTAATTGGGCTTATGCAGTCTGTTTTGGTGCTAAAGAAGCTATCGGTAAAGCCCTAGCCACCGGCCTTGCCGAGATTGATTGGAATGAAATTGAGACAAATCCTAACGGGCAACAACTAACAGTTTGTTTGCACGGACAAGCCAGAGTTCGCGCGCAGAAACTCAATATACAGCGTTGGTTCCTGAACTGGTGGCATTTAGAAGCTTACGTTTTAGTTCATGCGGTGGCCATTGGAATAGTTAAATCAGGGGAATAGTTTTCTATGATAGGTACCTACCAAAAATTACCTGATGCTTTTAATCTTGCTGCTTACTTGCTTGAAAACAATTTCAATCGAGATTGTCGTGACAAGGCTGCCTTTTATAGCAAGTCTGCAGTTTATACCTATACACAGGTTAGTAGTCTGGTAAAACGTAGCGCGCAAGTATTGTCCGAGCTAGGCATAGAGCAAGAAAACCGAGTGGCCATTCTACTCGAGAATAGAGTTGAGTGGATATTTTTCTTTTTGGGTGCCATTTGGTTGGGAGCCATACCAGTTCCGATCAATCCTGCTTGCTCTTTGGAGGATGTGGACTATATTCTTCAAGATTCTCGAAGTAGGGTTCTCTTAACAACTCAGGCATGGCAAGAAAAGATCAGTATTACCTCGCTGAGTTATTTGCGTCATGTTTTACTTGTGGATGGGAAAAATCCGTTTCTATCCATAGTTGAACAAAGGCAAGAATCGACAGTTCATGCATCGACATCTCCTGATGAGGCGGCCTTCTGGCTTTATACATCGGGTAGTACGGGTCGTCCTAAGGGCGTAATTCATGCCCATCAAAATTTTCTTTTTTGTGCCCAGCATTATGGCCAAGAAACGATTGGGTTAACCCAAGATGATATTATCTATTCCGTAGCCAGTATGGCTTTTGCCTATGGTTTAGGCAATAGTCTGTATTTACCTATGACAGTAGGTGCTGGCTCAATTTTGTCTGATGCTAGCAATGCCTTTGACATTGTTGATGATGTTCAATATTTTCGACCAACGGTTTTCTTCGGAATACCAAGCGTATATGCCAATATATTAGAGATAGAGGAAATCTCTAATTTTAATGTGTCGTCGTTGCGTCTGTGTATATCGGCGGCAGAGCAGCTTCCTAAAAGCATTTGGCAGAAGTGGCTTGATGCTCACCATCTAGAGATTTGTGAGGGAATTGGTACCACTGAATTGCTCTATATATTTCTCTCTAATCAGCTAGGTAAATCAAAGCCAGGCAGTTCTGGACAACCTTTGCCGGGATACGAGGTGCAAGTTGTGGATGAAAATGGATTACCTTGCTCCATTGGAGAAATTGGCGAGTTACAAGTGAGTGGTCCAAGTTTAATGTTGGGGTATTGGAATCGATTACAGGAAACACGTAAGGCAATCAGCGGTTCTACGATGAGAACTGGAGATCGATATAGGCGTGATCGTGACGGATTTTTCTGGTTTGTTGGGCGCAAAGATGAGCTATTTAAAGTAAATGGCCAATGGATTTCGCCATTGGAGATAGAAGATGTCTTACATCAGCATCCACAAATCCATGAGGTAGCTGTTACGTCCTCCGCTGAACAAGGTGAAAAATTGACTGAAGTTGTTGCCTATATTAGGCTCAAATCTCAACAATCATCTACCCTGGAGTTAGAAAGAACCATTTATCAGTTTGCTAAACAACGCTTACCACATTTTAAAACACCTAAGCGAATCTACTTTTTAGATAGCTTACCTCGTACATCCACGGGCAAAATCCATCGTCAACAGCTAAAAAATAAGTTAGCTAATGATGAAGCACTCGCCATTTCCCATTAACTTTTCTACTGAATGTCATTGACAGTAGGACAAGGTTTAAACCATTGACAAATGACGTGCAAATCTAATTAGGAGTTCTCCCATGGTATTAGAATTCAAACCCTCAACTAAGTATTATGAAACATTCATTCCCGGTACAAGAGAACCAACCGTTGTCTTAAATAACCTCCTTCAAGCGGGCATTTTTTCTAAATACGCCATGTATGTGGCAAACGATGAAACCCGTATTGCTGGTGGTGAATTGGCGAGGGTTTCGGTAAGTCAGCAGGAGGTTTCACTAAAAGGCTTAGATATATCCAAATCGGAACCCATTAGCGATCCCCTGAAACAAGTTGAGGATCTTCTGAATTCTTTAGCCCTTGAAAATTGGACAGCCTATGGTTATGTTGCCTTTGACATCACTCGTTTCTACTCTTCATATTCGAAGTCAATTAGTCAACCGCTTTGCCACTTCCTCATTCCTGAAACCGAATTGCATTTTACTAAGGAAGGAGTAAAAATCAAGACAACACAATCCCTAGAAAAAGTTAGAAATCAGCTGTTTGTTGATGCTGACCTACCCAACCTTGAGTCAGTATCACTCACCCTTGATAGTGGCGATCAAGAAACATATCAAAAGTCAGTCAGTGAAATGATTGATGCTATTCGAGGGGGACATTTACATAAGGCGATTATTGCACGGTCGCGTGAATTTACTGGGAATTTAGATGTTTTAGGCACTTATATAGTGGGGGCCAAGGTTAATAATGCAGCTCGTTCTTACTGTCTGGATTTTGAGAATATACAGGCTGTTGGATTTAGCCCTGAAACACTGATAGAAGTGAGCCAAGATGGTTTTGTGACAACTAATCCTTTAGCTGGAACTCGGCCACGTGGGAATACCCTTGAGGAAGATTTAAAATTGAGTGCTGAGTTGTTTACCGATGCTAAAGAGGTTAAAGAACATGCGTTGTCTGTTTGGTTAGCACAGGATGAAATTACGGCTATTTGCTTGCCAGGAACAATTCAGATTTTCAACTTTATGGAGGTTAAGCGATATCGCTGCGTACAACATCTGTCGTCCAGGGTCGGTGGTCAGCTGCAACCAGATAAGACATTCTGGGATGCTTTGAAGGTTTTATTTCCAGGTATTACGGTTTCTGGTATCAATAAGGGTAAAGCCCTGGAATGGATTGATCGCCTAGAGTCTCAACCTAGAGGTATCTATGCTGGTGGAATTGGCTGGGTGGATAGTTGTGGTAGAGCAGACTTAGCGATCGCAATTCGCTCTGCCTATCAATATGGAGACCGTATTTATTTAAATGCTGGTGCCGGAATTGTTGCTGAATCAGTTCCTGAGAAGGAATATACCGAGTCAGTCAACAAAATGAATACCATGCTCACCAATTTAGTACTCAAGCCTTAGATAACACGTGCTACCAATGGAAATGCCGGAAATGATGATAGATATCGAACGGCAAATTTCTCAAAGTTTATCTGATGGTCACCCTAATTATTCTAATGTGGTGAGTCACGGCATTTATCTAGTAGACATTAGTCGTTTCCAACTACTGAGGGATCAGCTAGGTAAATCGCTAGAGCAGCATTGTTTCACAGAACAAGAGCAGCGTAATGCATTTGTAGGTACTCGCCGTTTACATTTTTTTGCAGGTCGTTTGGCCGGGAAAAATGCAGTCGTCAGAGCACTGGGTCGAGATAATGTTCCTGAAAATTCTTGGCAAAGCATTGATATTCAGAAACTGCCCAGTGGTCAGCCATTAGTGGTTCTCAAGGGCGAAGTTCAGAACGTTGCACGTCAGCTGGGGATTAAAACTTGGTTGTTAAGTATTAGTCACACATCGACTTATGCCATCGCAAGTGCGATCGCCCTTAGTTCAAGGTGAAAAACAAGTTCAATACGAGTGACTACGCTATGTGCCATAACACCATGAACTCTTATTAGAACAAAGAGCTTGATGTCATCATCTTTCCTGTCTAGTCCATGGATTCTATCCATTTTTCAATGAATTTGTTCAAAGACAACGTGATTATGTGAGTGTAAACGTGTTCCATGACTGTCTATCAATCAGGAATTAGCTCACTGGCGGTGAGTTTTCCTAAGACTATTCGCACCAATGATTATTGGCGACAACAGTATCCTGAGCTGATTCCTCAGCCGCGTGATCGACGGGTGAGAAAATCTATTCAAGAAAATCCTACGCTAAACAATTTGGATATTTGGTCTCGGGCTGTTGCTCCGTATTTATCGGATCCATTTCGAGGCAATGTTGAACGAAGAGTCATCGATGAGCATGAGTCTTCGCTGATGTTAGAGTGCGCGGCTGCAAAAGCTGCCTTAGATGCTAGCAAGCTTGCATCAAATCAGATTGATCTGATTGTTGTTAGTTCACTTTTCTCTAAAGGTGCAGGTGGGGGCAATGCAGTAGCTCTTGCTAATCAGTTAGGACTCAGTGTTCCTGCCTGGAATTTAGACTCAACCTGTTCCGGAGCTTTAATCGCTCTACAGAATGCCTGTGCTTTAGTTCAGACAGGGGAATATGCCAAGGTGTTAGTTGTCGCTTCTCACTTTGGCTCCCATGCTGTCGAACCATCGGATACGCTGGCTTGGTCCATGGGTGATGGTGCGGGGGCTTTTGTGGTTGAGGCTTTAAAGCCAGGTCAGGGATTGCTCGGTAGTAAAGTCGTTAATACGGCATCTACCTGCGGTGCCTATACCCACGAATTGGTCATTGATCAAGCAGGTAACCCACGCTATCTCACTCGTACAGGTGAGAATATGAGTATGTTAGCGGCAACAGCTGTCGATTTTGTCCACGACTGCTGCACAGAAGCGATTAAAGCAGCAGGAGTCACCCTAGAGCAGATTGACTATTTTGCGTTTAATACTCCCACACCATGGTACAGCCAGGTGTGTGCCCGAGCCTTGGGCATTAATTCAGAACGTGTGATTAATCTTTATCCACGCTATGCCAATATCGGACCTGTTTATCCCATCGCCAATCTTTACCATGGGGTCCTGGACGGTAAAATTTGCGAAAATGATTTGGTCTTAGTTTATAGTAATGGAGCTGGTGCAACAGCTGCTGCTATGGTCATTCGCTGGGGGTGTACGGCGCTAGGTCCGGCTCCGGCTCCTCCTATGCAAGTTGTTGTAGAGCAAGAGAAACCTGAGCACCTTCAGCAGTGTGCCCCTCAGCCAGTTTCTCTAATTAGTGGCAAGAAAGAAGCTCAAGTCCATCCTTATCGGGAGAAAATTCTAGCTGCTGAATCAAAGGCTCAAAGACCTCTCTTGGAAACTTACCTGTTAGAAATCCTCAGGGAATTGTTGCAGCATCCTGATCTTCACCTCGAATCGGATGAATCTCTTAGATATTTAGTTGACTCTTTAATGGCTTTAGAAATCAAGCGAAGAATTGAGTTTGATCTGGGCATTCAAGTTCCCATAGCCAAGCTATTCCAGAACGACGAGATTACGCTGTTAGCAGGATTTATATTGAATCAATTGATTGTTAATAATTTAACTACTCAGAGTTCTAGTTCTGATGCTGAAGAAGATTTACAAGAAATTATTCTTTGACATTCAATAATTCAAACAGGGAGCAATCAGGGGGAGAAGCGATGGATTTACAGCAAATGTTACTGGAGCTTTCTGAATTAGGTGTAAAGCTATGGATAGACAAAAATAATAAGTCACAACTACATATTCGTGCCCCGCAAGGAGTACTTACCCCAGAATTGAAAAAACGTATAGGACAGCAGAAGTCGGAGATTCTGGACTTATTGGGTAACGCTACTCTCGATACCGTTACCCATGCATTACCCTCTGTGAATCCTGCCCCTCAGGACCATCATCAGCCTTTTCCTTTAACAGATTTACAACATGCTTTTTGGATTGGCCGTAGTGGTCTGTTAGAACTTGGTGGTGTCTCTAACCATGGTTATTACGAAATTGACGGTGACAATCTAGATATCGTCAGGCTTAATCAAGCACTGAATCAGGTGATTCGCAGACATGATATGTTACGAGCCGTCGTCATGTCGGATGGCCAACAGAAAATCTTAGAGGACGTACCTGCTTATCAGATTAAGGTAATTGACTTAAGGTCACAACCGATGGACCAAGTTGATGCTCACGTTAAAACCACCCGAGATCAGCTTTCTCATCAAGTGTTGCCAGCTGATCAATGGCCCCTATTTGATTTTCGGGCAACCTTACTACCAGAACAGCGAGTTCGATTACATGTTAGTTATGATTTACTTATCTTTGATGCATGGAGTTTATTTCTCCTCTTTGACGAGTGGTTTAAGCTTTATGAAAATCCTGAGCTAGCCCTGCCTGCATTGGAATTATCCTATAGAGATTTTGTCTTAGGTGAGCAAAAAATATCACAAACCAACTTGTACGAACGCTCTCGTCATTATTGGCTCTCACGGCTAGATAATTTTCCTGGGCCACCGGATTTACCCCTCACTCAAAACCCTAAGGACCTAAAGCAATATCGATGCCAGCGTTATGAAAGTCGATTAGAGTCCCAAGATTGGCAACAGTTACAAAAGCTGGCAAAACAAGCTGGTTTAACGGCAACAGGCATATTGTTGGCTAGTTTTGCTGAAGTCTTGGGGCGATGGAGTAAAAAGCTACAGTTTGTGATTAATGTTGCTTCTTTTAATCGTTTACCGTTGCACTCGCAAATTAGTGAGATTCTAGGGAACTTTACCTCGGTTACGCTGTTGGCTGTTGATAATGCCCAAGGTAAATCTTTTCGTGAACGTGCACAGTCTATTCAACAACAGCTATGGCAGGACCTAGAACATAGCTATTTTAATGGGGTGCGGGTCACTCGAGAGCTAAACCAGAGGGAGCATACTACCCCCAAAGCCATGCCTATTGTGTTCACTAGCACGTTAGGCATGGAAGCATTGGGCCAAAAAATGGCTACGTTTAACCACTTTGGTCAGCTGGTTTATGGGAGTGCCCAGGCATCTCAAGCTTGGATGGATATTCAAGTTTGGGATGAACAAGGGACTTTAACGTTTAACTGGGATGTGGTTGAGGAGCTTTTCCCTGTAAATCTAGTTGGTGATATGTTTGAGGCTTATTGTGCCTTGCTAGAGCAACTAGCTACTGACACAACTGTTTGGGGTAAGGCGAGTCTACAGATTCTGCCGCAGCCGCAGTTGGCGCAACGAGATAAACTCAATAGCAGAGCTATTGGTGATGCTTCCATTGCTAAAGCAAGTATTACTACGTCAGAATGGTTACATACCTTATTTATTAAGCAAGTCCGTCAGCAAGCTCAACACTGTGCGGTCATTGACCAAACCTGTACCCTAACCTATCAACAACTCTATAGTCTTGCCCATGAGGTCGGTCATCGTCTCAGAGTGATTGGGGTTAGACCTAACCAGCTGGTGGCCGTAGCCATGGAAAAAGGATGGGAACAAATTGTTGCTGTTCTAGGTATTTTGATGGCTGGTGCAGCCTATGTACCGATTGATCCTGGCTGGCCTGATCAGCGTCGAGCCTATCTTTTGGACAATAGTGGAGCACAGATTGTTCTGACTCAGTCCTGGCTAAATGAAAAAATCTCTTGGCCCACAGGGATTCATATTATCAACCTTAATAGGTTGAATCGTGAAGACTGTTATGGGCAGTCACTGCCACCGCTTGAACCGGTACAGACAATTGATGATCTGGCCTATCTCATCTATACGTCAGGCTCTACGGGCACGCCCAAGGGGGTCAAAATTAGCCACCGTGGTGCAGTTAATACGATTTTAGATATTAATAGGCGGTTTTCAGTGGGGACGTGCGATCGCATTCTAGCCCTATCATCCCTCAGCTTTGACCTGTCGGTTTACGACATCTTTGGCACGTTGGCCGCAGGGGGAACCATTATTCTGCCTCAGGCCTCACAACTCAAGGAGCCAGACCACTGGATAGATTTAATTAGCCAACACCAGATCACCCTTTGGAATTCTGTGCCAGCCCTGATGCAAATGCTGGTTGATGCTACAAGCAACCACACGGCTATACTCAGCTCCCTACGTTTGGTATTGTTAAGTGGAGACTGGATTCCCCTCACCTTACCACCTCACATTCAAACCCTCGTGTCTGATGTCCAGGTTATTAGCTTAGGCGGAGCAACGGAAGCCTCTATTTGGTCTCTTTTCTACCCCATTCATACTGTAGAGCCAACCTGGAAAAGTATTCCCTATGGTCGTCCTCTAACAAATCAGAGCTTCCACGTACTCAATCAGCGATTAGAACCTTGTCCCACATGGGTACCAGGAGATCTCTACATTGGCGGTGTGGGTCTCGCCCAAGGATACTGGCAAGATGAATCTAAGACCAATGCTAGTTTTATCACCCATCCAGACAGTGGCGAACGACTTTATCGTACAGGTGATTTAGGTCGTTACCGACCCGATGGCGATATTGAATTTTTAGGCCGGGAAGACTTTCAGGTAAAACTAGGGGGTTATCGCATCGAGCTAGGAGAAATTGAGGCAGTTTTAGGGCAACATCAGACCGTTAATCGGGCTTTAGTCAGCGTAGTCGGCAAACAACTCAATGAAAAGCGGTTAGTCGCTCATATCGTTCCACATGGGAGCATTGCAGTAGATGAACTCAAGCAGTTCGGAAGGGAGCATCTACCTGACTACATGATTCCATCAGTGTTTGTGATTGTTGAAGCGTTACCCTTGTCAGCTAACGGCAAAATAGATCGTCAGGCACTCTCATTACCTAACGACATGGTGTCGGGGTTAACAGTTGACTATATTGCCCCTCAAAATGAACTTGAAAAAACAATTTGTGAGATCTGGAAAGACACCTTAAATATAGAAAAGGTAGGAGTAGATCACAACTTTTTTGAGGTTGGTGGTAATTCACTACTGATTACCGCAGTTTTCAATAGACTAAAAGAATGTTTAGTCAATGAGGTAGAATTAATATCACTATCCGATTTGTTCAAGTATCCCACAATTCATACGTTAGCTGACTATCTGTCGGCCGAGCATCGTTCAGCGTCGATTTCTCCAACAAGCAAACCGTTAGACAAGCAACAAGTAGCGATTAGTCTCAGTGAAGGTAAACAGAGACTTAAGCAACAGCTACAACGCGCTAAAGCTATTAAGATCAAGACAAGCAAATTCCAAAACTAATTGTTAAGGGTGACTCGATAACAATAGTCCTAATAATTGTGCTTGTAAGCGCATATTTTGCTTCTTCTTCAACCATCTACACTTCCCAAAGTGTAATAACCACAACCCGTATTATTCCATCTACCCCCATAAAAAATGCCATGGCAGTTGAGCAAAATGGTTTAGAGGTCGCCGTCATCGGTTTGGCTGGTCGCTTTCCTGGTAGTCGTAACATTGAGGCTTTTTGGCAAAATTTGGTGGCAGGACAAGAATTTGTCTCGATTTTCTCAGAAGACTCTTCAGCCGACTCAGTCAAGGCTGCGGCCATATTGGAGGATATCGATCTCTTTGATGCCTCTTTCTTTGGTATCAATCCTAGGGATGCTGAAATCATGGATCCCCAGCATCGCCTCTTTTTAGAATGTGCCTGGGAAGCATTGGAAAATGCGGGCTACGATCCTGAACAGGAAATGGCCACCATTGGTGTCTATGCGGGCGTTGGTAGAAGCACCTATCTGTTGTATAACCTGTTGCCGAACCATTTGCATCAAACGATGGGATATTTTCCCATCCTACTGGCCTCTGATAAAGACTACGCACCCACACGTGTTTCCTACAAATTAAATCTCAACGGTCCCAGCATCAGCGTTGGCACGGCCTGCTCCAGTTCGCTGATAGCTGTAAATTTGGCCTATCAAAGTCTGCTCAGTGGCGAATGTGATATGGCCTTGGCAGCTGGGGTTTCCATCAAAGCCCCCCAAAACGCCATGACCCTATGTCCGGAGGGAGTTTCCCCCGATGGACATTGTTGGGCCTTTGATGCCCGTGCCAACGGTCCCGTTGGAGGCAATGGGGTGGGAATTGTTGTGCTCAAACGGTTGTCAGAAGCGTTGGCCGATGGAGATTATATCTATGCTGTGCTCAAGGGCATGTCTGCCAACAATGATGGAGCTGTCAAGGTGAGCTACACCGCTCCCAGCGAACTGGCTCAGTCGCGAGTTATTCAGTCTGCTCAACTAATGGCAGAAGTAGAGCCAGAAACTGTCACCTATGTGGAAACCCATGGCTCTGGCACAAAGTTGGGGGATCCCATTGAAATTGCAGCGCTTACCCATGCATTTGCCACTGAAAAAAAGGGATATTGTGCCTTGGGTTCAGTTAAAACCAATATTGGTCATTTGGATGCTGCCGCAGGAATCACAGGGTTAATTAAAGCTGTGCTCTGTTTAGATCGTAAATGTATCCCTCCGAACGTTAATTTTGAGACACCTTCTCCCCAAATTGATTTTGACAATAGCCCTTTCTTTGTTAATACAACGTTATCGGAATGGAAAACCAATGGCACTCCTCGCCGTGCAGGGGTAAGTTCATTTGGCTTTGGTGGAACCAATGCCCATGTGGTTTTGGAAGAAGCTCCTCAGAGTGCTTTGGTAGATCGGGAACAGTCGACTGATGAGGATAGTCCCTGGCAGTTACTACTTCTATCGGCTAAAACAGAGGCCGCTTTAGAGCAAAGTACAACAAATTTAATTCAGTATCTACAGCAGCATTCCCAGGTTGATCTAGCAGATGTTGCCTACACATTACAACGGGGTCGCCAGAACTTTTCCCATAAGAGAGCAGTGATAGCCCGGTCAGTCGAAGATGCGATCGCAGCTTTACAGGATCCAAAACGCATCTTAACTACGGAACAAGCCATTCAAAAACGCCCGATTGCCTTCATGTTTACAGGCTTGGGCAGTCACTATGAAGACATGGCTAAAGAGCTTTATCACATTGAGCCTATCTTTGCCCAACAGATCGACAACTGCTGCCAAATTTTAGACCCTCTCTTAGGGATAGATTTAAGAGAGATTATTTTTCCACCCCAAAGCGCTGAGTCCACAGACACACCTGCTGTCATCTCCGACGCTACCGCTCAAGCGCCTAAACTTGATTTGCGTCAGATGCTGGGTCGCGATCGCCAGGCTGATGGCAAAGATACCAGTGTACTCAACCAAACTCACTTAACCCAACCTGCTATTTTTGTCATTGAGTATGCCCTGGCAAAACTGTGGCAATCTTGGGAGATTCACCCCAGTGCCATGGTGGGCTATAGCATTGGTGAGTATGTTGCTGCGACCCTTGCCGGCGTCTTATCTCTGGAAGAGGCCCTGACACTCGTAGCTAAACGGGCCGAGATGATTGCCCAACTGCCCCCCGGAGCCATGTTAGCAGTGCCGCTTTCAGCAGAAGCTGTACAGCCCCTGCTGAATGAGAGAATATCCCTCTCGGCGGTGAATGGTGCAACTCAATGTGTAGTTGCCGGAGAACCAGACGCCATCGATCAACTACAAACGCAGTTAATTGAACAAGGACTGGCCTGTCGACGGTTACAGTCTTCCCATGCGTTCCATTCCCATATGATGGAAGCTATTGTGCCAGAATTTAGGACATTGGTTGCGGGGTTTAACTTGCAGCCCCCCAATATTCCCTACGTCTCTAACCTTACTGGAACCTGGATCACACCAGACCAGGTTACAAATCCGGACTATTGGATACAGCATCTCTGCCAACCAGTGCAGTTTGCCGATCAGGTACAGGCACTATGGCAAGAGCAACAGCCAATTCTTTTGGAAATTGGGGCTGGACAAACCCTCAGTAGTCTCGCGTTACAGTGCCTAGATCAGGCCGCTGCCTCTGAAAAAATTGCCCTTGCCTCGCTGCGTAATGCCTATGAATCCCAATCAGATAAAGCCTTTATTCTTAATACTGTGGCCCAACTCTGGCTAGCAGGCGTTGATATCGATTGGTCAGCTATCTCAGCCCAGCACAAGCGCTACCGCATTCCCCTACCTACCTATCCATTTCAGCGTCAGCACTATTGGGTTGATGCTCCAGATGAGTCATCTACACAGTCACGATTGACTACGCCAGAATTTTGGCAATCGCTTGTATCCATCGCACAGGGCAAGGCGTTAGATGGTGTCCAAACGTTAGATAGCCATACTCATGCAAATTACAGGCAGGCCCTTGATCATCTCTGCATTGCCTATATGAATCAAGCATTCAGGCAGCTAGGGACATTTCAACAACCTACGCAAACTTACACATTAGAGGCGCTGTTCGAACAAACCAGGGTTATTCCCCGCTATCGAGAACTGTTAGCACGGTGGTTAGATGTGTTGGTTGCTCACGGCTGTCTGCAACGGGATGAATCAGGTCAATTTAGCCAATTAGAGCCTTTGGCACCTGAAACAATTAGTCATCGTTTAGCCGATGTTAAAGCTAAGTCTGCTGCTGTAATCTCGCCAGAATGGATCGACGATATTTATCACATTTATGGCATGAATCTGCCAGTTATTCTTACAGGAGAACGACAGCCCCTAGAATTTCACTTCTCCATGCGACTACAGGAAGCAGGGTATACCGTACCAGAGTACCCCTCAATGTCGTATTACGAGCCAATTCTAGTTTCGATCATCCAAACCATTGTGGATGCTCTACCGGCTAATAACAAACTGAGAATTTTAGAGCTAGGGGCGGGTACCGGTAGCGCTACCGAAAAGGTATTGCCACTATTGCCAGCCACCCAAACTGACTATACGTTTACCGATGTTGGCAGTTTTTTCTTGAGTATTGCACAACAGAAGTTTAGTCAGTATTCCTTTATTAATTACGGAGTCTTGGATGTTGAAAAATCACCCCAGGAGCAAGGATATGCGGCCAATAGTTTTGATCTTTTGATTGCATTTAACGTCCTTCATGTTGCCCAGGATATAGATGCTACGGTGAAGTATGCTCGTTCATTACTGGCTCCTGGCGGTATACTCCTGTTGTGGGAAATTACAGAAGCTCGTTTAGAAGCTGACATCATGGATGGCGTCTTGATGCAGCCGATTGCTGATGCAACGGGGCAGCGTAATATGGGCGATCCTTACTTATCTAAACAACAGTGGAAAGACTTATTGACTGTTCATGGATTTGATAACGTTGAAGCCTTTTCAGAGTTTCCTGCGTTTGGTGAGCATATTTTAGTTGCCCAAGCATCTGCCCTAGCAACGCCCTCGGTTCCTCCAGCCTTTAGTCAGCTTAACGATATTCCAGCTGTCTCTTCAGGGAAACAGTCTGTCTCCGATCAGAAGCAGCCAGACATGTCAGACTGGTTCTATACCCCTTCCTGGCAGCGATCACCCCTACCATCCTGGACACCCCAGACCAGTGTAGGGTGCTGGTTAGTATTTATGGATGATTGTGAGTTAGGAGAGCAAATTATCCAGCAGTTGACACCGGAAGAGCATGGGGTGGTTGTCGTTAAAATTGGAGAAGGGTTTGCCAGGGATATTGACCACGACAAGCAGCACACCTATACCATTAATCCACAGCGACCTGGGGACTATCAAACCCTTTTCAATGAGCTGTTGGCACTGAATTTATTACCTCAAAAAATCATCCATTTATGGCTGGTCAATGCAGAAAATGAGCACGAAGTTGCTGAGACCTTAGGATTTTACAGTCTGTTATTTATAGCACAGGCCCTGGGAGAACATAATCTCAAAGACACTCTGGAAATAAATGTTGTCTCCAACAATTTACAAGGTCTAACCGGAACAGAAGATATTTGCCCAGAGAAGGCCTTAGTTTTAGGTCCTTGTCAGGTTATTCCGACCGAGTATCCTCACATCCAGTGCCGTTGTATTGACCTTGTCCTACCTACTACAAAGGGTTATCAACAACAGCAGTTGGTGGACCGGTTACTGATGGAATTTAATCATCCCATCTCCTCTACGCAAATGATTGCGTATCGCGGTTGTCATCGCTGGGTGCAAACCTTTGAATCGATGCATTTGGGGACAGTCAACAAGAAACAATCCAGGTTAAAAAAGAAAGGCATTTACCTGATTACGGGTGGACTAGGAGGTGTGGGGCTAACACTAGCAACCTATCTAGCCGAAAACTTCCAGGCCAAACTGGTTCTAACAGGACGCTCATCCCTGCCAGAGCGTGATAATTGGTCAAATTGGTTAGCCACCCACGGGCAGCAGGAGAGTGTCAGCCTGAAAATTCGTCAAATTCAGCATCTAGAAAGCCTGGGTGCAGAAGTAATGGCTGTGGGTGCTGATGTGACCGATCTAGAACAAATGCAAGCGGTCATTGAGCAGGCCTGTACCCAGTTTGGTCAAATTCAGGGGGTAATTCACGCTGCTTTTGTGCGCGGAGGCGGGATTATACAACTCAAGACTCAAGATGTTGTTGCTGTTGATATGGCACCTAAGGTAAAAGGCATTAGAGTCTTGGAGCAGTTACTTAAAGATAACGAGTTAGATTTTTGGATACTCTGTTCATCTTTGAGAACGTTAAAGCCCGAAGCTGGTCTAGTTGATTACAGCGCTGAAAATTTCTTCTTCGATAGTTTTGCCCATTACGGCACCTATCGATATGGATGGTTTATCAGAAGTGTTGATTGGGATGTTTGGCAGGGGGTTGGCACAGCTGTGACGGTCCAGCAAGAGTATGAGGCAACTGCTGAGGAAGCATTCAGAACTGGTATGACACCTGCAGAAGGAGTAGCGATTTTTGAGCGCATTTTATCAAGTAGTACAGAGCCTCAAGTCATCATTTCAACTCAAGATTTCCTAGCGGATACGGGTGAACAAGAGCTTGCCCGTTTAACGCCCACAAATATTGAAACACTCAAACCCAAATATCAAAGACCTGCTGGCCTTAAAAATGTTTATGTTGCACCCAGCAGTGATTTAGAAAATAAACTGGCTCAGAAGTTTCAAGAATTACTAGGGTTTGAGCAAGTGGGCATTCACGATAGCTTTTTTGCCCTGGGGGGTGATTCTCTAACTGGTAATATTTTAATCAACCAATTACGCGATATTTTTCAGATTGAGATACCCGTTCGTAGCCTGTTTGAGTGTCCTACTGTATCTGAATTAACGGTCCTGATTGAAAATATACTCATTCAGGAATTAGAAGCTTTAGATGAGCAAGAAGCCGAGCAACTTGCTGCCCAACAAGATTGAGCTGCTCTAAGTTAAACGAAAATTATAGTTCATGGAATAATTTCTCATTCATATCCGCATCACTACTTTTTGTCTGCACTTAGTTCTGGAATGACAGTCATGGAAATTAAATCAGTTGGTGTTATTGGTGCTGGTACAATGGGCATTGGTCTGGCCCAAAGTCTGGCTCAAACAGGTCACCAGGTTACGTTACTTGATATTTCTGATGGGATTTTAGAGCGAGCCGAGCTTGAAATCCGCAAAAATCTCCGACTACAGAGCTTTTTCTCAGATTCTACTCGTCAATCTACCGCTAAGTTGAGTACGTCAGATGTTTTAAATCAGGTGCACTTTTCTACAGATTACCAGCAGCTAGAAAGGGTTGAATTTGTTGTCGAAAATGCGACTGAGAAATGGGATATCAAGCAAACTATTTATCAGAAAATAGATTCTATTTGTCCTCCTGAGGCTGTTTTTGCTGCCAATACATCAGCTATTTCCATCACTCGATTTGGTTCAGTCACTCAGCGACCAGAGAGAGTTATTGGCATGCATTTCATGAATCCTGTCCCGATAAAACCTATGGTAGAGGTTATTCGAGGTTATCATACCGCCGAAACAACCATTCAAAGTGCCCAAACACTGCTGCATCAGATGGGAAAAGACTCAATTGTGGTCAATGATGCTCCTGGATTTGTAACCAACCGAGTCATGATGTTGACCATCAATGAAGCTATTTTTATCTTGCAGGATCAAGTTGCTACTGTTTCAGAAATTGATCGCTTATTTAAAGGATGTTTTGGCCATAAGATGGGACCATTAGAGACAGCAGACCTAATTGGACTAGATACGATTCTCTATTCCATTGAGGTTTTGTATGAGAGCTTTAATGATGATAAATATCGCCCCTGTCCGTTGCTAAAAAAATTGGTGGATGCTGGATTACATGGTTGTAAAAGTAATCGCGGGTTTTACACCTATGTGAAAGGTCAAAAGTTGAGTTGATTTATTGTTCAACTAAATATTTTTGGTTTTTCAGTTAAGTATTCAGATTGTTGTTGCTGAGCTAAGTTAGGCAAAATGAAGGAAATAAAAGAAAAGCTCTATGGATTTCTCTCGGAGCACTTTCAAGATTATCAATTACAGGAAGATGAAGACATTTTTGCAACTGGTTTTATTAACTCCATGTTCGCAATGCAGTTAGTTCTCTTTATTGAGCAAGAGTTTCAATTGACCGTCAAAGATGAGGAACTTGATTTTGAAAATTTCAGAACAGTCAATGCGATGACCCAGTTGATTGAGCGAAAAACTAGTCTCCCAGTAGGTCATTAAGATTTTGATGCTTTTCCCATAGGTGATCTACATGTCTTTAAGAGAAAAAAATGTTGCTAAAAAGTCTCAATTATCTCTGGCTAAACAGCAGCTCCTTGAGAGACGGTTGCGAGGAGAAAGGGGCTCTTCTGAGCAAAGATTCCCTGCCATTGTGCCTGGTTTAGAGCAGCGCTATCACCCCTTTCCACTTACAGACATTCAACAAGCCTATTGGATAGGTCGTCAGGGTGGACTGGAGTTAGGCAATATCTCAACCCATGGCTACTTTGAAATTGAAACGGATGGGATTTCGCCGGTCCAGCTCAATCAGGCATGGCAACAGTTAATTCAACGCCACGAAATGCTGCGTATGATCATCCGTCAGGATGGACAACAGCAAATTCTCTCGGAGGTTCCCGACTACCAAATTCAGGTAACTGATTTACGGGGAGCAAGTGCTGAAGCACTTGCTCTGAAATCAGAGAGCATTCGCCAGCAGATGTCCCATCAGGTTTTTCCGCTGGAACAATGGCCTCTGTTTGAAATTCAAGCTATTTATCTCAACCCTGATCAGGTCAGATTTTGCTTTAGTCTTGATGTTCTCATTGGTGATGCTTGGAGTTGTGAGTTGCTCTTGGCTGAATTGGCAGATTTAGTTAGAGCTCCTGGACGTTCGCTACCGCCTCTGAAGTTGTCTTTCCGAGATTATGTGCTAGCTGAGCTGGAATTCCATAAGTTTCCGCTTTATAAACGTTCAAAAGATTATTGGGAAAAGCGTCTAATAACGTTACCCCCAGCCCCAGAACTTCCCCTACAGAAAAGTCTTGCATCCGTTGATTCACCTCACTTTGTGCGACGAGAAAAGCAGATGGATGCAACAACCTGGCGACGTCTGAAGCAACGGGCTCATCGTGCAAACTTAACGCCTTCTGGCATTTTACTGGCAGCGTTTGCAGAAATTTTGACTCTTTGGAGTAAGAACCCTAAGTTTACGCTTAATCTAACCCTTTATAACCGCTTACCTTTACATCCTGATGTTGATAAAATTGTAGGAGATTTTACTTCAGTCACTTTACTATCGGTAGATAATACTTCATCGACATCGTTTGAAACTCGTGCCAAGCGACTTCAAGAACAGTTTTGGGATGACTTAGATCACAGTTACTATAGTGGAGTCAAGGTTATACGAGAGTTAGCCAGAATTCAAAACCGTCCGGCTGAAGCCTTAACCCCTGTTATTTTCACCAGTACCTTGACCAACGAAAGTTTAAGTCGAGAACAGTCTGTAGTTAGCCCATCTGATGGTTTACCTGATAACCTCAATACCGATGTAGATACAACCTACAATCGAGATATGCTTAAGGGCATGGGTAAGATGACTTATATGATTACCCAAACGCCCCAGGTTTATCTCGATCATCAAGTTTTTTTCAATCCGTCTGGGGAACTGTTTCTCAATTGGGACTGTGTTGAGGAGTTGTTCCCGGAAGGGGTTTTAGATGATATGTTTGCCGCTTATGGCAACCTCTTAGAGAGATTGGCAACAGAGGAAGCGGTTTGGCAGGCGACAAGTCCTGGGCTGTTACCCAAACCTCAAGTAGCTCAAATTGCTGCGATTAATCAAACCGAGAGCTCTTTGGGGGAAGATAGGGGTCGATGTTTACATGGTTTGTTTTTTGAGCGGGTGGCTAACCAGCCCGACCAGCCTGCGGTGATTGCTAGCGATCGCACCCTGACCTATCAAGAACTTAGCGACCTTGCCCAACAGCTCGGTCAACAACTCCGCCGCTTAGGAGCACAGCCAAACCATCTGGTAGCGGTAGTCATGGCAAAAGGGTGGGAACAAATTGTCGCGGTGTTGGGAATTTTAACCTCCGGAGCGGCCTATGTGCCCATTGACCCAAATTTACCCCAAGAACGCCGCTGGCATCTCCTGGAACAAGGCAACATTGATCTGGTACTGACCCAGACTGAGTGGGAGCAGACTCTAAAATGGCCAACAACGACCACGCGTATTTGTGTCGATACCCTGAAGTATGAACGCCCAGAAGGCCCTCTGGAATTTGTCCAGCGTCCTGAAGATATTGCCTACGTTATTTACACGTCTGGGTCCACAGGATTACCTAAAGGTGTAACCATTGACCATCAAGGTGTGGTGAATACTGTTTTAGACATTAATCAGCGGTTTGGAGTGAGTCAACGCGATCGCACGTTCGCCCTATCATCCCTCAGTTTTGACCTATCCGTCTACGATATCTTTGGTACCTTGGCTGCGGGTGGCACATTAGTGTTACCTAAGGCCGAGGCCAATCGTGACCCAGCCCACTGGCTCGAGCTGATAATCCAGCATCAGGTCACCCTTTGGAATTCGGTACCTGCATTGATGCAGATGTTAATCGAATATGCAGCTGCCGCATCAAAACCGATTCAGTCAGCCCTACGATTGGTCTTACTCAGTGGCGATTGGCTACCTCTGAAATTACCAGAACAGATTAGAACAACCTTTACAGAGGCCCAGGTCATTAGTTTAGGGGGTGCTACAGAAGCCTCCATCTGGTCAATTCTTTATCCCATTGCCCAAGTTTCCCCTGGGTGGAAAAGTATTCCCTATGGATACCCCATGGCCAATCAGCGCATGTATGTGCTCGATCATGCTCTAAACACCTGTCCTCTTTTTGTTCCAGGACAGCTCTACATTGGCGGTGTCGGGTTAGCCAAGGGGTACTGGCATAATCCCACCAAAACCGACGCTAGTTTTATCCACCATCCCCAAACGGGAGAGCGGCTTTACTGCACTGGTGACATCGGTCGCTATCTGCCAGATGGGGTGATTGAGTTTTTAGGAAGGGAAGACTTCCAAGTCAAGATCAACGGTCATCGCATCGAACTGGGAGAAATTGAAGCCACCCTAGTCCAACATCCAGCCATTGACGCTGCCGTTGTCACAGCTATAGAGGAGCGACCAGGAGTAAAGCGGCTTGTGGCTTATCCCGTAACGGCTCAGTCAGCAAAGACAGAATCCCAGCTGACTCCAGAGCTACGAAAGCTCCTAGCTGAAAAGCTGCCAGCATACATGGTGCCATCAACCTTTATCTTTTTAGATAGCTTACCCCTAACGGCCAATGGTAAAGTTGACCGACGCCAATTACCTCAGCCTGATCTAAGTGAATCACCTTTAAAGCAAGCATATGTTGCCCCCACCGATGAGATTGAAAAACAACTCAGCGATATCATTCAAACCATATTGAAGATTCCCCAAGTTGGTATTTACGACAACTTTTTTGATCTGGGTGGAAACTCTGTTCACTTGGTTCAAACCCATATCAAGATACGGGAAATTCTTAACCAAGACATTCCTTTGATAGAAATGTTTCGGTATCCCACTGTCCAAGCATTATCTCAATACTTCTGCCGTTCATCCAACAATAACAACGTTGGCCATCGGCAACTCACCAGAGCTAAACATCGTAAACAGTTACAACAGCGTCGTCAGACAAAACGTAGACGCTAATATCAGCCACCTGCTTCAGCCAACCTGCTTCAGCTTTCAGAGTCAGCATCTCAGATAAATAGTCAGAGAATCCTATGGTAGACCTTAACATCGAGCCAGACAATTTTAATACGGCTAATGCCATCGCTATCATTGGCATGGCAGGACATTTTCCAGGTGCAAATAGTCTCGAACAGTTTTGGCAAAACTTGGTGGATGGAGTGGAATCCATCACCTTCTTTGACAAACAGGATTCGGCAGAAATGCACATCGATCCGGAGGTTTTAGAACACCCAGACTATGTCGGAGCTGAACCGCTGTTAGAGGGACTTGACCAGTTTGATGCCTCATTTTTTAGTTTTAATCCCAAACAGGCAGAAGTGCTCTGTCCAGAAGTCCGCCTGATGTTGGAATGTGCTTGGGAAGCCTTGGAAAACGCAGGTTATGCCGGTGACAATGATCCAGGGTCAGTGGGTGTTTTTGCAGGCAGTAGTGTCAGTAATTATCTCGCAGCGGTTAACCACAGTAAGATAATTCCCATGACCCTGAGTGGGTTAGAAACCTATTTAGGCAATGACCTAAATTATTTAGCCACCCAAATTTCTTACCACTTGAACCTCAAGGGACCCAGCTTGATGGTTCAGTCTGCCTGCTCCACTGCGCTGGTGGCCATTCATGTGGCCAACCAAAGTTTACTTAACGGTGAATGTGATATGGCCCTGGCCGGGGCCGTGAATTTAATGTTGCCCCAAGGAAGAGGTTACGTATACCAGGAGGGAGGGATTTTCTCGTCGGATGGACATTGCAAAGCCTTTGGAGCAGACTCTCAAGGAACTTTGCCTGGCAGTGGATTGGGTCTGGTTGTGCTGAAACGGTTAGAAGACGCTTTAGCGGATGGCGATACCATCCGAGCCGTGATTCGAGGCTCAGCCATTAACAACGATGGTGCGGTAAAGGTCGGTTACACGGCTCCCAGTATCGATGGCCAGGCTGCCGTCGTTGCCGAAGCGTTGGAGATGGCTGAGGTTGCCCCTGAAACGATTACCTACATTGAGGCCCACGGTACTGGAACGACGCTTGGCGATCCGATTGAAATTCAATCCTTAAGCGATGTGTTTCGGGCCAGCACTCAGAAAAAAGGGTTTTGTAGCATCGGCTCTGTCAAAAGTAATCTTGGCCATCTAGGGGTGGCAGCTGGTATGCCCAGTGTTATTAAAACAGTGTTAGCACTAGAAAATCAGGTAATTCCCCCCAGTCTTCACTGCCAACAAACCAATCCTAAAATAGATTTTGCCAACAGTCCCTTTTACGTTGCTCATCAGTTAACCCCCTGGACCAGGAATGGCACGCCCCGACGGGCGGGAGTGAGTTCCCTGGGGGTGGGTGGCACCAATGTGCATTTGGTGATTGAAGAAGCACCGCCCCAAGTCCATAGCAAGACGATGGCCGATAGTGTTACTAACAGCGTCGCTGACCGACCTTATCAGACATTAGCACTATCGGCTAAAACCGAAACTGCACTGGAACAAGCAACCCTCAATTTAGCCAATTATTTAGCGGCGAATCCTCAACTCAACCTCACCGATGTAGCCCATACTCTACAGGTGGGCCGTCGTGGATTTAAGCACCGTCGCTGGCTAACCTGCCAGAGTTTGGATGAGGCTGTTGCGGCTTTGAGGAATCCTACAGCGCCCCCAGTTCTCACCGGAAGCAGAAAACTTCAGTCTCCTGGGGTCGTCTTTATGTTTTCTGGGCAAGGCGCTCAGTATATCAACATGGCTCGGGATCTTTACGAGTCTGAGGCTCAATTCAGAGAATCGATTGATCACTGTTCAACTCTCTTAAAGTCCCACCTCAACGTAGACTTACGATCCATTCTTTATCCTGAACCTGACTGTCGAGAAACCGCTAAAGCACAACTACAGCAAACGGCGATAGCGCAACCTGCGCTGTTTGTCGTTGAATATGCCCTGGCCCAACTCTGGATGACTTGGGGGATTCAGCCCAAGGCCATGGTGGGTCACAGCATTGGTGAATATGTTGCGGCTACCCTGGCAGAAGTCTTTACCCTTGAGGAAGCCCTAGCACTTGTAGTGGCGCGGGGGCAGTTAATGCAACAACAACCCAATGGCAGCATGTTATCCGTGCCATTGAGTGCTGAAGAGAGTGCAGTGTTTATGACCGATGAGAGTCTGGTCATTGCGGTTGTGAATGGCGTCAATACCTGTGTTGTTTCAGGGTCTACAGAGGCGATTGATGCATTGGCACAAACCTTGGAAACTCAGGGAATTCAGAGTCGTCGGTTACATACCTCCCATGGGTTCCACTCACCCATGATGGCTGGCATGGTTGAACCATTTTTAGAGCATCTCCAAAAGGTCACATTCCATGCACCTCAGATTCCTTATTTATCAAATGTAACGGGAACTTGGATCACTGAGGCTGAAGCCACGGACCCTCAGTATTGGGCAAACCATGTTAGACAAACAGTACAGTTTGGAGAGAATCTGCAACACCTTTGTCAGAATCCCCATCAGATTCTATTGGAAGTGGGCCCCGGTCGTACATTAAGTAAATTAGCGAAGCAGCACCCTGAAAAACAAGCAGGACAATTAGTCCTAACAACCGTGCGCCACCCTCAGGAAAATTATCACGATGTTTCCTTTTTATTGCAAACCTTAGGTAAACTCTGGCTTTCCGGTGTGGAGATTAACTGGGCCAGCTTTTATGCTGACCAACAGCGTTACCGGGTACCATTGCCTACATATCCTTTTGAACGCAAACGATATTGGTTGACTGACAGCACAAATAATGCGGCTACGTTGAGTGCTACTAAGCTCCGTTCCCCTTCTACAGAGGAGCTATGGCAGCCATTGACCGCAGCGATGGTAGATCAGGCAAACCAGGGCATCTCTCAATTTGATCGGGAGGTTTATGTTGAGAATCTTCCCTCTATGGAGCAGGTATGTCTCTCCTATTTGAATCTTGCATTTCAATCCTTGGGTTTTTGGCAAGATACGGCTCGGACATACTCATTTGACGAGCTGGTTGCTGAGGGTCAAATTGCCCCCCGTTATCAACAATTATTTTGCCGCTGGCTGGATGTTCTAGTTGAGCGAGGACACCTTCAACAGGTTGATGGGCAATATTGTCAGTTTATGCCAGAGGCTAAAAATAGCCTAGGTGATATTTTAGATACCTTTAAAGCCCGGTGGATTAAATTTCCCCAGATGGTCGACTTAGCTCAACAATGTGGCAACAATCTATCAGCGATCATCACTGGGCAAAAAGATCCCCTTGAAATTTTTAATTCCCTAGTCTATCAGCAAGGCAAGGCATCCAATCCAGAAATGCCTCTGTTTGCCTACTACAGTGCAGTTATGCGGGCAAGTTTAGAACAAATTGTTACTCAATTATCTGATAACCCCCAGTTAAGAATTTTGGAAGTGGGTGGAGGACAGGGGCTAGCAACCACCGATTTGTTGCCCATTTTGCCACCTGAGCGTAGCCAGTATACCTTCACGGATATTGGTCAATGGTTTTTAAAGCAGGCAAAGAAGAAGTTTAATGACTATCCGTTTGTTAACTATAAACTGCTGAACATTGAAACAGCTCCTGAATCCCAGGGATATGAGCGCCATAGCTTTGATGTTATCATTGCGGCCAATGTTCTCCATGTGGCAAAAAATCTGGAAAACACCCTGGATTATATGCATTCTCTACTGGCACCAGGGGGAATTTTGCTGCTTTGGGAAATCACTACGCCGCTGTTGTTCTTTGATATTACCTCTGGGTTGCTGATGAATCCCCTGGAGGACAATCAGCGTAGTCGCGGTAATCCGTTTTTAAGCAGTCAACAGTGGCAGGAAGCGCTAACCAACCATGGTTTTGCTCAGGTGAGTGCCCAGCCTGAGTCCGATGATCTAGGACAGCATATCATTGTGGCTAGGGCTGAACTAACAGAAGGGGGGTCACAACCGGCTGCCTTTACTGTGGCTAGCAAACCTGAAACAACTGCGACTGTCACACCGGTAACTAGGGGCCAGGTGACGGATAAAAAGCCCCATGTTTCTGATTGGTTCTATGGTCCATCTTGGTCGCGATCGCATCTCCTTCCTCCCCCAAGTCCAGCTGACCAAAAGCCTTCTGAACGCTGGTTAATTTTCAAGGATGATAGGGGCATTAGCGACCAAATTATCTCCCAACTCAATCAGCGAGGCGATGAAATCATTCTCGTCCAGCCAGGAAATACATTTCAGGTTGAAGTCACCCAAGACAGTCATTGCATTATTCTCAATCCCCGCTCTCAGGCAGACTACCAGTCTCTGTTCCAGCATCTGGAACAGGCCCAGTTAATGCCCACCAAAGTACTACACAGCTGGCAGTTGACCCCTCCTACCCCGCTTGATTGGCCCAGGACTGAGCAAGCCCAATATTTGGGTTTCTACAGTTTATTATTTATGGCCCAGGCCCTCCCAAAAGAAACACTTTCCAAGCCATTCCCAATCTCGGTGCTTTCCCATGGTCTCCATGAAGTAATTGGCACTGAGGTAGTCCTTCCTGAAAAAACAACCATCCTGGGACCGATCAAGACGATTCCCCAAGAAGTCCCCAATGTCTATTGTCGCAGTATTGACTTATCAGAATCTGAGGTCAATGCTCAAGCCAACGATTCACTAATTTCAACTTTGATTGCTGAGCTGGATAGTCCAATTCTTGATCCCATTGTGGCCTATCGCCATGGACACAGATGGGTTGAAGCACATACACCCTTATCTTTAGAAGCATCCACTGAAGAGCAGACATTCCCCTTAACATCCCAGGGAGTTTATTTAATTGTGGGGGGTTTAGGGAGTTTAGGGTTAGTCATTGCCGAGTACTTAGCTGAAACTGTCCAAGCCAAGCTTGTGTTAACCGGACGATCGCAGTTCCCAGCACGGGAACAGTGGGCCGAATGGCTAAAAAATCATAGTGAACAAGAACCGACATCTCGTAAGATTTTGCAATTGCAAAACCTTGAGACATTAGGGTCCGAGATTCTGGTGGCCCAGGCGGATGTCGCTGATCTGGAAGCCATGGCTGCCGCCGTCAATAGCGCTGAAACTCGTTTTGGCAAACTGAACGGGGTGATTCATGCCGCGGCCACCGACCCCCTAGAGATCTATCGCCCTTTTGCTGAGGCCACTGAAACAGACTGTCAACAGCAGTTTCGTGTTAAAGTTCAAGGGGTACTAGTACTTGACACTGTTCTACAGAACAAACCCCTAGATTTTTGTCTCTTAATTTCTTCATTGGCATCACTGTTTGGTGGAGTTGGCCTCACGGCATATTCAGCAGCCAATATATTTTTAGATCACTTTGTCCAACAGAATCGCCAAACACACTTTCCCTGGCTCAGCGTTAACTGGGATGGGAGAGTGCCGAGCCAGTCAACTAGTGGCACGGTGAGCGGTGAACTCACGGTTACCCCAGCGGAAGATATTAAAATCCTTAAAACTGTTTTGGCTAGCCCAGGACTCAAGCGGGCTGTGGTTTCTACCAGAAGTCTACAGCCTAGACTTGATCACTGGATGCGTAAGCAAGCTTTGTTAAAAGACTTACCGGACACTTCTCTATCGAACTCGGTAGCATCGAGTCAGAACACCCAGCTGTATTCTAGACCCGACTTGGAAGCCGTTTACCGAGAACCAAGTACGGAGACTGAGAAAAAACTGGTGCCAATTTGGCAAAATGTCATGGGTGTTACGCGAGTAGGCATTGACGATAACTTCTTTGAATTGGGAGGGGATTCCCTCGTAGGTATTCAAGTCATTTCCCAGATTCGACAAACATTTCAAATTGATCTGCCCATGACCATCTTATTCGAGGCCCTGACTGTAGCAGGGATTGCAGAATATCTGGATACGACCTATCGAAATACTCCCGCCTCAGCAACAGCCCTCAGTAATGATAGTAATGCTCGGGAGGACATTGAGCTATGAAATCTGCCCCACAGTCTGCGATACAGCCTACGACACAGCCAATTGCTAAATTTTTAGATGATCTGAGAACGCAGGATATTCAACTCTATGTTCAGGATGGCCGCTTGCGGTGTAATGCACCCAAAGGTAGTCTGACGGACTCATTGCGGCAGTATATTACCGAACAAAAAGCAGAAATCATCGAATTTCTACGGCGACCAAGTGATGAAGACTCAGGCGATCAGCCGGACTTAAATGAGATTTACCAACCTTTACCGCAAATTGTTACCAGCGCAGCGGAGCGCTATCAATCCTTTCCATTAACAGAAATCCAACAGGCCTATTTGATTGGCCGGGACGATAGCTTTGATCTCAGTAATGTGTCTACCCATGTTTATGCTGAGATTGATGTGGTGGATTTAGACCTGAAGAAATTTGAGCAAGCCTGGCAATATCTGATCCAAAAGCATGAAATGATGCGGGCGGTGATGAATGCAGATGGCCACCAGCAAATTTTAGAACAGGTCCCTGATTACCAGATAGACACGCTGGACTTACGTACGGCAGCATCAGAGGTGGCGCATGAACAGTTGATGGCATTACGGGAGTGCCTTTCGCATCAGTTACTTCCCACTGACACATGGCCCTTATTTGAGGTGAGAGCAGCGCTTTTAGACACCACCAAAACCCGGTTGTTTATCAGCATTGACTTGTTAATTGCCGATGCTTGGAGTTTGGAGCTGATTATACGAGAATTGGTGGACTATCTCCATAACCCCCAGTCCTCTCAAGCAGCAATGGAGTTGTCTTTTCGAGATTATGTTTTAGCAGAGATTGCCTTAAAAACATCAGCTGTGTATCAGCGATCGCAAACCTACTGGCAAAATCGGGTTGCCACCCTGCCCCCATCACCAGAATTACCGTTGGGAACCAATTTGGGATCTATCAAGCAGCCCAAATTTGTCCATCGCACCCGGAGAATTTCTCCAGAACAGTGGAAACAACTTCGACAAAGAGGATTCCAAGCAAACCTAACCCCTTCTGCCATTATCCTTGCCGCCTTCAGCGAAGTCTTATCAGCCTGGAGTAAACAACCCCGATTTACCCTCAATATTACCCTGTTCCGACGACTTCCCCTACATCAAGATATTAACCGTTTGGTAGGGGACTTTACCTCACTAGATTTATTGGCCATTGATAATTCAAGTCTGGCCGCTTTTGTCACCCGCGCTAAGGCCATTCAAAAACAACTTTGGCAAGATCTGGATCATCGCTATGTGAGCGGCATGAAGGTTTTACGGGATATTGCCCATGCCCAACAGCGTTACTCCGGTGCCCTGATGCCGGTTGTTTACACCAGTACCCTCACCAACGATAGTCTAAATCGTGATCGCTTTGCCAACAGCTCCAACACCGAAAGTGCCTCAATTTATGAACTTGGAGAGGTTGTTTACAGTCTTAGCCAAACACCTCAAATTTATCTGGATCACCAGGTGCTTGAGGAACAAGGAGCCCTGATTCTTAATTGGGATGCAGTTGACGAAGTCTTCCCTCCCGGATTGTTAGACGATATGTTTCAGGCCTATGGTGATTTTGTCGAGGCGCTTGCCACCGAGGAAAGCTTATGGCAAGCTGATCCGCGTCAGCTGATGCAACAGCTGTTTCCACCCCAGCAGGCTGCTCAAATTGCCATGGTCAACGCCACTGAGCAACCGTTGTTAAGCTCTCAAATAGACGGTCCTCAAACAAGCAGTCCTCAAACAGACACTCTCCAGTCTTTCCTCCATGGTTTAGTCCTTAGGCGTTTACAGACATCAGCCACAGATATTGCTGTGGTTGCAGGAGACATTACCCTGACCTATGGGGAATTAGGAAAGCGTGCCTACAGTCTGGGAATGCAGCTGCGTCACCTAGAGGTTCTTCCTAATCAGCTAGTGGCTGTGGTGATGAAAAAAGGGTGGGAACAAGTGGTTGCCGTCCTCGCTGTTCTGGTTTCTGGTGCAGCCTATGTGCCCATTGATCCCAATTGGCCCCAGGTAAGACGTCAGCAGATCTTAAAACAAGGGGCAGTCAACATTGTTCTCACTCAACCAGAGTTAGATTCACAATTAGATTGGCCAGATGATGTGCAACGACTTGTTATTAGTCGAGATGAGGTCAATCAAACTGAAGAGCACCTGCCTGGTAGTGATGCTGAAATTAGTCAATTCCAGCCCAGTCAAACTCCCAAGGATCTTGCCTATGTGATTTACACGTCTGGCTCTACAGGTATCCCTAAAGGGGTTGCCATTGAGCATCGTGCTGTTGTTAACACAATTCTCGATATTAATCAGCGATTTCAAATCAGTTCTAAGGACCGAACTCTGGCCATTTCTTCCCTCAGCTTTGATCTGTCGGTCTACGACATTTTTGGTACCTTAGCAGCGGGAGGCACATTGGTGATTCCTGCGGCTGCCGACAGCAAAGAACCGACCCACTGGGCAACATTAATCAAGCAGCATCAGATCACTTTGTGGAACTCCGTACCCGCCTTGATGCAAATGCTGGTGGAATACAGTGAATTTCATCCAGAAGTCACCTTAAATTCCCTACGCCTTGTACTACTCAGCGGAGATTGGATTCCCTTAAAGTTACCGGATCAGATTAAGGCCCTCAGCCCTGCGGCAGAGGTGGTAAGTTTAGGCGGTGCCACTGAGGTTTCCATCTGGTCCATTCTCCATGTCATTCATCAGGTGGATCCTAATGGGAAAAGTATTCCCTATGGGAAACCTATGGCGAACCAACAGTTTCATATCTTGAATGAACATTTGGCTCCATGTCCCGTGTGGGTACCCGGTAATTTATACATTGGTGGGGTAGGGTTGGCCAGGGAATATTGGCGCAATTCAGAAAAAACAAGTCAAAGCTTTATCCACCATCCGGTTACAGGTGAACGGCTTTACCATACTGGAGATTTAGGATATTACCTTCCCGATGGTGCCATCATGTTTTTGGGACGGGCGGATTCCCAGGTTAAAGTACAGGGCTACCGAATTGAGTTGGGAGAAATCGAAACAGCTTTAGAACAGCTCACCGCTGTCAAGCAAGGGGTTGTCTTACTCAAGGGAGATGCTCAAGAAACTAAACGACTAGTGGCCTATGTTGTTTTAGAACAGCCAACACTGACGCCAGACCACTTAAAGCAACAGCTACTAGAGCTACTGCCAGATTATATGGTGCCGTCAACCTTCGTCTTTTTGGAAACCTTACCTCTGACAGCCAATGGCAAGGTTGATCGAAACCATCTGCCCGAACCTCAACAGACTTCTGTGGCATCGAGCCAACTCTCAACATCTAAAGATGTTGCTGATGCAGCTCTTACTCAACAAATTGCCCAACTGATAGCTAATGTGCTCAAGGTTGATACCATCGAACCTAATGCTAATTTGCTAGATCTGGGTGCTAATTCTATTGATATTGCTAGAATTGCTAATCTCATGGAGGAGCAGTTCCAATATCGATTACAGATTAAGGATCTATATAGTCTCTCCACTGTAGGGGCGTTGGCCAAAGACTATGATGATCGGTTAGTTAGGGAAACAACGCCGCAGTCTGCACCTCAATCAGTCGGCGATGGTGCTCTCGCAGGCAATTTTAAGATGATCTTTAATCCAGAAGAGCGTCAACAGTTTAAGCATCTACGGCGTGGACTGCGACAAGAATCTTGGGGGAGTGTAAAGCTAGTGGCCCCAGAATTAGACGATACGCTTAAACAAACGTATCTCAGCCGCTACAGTTGTAGAACCTTTAGTTCAGACCCACTACCGTTTGAACGATTCAGCCTTTTTTTGAGTAATTGGCAACAGTTATTAGTTAATGGTCAGCCTAAGTTGCGCTATGGGTCTGCCGGTGGGCTTTATCCTGTCCAGGCCTACCTTTACATTAAACCCGAGCGCATCTCTGGTCTAAAAGCAGGTACCTATTATTATCATCCTCTGGAGCACCAATTAAAGATCATTACGCCAGACGCCGAAATTGACCGAAGCTTGTATGCCTTCAACAATCAGAAGATATTTGATCAAAGTGCATTCTCTATCTTTTTGGTGGGCCAGTTAGCTGCGATTGCACCCATGTACGGCGAATTAAGTCGAGATTTTTGCCTGTTGGAAGCCGGATTGATGAGTCAGCAGCTGGAGCTAGCTGCGCCTGCCCATGAAATGGGCCTTTGTCAGATCGGCAGCTGTGATTTTGAAACGGTCCGACATTTGTTTGCTCTCGATGAACACCATATCTATTTGTATTGCCTGCTAGGGGGTGCTCTCAATCAGCAGGCAATGCCGACAGTGGATCTGAGTTCTGTAACTACCCATGATGCCTGGGAGGAAGGCACATTATAATGGCTAACCATAATCCTGATATTCCTAACCTGTTACAACGATTTTCCCAAATCGGCATAACATTGTGGTGTGACAATGGCCAACTACGGTTTCGGGGGCCTAAAGGTGCGTTGACACCTGACTTAAAAGCAGAGTTACAACAACATAAACAAGCTATCTTAGCTTTCTTCGGACAAGGCTCAGTTGACACGTCACCGTCCTCACCCTTAAATTTATCCAGTTTTTATCAGAAACCAACCCTGGCTAGCCTCAATCAGGTGATTGCCAATGCTTTAGAGAATAAAGGGACTGAGGGAAATGCGATCGCAACAGCTACCACCACTGAACAGCTACTTCAGGAGGCCATGGCACAGCTGAAAGATATCCCTGATTCCATTCACTTTGTTCCTGCTCAAAAAGAGCCGATGGCCATTTTCTTAACTGGAGCAACAGGATTCCTAGGTACCTACTTACTCAATGATCTCCTGGAACAAACCCAGGCCACCATCTATTGTTTAGTACGCGCACCCAACCTCAACACTGGGCAAGAACGCCTCCAAACCAAACTTAAGGCCTATGGACTTTGGCAAGAAACACAAGGGACCAGAATCATTCCTGTGCTTGGAGATCTGGCAGAACCCTTACTAGGTCTATCTTTAGATCAATTTCAACAGCTTGCATATGCTATCGATATTATTTATCACAATGGAGCCTTAGTTAATTTTGTTTATCCCTATACGGCTCTAAAAGCTACCAATGTTAACGGCACTCGCGAGATTCTAAAATTAGCCACCATCCATAAAATCAAACCTCTCCATTATGTTTCTACCATTGGTGTATTTTTGTCTTCTCACTTAGCTACCGATCACGTCATATATGAGCAAGACTCCCTTGATCATGGAGGAACCCTCTATGGAGGATATAGCCAAAGCAAATGGGTGGCCGAAAAACTGGTGTCTTTGGCCAGTGAGCGGGGTTTACCCGTTTCTATTTATCGACCCGGTACTATTACAGGCCATAGCCAAACTGGAGTTTGTAGCACACAAGATTGGCTATCCCTGACGCTCAAAAGTGCTGTTCTCCTAAAAGCACTGCCAGCGATTGATACAGTTCTTGAAATGACCCCAGTGGACTATGTCAGTCAAGGTATTATTTACTTATCTAGGCAGCCCTCCTCTCTCCACCAATGTTTCCACTTAGTTAATCCTTATCCCTGCCATTGGCACCAGTTAACAGATTTCTTAAGCAACTTTGGCTATCAGATTCAGTTAGTTGCTTTTGAACAGTGGGCGCAACAGGTTGAAACCTACACTACCGAATCATCGAGTTCCATTGCCAATATACTCCCCATACTCCAAGCCCATGGCAGTAGTAGCAACCAGGTCAAATTTAACTCTGAAAATGCTGTGCATGCACTTGCTAAAGCTCAAATTAGCTGTCCCCCTGTGAGTTCCCAGCTATTGCATCCGCAACTATCTTATTTTATTCACCATGACTTCTTACCAGCGCCACCTGCAAGAATTTCAGTGAATTAAGCAGATCAACAATATCTAGTATTGCTGATGACTTTGTTTAGAATCCAATCTAAACAGCGAACTCCAAATATCACCGCATATTCATTTGCCATTTATCTTATTGAAACGGAAGGATAATCATGAAACTAGCTACGAAAGTTGAATCCTTTATCAAAGAGCATTCCATCAACGAGACCTATGCCAATAAAGTTAACCATTGTTATTACAAATATTGGGATAGTGTAGGGACCACTCAAATCCGATTTGTAGACAGCACTCCCTATACTCTTATTGATGAGAATGGCAAAGAGTATCTAGACCTTGTAGCAGGCTTTGCCTGCTTGAACTGGGGGCGGAAAAATCCAGAATTAATTACCGCTTTGGAAGATGCTATCAACACTCCAATTCCATCACTCACACAAATTAATGTGCCTACCCTGGCAGCAATTTTGGGTCATGAACTTTTAGAGTTAACTGACCCATCATTTGAACGCGTATTTTTTCTCAATTCGGGTACTGAGGCTGTTGAATATGCCATGAAGATGGCCATCGACTTCACCAGAAAAAAGCGTTTCGTCAGTTTTACAGGTGGATATCACGGACTAACGTTAGCGTCTTTGTCCATTAATGGTGTCTCTAACTACAGGAAGATTTTTGGCGTAGAAAAAGCTCACTTTCAACTAGAGCTAAATAATATAGATGCTCTCAACCAGGTGTTTAAGAATCACCATCGAGAAATCGCTGGAGTTATTGTTGAGCCCATCCAAGGAAGAACCGGCAGTATTGCTAGCGATGAATTTTTGAGAGAGGCTAAGCGTCTATGCCAAAAACACAACGCATTACTCATTTATGATGAGGTCCAAACAGGATTGGGACGCACAGGAAAACGATTTGCCTATGAGTGGTCCCAAGTCACACCCGATATCATGACCTTAGCCAAAGGACTAAGTGGCGGCATGGTTCCCATTGGGGCTGTGGTTTATACCGCAGAGGTTTATAAGAAAGTGTTTGACAGCATGGAGAAAATCCTGGTATATTCCTCAACCTTCAAAGAGAATAATTTATCAATGGCAGCAGGTTTAGCATCCCTGGAAAACCTGAGAAATTATGATTTAGCCAATATTCAAGCCGCAGAAGCAAAATTTCGAGAACGGCTAGAACTCCAGAATACTCATCGCAACTACACCTTAGAAGTGGCGGGAAAGGGGTTGATGTTATCAGTTTCAATCCAGCAGCAAAAGAAAAAAATTGCCCAAAAATTGTTTGATTGGATGGAAGGAGATTTCTTTTATGGCATCGCCTGCGGTAAGATGTTTCGCGAAAAACAGGTTCTATGTACCGTAGGTAATCGATTTGGTAAAAGTATCGCAATTAGACCAGCGTTGACAATCCCTCCTGACTTAATTGATCAGTTTTGTGACAGCTTATTTGAGATCTTTGATGAAATGGCGGGATACTCAAATGTCAAATTTCTGAAAACGACCTATGAAGACATTAGGAAGGTAGTTTAGACAAAGGATTTTGAGACACATCATCAGAAACTGAAGCCTAAGGAAGACTTGGTGTCTGATCTGGATAAGATGATTCCGTGGAATCAGTCTCACCCAATTTTAGAACAGGTATATGTCAAGCCTCACAAGAGTAATGCCGGTCGTCGTCCCATCAATATCATCGTGATGTTTAATCTGTTGATATTACAGCAGCTCTACAACTTGTGCATGCCACCTTAGTAGCCGTATCCAAGCAATGTAGCCGTCGAGAGGACAATCTCGATTTTTAAAAAGTTCAATCAATAGAGGTACCCACATGAGTATCAGTTTCGACTGGGATCTAGAACAACTTTCCTTTTATCGCTCCATCGTCACATTTGCTCAACAAGAATTAAATGCAGACTTAATTGAAAACGATAGACGCAGTCACTTTAATCAAGCAGGCTGGCAAAAATGTGCAGATTTTGGCATTTTAGGATGGCCAATTTCCAAAGAATATGGTGGACAAGGTCTGGATCCATTAACCACCATATTAGGTTTGGAAGGTTTGGGCTATGGATGCAAAGACAATGGTCTAGTCTTTGCCATTAACAACCATCTCTGGAGTTGTGCTGTTTCAATTGCCAATTTTGGTACTGAAGCTCAAAAACAACAGTATTTGCCAGCCCTTTGCCAGGGCACATCGATGGGAGGACATGCCATCACCGAACCAAACTCAGGATCTGCTGCTTTTGAGATGCAAACTGAGGCTATCCCCCATGGGGATTACTACATTCTCAATGGCACCAAGACATTTATTAGCAATGCCCCTGTTGCCGACGTTTATATTACATTCGCCCGTACTAATTTAGAGGTAGGTGCTCAACAAGGAATTTCTGCCTTTATTATTCACAAAGATTTGCCTGGATTGACCATCGAAAAAGAGTGGGAAAAATCGGGATTGCGGACAGCACCCATGGGAGAACTCGTTTTCAAGGACTGTAAAGTGCCCGTTAACCATCGTTTAGGCAAAGAAGGCCGGGGACACAATATTTTTCAATCCACCATTAGCTGGGAACGAAGTTTCTTGTTTGCCAGTCAGGTGGGGACCATGGAAAGGATTTTCGAGCAATGTGTTAGCTATGCTAAAAAGCGTAAGCAGTTTGGCCAGCCCATTGGCTCTTTTCAGGGTGTATCCAATAAAATTGCCGAGATGAAGATGAGATTGGAGCTGGCAAAGCTTATATTGTATAAAATAGGATGGTTGAAAAAAGAAGGAAAACAAGCCTTTTTAGAATCTTCAATTTCTAAAGTTTTTATCAGCGAAGGTTTCATGAAAACCTGTCAGGATGCTATCCAGATCCATGGTGCTAGAGGCTATGTGACCGATTACGAACTAGAAAGATATTTTCGAGATTCTATAGCAGGTACCATCTATGCAGGTACATCTGAAATTCATCGCAATATTATCTCTACCCTCTCAGGCGTGTAGATCTTCATCTTCTCAGAACTTGTTTTTTGTTTTTCATTTTCTGGCTGCTTAAATCATGTATATACTCCTCTATGGAGAGAGGCAGCTAGTTTTTCAAGTAGGTGGGTTTGATCCATGAAAATCACCGCAAGCTTTTGATTCCACGCTCTAACAGTGCTCAAATCAGTGCTTACGGAAAACGAGTTTGCAGTTTTACAGAGCAAATTATTGAGCAGCATCATTAGCTCAAAAAACTTTGCTAATGATGCTGTGTATCAGCTCTTTTTGAGGATAATAGTCGATGCTTTATTTAGTTTCTGTGAGGGAGACAGAGGGAGAAACTCAAAAGAATGAGTACAGACAAACTATTCACTTCAATCTCTATTAGTAAGAAGTTTGATAATAATGTTCATCAGGCTAAAGAAAAATGGATGGAATTTTGCCAAAAATCTATTGAACTTCTGCCCCCTACTCCAGAATTACCTTTAGCCCAGACCTTTAATAAAGGTGACATCAAACTAGCGCAGTATAGTCAACAAATCGATGCCAAAACTTGGGCACATTTGAAGCAACAGGCCTTAAAGGCCAATACATCACCAGGCGACGTTCTATTAGCAGTTTACACAGAAGTACTAGCAACCTGGAGTAAAAGCGCTTACTTTACAATTAATCTGGTTGAAACGAGATCTACAACTCTCAATTCGGAAGAGGATGCCGTTAAACAACCAAATCAAAAGAAGATTTTTAACACCTTGTTAGACATCAATTATTTGCAACCAGATTCTTTCGAAGCTAGAGTTAAACATATCGCAACAAAGTTAAGATCAGATCTGCAACATCGATTAGTAGCCCCGTTTACGCAGTTAAAATTATTACCTAAGGAGATATTAGAGAAATTAGAATCTATATTAGCTATTTCTTTTGTCATTGAGCCAGACAACATAGAAGACGTCTCCAATATCGAAAATGTTATTAATAATAACTCCACTTCAATAGCGCCCGTCCGCCTAGAATGTCGGCATCTTGAAAAGAATGGAACACTGACAGTTAATCTATATGCTGATACGGACTTTTTTCTTCCGAACATGGTGCAGGATATATTGACATCTTACTGTTCATTTCTGCAACGATTAGCCCATGAGGAAGCTGCGTGGCAGGAAACTAATCGCTCAATGATTCCTGCAGCTCAACTTAGCCAGAGAGTTACCGCCAACCTAACGACCGCTCCGCTACCTGAAGAGACACTCTATAGTTTGTTTGTGCATCAGGCTAAACAAAACCCTCAACAGATTGCCATTATCACTTCAAAGCAATCAATTACTTACGACCTTCTATACCGTCGTGCCAATCAAGTTGGTCATTATTTAAATCAATTGTTAGGTATCTGCTCTGATCATACCGTAGCCATCGTTATGGAGAAAGGCTGGGAACAGATTGTTGGAGTACTTGGTATTTTAGCTGCTGGCGCTGCTTACGTACCCATTGATCCTGACTTACCTTCGGAACGATTTCAATATCTGCTGGAAAATAGTGGTGTCAATATTGCATTAACGCAATCATGGTTAGAAGAAAAGGTAGTTTGGCCAGCAACCATTCAACGATTTGCAGTTGATCTAATCCATTTGTTCCCAAACACTGAGCATCAGTTGCTATCTCTCCCAGGCCCTGATGATCTTGCCTATGTTATCTACACGTCTGGGTCTACAGGCTTACCTAAAGGTGTCATGATTACCCATCGAAATGTGGTCAATGTAGTCATCCATACTAACCAACGATTTCAAGTCAGTTCTAAAGATCGGATATTAGCGCTCACCGCCCTCAATCATGATCTATCGGTTTATGATATCTTCGGTCCGTTATCAGCTGGCGGAACAATTGTGATGCCAGACGCTGCTGCTGCTAAATTTGCTCGACATTGGCTGGATTTACTCACCAAAGAACGGGTAACCCTGTGGAATTCAGTACCTGCCATGATGGAAATGTTGGTCAATTATCTCGACATTAAATCTGAAAAATTGCCACAGAGTTTGCGTCTAGCTATCTTAGGTGGAGACTGGCTGCCAGTTTCTCTTGCCAGTCGATTAAAAGCATTATCTCCAGATTTAAATATTCTGAGTATTGGCGGCCCTACTGAAACCACAATTTGGAATATTGGTTATCTTATCCAGGATATTGATCCCAATTGGAAAAGTATTCCCTATGGAAAGCCTATGGCCAATTCAAAATATTATATTTTGAATAATAATCTGGAAGATTGCCCCGTGTGGGTGCCAGGGCAAATGTATTGTGCTGGTGTACAGTTAGCCAAGGGTTACTGGCGCAACCCTGAAAAAACAGCAGCTAATTTTATTGCACATCCCCGAACTGGTGAGCAGATTTATCGAACTGGTGATTTAGGCCGCTATTTACCAGATGGAAATATTGAGTTTCTGGGTAGAGCTGATTTTCAAATTAAATTGAGGGGTTATCGCATTGAAGCCGGAGAAATCGAATCCACACTAGCAAAGCATCCAGCGGTCAAAAATGCCTTAGTGACCGTCACTACCACTCAACAAAGTCAACAATCGCTCACAGCCCATGTCATTCCTCGCCAGGGGTACTCTCCTGCCATTGAAGAGCTACGCAATTTTCTAAATCAGAAATTGCCTACATATATGGTGCCATCATACTTCAAATTTTTGGACGCGTTACCGTTAACAGCCAATGGCAAAGTAGATCGTCGTGCCTTATCAGGCTAAATTATAAACTTTGCATACAATTACGATAGATTTTGCACTATGGGTAAATGGATCGTTTGTCCCCAGCCAAAACCATCTCCTAAATTAAGGTTGCTATGCTTTCCCCATGCAGGCGGCTCAGCTAGGGTGTTTCATGACTGGCCTGAGTTGTTACCATCAACAGTCGAGGTGTGTGCCGTTGAACTACCTGGACGCGGAAAACGCTTGTTTGAGACTCCCTACACCGATATTATTTCACTGTTGCAAACTCTTGGCCCTGAATTAGTACCTTTTTTAGATGTTCCGTTTGCCTGTTTTGGCCATAGCCTGGGGGCACGGATTGCATTTGAGTTTTCTCGATGGTCACAACAGACAGTTCAGCTTACTCCGCGTCATCTTTGGGCAGCTGCAGCTCGCGCTCCTCACTTACCACCCGATAGAGAATCAATTCATAACTTGTCTAGCGATGATTTTATTCTTGAACTACAAGGGTACAATGGCACACCTGAGAGCGTTTTGAAAAATCCAGAACTAATGGAATTGATGCTTCCTATGTTGAAGGCAGATTTTTCGCTTCTTGAAACCTATCAATACCAACCAAAGGCTCAGCTTGCTTGCCCAATTACCTGTTTTTGGGGAGAACAAGATGAGATAGCAAATCATACTGATGTGGCCGCTTGGCAACAACACACGAACATATTTACGTTAGAGGCCGTTCCTGGTGATCACTTTTTTACCAATCACCCCATGTTTCCCCAGAGATTATTAGCCAAACTCACTGAGCTCATCCAAACCCTATAAAATCACACTTCTTGCAAGTTGTAGTGCCCCCCAAAATCAAGACAGAGCTGAGAGAGCGTAAGTTAAAGTCCATATACACGCCCTCAAACGGATGTTCCGATACCAACCGTTTTTATCTCAATCTAGGGTCTAAAAGTGCTAAGAAGTGCCCAAAAATGTCCAACGTATTTTTGGTTATTTTCGGATTGCGATCGCTGAACCCCTTGCCAGAAAATCTGTATCGCTTGCGCTGCCTAAAAGCCAACGGCGGGATTTGAACCCGCGACCGCTCGATTACGAATCGAGTGCTCTACCACTGAGCCACGTTGGCATGTTGAATGCTAAGTCTAGCTAGTAGATCATGGTACTGCATCCAGGGTGCATCAGAAATTCAGAAATTCATCAATGGGGAATGATAGAGCCTGAGAGGCAATTGCTATGGGGATCATCGTAGTCCATCTTCCAAAAATCCAGGCCCCCCTGTGCTAGATGGGACATAGTTTGAAAAAATGGTACTTATCCCCTCTAAATAAAGGCTCCATGGCAAAAAAGTCTGGCTCTAGCGATCGCACCCCCACCAAACCACCAGGCATGAGCCAGGAACGGTTTGAGCGCCTGGTTCAGGAGACGCAGTCACCTTTCAAAGGAATGCGTAAGGTTATCTATGGTGCTGTGGGGGCGTCCGGGCTGTTGGGGGCATTTGTATTTTTGACTCAGCTGATGGCCGGTAAGGATGTAGAGACGGCCTTGCCTAATCTAGCTGTACAGATGGGCGTCATCGGCATCGTTGTGTTTTTGTTTTGGCTAGAGGGTCGGGGCAAGCGTGACGCATAATCACAAACCAGCGGTTGTGCTGGTCCATGGTCTCTGGAATACCGTTAATATTTTTGGACGGTTGCGTCCATATTTAGAAAATCAAGGTTGGCATGTCTATGCCATTAGCATAAAACCCAATAACGGTGATATCGGTATAGAGCAACAAGCGAAGCAGCTCGATGATTTTATCAGGGCATCCCTGGGAGAGCGGCAACCATTTTCCCTGGTGGGGTTTAGCATGGGTGGCTTGGCTAGCCGTTACTACCTACAGCGTTTGGGTGGTTTGCAGCGAGTGCAGCGATTTGTTGGTGTGGCAGTGCCTCACTATGGTTCAGCCCTTGCCTGGTTTCGGTGGAATATAGGATGTGTACAAATGCGTCCAGGCAGTGCCTTTCTAACGGAGCTAAATCAAGATATGGAACAGCTAGTCACCTGTCGACCGCTGTGGCTATGGACAGCCTATGATCTGTTGGTTCTGCCTGCACACCACTGTTGTTTGCCGATTGGTGAAAGCCAACGACTACCCGTACTGACCCACGATGGCATGGTGTGGGACGAACGGGGTTTAGCGGCCATTGCCCAAGGGCTAAAGATTAAGCCATAGCAACTTCGCCTACTTGAGCATGATGACTCTCACCAAAGATGGCACTTGGATGACAATAGTATTTAAATTCCAACAGATTATGAAATGGATCTTCGAGGAAGAATGTGCGGTGCTCTAAAGGAGTCCCCCTAAAGCGACACTTTGGCTGTTGGTAAAAGGGGAGGTTTTGGACTTTAGCCCGTTCTGCTAAAGCTTCCCAGTCAGCCTCAGTATCGAAAACTAGGCCAAAGTGCCGGGGATAGATACTTCCTTGGTCAGATAGCTGATCTCGGGTAACGTGGGCCACTAGCTGATGGCCCTGAAAGTTCATAATTAACGCACTGGGAGATTCACGACCCGGCTGACAGCCAAGACCGTCCACATAAAATCGCTTGGTGTCGAGAATGTTGCTAACAGGGAATGCTAGGTGGAAAAGATTTGCCATAGCTACATAAGTGAAACACGTTTCTATTATAGAAACATGGGCTGATAACGGGTTCAGAACTCGAAATCTAGGCCTGAGCTAAGGGCAGTCTGGCATTAGCTCAGGTCTATCTGGGCACAACTTCTTCAGCGCTTGCGCTTAAATAATCACCCCATTATCCCATCACTCATCCACCCATCGACAGCCCCAACCTGGGTCTTTATTTTTGTGCCGTCCCCTTAATCACCCGACCCAATAGTATGAATTTTGAGAAAGTTAGTGGAGCCAGAAACCTTAATCGGTAGACCCCCTAGAAGCAAAATGCGATCTCCAGGGGCTGCAAAGTGTTTCTCTAACAAACAGGTTTCAACTTGTTCAAACAGTGTTTCAAGAGAACCGTCTAACTGTTCTAACAAAACAGGACGGACTCCCCATACAAGGTTTAGCTGTCGATAAACCTTAGGATTCGCGGTTAAAGCCACGACGGTAGCTTTGGGACGTTCCGCAGCTGCTAAGCGAGCGGTATATCCCGTCTCTGTAAAACCAACAATACACTGGAGATCTAAAACATGATCAATGGCATTAAGAGCTTCACTAATGGCTGCAGGAGCATCAATCTTTTGGGGTGGAAAGTTAGGATAATCGATCTCAGGTTCCACATCAGTGGCAATCCGCGCCAGCATTTTCACAGCTTCCACGGGATAATTACCAACAGCAGACTCTCCTGATAACATCACTGCATCGGTGCCATCCATGATCGCGTTAGCAACATCGCTAGCTTCGGCACGGGTTGGCCGAGGGCTATGGGTCATGCTATCCAACATCTGGGTCGCTGTAATGACGGGAATGCCTCTGCGATTACATAGGCGAATAATTCGTTTTTGAATGAGGGGAACTTTCTCCGGTCTCATTTCTACACCGAGATCTCCCCGTGCCACCATGATGGCGTCACATTCATCGATAATTGCTTCCAGGTTTTGAATGGCCTGAGGTTTTTCTAATTTAGCTAATACTGGAATATTAACCGCTTTGGCTGCCAAAAAAGCTTTGAGGTTTTTGATATCCTCTGGGCTCCGCACAAAACTTAGGGAAACAATATCCACCTCTTGTTCTATGCCAAAGGCTAAATCTTCCTTATCTTTTTCAGTTAAGGAGGGTAGCCGCAGATTAAGGCTAGGGAGATTTACACCTTTACGGCTTTTAAGGATGCCACCGGTAATGACACTGCACTGTACTACATTCCCTTGAACCGTTTCTACCCGTACTTCCAACAACCCGTCATCTAACAAAATTTGAGTCCCTGGAGTAGCCTCTTCGGCTAGATGTGGATAGTCAATGGCGATCGCATCTGTCTGGGGGGATTCCTCAGATACGGGCACAAAGGTAATTTTCTTTCCTGGCTGGAGTTCTAGCTCGCCGTTGGGCAACTGGCCCACTCGAATTTTAGGACCTTGTAAATCTTGTAAAAGCGTCAGGGGCATTTCTAACTCATCGGAAACCGCCCGCAGTTGACGAATCTGCTCAGCATGATCTTCATAGGTGCCGTGGGAAAAATTTAACCGGGCTACATTCATGCCGGCGAGCATGAGCTGTTTGATCACCTCTGGAGACCGACTGGCAGGACCCATGGTGGCCACAATTTTAGTGCGATGAATAAGTGGCTTCATAAAGAGTATTTTAAGGACTGCTAGAGAGAAATCCAATGCTTACTCAGCACTATAGGTCAAACCTATACTAATGCTGAGGTTAATCTAACAAGAGGGCATTAAGAGATTATTAATGTTAGGTGAGTTTGCTGAAATTTAATCTAACAAGAGGGCGTTAAGAGATTGTTAATGTTAGGTGAGCTTCACTGCGTTGGAATTGGTCCGTCCTGCTTCCACATCACTGATGTTAGCCAGGGTGACTTGAGCAATGTTGCGCAAGGCTTCTTTGGTGAAAAAGGCCTGATGGGCTGTAATGACTACGTTAGGAAAAGACTGCAACAGCTGAAAGGTATCATCCTGGATAACGGTGTCAGACAGGTCTTCGAAAAACAGACTGCCTTCGCGTTCGTAAACATCAATACCAAAGTACCCTACCCGCCCTGATTTAATGGCTTCAATCACGGCGTTGGTATCAATTAACCCACCACGACTAGTATTGATGAGCATTGAGCCTGGCTTAAAATGCTGTATAGATTCAGCGTTTATTAAGTGGTGTGTGGATGGTAACAATGGGCAGTGGAGAGAAATTATGTCGGAGCGGGTCAGCAATATGGGCAGCTCTACATAGTCCACACCGATATCTGCACAAGCTGGATTGACCCGTACATCGTAGGCTAAGAGCTTACAGCCAAATCCATTCATAATCTGGGCAAAACATTGGCCAATTTTACCTGTTCCTACAATGCCAATGGTTTTGCCATGGAGATCAAAGCCCAGTAAGCCATCTAACGAAAAGTTATCATCCCGCACACGATTGTAAGCGCGGTAAAGTTTACGATTAAGGGCCATAATCAGTCCAACAGCATGCTCTGCCACGGCATAGGGTGAATAGGCGGGCACACGCATGACTGTGATGCCTAGCTCTTCTGCCACACTGAGGTTGATGTTGTTAAATCCAGCACAGCGCAGGGCAATGAGTTTGGTGCCTGTGGCTGCGATCGCACGCAGCGTGTCCTCGTCCAATTCATCATTAATAAAGACACACACCGCTGGAAAACCAGCGGCTAGCGATGCTGTTTTGGGTGTCAGGCGGGGCTCAAAAAACGTGAGCTCATGGTTATAATCTTCATTAATCTCAATAAATGAATGTTTATCGTAGAGCTTAGTGTTGAAAAACGCTGTTCTCATCGTTGGTCTCAGCCTCCTGACGCCACAATCATAAATAGTGCTAGTTCAATCGTCTGCATTGAATACAATCTTTATTGTTCTTAGAAAACAATCCCTTGTATCTATCTAAGTGTTTCATATAAAACTATAGAACTTGGTCAATGAAATTGGTCAGATGTGATTATTTCGCAAGCTTCAAATCTCTCCACCATGAACTGTTTAAATAGTGATATTTAGCACAGTAGAAAATTACAGAGAATAGGATTCTAAGTTCATCAGCTGTTTACCAGGAATCTTAAAAGAATCCTAAGACTCATGGTTCATTATCAAAGACAAAAAATAGAATTTGGTTATGGGAAACTGTAGCTAGATACTGGGGATGTTGTCATGAAAGAGCAACGTTATCAAATACTTAAATAGCGCTTATCATGTGCTTAAACTGGTCTTAGCAGCCAGTTGCAAGTTGTTAAATCGCTGTTGCTAGCAAAGAAGTTAAAAGTATTAAGAGTTGACTTTGTTGTACCTCTTATCTGCACAATTCTAATTTGGAACCTACAATGGTGCATGCATCGTAAATGAAGAACTCTTCTTAGATAGACTTTGCGTTAAAGACTCCTTTCAGGCTACTTATTTGTGACTCTAAGAGAATTCTTAAAAAGAGTCTGTCACCGTATCTTCAGTTAAAAACCTGTGATTTTTGTTAGAGGGAACTATTAACTATGGTTCAAACTCCCATTCAACCAAACTTTTCCCCATTGTCTGCGCCTACGGAAGATGAATTACGTCTCATGGATGCCTACTGGCGAGCCTGTAATTATCTTGCTGTGGGCATGATCTACCTGCGTAGCAACCCATTGCTCAAGAAACCTCTTCAGCCTGAGCATGTTAAGCATCGCTTGCTCGGTCATTGGGGAGCATCTCCAGCCCTGAGTTTTACGTATGTGCATTGCAACCGGCTGATTAAGAAATACGATCTGGACATGATCTTTGTGGCCGGTCCTGGCCATGGCGCGCCGGGTGTGTTGGGGCCTGTTTACTTGGAAGGTACCTATTCCGAAATCTACCCAGATAAGGGCGAAGATGTTGAAGGCATGGGCCGATTCTTTAAACAGTTTTCGTTCCCTGGGTATATCGGCAGCCATGTCACTCCAGAAACGCCGGGATCAATCCATGAAGGGGGTGAGCTAGGCTATAGCGTCTCCCATGCCTACGGTGCGGTGCTGGATAATCCAGATCTGATTGTTACCTGTGTAGTGGGTGATGGGGAAGCGGAGACCGGCCCCCTGGCAACCGCCTGGCATTCTAATAAATTTATTAACCCAGCCAGGGATGGCGCTGTGCTCCCCATCTTGAACTTGAACGGATACAAGATTGCCAATCCCACCATTCTGGCCCGTATCTCCCATGAAGAGCTGGAATGCTTGTTCCGGGGCTATGGTTATACCCCCTACTTTGTGGAAGGGAAAGATCCCGCTGAGATGCATCAGCGGATGGCCTCGGTGATGGAAGAATGTGTGCTGAAAATCAAAGAAGTTCAGCGAGAGGCACGGGTATCCGGCAAAATTGAGCGACCTCGGTGGCCCATGATTGTGCTACGCACCCCCAAGGGATGGACCGGTCCTGCTGAAGTTGATGGCAAAAAAGTTGAGGACTTCTGGCGTTCTCACCAGGTGCCCATGGGAGGCATGCATGACAACCCTGATCACCTGCGCCGATTAGAAGAATGGATGCGCAGCTATAAACCTGAAGAGCTATTTGATGAAAACGGAGCGCTGATCTCTGAACTTAAGGCGTTAGCACCAAGCGGTGGTCGCCGCATGGGATCTAACCCTCATGCTAACGGTGGTTTACTGCGTAAGGCCCTAAAAATTCCTGATTTCCGTGATTATGCCATTCAGATGGAACACCATGGCACTGAGGAGTTTGAAAACACTAAAGTGCTGGGCTTTTTGATGCGCGACATCATGCGGGATAACCCCAATAACTTCCGATTGATGGGGCCCGATGAAACCGCATCAAACCGGTTACAAGATGTCTATCAGGTCACCAAAAAGGTTTGGATGGCAGATATCTACCCGGAGGATGAGGGGGGAACTGAGCTGTCCCGCGATGGTCGGGTGATGGAAATGCTCAGCGAGCATACGCTGCAGGGTTGGCTAGAGTCTTACCTGCTGACCGGACGCCATGGCCTTTTCCATACCTATGAGGCCTTTGCCCATGTGGTAGATTCCATGTTTAATCAACATGCCAAGTGGTTAGATATTTGTCGTAACCATGTGCCCTGGCGACGGTCGGTATCGTCCCTCAATATTCTGTTGTCGTCCTTGGTTTGGCGACAGGATCATAACGGCTTTAGCCATCAGGATCCCGGCTATATCGATCTGGTGACCAATAAAAGTCCTGATGTGGTCAGACTGTATTTCCCACCGGATGCCAACTGCTTATTGTCGGTGGCTGATCACTGCTTCCGCAGTACGGATTACATCAATGTCATCATTTCAGATAAGCAAAAGCATTTGCAGTATTTGCCCATGGATGAGGCCATTGCCCATTGCACTAAGGGCATCGGCATCTGGGATTGGGCTAGCAATGATGACTGCGGAACTGAGCCTGATGAACCTGATGTGGTAATGGCCAGCTGCGGTGATATTCCCACCATGGAAGCGCTAGCGGCAACCGCTATTTTGCGAGAAGAGTTTCCTGAACTGAAGATTCGCTTTGTCAATGTGGTGGATCTGTTTAGGCTAGTGTCCGAAGGAGAACATCCCCACGGTCTATCGGATTGGGATTTCAACTCCCTATTCACCCCCGATAAACCCGTGATCTTTAACTTCCATGGCTATCCCTGGCTGATCCATAAGCTGGTATACCGTCGTTCTAAGCAAGAACGTATCCATGTACGGGGCTATAAAGAGGAAGGAAATATCAACACACCGCTGGAGCTGGCGATCAATAACCAGGTGGACCGGTTTAACTTGGTGATTGATGTGATTAACCGCGTACCGAAGCTGGGATCGGCTGCAGCCCATGCAAAAGAGCGGATGAAGAACAAGATCATTGCATCCCTAGCCTATGCCCATGAGCATGGTAAGGACCAAGATGAAATTGTTCAATGGAAGTGGCCCTACACAACATGAAGATCCTGGTTCTCAACGCCGGTTCTAGTAGTCATAAGCTCTGTTTGTATGACCTAGGTGAGACTCTGCCTGAGAATACTCCTACACCTGTTTGGGAGGCCCAAATTGATTGGTATCCCAAACAGGCTGTGATCGAGGTTAAGACTGAAGCTGGTGAGGCTTTAGAACAGAAACTGGCCATAACGTCTCGGCGAGAAATTCTCTCTCAGGTGCTGGGTTCTCTTTGCCAGGGGACAACGCAGGTTCTCAAGCACCTGGAAGAGGTTGATGTGGTTGGCCATCGAGTTGTGCACGGTGGTCAGACCTACCAAGCTAGCACCGTTGTTACGTCTGAAGTAAAAGCAGAAATTGATTGTCTAAAACAGCTGGCCCCCAACCATAATCCGGCCAATCTCGAAGGCATTGAGCTTATGGAGGAGTTACTGGCAGTCCCCCAAGTAGCTGTATTTGATACGGCCTTCCATAGCCAGATGCCAGATGTAGCAGCGATTTATCCAGGCCCTTATGGCTGGGTAGACCAGGGCATCCGTCGCTATGGGTTTCATGGCATCAGCCATCAATATTGTAGTCAGCGAGCTGCCCAGCTGTTAGGAAATGATGATTTACGGCTGATTATTTGTCATCTAGGCAATGGGGGTTCTCTTTCGGCTGTTCGCCATGGCCACAGCATTGATACCACCATGGGCTTTACTCCCCTGGATGGTTTGATGATGGGTACCCGTTCTGGGGCGGTTGATCCCGGCATTTTGATTTACCTGATGCGACAAGGCTATGGCGCGGATGAGCTGGACCACATGCTTAATAAAGAGTCAGGGCTTAAAGGTATTTCTGGGATATCCCATGATTTACGACACATTAGACAGGCAATTGCTGCTGGAGACTCCCATGCGCAACTGGCCCGAGATGTTTATCTCCATCGTCTTAAGGCCTGTTTTGGTTCAATGCTCATGAGTTTAGGCGGTGTAGATGCTATTGTTTTTACAGCTGGCATTGGTGAGCATGATGCCTCGATTAGAGCTGATGCCTGTGGGGCGATGGATTTTTTAGGACTGACACTAGATCCTAGTAAAAATGAAAAGGCTCCTGTCGATCAGGATATTGCCACTACTGATTCTAAGGTGCGTGTTTTAGTAATTCACACCCAAGAGGATTGGACCATTGCCCAAGATTGTTGGCACTGTTTGAAACAAGAGAAGCCATAGATTAACGGTTTAGGCCTTGACTGGCAAGTTAGGCGCTTGCGCTGAAATAGTCACCCCATTCCCCCATCACTCATCCACCCATCGACAACCCCAACCTGGGTCTTCATTATTGTGCGCGCCTGTCAATCTGAAGTTGTCCTATGCAGCCTGTGATTATACGCGTCTGTCAATCTGAAGTTGTCCTATGCAACCTGTGATTATACGCGCCTTTCAATCTGGTTTGCTATGTGCGGCATCCATGCCTTTAGGGGCGGTGACCTCTCGTTTTTGGCAACCCTCGGGACGGGTTGTCGGTGCCCTGACCGCATTTGGAGCCGGAGCGTTACTAGCAGCAACGATGCTGGATCTAGTCTCCCATGCTGTAGAGGAAGGATTTATTGTTGAGTTGGTGACAGGTGGTATTATTGGCAGTCTCTTTTTTACAACGGTCAATCAGTTTATGAACAAATATGGCAGCTTTTTGCGAAAGCCAGCGACGGCTGCTGCCCATATTGCCAATCATCAGGAGCAACATTTCCAAGACCTGTTAAAACAAGTAAGACGACTTGAGATCTTTCGTTCGCTAACACCCCACGCCCTAAAGCGCTTGACTAAATGTCTACTGGTTAGCCACTATTCCAGTAATACCGTACTGTATCAGCCGGGTAGTGCCTGCGAGACGTTATACATCCTCAACAGTGGAAACGTGCAGTTGCTAGATCCTGACCAGGATATGCAGCCGTTTGCCCAGCTGAAACGAGGGGACATTTTTAGTCGGATGGCGTTTTTTACAGGGGCTCCCCATGGGACGGTTGCGATCGCAACCACAGATTGTGAAATCGCCAGTTTACCCAGAGAGTCCTTCGAAGATCTGCTAGAAACCTGCCCTGAGCTGAATGAAGCCACCCAACATCTAGTGCAGGGAGATGAAATTGCCCAATACCTACTACAGCGTCACCATCTCACCCGTAACGAGATTAAAGCCTGGGTTGAAAAAACAGTGACCTGCCTCCAAACAGCCGCACGAATTCCCGATGCTGTGTCCATCGATAACAAGGCCAACGAATTTATCCAAATTGCCCGTCAGATTAAACGACTACCCATTTTTCAATACCTGCTAAGCGAAGATATTGAAGCAATTGCCAGCCGTCTGCAATATCGACGAGTTGGAGCTGGGCAAACATTCTTTTACCAGGGGGAGGAAGGCCAAACCCTGTACATCATTCATGCAGGACATGTTCTCCAGAGCGATCCCAAAAGTCCTAGTCGAAAGGCGATCAGGCTTCATCCCAAGGATGCCTTTGGGGAACTCTCCTTTTTAACCGGTGCACGCCATACGGTGACTGCTGTTGCCGACAGTAGTGTTTGCCTTTGGCAACTGAGCAAAACCGACTTTGAAGAGCTGTTAAAACAGTCCCTGAATGTGAATCATGCCGTTGAGACATTTCTGCGCCAGGGAGAGATTACTGGCTATTTACAACAAAAGCAAAATTTTTCTCAAAAACAATCTACGGCATGGTTACAACAGGCATTTAATGATTTGCAAGGAGGCGAAACGCTACCCTCAGCCCAGGCCATGATTCATTCATTAGGGGAGCATAACAATGCCCCTTTAGCCATATGGTTAGGACTGTTAATAGACGGCATTCCTGAGTCCTTAACCATTGGTGCTGGCACACTCGTCAGCGGTGGCGTCAGCGCCACGCTACTGGCTGGACTATTTATCTCTAACTATCCAGAAGCACTGTCCAGCTCAGATGGTATGCGCCAGCAAGGATTCCCGTTTACCCGTATTGTCACCATGTGGGTATCGGTTATGCTGATTCAGGGCATTGTTGCGGGCTTAGGAAGCTTACTTTTGGCAGGTGCGTCCGAAAACCTAGCCTCCTTTATCGAGTCGATTGGAGCCGGTGCCATTCTTACCGTTTTAGCAGAGACGATGCTGCCCGAAGCCTACATGCGTCGAGGTTATTTTATCGGTCTTTCTTTGCTGCTAGGATTTCTTGTGATTGTACTGATCAAAACATTTCTATAACGTGGTGTAGATTCATGGGATCAACTCATGCCAGAATTAGAGTCAATGACACCACCCCATGACATGATTATAAAGAAACCCTGTGTAACGAAGTCATTAAAACTCTATGTGTGCAAGTTCAGTTTGGATAACCCTACTAAATTTTAAGCTATAAAGCTTACTCTTGGATTATCATCATCAGCATAGATTTTAATCTCTTCAAAGACGATTAGTGCTGTTGAAACTCTTAGAGAACAATCATTAAAATTTAATATTTATGGCTCATGGTTTGCAGACATCTGCCTAATTCCATAGGCGGCCTTTAGATCTCCAATCACTTTGGATGAGGGTGATTACAATAAGGACATGGTCAGCCAACAAAATGGAGCAAACTATGGCACAAACTCTCCTGGAACAATTGCGTGAAATGACCGTTGTAGTCGCCGATACTGGCGATATTCAGGCAATTGAGCAGTTTAAACCGCGAGATGCCACAACCAATCCATCCCTGATTACGGCGGCGGCACAGATGCCCCAATATCAAGGCATTGTTGACGAAACATTACAAACTGCAAAAGCGGATGCAGGTCCTGATGCTAATACTCAGGAAATTGTCAATTTAGCCTTTAAGCGTCTGGCGGTTGCCTTTGGCCGCAAAATTTTGGAAATTATTCCAGGTCGGGTGTCCACTGAAGTCGATGCTCGATTGTCCTACGATACTGAGGGGACAATTGCTACGGCGCGCGATCTGATTTCCCAATATGAGAGTGTCGGCATTTCCCGTGAGAGAATTTTGATTAAAATTGCCTCTACCTGGGAGGGCATTAAAGCCGCTGAGATTTTAGAAAAAGAGGGCATCCATTGCAATCTGACCTTGCTATTTGGTTTACATCAGGCCATTGCCTGTGCTGAGGCGGGTGTGACACTCATCTCTCCCTTTGTTGGTCGCATTCTCGACTGGTATAAAAAAGAGACCGGTAAAGACGCTTACGAACCCGCCGAGGACCCAGGTGTTTTGTCAGTCGCTGAAATTTATAACTACTATAAAAAGTTTGGTTACACCACTGAGGTGATGGGGGCTAGCTTCCGTAATACGGATGAGCTAACGGAGCTAGCAGGGTGCGATCTGCTGACTATTTCACCCAAGCTTTTGGCACAATTGGATGCTGTTACGGCCCAGCTACCGCGTAAACTTTCCCCTGAACTGGCAAAAGACCTGACAATCCAGAAAATCTCAGTTGATCAAGAAACGTTCGAAAAAATGCATGGGGCCAACCGCATGGCTTCAGAAAAACTAGCCGAAGGTATTCAAGGGTTTACTAAGGCCCTGGAGTCATTGGAATCCTTATTGGCAGAACGTCTATCTCAGCTTGAGGGGAACGAGGTGGTTAGCCACGCTGCCGAAGACATTTTTCGTGCCTATGATCTGGACGGTGATGGCTTTATTACCCGTGAAGAATGGATGGGTGCGGATGCTGTCTTTGATGCCCTTGATCTGGATCATGATGGCAAAATTACGCCTGAAGAGATGGGCTCTGGGTTAGGGGCTGCATTTAGGTTGGCGAAGGTGTAAGACGTTCCATGGAACGTCTGTCCATTAAAAAAATAGCGGGGTTGTTTAATTTTGACCGCTGGGAAACGGCAGTTGAAAGGATAGCTCACGGTTATGGGTTTGCCAGTCGTAGGGTTGGCCATCTCGCCAAACCTCAGGTAAACCATTCACCTGGGGGACTATGGCCACCCGCTTACCAGTACTATCCCGATAGTTCACCCGCTCGGCTTCTACACTCAGCTGAGATTGCTTGGCAACAGCTTCCTTAAACGCGGTAAAGCTGCCATGGGTTTGGGCTTCACCCACCTCCATGGCAAAACCTCGCTCAAAATGGTGCACGGCTATCCAGGTTTGGTCACAGGCCAGGAAGGTGATGCCATCTACTGTTTCAACACGGGCATTGGGGAAAGTGAGCTCGGGAGCTTCTGCGCCATGCCAGATCAGCAGGTTTTCATATTGGGCAATGCTATGGGGGCGGTTGGTGTTAACGGTAAATTCGTCAGTCTTGCTGCTGCCCTTAGCCACCCGTAAACTAAAGCCATTCCAATCGCCGCCGGTGCCCCTGGCTAAACTGCCTAGCTGGTAGCTGTGGCCGATGTAGATGGTTTCGTAGAAGGCAGGTCCATAAAGTTCTGGCTTCCAGTTTTCGTAGTGGGGGTGGGTGCGCTGTAGTTCAATGGGTTTGAAGAATCGACGCTGTGCGATCGCAACCACATCATCCGGCGGCAAGTAATCACTGGTCAGCCCATAGATCCAGTCCCGCTCAAGCTCATCGGGCACGGGACCATGGCCAAAATACAGCCAGAAAAATCGGGCAGCACTGTCACCATAGGTGCGTTTAGATGGCCCATTCCAGCTACCGCGCCAGTACTTAATGGCCGCTGAACGATAGAGCCAGTCTAGGGCATCGTTAGCCAGCTGTTTAACCTCAGGGTCCTTAGCAAAGTCATACAGGTTGAGATAGGCCGCCGTGGTATACCCGTGGTAAACCGGACTGTCCCATTCCCCCATGCCAATATCCAGCAGTGTAGAAACGTAGCGGTCCAGGTGTTGTTTATAAATCAACCGGGTGGCGTCATTGCCGGTTTCCTCCGCCATCAGGTACACCGAGGTTTCTCTCATGGCCCTTAAATTGTCAGTGTTGCGACAATCAACCGGTGTTTTGCAGTCATCCTTAGAACGGGACCAAAATTTTCGCGGTGGGTCAGCTGTGCGCGTCAGCGGATCAGTCAGGGTGAACTCATACATGGCATCCCACATGCGCTGTCGATAGGCCGGGTCCAGCTGGTCACCAAAGTAAAAATACTTGCGCATCTGACCTTTGAGGGTAAACCCTGAAAGCAGGTCGATACCCTGGGTTTCCGTAGCCTGCTCGTCAATTTGCTGCAAAAAGGCTAGACCTGATGATTGTTGTCCCCACAGCACATCGGCCATGGCCAGCGGGTATGAATTCTTTTCATACTCATAGGCAATGCTGCCATAGGGTTCAACCGCAGCCAGCTGGATTAAGGCCAGCTGCGCCCTCAGCCGAAACATTAAAATCCACCAGATTTCTTGCATGGGTTGTGACTAACGACTTATCCATTACTGTAATCCAGGGATATAAAATCAGGGAATTGCCCTACATCTTGGAGGGTGTACCGCAGTCCCCCCCTACATGGCAACGTTATTTTTTACCCTTAAAACGATGGTAGATCTGGCCTCGACTCGATAGGTTTTATCCTTCACCATAGGGGCAGCATCCAGGGGACAAAAATCTTCTGGAGACGGCAGTGCTGTATCGATAATGCGGTGCCAATAATCGTTATTGTCTAAGGGCGGTAGCTCAAAACTCAGGGGCTGCCAATAGGCATTGAACGCCACATATAGATGTTCATCGTGCTGGGGGTGGCGTAGCGTAAACGCCAAACTGTGGGAATTGTCACCCCAATCAGGCTGACCTAAACGCACACCATGCCAAACAATATGGGGAGACTGACTACCGTAGGTCACCTCTAACAATTGTTCCTGCTTAAAAATCTCAGTGGTTTGGATAAAGTCAATCAGCCCTGTGACAAATCGCAGTAAAGCCGCTTCTTTTTCCACGGCATCCCAATCAAACCAGCTGAGACCATTGTCCTGACAGTAAGCGTTGTTGTTACCCAGCTGGCTGCGGCGCACTTCGTCGCCCATTAACACCATTGGAGTCCCTTGGGACAGTAACAAGAGGGTAAACAAGTTTTTAATCTGCCGTATCCGCAATGCCTCTATATGTGGGTTTTGCGTGGGTCCTTCCTCACCACAGTTCCAACTATGGTTATCGTTAGCACCGTCCTGGTTATTCTCACCGTTGGCTTCATTATGCTTATGGTTATAAGACACCAAATCATTCAGGGTGAATCCATCATGACAGGTGACAAAATTCACACTGCGATTAATATCAATCCCCTGTCTGCTGTAAATATCGGGACTGGCTAAAATGCGATCGGCCAACAGCTTGACGGTTGCATTATCGCTTTTAACAAACCGGCGAATATCATCTCGAAATGGCCCATTCCATTCTGCAAACCAGTCTGCCAGGCCTACAAATTCGCCAACATGGTAAAGTCCAGCCGCATCCCAGGCTTCAGCAATCAGCTTTGTCCCCGCTAAAGCCGGATCAGATTCAATCACCCATAAAATATTGGTAGATGAGATGTCACCCGCGGGGGGTTGTCCAATATGATCCCGCGTCAATATGGAGGCTAGATCAAAGCGAAAGCCATCCACATGCATTTCGGCAACCCAGTAGCGTAAACAATCTAAAATCAATCTGCCACTAATGGGATGATTACCTTTAAACGTATTACCGCAACCACTGTAATTACGATAATACTCAGGAGACTCTTCTAACATGTAGTAAACAGAATTTTCCAACCCTCGAAATGATAAGGTGGGTCCTGTATGATTCCCCTCCGCCGTATGGTTAAAGACAACATCTAAAATCACCTCAATGCCTTCTCGGTGCAGCGCTTTGACCATATCGCGAAACTCATCCAATGGCCCTAGCGGATCGCGACGAGAACTGTAGCTACGGTGAGGGGCAAAAAAACCAAGGGTGCTGTATCCCCAGTAGTTGGTGAGCCCCGGTTTAGCATCCTCAGCATCAAAGTAATGAATAGGTAACAGTTCCACCGCTGTGATACCTAAGGACTTGAGGTAGGGTATTTTTTCCATCAGGCCAGCGTAGGTGCCACGCTTTTCGGGAGCGACTCCGGAATTTGGATTGCGGGTAAAGCCTCCCACATGGAGTTCATAAATAACAGTGGCAGAGTAGGGGGTGCAAGGGTGGACGTCATTTTCCCAATCGTAGGTGGTCAGATCGGCCACCACTCCCTTAAGGGCATGGGCGCAATTATCTCCAGGGCCAATGGCAGCAGAACGGTTATACCTCTCTTCACCCACCAAGGCTAGGGCATAGGGATCAAGCAAAACCTTACGACCGTCAAAGCGCAATCCTCGCTGTGGCTCAAACGGCCCATGGACTCGGTAAGCATAGATTTGCCCAGCACCGATATTTGCTACAAAAATATGCCAGTAGAAAAAGGTTCGATTGTGTTGTGGGTCAAGGCAAATGATATGGGCTGGCTGTGGGTCGTTGGCATGATCAAATAGTAACAACTCTACAGAGCGAGCACTTTTGGAGAAAAGACTAAAGTTCACACCGTCAGGTTGAACCGTTGCGCCTAAAGGGTAACTCTGCCCTGGTGAGAAATAAAGTTCCATGGTGATGACAGACCTAAATCAGCAGCGTGCGGTACGGTATGGAAAACGTCAGAAGAATCATGGGTAATTTATGGAACTGTTGGAAGTTGGACTGGCCGCAATTGTTAGGGTACTTCAATTGGGTTTTGAAGCTATTTCAGTATTGTGCATTTTACTAGGGCTAATTGCCTGCCTCAGACTGGTGCTCGTTCAACCCAAACGATTGTATACTCCACCGTTTATCGATATTCGACTGACTTTGGGGTCCTGGCTAGCCCTGGGGTTAGAATTTCAGCTGGGAGCCGATATCCTGGGTACAACAATTGCTCCCTCCTTTGAGGCCCTGGGCCAGCTAGCCGTGATTGCGGTGATTCGTACATTCCTAAATTTCTTTCTTAGCAAAGAGATTGAAGCTGAGGTCAAGATCAAAGGCTAAAGCTTATATATATCAACAAAGCTAGTGCTGATGGCATTTTGAATGTTTTTGCTGCCGCGCTAATCACGTTGCTTTTTTCGGCTGAATCATAGGCAATAGCTCTGCATTTAGCTCAAAACTTAGCTAGTGGTTAGCTCAAAACTTGAAGCAGCGATATATCCCCACTGGAGCCCCTGCCAACCCTAAGGGTTTAGAGCAGGCTCAAGCTCAAGCTTATAAATTGGAAGTTTAATGAATTGAATACATAGCAGTCGCCACTAACGTTACTCCCTTGTTGTCCTACGTGACGGGTGCATGACAATGCCAATGTTACACATAGGAAAACCCGCTAATAGTTCAATGGCGTACATTAGCGGGCCGATGTCCCTACTATGGCGAATCTCAAGGGCAGCGAACATACCGAAAAGTTCAGGTTTATTCAGGTAAATGTTCAGGTTTGTTCAGGTCTGATGGGATTGTGTGATCCATTGCCCAATATGCTGTGATATGGCACATGCCTGGCATCTGTCCTCAACGACAAACATGAGCTCTATGGCTCTCTTTGGCTATGCCACTTGCCTCAATATTTTCCGCCCTGCGTTGCTAAGATCCGTCCATGGCAAACCTGTGTCCATCGGCTGGGTCGGTAAGTGTCAGGAAGTTAGCCCTAGGTACTGTAGCCATAGATGGCAGGCATACTGCCTATTCAAATTCCTATAACAAAGTAGCCCCCAGTGCTCAGTACATCGGGGGTTATTTAATGCATGTTGATCAAGTATTGTATTTTATACAGTTTATCCCCAAGTATCCCACAGGGCTGTGGAAAAGGGACAGCGTCAGCCTTGGTTAGGGAGTGAACGGACGTGCAGTGCTATAAGTGGTTGCATTCAGCAGCTAAGATGTCCTATTAAACGAATAATTGGCACTTTTCCGCAAATTCTGAGTCTATACCTACATCTTTTTACCAAAAAAGCCTTTAACCTTCAGGGTTGACGGCCTGAATTAAAGTTTGTACTGTGGCAACTATTCTAATTGTTGAAGATGACCCCCGAATCGCAGCCTTTGTATCAAAAGGATTGAAAAAAGCAGGTTATCAAACCCAGATAGCATCAGATGGAAATCAAGCTCTACCTTCAGCTTTATCAGGAAAATTCGACCTTATATTGCTAGATTTAGGACTACCTGAAATAAATGGCAGGGAAGTTTTAAAGGAAATCCGTGCGCAAGCAGTGCAGATTCCTGTGATTGTTGTGACAGCTCTTGACAATGACGAAGTTCGAGAAGAAATTCTCTCCTTAGGGGCTCAAGCATTCATTGCCAAGCCTTTCCGGTTTAACAGTCTATTGACTTGTGTTCGTTCTCACACACGGTAGTGTGGCGAATGAGGAGCATCTGATATCCAGATTCATGAACGACCCCATCTTATAGAAGGCGTGATCTCAACCCCTCAAACCCAATAAGAACTTGAGGTATTGTGAACACCTGAAAGGTACGATCGCTCTCTACAGATCTGGGCACCCTGGATGCACGAATGTAAATATTCGTAACATAATTCGAAATCGATAAAATTTAGCACCTTTATTTTTGAGATGCCTTTAGGTAGGCTAGGCGATACATTGGCCTGAGGGCTTTGTTTGGTCGGTCTTACTCCCTAATCCTCTGGGCTTATAGGACGCATGGATTTAGATCAACAGCTTAAACAATTGGCTATAGAGGCGCAGCAGCATCCTCCCCAAACCCCCGAACGGCAGTGTGCATTGGCTCGTTTGGTCGATACTATATATCGCTCAAAGAAGTTAGTGCGTCCCTATTCAGGTCAGTTTTATGGCCTGTATGAGGATATTTATGCGGAGGCGCAACAGCAATTGTTTCTCTATCTATGTGAGGATATTAGCCGTTATAACCCAGAGTTAGAAGTGCTGCAATGGGCCAATTTTCTGATGAGAAAGCGATTCTTTATTGAGGCGAGTCGTGATTTTATGCCGGTTGCCCCTAAAGGAATGGATCGTTCTCAAGTCAAGCGCATTACTTTGGATGCTTTGGATAAACAGGAGTCGCTGGAGTTGCGATCGCAATCCAACCCATCCCTATCTGAAGAAGTGATCCAGTGCATTCGTGACGATCGCGATGGTTTGTTTAAGGAAACCCATATCCGCAACAAACCCGCAGCCAACTTTCAGCATCTCGCCCTCAGATTTTTAGGTGGCTATTCCTGGAAAGAAATCTCCGATGAATTAGGGGTTAAAGTCGTCACCCTCAGCTCCTTCTACTTACGTTGTCTAACCAAATTTGCCCCCAAATTTAAAGAGTACTTAACCACCCACGCCAACTAGCCCCACTCCCCCACTCCCCCACTCACCGTTTCTTTCAACCACTGTGCGATCACCCCTACTCAACCCTAGAACAATGACCACTCACTGCCAGCCAACAAAATTTAGGATGCCGCTGACTGACCGTTTTCACCACATAGCCCAGCAATTTTATCAGCATCACAGCGATCCTCAAAAGGCAAAACAGGTTTATCTCAACACCCTGAGTTTACAAACCGTGAGATTTTATCTGACCTGTCTTGCCATAGAGACTGACCTGGAACAAAGTATCAGCTGGAATCCTACATTACAGGTGCTCAGTAATGCTGCAGATTTGTGGGTAACTGGGGTCGGTCGTTTAGAGTGTTGCCCAGTGTTACCCGAACAAACTGCCTGGACTATCTCGGAAGATGTGTGGACAGATCGCGTGGGCTATGTCTTTGTTCAGCTGGATAGTGAGTTAACGGAGGCTACACTGCTGGGATTTCTGACTCAACTGTCAGAGACACCGGTAACAATCCAGCAACTACAGCCCATGGATCAGTTCCCCGCTTACCTGGCTCACAATGTAGTGAAGCAGACAGCTCCAAAGGAGCAGCCATCCGCATTGCTACAGTGGTTAGACAATGTAGTCGATGAGGGCTGGGCCAGTCTCGAACAGATTTTTGCTGACTGGCAAACCCAGATGCCCGCCTATAGTTTTAGAAATTCGTTGGCGCATCAAGAATTAATGGAGCAAGTGGCCAAAGGTGTTAAACGAGGTAAATTTTTAACCTTTACGCCAGGCACTCAGGTCTTATTTTTGGTGGGTATTGCCCCGGCTGATGACAGTGTTGCCTTTGACATTACCGTGGAGCTTTATCCAGCAGGGCAACAGGCCCATTTACCGCCGTCTCTACATTTGATGGTGATGGATCAGGCCAAAACACCGGTTTTGCAAGCAGAAGGTCGCCAAAGTGAAGGGTTAGAGTTTCAATTTAGTGCTGAACCGGGTGAAAATTTTGCCGTCCAAATTAGTCTTGATCAGTCAATACTGACCGAGCAATTTGCTATTTAAAAATCTGCCATTGCTGAGTCTCGGCAGGATGTAATCTGAAAGATACTGATTTAGAGCGATACTACCAGATCGATTTATCCCCTACATCAGCAACGGCAAGAATCTTATATGTACGTGGCACAATCACGGTTGAATTTGACTGACCCATTATATTAGAGGTCAGTGGTGCCAAAAAGACTATGGCTGGACGGTGGGTAGTTCTAGAGTTAGAGGGAGATTTGGCTACCTCAGGGTTTCGGACAACCCTGGAAATTCAGGCTGAAAATGAACCGCATGCCTTAAAAGTAAAAGGATTTTTACCCCCCAATCCAGGGATGTTGGCTCACCTGCATCGCCACTGGCAGGATGCCTATCGCCCCTTGGGGATGCCGCTACGGATCAAAGGCCACAAGATTATTCACAAAGGATTTATCAATCAGCGTCTGGTGGATTGTCAACAGTCAGCCCAGGTACTGTGTAAATGTTTTCAAACTTGGTTAAATTCTGAGTCTTTTCAACCCATTGATCGGCGTTTGCGAGAAGAACTGAGCCGGGATGACACCATTCGGTTGTTGATTCGCACTCAGAATGTTGATGTTCAGAAACTGCCCTGGCATGAATGGGATTTCTTTGATCGCTATCCCTATGCGGAAATGGCCCTGAGCACCCCCGAATATGAGGCCGTACGTCCTTCTGTTAAGTCAACCGTATCTCATCCGGTCAGAATCTTGGCTATTTTGGGCCATAGCCACGGTATTAATATAGAAGCCGATCAGCGTTTACTGGCTGGGTTACCCCAGGCAGACGTCTCATTTTTAGTGGAGCCTGATCGCCAACAGTTAAACGATCGTCTTTGGGAAACGCCCTGGGATATTTTATTCTTTGCTGGCCATAGCGAGACCTATCGGGACCAGGGACGGATTTTTATTAACCCCACCGATAGCCTTACCCTGTCGGAGCTACGCTATGGCTTGCGCAAAGCCATTGATCAAGGCTTGCAGCTAGCAATTTTTAATTCCTGTGATGGATTGGGGCTGGTGCAGGCGTTGCAGCAGCTATCGATTCCCCAAATGATCGTCATGCGAGAACCTGTGATCGATCAGGTGGCAGAGGCGTTTCTCAAATACTTTTTAGAAGCCTTTGCCCATGGAGAATCGCTGTATTTGTCGGCGCGCCAGGCAAGGGAACGACTACAGGGGCTGGAGCATCAGTATCCCTGTGCCAGTTGGTTGCCGGTCATCTATCAAAACTTTCTCACCCCTCCCCCTGACTGGCATACGCTGCAGGGTAAACCCGCTGCCCTACCGGCGGCACCCACTGCATCCCACCGATTTAACTGGTTGCAACCGGTTTGGCTTAGTTTGGTGGTGACAATCATGGTCTTGATTGTGCAGCATTTGGGTTGGTTGCAACCCTATGAGCTGGCAGCGTACGATCATTTGTTGCGATCGCGACCCGCTGAAACCATTGATTCTCGCATTTTATTGGTGGAGGTCAACGAGACAGATTTGGATGAATTAGGGGGGTATCCCCTCTCAGATGCGGTACTAGCCCAAACGGTGGATGTACTACAGGAATTTGAGCCAGTTGCGATCGCATTTGATATGCATCGATTTCGCCCCAGGGGAACAGGCCGACAGGCATTGATCGATCAGTTTCGCCAGCATTCTAATCTATTCACTGTCTGCGCCTACGATATGCCTGGACAGGATTATGGTTCACCCCCTGAGTTCTCAGACGAGCAGCAGATTTCCCAGGTGGGGTTTAGTGATTTTCTGTTGGACTCTCCTTTACAAATCTCCCAGGGCCAACCCAACGCAGTAGCCACTGCCCTGACATTGCAACAAGTCAATAATGTGGTTCGCCGCCATCTGATTTCCTATTCGCCAGCCTTAGTTTCCACCCGCCCCAGTTGTGCTACACCCTATAGTTTGAGTTTTCAGCTCGCCTACCGGTACCTATCCCAAGCAGGTGTTACACCACTAAAAACTAACGAGAATAACCACTGGCAATTTGGTGCCATTACTCTTCGCCCCCTGTCCCGTCGGTTTGCCGCTTATCAAAACCTGGACGGTCTCAGTAGCCAACTCATGCTGAACTACAGGGCGGCTCAACCAGGGCAAGCAGTCTCCCTCGATTCAGTATTAACAGGACAGCTGAACCCAGATATGGTGCGCGATCGCCTAGTATTAGTCGGCTATACCGCTGCGGTCGCCAAGGATAACGTTAATACTCCCTATGGAGAAATGCCCGGTGTTTGGGTCCACAGCCACATGGTCAGTCAGCTGCTTAGTGCCGCTCTAGACCAACGACCGCTGATCGGTAAACTACCCCATTGGCAAAATCTACCCTGCTTAGATGGTCTTTGGATTTTAGGATGGTCCCTCCTTGGCAGCCTATTTACCAGCTGGTTATATAACCGACCCCCATTATCGTTCAAACTCATCATCCCCCTAGGATTGACCTTTGGCCTCATCTCTCTATACTGGGGCTTAGAACGAGTGTCCGTGACAGCGATTACCCAGGGTTTATGGCTCCCCTTTATGTCTGCCATTTTTTCCGTATTTTTGGCCATCTGCTGTGTAGCCTTCATGATGGAACTATCAAAAAAACATCGCTGATCAGAATTTCAACCCATAGATGATTCTGGCAATTTAATTGAAATACGCCTATATCTGTTCTGTTGCCCCCGGAATTTAAGATGACTGTTTGGAAACTCGTTATCGTATCTAGCCTGTTAATAGGGAGTTGGAACTTTCCCATAACAGCAGCCCTAGCTCAATCGATCAATCAGACAACCGTTAGCCAGCGACCTCCGGAACCGCCCTCTACCCCCCTACCCCCCAATCGCACAACACCAGGGGGTGGCTTAAATCCACTGACATCCTTATGTCATGCATTTAATGAGGATCTACGGGCGCTTATTCCTGTTGAAAATCCTGTTTTGACCACAGCTGCCCAGCCCACGTTTTTATTTTTTAATCCGTTTGCAGCAGACCAAGTACGATATGGAGAATTTTCCTTACTCCTATGGCCCGGAGAACAGCAGCGCCATTACCATGTTCGTTTTACCTTACCTGAGTCTCCCGGAATTGTCAGCGTGACGGTTCCCTCACTACCGGAGTATGCCTTAGCAGAAGATCAGCCCTATCGTTGGTATTTTCAGCTATATTGCCACGACAATATTAATGACCAACCCGACTTAACGATTACAGGTTCGGTGCAACGAGTTGCCAGCACCCCTGAGCGAGACCAACAAATTCAGGTAGATGCCCCGAACATTTGGTACGACACCCTAGCGAGAGTGGCTGAGCAGTTACAAGAGTCTCCCCAAGACCCAAAAATCCAAGAAAACTGGAATATGCTATTGCAGTCTATCGATGCTACAGAACTCTCTACCGCACCCTTTTCAGGCCCAGTCATCACCTTAGAAAACTGATACAAAATCCCGAACCAAAATGCATAACCCTGTAGGGGCGTTGCCTTGTGCACGCCCTGGGATATGGCATGCAATTAATCAAACAATTCTATAGGGGCGTTATCGTGTGCCCACCCAAGGACATCACAACTTATCCATAAACTTATGTAAACAGTTTAGATATTTGCAGATTTCCCCTTCTCATTTCTTGAGACCCCTATGGACAACACAAAAGCAATCTGGATTTGAAATACAGTGCGCTAGAGTCCAAACACACACTAGTTTAACCGCACATTCGCTTCTGGAGAAATTTACAATGTCGCTTGAACAAACTCAGGGGCTGCGACCCATTACAACGATGGCCCTATGTATAATTTTGCTTTGCCCTGTGCTTTATTGGGCAATGACGTTATCACCCACAAGATTGTTATTACAGGAGACTGAAGGAGTTTCTAACCTATGAAAGCAGGTGGTAAGAACATTGACCTGCCGCTTGAAACGCTGTATGTAGGTGACCAGGGACCCATGGTGATTCAACTGCAAGGGAAGCTGCACGAACTGGGTTTATATAACGGCAGATTAACAGGCCAATTTGACAACCGGACTCAGCAAGCTTTAATTGCTTTTCAAGATCAATATGGCGTCATTGAAACAGGTTTTATGGGCCCTAAAACCTGGTATGCCCTCACCTTTTGGAGTCAGGAAACTGACATTCAGCTTTTTCCTGAGGCCTTAAAACAGTTTTTCTACAGAGTTAGATATACTGTCTCCACCTATGCAGACAAACTAACACTGCTGGCAAAGTAAGTTTGCCAAAATCTCATAATCCCCAAAATTTGGTATTGCTGCTCCTCCAGATGGCTTTAGCTATCAGACATCATCAAATAATAAGGGTCTAGATCAGCTCATCTCTTAAATTAGCAATCGTAAATTGCTTCTCTGAACCTTGAAAGCATTGTATTACTTAGGTTCAGGTTGCTTGGCTATGCTTGCTTAAGGTGATGCCTTTGAGTATGCCACGGTTTAACAAGTGGCAAAGATAAATCAAAAATTGAAAATAGGAGAATTAATCATGTCAACATTAACTGTTCCTCGATTAAATGATGAACTGCTGAATCGCTGCGCTGAACGAGCTGCCACCTACGATCGTGAGAACCGATTTTGTCAAGAAGATTTTGATGAGTTAAAAGCCGCAGGTTATTTGTTACTGACAGTCCCTCCTGAGTTTGGTGGCAAAGGGTTAACCCTGGCTGAAATGGCTAAGGAAACCCGCCGTCTTGCTTACCATGCTCCTGCCACAGCGGTTTGTTTGAATATGCACCACTATTGGGTTGGGCTAGCGGCTGATTTGTATCGGTCTGGTGACCATTCAACCGATTGGATTTTAGAGCGAGCGGCGCAGGGTGATGTCTTTGCCGCCGGGCATGCGGAAAGTGGCAATGATGTTCCGCTGCTCTACTCCACAACAACAGCTACTCACGTTAAGGGTGGCTACCGATTCCAGGGACGGAAATCCTTTGGCAGTCTAACACCGGTTTGGGACTGGCTAGGTGTTCACGGCATGGATGCCAGCGATCCTGATAATCCCAAAATTGTTCATGCTTTTATGCATCGTGATACTGCTGGTTACAGCATCAAACAGACCTGGGATGTGTTGGGGATGAGGGCCACCCGCAGCGATGACACTATTCTAGAGGACGTGTTTATTCCAGATAATTACGTGTCCAGGGTGGTGCCAGCTGGTTTTGGTGGTGCTGACTATTTTGTGCTGTGCGTTTTTGCCTGGGCCTTGATGGGCTTTGCCAATGTGTACTATGCGATCGCACAGCGCGCCTTAGACCTCACACTGGAAGCCGCCAAGAAGAAAACGTCTATTGCTCTACAACATCCCATGTCTCACCATGCCGAGATTCAACATGGTATTGCCGATATGATTCTAGAATTAGACACCATTGGCCCCCACATCGAAAAAATTGCTGAAGATTGGTCCAATGGCGTAGATCATGGAGGCCAGTGGCCGGAGAAATTAGTCTCCGCCAAATATCATGCCGTCGAAAGTTCCTGGCAGATTGTGGATCGAGCCCTTGACCTCTCCGGCGGCTTTGGCATGTTCAAAAAGAGCGAACTCGAACGTCTCTTCCGAGATGCCCGAGCTGGACGGTTCCACCCAGCCAATTCGGCTCTCACCCACGAAATTGTTGCCAAAATTGGCTTAGGTATCAACTTAGATGAACAACCACGCTGGGGTTAGACAATTGCACATAAATAAAATCCCAGTCAAGCAATAGTGTCTACAAGAGTCCTCCCGTTACCAAGGGGAGGTGCCGTAGGCGGAGGGGTCTCGATCGTTTGCGCCAGTTATCCAAACCCCTCCCTGACGGTTCCCCTTGGTAACGGGAACCAGATATCGCTAAGCCTCTCAAAACAGTAGGTTATTTACCCGCACACCGATTAGATATATAGATGCCTCATATCTTAGCCAGACCACCTCCTTAGCAGCAGAAGCTTTTAACCGTTTCTGAAAATGCCAACCATATTATCTTCCAACAACTTTCTAAATCATTTAAGGAGCCTACTATTATGTCTTTACAACTTGGCGATACCGTTCCGAACTTCACCCAACAAACCACCGAAGGTGAAATCAACTTCTACGACTGGGCAGGCAACAACTGGGTAATCTTATTCTCTCACCCAGCGGACTACACCCCAGTTTGCACAACGGAATTGGGCCGAGTGGCCACACTCAAGCCTGACTTTGCCCAACGTGGGGCCAAGGTGATTGCCCTCAGCGTTGATGGGGTTGCCTCTCACCAGGGCTGGATTAGCGACATCAATGAAACCCAAAACACAACCATTAACTATCCCATCATTGCCGATGAGGATAAAAGCGTTTCCGATCTCTATGGCATGATCCACCCTAAGGCTAATGCCAAAGTGACCGTACGGACTGTGTTTATCATTGATCCCAACAAAACCCTGAGACTGACTCTGACATATCCTCCTAGCACTGGTCGCAATTTCAACGAAATTCTGCGGGTGCTTGACTCCTTACAACTCACTGATAACTACAGTGTTGCCACACCTGTGGATTGGGAGAGTGGTGAGGATGTGGTTGTGTCTCCTGCAATCTCTACCGAGGCTGCCAAGCAGACGTTTCCCAAAGGCGTTACTGAGATTAAGCCCTATCTGCGCATGACGCCCCAACCCAACAAATAGTCCCTAGAACACCGGTCCAATACTGTTGAGAAACCCCTTAAACAGCGTTGGGCCGATTATCCACATTTTTTATATTGGCATCTAATTATGACACTAACACCAACAGCTCCCCCCCATGCTTATCCTAATGAATGTTCAACGCTCAACCCTAACCGACAAGCAATTGTGATCGGCGAACGGCCTTTGACCATTCGCCAGGTTATACAGGTCGCTCGTCACCATACCAAAGTTCAAATTAGCCATAATGAGCAGGTTTTACAGGGAGTACATGGCTCGGCTGAATATATCGCCCAGGCCGTTAGTTCTGGACAACCGGTCTATGGGGTCACCAGCGGTTTTGGTGGCATGGCCAATGTGGTCATTTCCCCTAAGCAAGCCCAAGATCTACAAAACAATCTGATGAGATTTCATAAGGTTGGGGCTGGGCAGAATCTACCCAAGACCCACGTGCGTGCTGGTATGTTGCTGAGGGCAAACTCCCATCTCTATGGAGCCTCTGGCATTCGCTTAGAGTTGATCAAGCGCATTGAAACATTCCTCAATACCAATGTCACCCCCCATGTCAGAGAGTTTGGCTCCATTGGGGCTAGCGGTGATTTGACTCCCCTGGCCTATGTGGCGGGTTCTCTCGTCGGGTTAAGTGAACAGTATAGGGTTGACTTCCAGGGAGAAACGATGCCAGCGCCTGAAGCCCTTAAACGATTGGGCCTACCCCCATTAGATCTGCAGCCCAAAGAGGGATTGGCCATGATGAATGGGACGGCCATGATGACGGGCATCGCCGCCAACTGTGCCTATGATGCCAAAATTCTGTTGGCCCTATCCATGGGCATGCATGCCCTGGCAATTCAAGGGTTACAAGGGACCAATCAGTCATTTCATCCCTTTATCCATCGCCATAAGCCCCACACCGGGCAGCTATGGGCCGCTCAGCATATGCTTGATCTGCTGTCAGGGTCCGATCTTATTCTGAATGAGCTTGATGGTGTGCATGACTACCGTGGGGAACAACCGATTCAGGATCGGTATTCGTTACGGTGTTTGCCCCAGTACACCGGCCCGATTGTAGATGGCATTCAACGGATTACGGAACAGATTGAAACCGAGATTAATTCTGCTACGGATAATCCTTTAATTGATGTGGCCCAGCAAGCAAGCTATCACGGCGGTAATTTTCTGGGCCAATACATTGGCACGGCCATGGATAGCCTGCGCTATTACCTGGGTTTGCTGGCTAAGCATTTAGATGTACAAATTGCCATGCTGGCCATGCCAGAATTTAATAATGGTCTACCGGCATCTTTAGTGGGCAATCCGCAACGACCCGTGAATATGGGGTTAAAGGGGCTGCAAATCACTGGAAATTCCATGATGCCCCTGTTGACTTTCTATGGAAATTCTCTGGCTGATCGGTTTCCCACCCATGCTGAACAATTTAACCAAAATCTCAATAGTCAGGGGTTTGGCTCAGCCTATTTGACCTGTCAGTCCATTGAGATTTTTCAACAGTATATTGCGATCGCACTCATTTTTGGAGTGCAAGCCGCGGATTTACGAACCCATCAGCTTGCGGGTCATTATGATGCATCCCAACACCTATCCCCTGCATCGCAACACCTGTATTCAGCTATCCACACAGTTGTTGGAAAATCTCTCTCCGCCGATCATCCTTACATCTGGAATGACGACGAACAGGCCTTAGATGAACATATTGCCCTGATTGCCGCTGACATCGCCGCTGAGGGGCACATTGTAGCTGCCATTGGCCCAACAATCTCTAGTTTAAATTAGCTCTCTTTTAATTTATAACCATACCGATGGAGGTCACCCATGACGTTGCATCAATCTATGCATCAGCCCCATGAACTTGTGGGCAAACATCTGGTCTATACCTACGACAATGGCTGGCAGTATGAGATTTATGTCAAAAATAAAAACACCTTTGCTTATCGCATCCATAGCGGCATTGTGGCCGGTCGCTGGGTAACCGACCAGCAGGCAGATATTGTCAAAATTGCCGAGCACACCTTTAAAATCTCCTGGGATGAACCCACGGGCACCATTGTTTGCGTCACCATTAATCTCGCCCAAAAAGAATTACACGGTGCTATTTTCTTACCCCAATGGATAGAACAGGATCCCCAAAAGACCGTTTGTTATCAAAATGAACACCTTGAACGCATGTATCACTATCGTAAGCAGGGACCCACCTATCCCAAAATGATTATTTGTGAGTTTGCCAAGATTTTCTTTTTAGAAGACTGTGGTCCCGATCGTGACGATGTGATCAACTGTCCGCCCGGTGAGCTGCCAGCCAGTTTTCCACAGGTTAAAAGTGTGGCTTGACCGTGACAGTTAATCAGTATAGGGGCGCATTAGTGCGCCCTACCAGAGATTTTTGATCATGAGAATTGCAAAAGATATTACTCAACTGATTGGGAATACACCCCTGGTAAAACTCAACACCATTCCCCAGACAGAAAACTGTCTGGGCCAGATTGTGATGAAGTTAGAGGGCATGAACCCAGCCAGTTCTGTTAAGGATCGAGTAGGCTTGAGTATGATTCAGGCGGCGGAAGCCGCAGATCAGATTCAACCCGGAAAAACTGTTTTGGTGGAACCCACCGCAGGCAACACCGGCATTGCCCTAGCCATGGTAGCGGCGGCCAAGGGTTATCGACTGATGCTGACCATGCCAGAAACCATGAGTCTAGACCGGCTCACCCTAGTGCAGGCCTATGGTGCAGAAATTATACTCACCCCTAGAGAAGAGGGTATGAGGGGGGCCATTGCCCAGGCCCAGGTGCTGGTGAAAACCTTGCCAGATGCATTTTTATTAAATCAATTTCAAAATTTTGCTAACCCCAGGATTCATCGGGCAACCACCGCTGAAGAGATTTGGCGAGATACGGAAGGGCAGGTTGACATCCTCGTGGCTGGTGTAGGAACAGGGGGGACGATTTCGGGTATCGCCGAAGTGATGAAAGCTCGCAAACCCTGCTTCCAGGCCATCGCCGTTGAACCTGAGCGCAGTCCAGTGCTATCGGGTGGAAAACCCGGTCTCCACAAAATTCAAGGGCTGGGGGCTGGCTTTATTCCCACAATCTTGCGCACCGACCTGATCGATGAGGTGATGACGGTGTCAGATGAAGATGCGATCGCATATGGTCGTCGCCTTGCCCATGAAGAAGGTTTACTCTCGGGCATTGCCACAGGTGCCGTGCTCTCAGCAGCAATCCAAGTCGCTAAGCGCCCTGAAAATGCTGGCAAGTTAATTGTTATTCTTCAGTCCAGTTTTGGTGAAAGATATCTACGCACCGATTTGTTTATAGACCTTAATCATGTTGAAAAAAGATTGCCGGTGTCATTAAAGACTAATCCAGTAGCCGTATCTTGCCCGTAACATTTATCTATAAGCACATACTGTTAATTTACGGACTTTAAGTCCTTAGTGTATTGTGTGGGTAGAAATATTCGAGCTGGAATCTGTCTTTTGTACTCTTTGTTACAACGCTGAGTGCACTATGAAATGGATGGGGGTAAGCGTTTGCATGATGCATCGTTTAATAATAAAGGTTCTTGTTGGTGGTGTGGCGATTGTGCCATTGCTGGTGGGGCAGTTTGGGCCTCAAACCCTTGCCCAAGTTACCCCCGATACTACATTGCCGATCCCCTCTAACGTACCCGAAAATTGTAATGTCTGTACGATTAATGGCGGCACCGTTAGGGGAACTAATTTATTTCACAGTTTCCGCGAGTTTTCTGTGCCAACTGGCGGACAAGCTATTTTTAATAATGGTTTACAAATAGAGACTATTTTGGGCAGGGTTACGGGAGAGTCTATTTCTAATATTGATGGTTTGATTCGAGCCAACGGTACTGCCAATCTTTTTCTACTCAATCCCAATGGCATTATTCTGGGACCCAGTGCACAGCTGGAGATCGGCGGCTCCTTTTTAGCAACAACGGCTGACGCGATTGAATTTGATGATCAGCGAATCTTTAGTGCAACAAACCCTGGAGACTTTCCTTTATTAACCGTCAGTATGCCAGTGGGGTTAGCGTATTGGACCGACACCCCACAACCGATTACAAGTGCTGCGACTGTTGCAGTTGACCCATCTCAAAGCCTTATTTTAGCTGGCGGTGACATTGCTCTCACAGAGGGACAATTATCAGCTGTAGGGGGACGGGTTGAGCTAGGAGGTTTAGCAGGTCTTGGAACCCTTGGACTAGCCATAGATAACGAGGAAATTCGTCTGACGTTTCCAAGTCAAGTGGATCGCGGCAATGTGTCGATGAATAACGATGCTAGGGTTGATGTGACTGCTGACAATGGCGGTGACATTGTTGTATCTGGTCATGATGTCAGCCTGATAGGAGTTAGAACAGGACTATTGGCTGGCATCGATTTCTTCTCGGGTACCTCAGACAGTCAGGCGGGGGATATTGTCATTGATGCTACCGGCAGGGTCACACTTGATCAAGGAAAGCTATTCAACGAGATTTTGCAGGGTGCTACGGGTAATGGTGGCAATATCACCATTATGGGTCAAGAACTGCACCTCATCAATGGTGGACAACTTGTTGCAACATCCTTTAGTGCAGGCAATACTGGCAAAATCACATTGGATATCCAAAACTTGATTTTGGTTTCTGGTGTAGGCAGAGATAGCAACGGCGTTCCTTTACCCAGTGGTTTTAATAGTGTCGTTCGCCAAGGAGGAGTAGGAGAGTCAGGAGGTGTCGATATTACTGTTAGGAACGGTTCTCTAATCATCAATGATGGTGCGTCAAACAGTGCCACTGTTGTGGGTGACGGCATTGCCGGGGACATTAATATTCAGGTTAGTGATGCTGTCATTGTGGATGGAGTGAATGAGCTAGGTTTCCCTAGTGCTATTGGCAGTACTCTGCAAGTTGGAGCCAGGGGGCGCGGTGGCAATCTCACCATTATTGCAGAAACGGTAGCTATTCGTAATGGAGCTAATATTTCAGTAGCAACTGCAGGATTTGGCGACGCTGGAACGCTTACCATTGACGCGCAAGATATCGTATTGGATGGCTCGGACACCTTTATAAAAGACTTTCCAGGAGATAATGAGCGAGTTGGAGGTATTCTGGCCGATGTGCAGCGTTCAACCCTGTTTCCAAATGCCCCTCCTGCGGAAGGTCAAGGTGGAGATATCACTCTGATCAGCGATACCTTGACCATCATGGATGGGGCCATTGTTCGAGCCAGTACCGCCGGCATTGGTGATGCTGGTCGGATTACTGTTCAAACCAATGACCTGATGATTCAGGGTGAATCTGCGGGTGGAGCTCCCAGCGGGATCTTTAGCGCTGTCAATGATACCGGTAGAGGAGAAGGAGGCAGTATCAGAGTAATCACTGATTCTCTGCAAATTCTAGACGGTGGCACTATTAGCGTTGATAGTCGGGGCGAGGGCGAGGGGGGTGATATTCAAGTCACGGCTAATACGGCAATTCTGAAAGATGGTAGCGAAATCTCTGCAGCAACTAACGGCAATACAGGGGGAAATATTAATTTACAGATTGAAGATTTTCTGCTCTTACGGAATGGCAGTTTGATGTCTACCAATGCAGGGATAGAAGACGGAATCGGTGATGGCGGCAACATCTCTATTAATGCCCCAGAAGGCTTTATTATTGCGATCTCTGAAGAAAACAGCGACATCACGGCAAATGCATTTCAAGGGCGGGGAGGAAATGTCGATATCACGGCGCAAAATATTTTTGGCATCAGGCCTCGTCCGAGACGGACACCGTTGAGTGATATTACAGCAAGCTCCGAATTTGGCATTAGTGGTACGATTGAGATCAACAATCTTAGTGTTGAACCTGAGCAGGGAGTCACCTCATTGCCAGCTGGTTTGTTAGATTCTTCTCAGCTAATTGCCCAGGGTTGCGATCCCACAGCAATCGCCGCCCAAGGAGAGTTTTACACATCGGGTCGAGGTGGGATTACGCCTTTAGGAAGCAATGTTCTGAGTGATGCTGAGGTATTGGACGATTTACGATTCCCCTATCCTTGGACCGAGTCTACTGCGATTACAGAAGCAGAGAGTTGGTTTGTGAACGATACGGGTGATGTTATCTTAACTACGTCACCGCCTGGACTATCCCATAGCAACTGTTGGAGACAAAAGTAACAAGCATAAAGCTCGGGAAAACGACATGAGATGGTGTTTATTGATTGGCTTAATAAGCCTTGCGATTACTTTGGTGACACCAGCTGTTATGCCAACAGCTATGGATGTTGCTCTGGGACGTACAAATGTCTCGTTAGCAGCTGCGTCTCCTCAAGAATTACTAAAAAAAGGGTTAGCCTATTATGAGGCTGAACACTATGCCCAAGCAATTCAACAGTGGCAGCAAGCAAACCTATCCTTCAAAACCGATCCTTGGGGACAGGCCCTTATCCTCAGCTATCTCTCTCTGGCTCAGCAGCATTTGGGTCTGTTAGATGAGGCTAGTCAAAGCTTACAGGATAGCCTGAGCCTAATTGATCCGGTTGATTTACGGACAATCTCAGCATCTCAGGCTGTGATTTATGCCAAGGTTCTTAATACCCAAGGCAAACTACGGTGGCTGCAAGGAGATGCCGATGTTGCTTTAGCCCATTGGCGATCAGCAGCCCAAACCTATGGACAAGCGGGAGATGAAGCAGGGGTCGCGATCGCACAAATCAATCAGGCTCGCGTATTGCAATACCTGGGCCTCAACCACCAGGCCAAAACGTTGTTAGAAACTGTTTATCAAGGCATTCAGCAACAGCCCAACAATGATCTAAAAGCGGCAGGGCTATACAACTTAAGTAGTGTGCTGCGACAAATTGGTGACTTAGACACGGCTCTCAGCTTACTGCAAGAGGGAATCTCATTAAACACCCAGCCCAGTCAGACAAGTAATCTCTTTTTAGAGTTGGGGAATACAGAATGGTTGCTGGCCCATCGCGATGGAACCATTGGGCGTCAGGCAGAGGCAGAGCAACATAGTCAATCTGCCCAAGCAGCCTATCAACAAGCCATAGACACCAATAACTCTCCATTGGCTCAGTTAAACCTGTTCCGATTATGGGTTGAGCGTAACCAAATAGCCCAGGCAATACAGCTATTACCCCAGGTGCAGCAGGCTATGAAGCAATTACCTGCTAGCCGCTCTGCAATCCATGCCCATATTCACCTGGCTGAGAGCTTGATGAAAGTACAATCATCTCTCACAGAGAGTTCTAGCTCGGTTATTCATACAACTCTACAGCCAAAAGAAATTGCCAAGCTGTTATCCAAAGCTATTCAGCAGGCTCGTATCCTGAAGGATCAACGGGCAGAAGCCTATGCCTTGGGGCAGTTGGGAACGCTGTATGAACACATGGAGCAATGGGCCGATGCCCAGCATCTAACACAGCAAGCATTGCTCACATTAGAAACCGTAGATGCCCCTGAAATTCGCTACCGTTGGGAGTGGCAACTGGGCAGATTACGACAACAGCAAACCGATCGCCAAGGGGCAATTCAGGGCTATAAATCGGCTATCAGAAGCTTGCAGCAGGTTCGTAACAACTTGCTGAGCGTCAATACAAATGTGCAGTTCTCCTTTCGCGATCATGTGGAGCCCGTTTATCGTGAATATATTGAGCTGTTGCTCTCAGACCATGACGAACAGACGCAGCCCTTAGAGGAGGCGATCCAGACGGTTGATCAGCTACAGCTGGCGGAGTTGGAAAACTATCTGGGCTGCACCCTTGATGCTAGAACTGTGGATCAAGTGCAGGATGACCAGACTGCCATTCTGTATCCAATCATTTTGATCGATCGCATCGCCATGATTGCCCAGTTACCTGGCAAAACTCTGTACCGGGAGACACTGATTGCTAAAGAAACAGCGGACACCACCCTGCTAGCTTTACAGGCAAACTTAGCAAATCCCAGTAAAACACCTGAAGTATTGACCGATGCCCAGACCGTCTATGACTGGCTGATTCGGCCCTTGGCAACGGACCTGAGCCAGGCGTCCATCCAAACCCTTGTATTTGTGTTGGATGGGCCCTTACGAAATATTCCCATGGCGGTGCTCTACGATGGCGAACAGTATGTGATTGAAAAGGGATATGCGATTGCGATCGCACCCCGACTCCAGGTATTCACACCCGAGACTGTCAATCCATCACTGCGGGTTCTCATGGGGGGTGTGGAGCTATCTCAGGAAATTAAACAAACCCAGTTTCCTGCCATTGCTAAGGTGAGAGAAGAGCTAGACGGTATTTCCCAATATGTAGATAGCAGCAATGTGTTGCTCAATGAATCTTTTACCCATCAAAATCTGCAGCAGCAGTTAGAAACAGGTAATTTTTCCGCCATCCATTGGAAAACCCACGGTGTTTTTAGCTCTGATCCAGATGAAACCTATGTCGTCGCCTACGAAGAACAGATTTCAGCCCAAGACCTAAACAATCTGATTTGGCTAGGCAGTCGAGGCGGTGTCCACCCCCTTGAACTTGTTGTGCTGAGTGCCTGTGAAACCGCCCAGGGGGATAAACGAGCAGTCCTAGGATTGGCTGGCCTAGCGGCTAGAACAGGCACCCGTAGCGTCCTATCAACCCTATGGATTGCCCAAGATACACCCAACACCCAATTCATGATCCGTTTCTACGAATTATTGACTCAACCAGGAATGTCAATTGCTAATGCCGTACGTCAGGCACAGTTGTCCTTAATTCACGACTACGGATACACAACCCCCTATATTTGGGCCAATTACCTGCTCATTGGTAGTTGGTTGTGACATTCCATACCTTAGGCTCAATGCCCTCAAGGTCGTCGACTGTGACGACTATGTGTTAGAAACCTAGCACATAGTTATCGTTATCCAGATCTAACCCATGGCCCCTTCAAAATTCAGTGAACTGTCTCCAACAACCTATGCTGATGCCCTTCTAGGACGTGAACAGTTTATGGATATGGGAATCAGGGAAATGTGGCCCCATATCCCCCGAATTGCCGGGCCAGCGTATACTGTCAGCTGTGCTCCAGGCGATAACCTGATGCTCCATGCAGCCATCTATCGAGCAGAACCAGGTTCCATAATTGTCGTAAAAGCCGGAGACATAGACTATGCTATATCCGGTGGTAATGTTTGTGCCACAGCTCAAAAAAGAGGTATCGTTGGTTTTGTTATTGATGGTGTGATTCGTGATGTGGCAGAAGTCCGTGAGCTACGGTTTCCGGTGTTTGCTCGCGGGGCAATGCCAATCCCAGGTAAAAAACAAGGGTCAGGCTCCTTACAAAGCACAATCATTTGCGGTGGTGTACAGGTCGATACAGGAGATATTGTTGTTGCTGATGAAGAAGGAATTGCAGTTATCCCAGCTAAACAACAAGAGACTATCTGGGATATGGCTAAGCGACGGGCAGAGAAAGATGCAACCCAATCTTTAGAAGAATGGGAGAAAAATCACCGCGCTAAGGTTGAGAGAATCTTGCAAGAGATCGGATTTAAGGGGTGATTGTACGTGACTAAAGAACACAGCTCAACCGTCCTAAAGCGTGATAGATTTTAGGCGTAACAAGTCGCAAGATCAACATCCAGGGGAATGCTATGGGCATCATGTCCAGCTAATTTTAGCTTATTGAGAATCTGCTCAAGATGTTGATGCCCTCGGATCAGTAGGGAAAATTCTAAAATTGCAGATTGTACCGGTAGACCGGTAAACATCCGATGGTGCTCTACCCCAACAATATTGGCCTGGGTTTCAGCAATGATCTGAGATACAGCTGCCAAAGCGCCAGGAATATCGCGAATATTCACCTGTAGCCGCACTAGACGCTGATCTCTTACTAAACTACGTTGCAAAATTGAAGCAAGAATCAGTAAATCAATATTGCCTCCACTGAGAACAATACCCACTGTCTTCCCAGAGAATTGTTTATGCCTCTTTAGCAGGGCCGCTAACCCCACCGCACCAGCCCCTTCAACCACGGTTTTCTCAACTTCTAAAAGCAGTCGAACCGCCTGTTCAATGTCTGTTTCTTCCACCAGGACAATATCATCCACCAGATTCTGAACGATGGGTAATGTCAAACTACCTGGGGTTTTGACGGCAATCCCCTCAGCAATTGTGCTGTAGCCAAAACAAGGCTGTTTGCCAGCAATTGCCTGATACATGGATGGATAGCGAGTAGTTTGCACACCAATGATGTGGATACTGGGACGCATCTGTTTAGCCGCAATGGCAATCCCAGCAATTAAGCCACCGCCGCCGATAGGGACAATGATGCTGTCAAGGTCAGGACAATCCTTGAACATCTCTATGGCAACAGTTCCCTGCCCGGCAATAATAAACGAATCATCGTAGGGATGAATTAAGGTAAGCTGACGTTCCTGAGCCAGTTTTTGGGCCAGGGTTTTAGCTGCATCCAGGGTGTCGCCATACAGATGTATCTCTGCACCAAAGCTTTGGGTGCGTTCAACTTTGACACTAGGAGTGAATTGAGGCATGACAATTACGGCTGGAATGCCTAACCGTTGGGCATGGTAAGCAACTGCCTGGCCATGGTTGCCTGCTGACATGGCTACGACACCTTGCTGCTGCTGTGTGGTCGACAGCGACAGCAGTTTGTAGAGGGAACCACGATCTTTGAAAGAACCAGTAAACTGAAGATTTTCAAATTTTAATGCCACTCTTGTCTTGGTCAGCTGTGAGAGTTTGGTGGAGTAGACACAAGGGGTATGGACAATGCCTGAGTGGATTTGCTGAGCAGCCTGGCGAATTTGATCGAGGGTAATGGTCATCGGCAGTTCCTACAATAGCTACGGCAAGACTATCGAGTGAGGTCCATGTCTGCCAGTGCTGCCAACAGACGATTGATCTCAGCTAATGTGTTGTAATGCACTAGACCAATCCGTAACAGTCCACCTTGATCTTCAACTCCCAGTCGTTGTGTCAAATTTAGCGCATAAAAATTGCCATGCCACGTAAAAATTCCTTGTTCTCCTAATGTTTTTGCCATAGCTGCTGGGGGATGCTTTGTCATGCGAATTGCCACTGTTGGCAAACGCCACAGTATCTGTTCTGGTGCAGTAATGCCATACACTGTTATCCCTGGCAGCTGTAACAGTCCCTCGATCAATATCTGACAAAGTTGTTCTCCAGAGTGACGAATTGCCGTCATCGCTGCGAATACAGCCCCACGACGATTGCTCACCTGGGGAGACACAAGCCGTCCTAAGTCTGCTAGGTATTCTATAGCAGCAGTCACACCGGCTAATCCTTCATGGTTCTGGGTACCGGTCTCCCATCGATCGGGAATCACATCTGAGGCTGGTCTCACCTTATAGGGGTGCAACCGCTCCAGGTGTTCTCGTTTGCCATATAAAACCCCCATATGGGGACCAAAAAACTTATAGGGAGAACAAACCAAAAAGTCACAGTCGAGCTGCTGGACATCGATGGGTCCATGGGCGGCATAGTGGACTGCATCCACATAAACCCAGGCTCTAACATCATGGGCGAGTTGAATAATTGTTGGCAAATCATTGAGGGTACCCACCGCATTGGATGCATAGGTGATAGCTAAGAGGCGAGTACGGTGATTAAGCTTACTGATTAAATCTTTAAGATCTAGGATGCAGTTTTCAGGATGTATGTCGACGGTGTGAACGATGATACCCTGTTCTCTTAATGCTAACCAGGGAGCTACATTGGCATCATGGTCTAAACAGGTGACTAAAATCTCATCCTCTGGAAGGAGCTCACGGCCAATGGCACGGCTGATGGCAAAGGTGAGGGTGGTCATATTGGGGCCAAAGACAATTTCGTTAGGGTTACATCCCAAAAAATCAGCCAGGGCCCCACGGGCCGCTGCTATAACCTCATCGGTACGCTGACTGGTGATAAAAGCGCCATGGGCATTGGCATTGCTGTGGATGAGATAATCTGTCATGGCATCCATCACCCGTTGAGGCACCTGGGTGCCACCGGGACCATCGAGAAAGGCGATCGGACTACCATTCATTACCTGAGCCAGGGCGGGAAACTGGGGACGAATCCAGTCTAGGGGTAAAGTGGCGGTGTCAGAAGCGGGAACAACAACAGATTGAGACACTGGAAATACTCCTCTACTCAGGGAGATTAAAGGGAAGATCTGGACAGGTGAAGACAAAGACATCGCGGTAACCGCTGTCTTCTACAGGCACAATTGGGGTAGTGTAGTGGAAAAACTGGTGGTCATTAAATACGAGCAGCTCTCCAGGATTAAGTACTTTACGGAAAACGGGGTCAGATCCTTTTAAAATAGACAGTTGGGTTTCAGCGCCTGATACGCCATGGCGAGCGATGCAAAGAATCCCAACCAGATCGACACCGTCATGGTGAATGCCCTCGGGGGCAGGATTACCCGTCTCGCTCTGGTCTGCGGTTACGCGAATCTGATGTACGCCCACTTCATGAAACGGTGAACATTGTCTGCAGAACTCAAAAAATGTGAGCAGGGTTTGCTGAAATGCATCAGATTGAACCAGTGAACCAGACAGTTCTTCATAGTCTCGCGTAACATTACCCAATAGGGGATTGTAGGTCTTGCTCTGATAGAAAAATGCATGGGACAACTGCATCATTTGCTTGTTTGTTTCTTGAAAATGAGAAAACCGCCGAAACCGGTAATGCCCTTCCAAATAGGGATCGGCTGGTAATCTCTCAAAAAAGGGTTGGATAGTCTTGAGATTGCGATCGCTAATGGTTTCAATCGCATAGCTACTCAGACAGCTAAATTGTTTTCTATTTGATATCGTTTGAGTAATCATAGGTCGTTCCTGGCACAGGTGCGGATGTGATTTGAAAATTCTTATCCTTTTAACGTTTTGGCGAATAGAGAGGCAATTTGTTGCGAGGCTGGAGAAACATCGTCGGCTGCGAGGTGCACATCAAAGAGGCAAAAAGACTCAGATGTACACGCCTGATTAAATGCCTGGCAGAGTTGTTCACCCGTTTTGATCACAAACCCCCTACCGCCCATCAACTCAGCTAGCTGGGCATAATCCAAACGAGGAATCTTCACAAAGTCCGCCGTTTGATGGGCCATCATCCGCAATGACGCATAGGCACCGTCATTGGGATATTGGTGATGCTTCACTGAGATATGCTCTGAGGTCGCAGAAATGGCATAGGCTGGCTCTAAGTGAGCGCTAAACAGACCCAAGTTAATATCAGTCAAAAACGTGCCCACGACCAACGGTGACTTCTCGGCATAGGCTCCCGCCACGGGGTTCACCATGTTCAAACCACCCACACCATAGGTGACAACGGCCAGCCCTAAACCTCGAATGCGTGAATAGGCATCAGCTGCAAAGCCAGCCGAGGGTTCATGGGTCATCACAATAGGTTGAATCTCACTCTCAGCCAACGCATCGCAGAGCGTTAAGGCAAAATCTCCAGGAATGCCAAACGCATGTTGCACCCCTTGCTGATGCAACATATTAAAAATATGTGGTGCCAACTGAGGCATCTTACTTCCCCCAAAGGCTTGACTTTAATTTAAAGAATTAAGTCGATCCTAATCTCTTTTCTATGTAGATCATGGACGAACCAAACTAGAATGTGTGGATTTTGTTAAGAAAAAAAATATGATGGAGGACTCGTTGAAAGCAAACGTTTTTCCAGGTATAGAATTCAGGGCTCAGAAGTCAGAAGTCAATCGGTGACTATATTCCGACTTCTATCTTCTGATTTTTGGATTCTTCCTACATCAGATTTTCGGGCGTAGGTGATACCCATAAAAAACTGTGGTGACCATGTTACAAGAGATACCAGAACCCTTGATATCTGAATCATGCCAGCATTATTGATGGTATTCGCCTCAGCAAGGCCCAGCGCTATCGCTATGGTCACAGTGACATGAAAGACCTTGAGACTGCGCTGCAAACCTCCCAGGCAGCAAAACGACGGCTGATCGCCACGGACGGAGTGTTTAGCATGGATGGTGATGTGGCTAAGCTCAGGGAGATTTGCAACCTGGCCGATCGCTACGATGCCATGGTGATGGTGGATGACAGCCATGCTACCGGATTCTTTGGCCCCACTGGGCGCGGTACCATTGAGCATTGTGGTGTCATAGGGCGAGTGGATATCGTCACCAGCACTCTGGGTAAAGCCCTGGGAGGAGCCTCAGGCGGGTTTACAGCCGGGTATCGATCTGTGGTGGAGCTTTTAAGGCAGCGATCGCGACCGTATCTATTCTCAAATACCCTAGCCCCGGTCATTGTCTACACCAGTCTCAAAGCTCTGGATTTAATTGAACAGAGCCATAATCTCAGGGAACGATTAAATGAAAATACGCGCTATTTTCGGCAGTGCATGTCAGCACAGGGATTTGCCATTGCACCTGGCACCCATCCCATTGTGCCAATCATGCTCTATGACGCCCATCTAGCTCAAACTATGGCAGCAGAACTTCTGAGAGAGGGCATCTATGTGATTGGTTTTAGCTATCCAGTGGTACCTAAGGGTAAGGCCCGCATTCGGGTGCAGATTTCCGCAGCCCATAGCCGTGAGCATCTGGACCAGTGCATTGCCGCATTTACCAAGATAGGCAAACAAGTTGGCTTAATCTAGTGTAACTGTAGGATATCTTAGCAACTGGCTTCGCTCGTTACTTGTTACTTGTGACTTGTTACTCGTTACTCGTTATTCTGCAACAAACCCAAGACACCCTTCCCAAACGTTATCTACGCAATCAGCTGTAACCCAGGGCCATGGCGCTTACTGCGATAAGCTGTAGCTCTGCGTATGCGCTGTTCAGCTATCTCAATTGCAATTTGTCGAGGTAGCTTACCCGTACTTGCAACGTTTTCCAACATTAGAGTTGTGTTCTTGCGAATTTTTTCCTCAATGGTTTGAAACGCGATCTCCTTGGTACCGCCGCCATATTCTACGGCACCACAAATCACACCACCCACATTGGCAATAAAGTCAGGGATGACCAGGATATTGCGGTCATGACAGATTTGTTCTGCCTTAGCCGTAAATGGAATGTTGGCTCCTTGAATAACCAGTTTAGTCTTTAGCCGATTGACGTTGTCAGCGTCAATGACATCGGGTCTAGCCGCAGGAATCCAGATATCACAAGGAATATCAATGACAGCATCACGAGACAGTTTGCCTCCGTCAGCATAATCAAGCACACTCTTGCCTTGACGTTTTAATTCAGTCAGTTGATCAATGTCGATGCCATCAGGATTAAACAAGGTGCCCTGGGAATCGGTTACGCCGATCAGAAGGGCTCCCCTAGCTGCTAGAAAACTGGCTGTATGCAGCCCTACTGAACCAGCCCCTTGAACCACAAACTTGGCTGTGCTCAGATCAATAGAACAAAATTCGCTGGCCACATCGGCAACAACGCTAAGGCCATAGCCCGTGGCTCCAATTTCATCTAAGGGAATACCACCGATTGCTGATGGTAAACCAATGGCTCTACCGGTTTCCTCCTGCACCCAGGCCATACAGGCTTCATCTGTGCCCATGTCAGGACCAGGAATGTAGCTAGTTATTTCTTTGATCGCTACCCCAAACGCTCTCATCAAGGTTTCTTTTTTGGCTGCAGGTACTTTTGGGTTAGCAAGAATGGCCGCTTTCCCACCACCATAGGGAAGATTGGCCACTGCATTCTTAAATGTCATGGCTCGTGCCAGTCGAAAGACTTCTTCCGTAGTGACATTGGGAGCCATGCGAACACCTCCCATGGCAGGACCACAAGCAACATTATCTACCACGAGAATAGCTTTTAATCCGCTATGGTGGTCATAAATATGAACAACTTTGTCTGGCCCTAGAGAGTCACCAAACTCAAATATACGTTTCATTATCAGATTTCCTCCGAAGTGACATTTCACTGTCAAGGTATTCGGAGCACATTAGGAGATACCTATAGTGTGAAGAAAATATTTAATACTGTGTTGATTTTGACAAAAAACATAATGTCTTAGCAGAAATCCTTAGACTTCATATTTCACCAGTGCCCACAGGGCCAACATGCGAGATTCTTTAACCTTAAAGACATACTCGCTGTAATCAGCTAAATCGTCGAGCTGAACAAAGGTTAGAAAAACCTCTGTAGCAATTAGAAACAGGGATCTCACTAAAAAGAGGGAATTTGCATCATAAAAACTCCAGATAGTGCATATGTACTTTTATTCTAGCAAATATTATTGAGTGATCGCAGCGAGAACGTGTCCCCGACATTCGCCAAACCCAATTTTTTTGTAACCTGGTGTCTCACAATATCCTCGCAGACTGATTTCGTCACCGTCAGCTAAGAAAAAACGCTGTTCTCCCGTGGATAACTGGATGGGCTTTTTGCCCTGGTGGGTAATTTCTAAGAGGAACCCCCAGGTGTCCGATGTGGGTCATGGGTGGTGTCAGGTAGAGAGGACATAGGACGGTACCGACGCAGGATCGTTGAACAGCTTCAAACGGTAAAGCTCGGCCAAGGGTTCTTGGAAAGAACAGGAACCAATTCCTAGGAAATAACGACTGCGTACACGGGCAAGGCTGTCTAATGGTAAATGTCCCGCTATTGTGGATAGCTCCGATTCCTTTGACCAGAGGGGGCTATGGCAAATAATCTCGTGTTCCGAGAAAATTAGATCATTGAGGGTATCGATTTGTAAAATGCTGGCAATCTCGGCTGCAGTGGCCCCATAGCCATAGGCAAAAGCTGCTGCGATCGCTAGGTTAAGCAAGCCATGCATCTGAACCGAATCACCATTGGGCAAGGTTTGCCAGCTGCGTAATGGCTGGTGTAGCCCGGCAGTCGCTTTAAGGGGAAGCGGTTAGCCCTCCCGTACGGACCTTGACAGCTGCTGGAGTGCCCTGGAGGACAGCAATGTAGTCAGTGAGTGTAGCATCCAGAGGAATTTCAAAAAAGAGAGTGCTGTGGGAAGGTAAGTGGGGTAGGAGAGGTGCGATCGCATCTCTCCTACCCTTACTCTCTAATGCTGATGTTACCCTTGCCATTGCCCATCCTAACGAGCCCATGACCTACTGGTACCGCTTTGCCCATGGGGATGAACTCTTGTTTATTCACCAGGGCAAAGGGTGTTTGGAAAGTCAGCTGGGAGAACTGCACTATCGGTCAGGAGACTATCTAATAATTCCAGCGGGTGTGCTTTGGCGGCTGATACCAGAAAGGGGAGTGGAGCAAATCCATCTATCTCTAGAAGCCTCGGGGCATATCCAGCCACCGCAGCAATACCTCAGTCCCCAGGGACAATTTTTAGAACAAGCTCCCTACTGTGAGCGCGATATTCGACCACCGGAGAAACTATTGACCCATGATGAAATGGGGGTTTTTGAAGTGCGAGTGAGAGCCAGGAGCAGCCTCACCCAATATTGTTACACCCATCATCCCCTAGACGTGGTGGGATGGGATGGCAGTGTATGGCCCTACGCTTTTAATATCAAAGACTTTGAACCCATTACTGGACGGATCCATCAACCTCCATCTGTGCATCAAACGTTTGCAGGACCTAACTTTGTTGGGGAGCACGTCATTGACAGTATGAGAACCAGAAACCTATAACGTAAAAAGACCTCATCTTAGCCTTAGGGGATGGGTCGAAAATGAAATACCCGTAGAGCGAGTTTCAACTTCGCGGTTCGGCTGAGCTCACCATCGAAGCCTCAACTCTCAAAGCTGGACGGTTGAGCGAAGTCAAAACCGGGTTGAGCGAGTGCATCATTTGGCCGCAGCTCCCTTAGCCTCAAAATCAACCTGTTGCTGCAACAACAACTGTAAAGTACTGTTGCGAAAGTAGGGAAATTATGTTTGCTATAATGAATATAAGAAAACACAAGCTTGACACCCATTGTCTATCAAAATAATCCCCAAACACTGTCCAGGCTTGCTCTTTCTTGGAGATAGAAAGTCTTACAACATTTATATTGAAACGAAAAAAGACTGACCTACCTCTGATTCTGCTACGTGTCCCGATAGCCAACATACTCATTTCGCTTCAGGGTCGTTCGTTTTGAGTGTGTCACCTTGAAAATTGGATAGCTATTGAGGCAGTACTATTCACACTTGTCGTAGAGCGCTAACAGCTGTTGGACATAGCCTGAGTCGTTAAACTTCAACAGGTCAGCTCCGCTAGTTAAGAGAGGTATTCTTTGGGACATTCCTGTAAAGGACTCTACACCATACCATGTGAATCAGTCATTAATAGCTGGTATACGTGGGCTTTTGTAGAGCCCAAGGAGGATCTTATGAGTACACCTGGAACACTATCATTAGAGCAAGAATTTCAACTTAAAGTCCTCAGGGAACAGGTTGAAAACCTTGCCCCCGATCAAGCTCAAGAGTATTTGCTTGAAGCCATGCGTCAGCTCATGCTGAAAGATAATTGGATCAGGCACACGTTCAAAGAATGTTACTTGAAGCTATAAAGCCATGCTCAAAGGAGTGTAAGTGGGCTGATCGAGTGACTCGATCAGCCCTTGGGTTAAGGAGGTTACCATGATTAAACAAATGGCCTGGCTACCCCAGGATAACGGGCAAGAAAAGATTCTACATCTGCGCATCGAGCAGGGAACATCCTGGCGTCCTTACACGATGTTCCCTCAGTTTATAAGCCCTGACCATATGGCCATCGGTTCACGCGGGTTTTCCACGTTTCAAAAACTGTTGCGTGAAGGTTGGGAACTTATTGCTAGCGATCAGGCTAGCCAACTGTCGCTATTTAATGGTCCAGAACCAGCCTAGAAGCTGACGGATACTTTATCTTGATATCGATCTCTGATTACAGGGACACCAGATATTCAAATATCTGGTGTCCCTGTACATTGAACTAGAAATGACACATGATCAGACCAATTCAATTTCGACGTCACCACTTGACACTAAAATTTTGAAGTGAATATAATAGAGCGAGCGCTCGATATAAAATCATGCCTAAGATAGTTGACTCTGAGCAATACCGAAAAGAAATTCTGTACAAATGTTTTAATTTGTTTGCAGAGGAAGGGTATGCCAATGTCACAACAAGAAAGCTATCCAAGGAGCTAGGTATCTCAACCGGGGCAATGTATCACTATTTCCCTAGTAAGCAGGCTTTATTTGAGCAGCTAGTGGAAGAAGTGAGTATGCAGGAGTTTCAGTTATTTAAAGCAGCCACGCGTGGACATACGCTTTTGGATCGCATGCAAGCGCTGGAGACGCTTTTAGTAGAGAATGAGGATCACTTTATTAAACAAGCCGCAATTTGGGTGGATTTTTATCAACATCACGACATAGCGGAAATTAATGACAATCCTGTCTTTCAAAAAATTGATCAGAGAAGTCAGCAGGAGATATCTGAATTTTTAGACCTCACCGATCTGAAACTCGCTCGATTTATTTGGACCCTCATTAATGGCATTTTGATTGAGCAATTAGAGGACGATAGCAGTTTCTCATTTAAGGAACAAATTCATCTATTAACACAGATGCTGCTTGCCTATTTCGAGAAGCATTCTCCCAGTAGACAGTAAATATGTCGTTATAAGTTGCATCGCGCCATAGAAACTTTTTGCGGTCAAAATAAACCAAGCGCTCGATATAAAAACTAAAGAGAGTAAGGAGGATAAGCCCAAATGGACATTGATTTCACCCGTTTTGATGGATTTATGGAAATATTTGAAGCTCTGGAATTAATCGATCTCATCTTCTTTGTGGCTATCATTCTTGAAGCTGTATGGGATATTGCTTTTGTGCGTCGTCGGGATCAGGGAGAGACTTTTGCGAACTTCGGCATTGCTTTTGTTGGCCTGCTGTTAGATCGCACCTTTTACGGACTAGTCTTTGTGCTAGGTCTATTCGCTGTTGAATATTTTATTCCCTGGAAGCTACCCTTAACCTGGTGGAGCTGGGGAATGGCCCTTATTCTGGCAGATTTCACCTATTATTGGATGCACCGTTGGGAGCATGAGATACGTGTTTTGTGGTCGTATCACAGCGTTCACCATTCATCCCCTGAATATAATCTAACCACATCCCTGCGGTTAGCCTGGGTTGAAAGTCTAATTGAATGGATATTCTTCATCCCGATGATTTTAATAGGCTTTGATGTTATTCAAACACTGATTGCCTTGGTGATAGTTGTTGTTTATCAAACCTGGATTCACACTGAAAGAATCGGAAAGCTGGGTTGGTTAGATAACATCTTTAATACACCATCAGTTCATCGTGTTCATCATGGGGTAGGTCCGAGGTGTATTGACAAAAACTATGGCGGAATCTTGATTATCTGGGATCACCTATTTGACACTTACCAAGCTGAGACTGAGAAAATCACCTATGGCCTTACCAAACAGATCGGGTCGGTCAATCCAATTGTCATTAACTTCTATGAGTTATGGCAAATCATCAAAGATGTTAGGCATAGCAAGCGATTTTCCTGTGCTTTAAAGTACATCTTTGGTAAACCAGGTTGGCAACCCAATGGTAAAAAATAACACTATAGGTAACTAGCGAGAATAAGGTATTCCATTCATTTTCGTGTGATCAAAAAAACGACAACACCTTCAATTCTCATCGAAATCCTAAGCTATCCGGAATAAGAGAATTTGGATGAAATTCTTGCAACCTTGAAAAATTTATGTTAAATTGACGTTAACAACAGAAAAGCTTGACACTTTATTTAATCAGGGTTAATAGGTTTGTGGGATATGTCCACAATTTCAAAGGCTCATCTTCCATAAGGCTTAACGTAAACGCTTGAGAGCTGAGTTATAGCATCGCCACTTGCTTCTCGTGTGGCCTGTTACTGTGTATCAACTTGCCGATGGATTGAAACTAACGTTGCGCATTGTAGTGGCAGTGCGTTTTGACAAGTTTTTCAAGCCACGTGTTCTCTTGGCTATTTATTGAATAATTAAAATACTCGTCAGCACAAGGTTGAGACATTACTGACGCCCTGTAAGGTTGGTTCTTTCAAAAATAATTCGCATGTATTTTTCACCAGTCGACACTCCTGCTTGGCTGATGTTTTTGCATGCCCATAGGTCAGAAACGACTCTGTTTTGCCGTAGCAATATCTAACCCCTCATAATTATGTATTCTGTTGAGTTCCTAGAGAATGATCGCTGGAATAGCGGTTTCAATGGTTCCATTACGATTGGCAACCCAAGTGATACGCCCCTAGATGGTTGGACATTGGAGTTTGAAAGCAATTTTGAGATCTCTAATTTTTGGAATGCAGAAATTGTTAGTCACAAAGGTTCAAAATATGTCGTTCGCGCATTAGATTGGAATAAACAAGTAACCTCAAACAACAGCATAAGTATTGGGTTTAGTGCAAACGCTGCCAGTGATGTTGATCTAAGCATTAGCAACGTTCAGCTCAATGATTCAAGTATTGCATTAGTTTCTGTTCCTGTGCCAACTCCCGAATCTATACCGATACCTACCCCTGAATCTACGCCGACTCCCAACCCTCAACCCACCCCATCTCCTACACATTCTGCTCCAGCAGACATTGACTTCACCGTTGCAAACAATTGGGGAAGTGGATTTACAGGTGGTTTTGAGATAACAAATTTAGAATCAACGGCAATTGATGGTTGGCAACTTGAGTTTGAAGCAGATTTTGATATCACTAATATCTGGGGCGGTAAGGTCATCAGCCAAAACGGTAATCTCTACACAATAGAGAATGTTGACTACAACAGCACAATAGCAACAGGTGAGCCAATTTTTATTGGCTTCAATGCAAACGGTTCCCCAAAGGATCCCTCAAACTTTGTCCTGAATGAGGATACAATTTTCGATGAGGATAACAATGAGAATGTTACTCCACCAGAGTCTGATCCAGACATACCTGAGGTAACTCCAACTCCACCTAGCCCCCCGAATCTTTCACCACCTGATAACGGCGGAGATTATAACTATGGTGAATCCTTACAGAAATCTCTGTTGTTTATTGAGGCTCAACGCTCTGGCGATTTACCAAAAGAGAATCGCATTGCATGGCGAGATGACTCGGCTCTCAATGATGGTGCAGATGTTGGAGTGGATCTCTCAGGTGGCTATTATGATGCAGGAGACCATGTAAAATTTGGATTGCCCATGGCATCTTCAATAACGCTTCTAAGCTGGGGAGTCATTGAATATCGTGAGGCTTATGAGAAAAGTGGTCAACTGGATGAGGTTCTTGCTGCCATTAAATGGGGAACTGACTATTTTCTGAAAGCACATGAGACCAACAGTAATGGAACAACAGCTCTATGGGGACAGGTGGGTAATGGTGGAACTGACCATGCCTACTGGGGTTCAGCAGAATCTATGACGATGGAGCGTCCAGCTTACAAAGTTGATAGTAACAATCCTGGATCTGATTTGGCTGGGGAGACAGCCGCAGCCTTAGCTGCTGCATCAATCGTCTTTAAGTCCACCAATGCTAACTATGCAGATAAGTTGTTAACCAACGCAAAACAACTTTATGACTTTGCTGATACCTATCGTGGCAAATACTCTGACTCTATTCCCGATGCCGCAAACTACTACAATTCCTGGAGTGGCTATGAAGATGAACTTGCCTGGGGTGCCGCCTGGTTGGTAAAAGCTGGCGAATCGGGGTATTTATCTAAAGCCAAAGACTCTTACAAAGGAGTGAATAAACAATGGACCCAAAGTTGGGATAATAAATCTTACGGGACAGCTGTTTTACTCGCACAGGAGACCGGAAATAGCCAATATCGCAACGATGCTGAGACATGGCTTGACTACTGGAGTAATCGGAATGGGAATGGAATTACCTATACAGAGGGAGGGCTTGCCTGGCTCGATCAATGGGGTTCACTACGGTATAGTGCCAACACGGCCTTTTTAGCCGGAATTTATAGTGACACCGTCAATGACTATGACAACCGTTACAGCAATTTTGCGCAAGGACAGGTTGACTATATTTTAGGCAATAATCCCAACAACTTCAGCTATCAAGTTGGCTTTGGTGATGATTTTGCCCTGAACCCCCACCACCGAGGTGCTTCAGGCACAACTGACATCAATAGTAGCGCTCCTAACGAACATATCTTGTATGGCGCATTAGTTGGCGGACCCAGTTCACCCAATGACTACAGCTACATTGATGAACGGACAAATTATATTACTAATGAAGTTGCCCTTGATTACAATGCTGGATTCACGGGTGCGGTGGCTCGGTCATACAGCCTATACGGTGGTGAGCCGCTCAATGATACAGCACTCGCTGCTTTGCCAGAAGTAATGATTGGTTAGATCGATTAACAATTCAAAAGTCTCTTTTCCTTGAGAGACCTTTCTATAGAAAGGTCTCTCAAGGATTAGTCTGATTGTGGATAAAACGTATGAGAAAGCATTGGTTCCGTATCATGGAACATTCATAAGAGTTGCCAGGTATAATTTAAGAGATAATAGGTGACATATGATTTTTGTTCAGCCCCCATGGCCACACCCTCTCCAGAAGCAACCGATCAATTCAACAGTCCTTTTGATGCAGCCACCTACGTGCGACAATCAGCACAGCTGTTAAATTTAGCTATTCCGCCAGAACAGATGGCTAGTGTGGTCGAAAACTTTGAGCGTGTTCAGGCCATTGCGCAGCCCGTCTTAGACTTTTCATTACCTGATAATCTTGAGTCTGCGCCAAGGTTTGAACCATGACCCCATCAGCAATCACATCAACCGCCGCAGAAATTACTGCCCATTTCCAACGGGGAGTAATCACAGCCCAAGATGTGGTAACAGCTACCCTGGAGCGTATTCAAACCCAGAATGAACGCTTGAATTGTTTTACGACAGTCCTAGCATCGTCAGCATTAGAGGCTGCCGCTACACTGGATCGTAAACAGGCAGCAGGAGAACCGGTAGGTCCCTTAGCCGGTGTTCCCTTTGCGGTTAAAAATCTCTTTGACATTGCTGGCACTGTTACCTTAGCTGGTTCCAAAATTAATCAGGCCAATTTACCAGCCACCCAGGATGCAACCGCTGTTGCTCGCCTCAAAGCGGCAGGGGCAATTCTGGTGGGAGCACTCAATATGGATGAGTATGCCTATGGATTTGTCACGGTCAACGAGCACTATGGTGCCACCCCAAATCCCCATGACTTGACGCGCATCTCGGGCGGGTCATCGGGTGGATCTGCTGCTGCTGTCGCTGCCGGTTTAGTGCCGTTAACCCTAGGGTCTGACACGAATGGTTCCATTCGGGTGCCTGCGGCTTTATGTGGTGTATATGGCCTGAAGCCCACCTATGGTCGGTTATCGCGGGCAGGGGCTTTTTTGTTCTCTAGCAGTCTCGATCATATTGGCCCGTTTGGCCGTTCTGTTGCAGATGTTGCCAATGCCTTTCAAATATTGCAAGGCCCAGATGCACGAGACCCTATTTGTACGGATCGTCCGGGAATTATCCCTGATTTGTCAGGCGATATGGCTGGAATGCGGGTTGCGATCGCAACCGATCACTTTGCCAAAGGCATGGCCCCCACCGTTGCCCAGGCCTTAGACAAGGTCGTCACGGCCCTCAATGTCACCCGTACTGTGACGATCCCAGAAGCCGCACGAGCCAGAGCTGCAGCCTATTTGATTACCGCCAGCGAAGGGAGTCAGCTGCATTTATCTCGCTTACAAACTCAGCCACAAGACTTTGATTCAGCGACGTGTGATCGCTTTTTAGCAGGGGCATTAATCCCCAGTAGCTGGTATATTCAAGCCCAACGTTTTCGGCGCTGGTATCAAGACCAGGTCCGTGAACTATTCAAAACCGTGGACCTGATTGTAGCACCAACAACACCCTGCCCAGCTCCTCTCATTGAGCAAACCACCATGGAGCTAGACGGTGAGACGGTCTTGGTACGCCCCCATCTAGGATTTTATACTCAGCCTTTATCATTTATTGGTTTACCAGTCCTTTCCGTTCCCGTTCACCTACCTGGAGAGTTACCCGTGGGTGTGCAGCTGATTGCCCGTCCCTATGATGAGCAGTCTCTCTTTACCGCAGCGGTGGCCCTGGAACAGGCTGGCATCACTCAAGCTCCCCTGGCGATGACATCTGCGCTAGAGTAGGTCTTTAATTCAGTTATTAGCCCCAATATTATGAAACCAAGTCAGGGACTGCTAATTGTTGGGATAATCGTTGGCTTAGGAGCGCTGTTTGTCTGGGGCTATCGGGCCGCATCTGCGCCTTTGCCAGAGGGGTTTCCACCCCCTACGGCGAAGGGTGAGATTGAAATTAAGCAGTATCCGGCCTATCGGGCAGCGACGGTGCAGGTGCGGGGCGACTTAGGTAAGGCGGCATCTCGTGGGTTTTCGCCGTTGTTTCGTCACATTAGCGACAATGATATTTCGATGACAGCTCCGGTGGAGACGCGGTATCCGACGGCGACGCTACAGACAGGCGCTATTTCAGACGGAGATGCGGCAGTTTCGTTTTTGTATCGCAGTTTGGATGTGGTACCGAAAGAGGTGGCGCAGAATGTGCGGGTGGAGGATATATTGCCGATGACGGTGGTAAGTATTGGATTGCGGGGTGGTTATGGCTATGGGGTGTATACGCGGGGTGTACAGCAGTTACAGGATTGGCTGACGGCGCATCCGGAGTATGAGGTGGTGGGGCCGCCGCGACGGTTTTTCTATGATGGACCGTTTATTCCAGATGGGTTAAAGCGGAGTGATATTCAGATTCCGGTAGAGCGGAATTAGAGAGCTGGCTTTAGGCAATGAGGTAACTGAAGATTTTCAGAAACCAGATTAGCAGTTTACGGTTGTTATTCCAGATCCCCTTCAATAAGTTGAATAACCATAATTCTTCGATAAGATTTAGGCAAATTTAGTAATGTTGATCATTCGTCAGGACTAAGCTTATACAATGGTTTCTCAGCTCTCTTCTCTTACAAGTTCATTCTCCCTCGCTGATTTACGTATCAACAAGGAGCGTCTTCTCCAACGGTTAGATCAGCTAGCTCAAATTGGTGCGATCTCAGATGGCGGTGTCTGTCGTCTTGCTCTCACCGACGAAGACAAAGCTGGTCGAGACCTGGTTGTTAGCTGGATGAGAGAGCTAGGACTGACCATCACCATTGACCAGATCGGCAACGTTGTCGCCACCCGTGCCGGTCTAGAAGCTGGCCCTCCAGTGATGACCGGCTCCCACATCGATACGGTGGCAACGGGGGGCCGTTACGATGGTAATTTGGGGGTACTGGCTGGGTTAGAAATCATCGCCACCCTGAATGAAAACAACATTCTAACCCGTCATCCGATCGCAGTGGCCTTTTTTACCAATGAAGAAGGAGCCCGATTTCAGCCCGATATGATGGGTAGCTGGGTATTTAGCGGTGGCTTCCCGGTAGAAAACGCTCTGACCTCAGTGGGAGTTGACGGTACTACCGTTGGCGAAAATTTAGAACGGATTGGCTATGTCGGAACAGTGCCCTGCGGTAGTCAACCGGTAAAAGCATTTGTGGAATTGCACATCGAGCAGGGGCCAGTACTGGAATTAGAAGGTTTCCAGATTGGTGCAGTGACTGGTGTTCAGGGGATGTCGTGGAAAGAGTACACCGTGAAGGGTGTGTCGAACCATGCCGGTACTACGCCGATGCATTTGCGCCATGATGCAGGCTATGGGGCAAGTGCGATCGCAATCGCTGCCCGCAATCTTGCCCTGGACATGGGGGGTAATCAAGTGGCTACTGTCGGTTCCATGCAAGTCAAACCTGGCTTGATCAATGTAATTGCCCAAGAAGCTAGCCTCACCGTTGATTTGCGCAACACCGATGAAACCTGTCTAAAAGACGCTGAAGCCCGAATGAATACTAAAATCGCTGCCATCGCCAAGGCAGAGGGGCTGAAAATTACCAGTCGTTCTTTAGCTCGCTTTGAACCCGTTGTCTTTGACACTGGCATAATTGACCTAGTAACAAAAACAGCTGAGGGATTAGGACTATCGGTCAAATCCATGCCCAGTGGAGCCGGTCATGACGCCGGGTTAATTGCGCCCATGGCTCCTACAGCTATGGTTTTTGTTCCTAGCGCCCATGGCATTAGCCATAATGTAAAAGAATACACAGCTCCTAAAGATTTAGAGAATGGGGCAAATGTGTTATTGCAAGTGTTGTTACAGCTGGCGATATAAATATCTCTTTTTTTAACACAAGACTGTTGTGAAACTTCTCATCTTACGCTCATGGTGGACCGGGCCAACTGACCTAGACCTACTGGTGCAACAAACCCTCAACGACGGCTTTGACGGTATCGAAGGACCTATTCCACAAGACAAGCAGCAACAACAACAACTCCGGCAGCTGCTTCAGGATAATGATTTGGTTTTTATCGCAGAAGCTACCACGGGGAGCGATTCGAACGACCCCAAAGACTGGTGGATACCTCGCCCCGACCGCAGCATCGACGATCATCTGGGTGACTTGAAATGGGTGATTGACCATGCCCAGGATATGGGAGCGCTGTTTGTCTCCACCATGTGTGGTTATGATGCCTGGTCCTGGCAGCAAAATGTAGACTTTTTTGGACGTGCCCTGGAATTAGAGCACACTTCTGGCTGTATCGTCAGTTTTGAAACCCATCGCAGTCGTTCACTGTACAATCCTTGGACGACTCGCGACCTGTTAAAAGAATATCCTTCAATGAAGCTCACCTGTGACTTTAGCCACTGGTGTGTTGTTTGTGAACGCCTGATTGATACAGAATGGTCTATTTTGGAACTGTGTGCTGAACGGGCGCAGCATATCCAGTGTCGGGTTGGTTATCCTCAACATGCCCAGGTTTCTGATCCTCGCGCACCAGAATACCAAGAAGCGCTTACGGCCCATGAACGATGGTGGAGTTTAATCTGGGAGAAACAACGGATAAGAGGTATGGCACAAACGACAATGATGCCAGAGTTTCTCTACGACGGTTACATGCAGACCTTACCGTATACAAACATGCCCGTTGCCGATGTGTGGGAAATCACCTGTTGGATGGCACAACGACAACGACAGCGGTTTGCAAATTGGCAGTGATAAGCACCTATTAAAGACTGACACTCAATTCATTTTGAGACCAACCAGGAGCATTTTCTATTTCAACACGAGGAAATTCAACTGGCTCTATCGTTAATATTTTTGCTAAGGCAGAGGCATCCCCATCCGGTGAAATGAAGGACCACCGGGTAGTGGCCCAATTGCAGTGATTGCTCAAAAACAGGGAAACTAGGGTGGTCATGGTGCAGCCGCTAGGGGTGTGCTTCCTTAAGCATCAGTATTACTCATCTGCATAAAAGCGATAAAACAAATAGTCGTTCTTGAAGTCTTGCTCATCGACAACGTGATGAATAATGCCGCGCTTTAACAAGCGCTGTCCTACACGTACAGCTTCATCGAGAGTCAGACCCAAGTTACCCATTAACCATTGGACAGCTTCAGACCCAACAAAACACTTTCGATACGTCGTGAGGTTATGCCGACGGTCTTTAATACTAACTCCAGCCGCACTTCGCATCTGAATAACGAGTTGTTTTAAATCTTCTGACGTTGCGTAGGCGGCCAACTTAAGTTGCCCATCAACATAAGTGACATCCCCAGCCAAAATCCATTGAACTAATGTCTGGTAATCATATTGAGGATATTGTTTATGCCATGCTGAGACTAATGCTTCAGCTTCACTATAGCGAATGTTGAGATTCAAGTATGCCACAGCAACAACTTCAACTTTCCTATCTATCACCATGTGATCAGGCCTCGTCATAATTGGAAATCTATAAAAATTAATCTAGTGACAGTTTCTGAGACTGAAAACTGTTGCCCCCCGATTACAAACATGTCGCCAGCGGCTGAGTGCCATCTGACCAAAAACTGAATTTTTCATAAGACTTTTCTGAGAGTAGCTGAGTGACTTGGGTGATGCCGATCAGGGGAGTGGGCTATGGTTTGGTGGAAGCTTTAGAGGTTGAGATGGCGGGTAGTGCGATCGCATTTCCATGCGTTACACATTTCCCGCGTTACATCGGGTAGACTCAGCCTCGAACGCTAATACCACTCATCGGGGTAGATGCCTGTTTCAAATTCTCCATGAAACAGGGGACTTAAACGACTCACCAACTGCCCAACAAAATCAGATGAAAGTGGATTCTCTGGAAGCCGTTTTCCCCCTGTGGTCTGAGAGTTTCTGCACCGGGACGGTTTGAATATCGGGCAGTGGATTCGATGGTGAATCCTTATCTGAAGAAGCTACCCATGTGTTTGGGGGAGGCCTTAGAACGGCTTGCCGATGATGAGGTCATTAAGTCGGCATTGCCCGGTGAAATGTATCGTCTCTTTGACGAATACAAACGAGATGAGTGGATACGCTTCCTGGCTACCACCAGTGATTGGGATGTAGAAAACTATCTTTACTACCTACCTTAAGAGTGGGTTCGTAAACTAATATGCTGTCCATCCAAGGGATGCTGTCCATCCGCCACAAGATTGTGATAGTCCCGCAAGAAATAGACAGCCCTACCTCGGCAGTTTCCATAAGCTGAAACTGTCGAGGAAATTTCTGGGAGTGGCGCGATCGCATCATCTATCAAAATTTTTTTACTCTGTTGCGATTTCATCTCCCTATATAGTTTCCGAAATATCACTATAGCGACCCCTCAAATTAGGAGACTCAACCCATGTCAACCACAGCTAGCTTCCAAATTATCTTACTCTTGGCAACATTGTTATGTTCTCTCGTGGCAGGCTTCCTTTTTGCGTTTGCCTCAGTCGTTATGCCAGGAATTAAAACGTTAAATGATCGGGAGTTTATCCGGGCTTTTCAAGTGATCGACGGAGTTATCCAAAATAACCAGCCGATATTTGTCGCCACCTGGGTTGGTTCAATCGTAGCGTTGTTGGTCGCTGCCGGATTGGGTATTGGGCAACTGGATGGCATGCAGCGTATGCTGTTGCTTGTAACTCCGCTGCTCTATATCCTTGGCGTCCAATTACCCACATTCACAATTAACGTCCCGCTAAATAACAAACTCCAAATGCTACAGATCGATGCCATGGAGGGAACGGCGCTCAGAACCGCCCGTCTGCACTTTGAACCTCGTTGGAATCAATGGAACGTAAGCCGAACCCTATTAGCGAGCCTGACTTCAATCTTGTTGATGGTTGTCCTCTTTCAACTTTGAACCCTGCACCATTTGGAAACAGCATCAGGAAACAGTGTAAGCCAATGGTAAGCAACCTGTTCTGCAAAGGTGGCGGCATTGTCAGTATGGATGTTTATCTGTTTCTGTATTTGCTGGTCTAGATTGGGATAGTGGGTATCAATCCAGTCACTTTTCGCCGTTAGCCAATCCACAATAATCTCTGGGGTAACTTCCAGGTGAAACTGAAACCCATAGATATTGGTGCCGATGCGATAGGCCTGATGCTTACAAATATCGTTGGTCATTAACAATGTTGCTGGCCCTGGCAGATCAAATGTGTCGAAGTGCCACTGCATAATGTGCAGATTGGCAGGGCAATTTTTTAGCCAGGGTTCTGTGACGGCATCTGTAACTACCGCCAACGGAGAAAATCCCAATTCTGGTGTACTGTGGAGATATACCTGAGAACCAAAGGCTCGGGCAATTAACTGAGCCCCCAGACACACTCCCATGATGGGCTTGTTCTCAGTGTGAAATTGATGAATCAGAGTAACCACCTGCTGTAAATGAGGATACTTGTCATCCTCATGGGCATTCATATGTCCCCCCAGGATAATTAGCCCTGAAAACGTTCCTTCAGGTAAGTTGGGTTGCTGTTCTGGGAGCCAGGTGGTCAGCTCAGCACCCTGATAGATTAAATGGTCTCCTAAAATGCCAACGGGATCTCGAACACTGTTTTGAATAACTAGAATTTTCATTGAGATCGCAATCTTCAACCTATAGTTTGATGCCAACAGGCGGTTAGCTAAAAGCCATGCTAGCGATATTACCCATATCAAACTGTCCTCAAGTTGACTAAATGAATAGTCACTATTGTTACATTTGTTATGACAAGCGACAGCTATTTATCAAGGCTGAACTCTTGTAATCGCTATGATTCATAGGTCAAGCAGCTTGATTAAGTGTGATGCTTCATCAGATGGTAGCCACAGCTACAAAAGCTGCCTATTCCTGCTGTTTTACTGAGGGAGCATAGCCTATGGATCCTCAGATTATGGTAGGAACGCTGACGCAAACGCAAACACTGGTCGAAAAAGCAAAAGAGCTGGGCATTAAATTTTTTCTGGTTTCATATACTGACCTGTTGGGCGGTACCCGGGCAAAGCTGGTGCCAGCTACCCAGATCGCTTCCGTAGAAAAGTGTGATTGCCGATGAGAAGGATGTTGCAGAACGTCCTTGCTACGACCAGATCAATCTTATGCGCCAGTTTGATCTGATTTCTACGTTGGTGAACTACATGGAACAGCTGGGTTGGAAGCCTATCACCACCATCAAGCTGACGGCATTGTGGCGGTGGGTGGCGGTGCACCCATGGATGTGGCCAAGGCCATTGCCCTGGTTGGTATTTTGCCCCTACGGTGTTAACTAATGTTACCCATGGGATGACGGTCATGGGTTCGGCTCTACACTTTCCACCCTGGGCATCGCTAACTTTCTACAACCCTGTGGCTGGCATTTGAAAAGGTATAGAAAATGACTGGTTAGAGATTTAGACGACGGGTGATGCGATCGCCATAATTCCTTAACCTAGCCTGCCCATATTGCACCTGACGTCGCCAGTCAGAACAGCTACACCAGGCCTGGTAAGCTGGTATCGCCACCTCATTCAAAAACTGTTGCCATCGCTGAGTAATCACTTCTGGAGTATAGTGAATGGAGCGGATTTGTCCTTTTTTGACAATCCTTGCCCGCAGTAAGCTATCTTGTCGCAGTCTATCTAAACAAGACAACAGTTCTGCCATAGAGTTAGCTTCTAAATAGTTCACACCAGCAGTACCCACCGTTTGGTAGGCCAGCTCTCGACCCACTATGGCTGGAACACCCGCTAACCAGGCATTATAAAGTTTAGTGGCAGGCTTACGACGATAGCCAGGACGCTTCAGATTAAACTGACGCACCGCCACAATCGCATCAATGTTTCGATAATCATTCCAGCGAGTATCCACGGCTTGATGGCTATCCCATACATTAGTATTAATTACAGGTAGCCAGTTCAGGCCGCGCTGCTGTAGCTGTTTCTCCCACTCTGGTTCCATGAGCTCAGCAGCTAAACTGTTGCGATGTCCTAAAAATGCAATAGTTTCAAACCGATTTTTTCGCTCTGCCAAACGAGGCTGTAGTCCAGGTTGCGGCCAATGGGGTATGAAATAACAACCTAACCATCCAACTGCCTCACAAGGATTTTGTACCACATGGAATTGGGCCTGAGCGCATAACGTTGCCTCTGCCTTCAAACAAATAAGCAACCGATGGGCACCGGGGCGAATATTCCCTCCCCGAGTGGCATTGGCATGAAAGAGAACAATGCCCTCCTCAGGCAGTTGATCAGTTAGCCGACAGGCAACCCCTGCTTCCCGTAGTTTGAGATACGTCTGTACAGTCCAGGCATAAATCCCTAACCCAAATCCCGACCAGTTCTCAGCACTTGAGGAGGGTAACTGAGTAGGCCAAAATGTCGTCGGAATGTAAAAGCAAATATCAACAGACGCAGAATTCTTCAAACTTCCCCAGGAATTTGTAAATGGTTACGATAATTTTATCAGTTAGCCCACTGTGGACTCAAAGTCGCACGGCTAATCCCATCAAAATCCACTATAGGCGTAAGACTTCTCGAAGAGTAGGGGTTGAGTGATCGGTAAAAGGTCTATATCCAGAGCCCCACAGCCAAGTTGTCGCTTCAGCAGACAGCCCTTGATTAGCGCTGGGTTTTGAACCCAGCGTGGGTTATTGTCCCATCACCAATATGAGTGAAAGATCTAAGACAAATGAAACACCTAAGCCTTGTTCGGGAATCTTAGGGTCAGCTCAAGCATGTTCAGCTTGTACAACATCAACATTATTGTTACTAAGGTTGTTGGTTAAAATGAATAACGTCAAAGAGTCTATTCAAAGCTCACTATCTGTCGATGGTGCGATCGGAGCTGCTATTGGAGATTGGTCTACAGGATTTTCCCTAGGTCAGGTTAGTAAAGATGAAGCTACATTCTCCTCAATGCAGCTAGAGCAAGCAATTGCCCTCAACTCTGAAGTGATTAAGGCTAAAAACAGAGCCCGTGAGGGTCTAGGAATCACATCACCCATCGAAGATATTCTCATCAGCTTGAAGAATCAGTATCACTTAATTCGCATTTGTGAAGCCCTTGAAGGTGTCTTCTTTTACATGGTGATGGATCGAGAAAAAGCAAATTTAGGTCTAGCTCGTATTAAGCTACGCCAGATTGAGCAAGCCCTACAAGTTTAGTAATCAAAGCTAGGTAGCAAAATAAGTTACATTAGGTTGCTCCTAACTACCATAGCGTCAGATAGCTTTCCATTAGTTTATGTCCAGAACGGCTGTCAATCGTTCTGGATTTTTGCTGTTGCTGATCTAGGGAATGCATCGATCTAACAGACTTGTCCGAAGCCAGCATTTTTCAGATTAAACCTTCCCTAATTCAGAGAGAGTGGCTAAACCTCTTAATATTCAATGGTTTCAAATAGTCGCCAAGGGTTTCCCTTATCAAGCTACTGTGTCCACACAAGTATTGGAAACTAGCATTCGTGGTTGCCTCACCCCCTCTAACTCCCCCTTACCAAGAGCAGGATTGTTTCGTGCTCACCAGAGAAAATCTGTAAGGCTTATGACTTCGTTCATACTGAATCGAGAGATGATCGCAGGGAGCCAAAACCGGTTGCTTGGGGTCCCTCCGAGTTCCCCAAACCCCCATGGTTAGGGCCGGGAGGCCGCCCTAAGACCCAGCCTACTAGGTTGTCCTCAATGGCATTAACTTAAGGGTTACGGCGGGGTCGATTAATCAGGTTATCGCATTGTTGTTTGGCCCACCTTCATGTAGAGCATGCCTTTCCTCAAATAAGCTTTCAATGCCTCCAGATTTTCTGTCCAGACAATGAAACAGCCTTGCCTTAGTAAGGGGGGATTGAGGGGGGTAATGCAGGAGTCTGAACTCTCTGCCGAGATGTGTGTACATTATATTGCACATTACCACAACAACAGTCCCATGGAAGAGAACATAGACTAGAATCGCCTGGTCCCCTGATTCTTCTGTTTAGAAGAACCAGGGGACCAGGCTGAAACTAAACACCCAGAGCCAAGATTACACCCTCTTACTTGCTAAGACTTTGATTTTAGTAATCAACGAATTTTTAAGTCTTTCATAGTCTGTGGCTGATCCGGAAGTGGGCTTTGGAAAAAAGTCTAGTGCTCCTGCCTGCATTAAGTTATAGATATTGTCTACATCGCCTGGGTGTACAGTATTACTTACCACCAGAATCGGTCGAGGAAATTCAGACATGACTTTTTTCGTAAACTCTAGACCATCCATTTTGGGCATCTGTAGGTCGGTACAGATAACATCTGGCATTGTTTGAGCAATTACTTTCAAGCCATCAGAGCCATCTTGAGCGGTACCAACAACATCTACCTCGGGTGATGAATCGATTAACCGCTGTAGAATTTGTAAGGCAATGGCAGAATCTTCAACTAAAACAACTTTAATGGGGTTAGCCATGGTTAAATTAAACTCCTAAGAGTAGTGAGAAGTAGACTTTGGTCAAAATCACCTTTGGTGATGTAGGCATTGGCTCCAGCGTCAGCACCACGCTGTTTATCTTCATCTTTAGCCAATGTTGTAACTAAGATAATGGGCAATTTTTCATATTGTGCCTCCTGACGAATACGGGTCGTTAATTCCAGGCCACTGAGATTGGGCATTTCCACATCAGACACCACAGCATCATAGGAATCTCCTGTTTGTAGTTTATTGAAGCCATCAAGACCATCGACCGCTGTTGTTACCTGATAGCCCGCCCCTTCGAGAATCCGTCTTACCTGGGTACGAATCGGAATCGAGTCTTCCACTAGCAGGACTTTCGGTTTAACCGCTATAGGCTCCCAATCAGTAACCTTAGCGCCGATTTTCTCACCTCTGGAAGATTTAATCAGGTCCTGGGGGCTGAGTACCATACAGACTTCCCCTGATCCCAAAATAGTTGCGCCAGAAATATTGCGTACTTGTTTAAGGAGTTTGCTATGGGGCTTCAACACAATATCCTGTTGATCGATTAGGTTATCAACAAATATGCCTAATTGGCTAGGTCCAACTTTAAGGACAACACAGGGGACTGATGGGTTAACGCTATTCAGCTGAGGTTGGGTAGCTACTGATACAGGCAATCCCAACAGATCTGTCAACCAGGCAACAGACAATGGATTCTCTCGAAATGTAATTGCCGGATTGCCATCAAGGGTGAAGATATCCTGGGGGATAACCCGCATCATGTTTTCAATAGATTCAACAGGAATGGCATAGGATGCCTGGTTAGCTTCAACAATCAAGGCCGATTCTGTGGCTAAACTGGTGTTGATGGTGAATCGAAATGTACAGCCTTGACCAGGGGTGGAATCCACTTGAATAGTTCCCTTCAGGCGCTCCACATTAACCCGTACAACATCTAATCCCACACCCCGACCAGAAATTTCAGTGACAACCGTTCGAGTGGAAAATCCAGGCGTGAAGATCAAGTATTGAAGTTCCTCATCGCCCATCTTGTCCAACTGGGCTTCGGTATAGAGTCCCCGGCGCAGAGCTGTACGTTTAATGCTTTCTAAACTAAGACCACGACCATCATCAATGACTTCAATTTCAAGGCGATTATTTCGCTGTCGAGCCTTGATGCAAATTGTAGCCATAGAAACCTTATCCATGGCAATGCGCTCGCTTGGAGCCTCAATTCCATGGTCAATGGCATTACGGATAAGATGGCTCAACGGTGCCTTCATCTCTTCTAAGATCCGTTTATCTGCCTGAATATCTTCTCCCTCAATGACTAAATTAATGCTCTTTCTCTGCTGTCTTGCCAAATCCCTGACCATACGAGGGAAAAGGTTAAACATACTGGACAATGGCACCTGGCGCAGTTTGAGAATCCCTGATTCTAAATCATTAGAGAGGGTCTCTAACTGGGCAGAGTCTTCATAGGAGGTATTTCTGAGCTGCTTTAAGAGATCGCCTAGTTGATCTAGACGCTCGTCTGTGGTTTGTTGTAAGGCCTGTATCGAATTTAGGGCTTGGTCTGTTGATTGTGCATTCTCCAGACTATTCAACGTTAATTTTTGCTTTAAACTATCACGAACCCAGTTCTCCCAGAACAGAAGCACTTGATCAATATCATCCATCCGACGAGTAATCCGTCGTTTGGTCACAGCTAACTCACTGGCTTGGGTCATTAAGGTATCAAGCTTAGTGGCTTCAACCCGAATAGTGTCAATGTGATAGCCCTCATGTGACATCGTCTCAGACTGAGATGGCTGCTGAGTGCTTTCTTGGGGGTCGTCTGGAGTTAGCGATCTGGAGATAGGGGGGTCGTCAGCACCTATGGCTAAGGCCGTCTCCTCTTCTAAGGCTGTCTCCTCTTCTATGGTTGGCGGAGGGGGAATAACAACACTGGTTTCGTCTGGAGTAGGCCGTTTGAGGACAGGGTGCTCAAGATTAGCGCCCATGCCTAAGGTCGTCTCTTCCTCTTCTATGACAGGAGGCGTGATCACGGCAACAGAGTCGTTATAGTCAGGCTGTGGGGGCGCATTGGTGGGCATCCATTCCAGCATGGCCCGCTCCTCAGCAGCAGGGGCAATGGTGATTGGCTCAGAGGCTTCTCCAGCATTGATCAGCTGAGCCATCACATGAAACACACTGACATTTGACGCTTCCCCTGTAAAGGCCTCATGGGCAATTTTGCGGATGGCGTCTAACCCCTGGTAGAGACAATCACAGAAGGCAGGCGTGACATCTCGTTCCCCTTTTTCGACACCACTTAAGAGTTCCTCTAATTGATGTGTTAAAGTTTCCGCTTCCTGGACACCTAACATGCGGGAGTCTCCCTTTAACGAGTGGGCAGCCCGCAATAGATTTTTTAGATTATTTAGATCATCTGGATTTTTTTCTAAATGTAGAAACCCAGCTTCTAAGTTGTCTAAATGGTCTTTACTTGCGTCTCGATAGAGCGTTCGCAGTTCTTCATCTTCGATAAACATGATATTTCTTGATGAATGGGGTAGATGGGGTGAGATGATTAATCTCTCTACCCCACAACAGAAGGTTAGATTGCGACCTGTAGTTCTTTGGCAATCGTTTTCAGTGTTTCGGTGGAGTCTTGTACTTTACTCACTGCACTAACGGTCTCTTTTGCTCCCAAGTTAATGGTGTTCATCGCAGAGACAGCCTGCTGTACACCAACCGCCTGCCGTTTTGCAGTTTGGGCGATCTGTTGAGAGTTGTTATAGACTTCGTTAATCGCTTCTGCAATCTGATTAAAGACATTGGCGGTATCTTTTGCGGTTTCAATACCTGCTTTTGCTGTTTTCGTCCCTTCGTCTGTCACCATTACCGTGCTGTTAATGGAGGACTGAATCGCTTCTACCAGGGTACCAATCTTACTGGCTGAGTCACGACTTTGGTCTGCCAGCTTTCGAATTTCACCCGCAACCACCGCGAAACCCTTTCCTTGTTCACCGGCTCGGGCTGCCTCTACCGCTGCATTTAGGGCTAACATGTTCGTTTGGTCTGCCACGTCCGCCACCAGGTTTGAAATGATCGAAATCTGGTCGGTTTGTTCACTCAGCTGCATAATCTGATCTGCGATCGCACCCACCTTAGACTGTAGCTCCTCAATCTCCTGTACCGTGTTTTCCACCGCCTGGCTTCCAGTTTCCGATAGGGTCAGGGCTTCACGGGCACCGTCAGCAGAGGTATCCGCCTTTTGAGCCGCCTGGAGTGACGCCGCACCCAGGTCCTCAATGGTAGAGGTGGTTTGGGTTACCGATGAGGTCTGTTCTGTGACAGCCTGTTCCTGCGCTTCAACCGTTGCCGCAATATCTGAAGACCTGTCAGCCACCGATGCAATCGAGGTTTGCAGTAGTTTCGCTGTCCGCAAAACAAGCCAGAAAATAAAGCCCAGTACCGCAATGTCAAAGATAAAAAACGCCAACTGCGTGTTACCTACTTCTTTAATGTGCGCCACCGTAATGTTCTCCGCTGCCTGTACAGCTTTATTAGTGTCTTCAAAGAAGGTTTCACTGTCTTTAATCAACTGAGTCTTTTGACTGGGATCTCTACGATATTCAATAACACCTGCCTTTAATACCTCCCAGTTGGCATCAACCTTTTCCATAGCATCGACAAACGTCTTATCCTTCTGCTTATGCAGCTTCAGCTCTTCAGAACCGTTGAGCAGACCATCAATATGAGTATCGATTGTGGCGATTAGCTCATCATTGGGTTGACCATGGATTTCCAGTTTAACAAGTCTTTGGCTAGCTCCGCGAACAATACCTGCTTTGTTTACCATAGAACCATCAAACTCACCCTCCTGAGTTCGAGTATTTTCAAAAATGGTTACACCTGCGGTCAAAACAGCCAGTCCGATAATACTGTATTTGAGCTGTGCAGTAATTCTCATGGGATCGATCCTAAGTTAGATTGCAAATAAATTGGTCAAGAACGTTGAGAGTGGTCGGTAGCACCCGGGGCTTGCTAGGCTGCTTGATCAACAATTAACCCCCCATCCGAAAAGAGCTTAGGGAGGTCAAGAATACTCAAGTTTTTCTCACGGTAGCGTGTGGCCCCTTGGAAAAATACTTGAGAATGCTGAGGTAACGCTGCAGGCATAGAAGCAATGTCTGATGGGGGAATATAGATTACATCCAGCACTTGATCAACCGTTATACCAGCAGCAATATCATCAACCTCAATCACAACAGCCTTAGGCACTTCGTCCACTGCCTGAGAGATATTCAACGCCCCTCGAATATCAATTAAGGTCATCACTTCTCCGCGCAAATTAATGTTGCCCATAATGTGGGGAGGGCAACAGGGAATGGCCCTGACATGGCGAACATTAATAAATTCCCGTACCCGTTGCAGGTCTAGGCCAAAGTATTCCTCCTCTAATCTGAATACGGCCAAAGGCAACAACTTATTAATATCAGCCCCAGCGTTTTCTAGGGAATGGACGAGGGCATCTGCCCTCTGGCGAAAAATCTGCCGTTCCTCTGACGAAATATTCGGACAATACAGTGAGAAAAAGTTGGTGATAACAGGCATCTGTTGGGCTTCAAATACCTGCTCATTTGGATAAGCCGTCGTACCGTCAGACTCGACATCATCCAGTTTAGACTCTAAGGCTATGGTCTCTACTGCATCCGTTTGGCGAATTAATGTCTCTGGGTTCAACAATGTGATCAGACTATCATTAACCTTAGCAATACCTGCAGCAAATGCCGTATGGGCATGCTCCCTCAACTCATAGGTGGGAACCGCTTCAATGATAGATGGCGACAAAGACTGAACATCATAAACCTGGTTGACCACCATACCAACCTGCAAACCTTGCCATTCAATAACAATAATACTGTCACTAAGCTGACAAAGGGGACTGCCCTGCCCTAAGCGCTTCGCAAGATGCATAATCGGCAGAATTTTGCCTCGAAAATTCAGAATACCAATAATATCGCCTGGTGCATCAGCAATTGGTGTTAATTCGGGAAGTCTCAAAATCTCTCGAACTTGAGAGGTTTCAATGCCATACTGCAAATCATCAAGTTCAAAGAATAAGTAGGATTGGTTGTCCATCATAGTTATTTAACGATAAAAGTGTTATGACATCACCGTAATGGGAGCATACTTTGTCAAAACCTCCAACAGCTTTGGACGATCAACCGGTTTGGTTAAATAATGGGTTGAGCCAACAATTTGCCCTCTGATTTTATTAAACATTCCATCTTTAGCAGTGAGCATCACAATTGGCAGATCCCGAAATCGACCAATGCTGCGTACGGTTCGACAAAGTTCTAGTCCATCAATGTCAGGCATCGTTACATCCAACAGCATTAGTTCGATTTTTTCCTTATTTAATAGGCTAAGAGCATCCATGGCATTGCTCGCCAGTAGCACATTATATTGCTCGCCAATAGCCCGTTTAATCATGGTTTGTACCACTAAGCTGTCATCAACACTGAGAATCGTAGGCCGATTCTCAGCGACTGCGTTAGCGGTGGGAATGGCGGGACTATGTGTACTCTTTTCTAAATAATTAACATTAACTTTCTGCGACTCATTCGTTGTCGGAGGTTGATTAATAACTGTTTTCTGAGGCTTTTGAAGCGTAGCCAAATACTTCTCTTGTTCAAACGTAATCCAGTCCATTTGAACAAGTTTGCGATACTTATGGGCAAGTTCCAGGGGATCTAGATTGATGTGGTGGGCAATATCATACAGCGTGCGCTGACCATCTATCCATTGGGGTAAATGTTGCTTGGCCCAATCATCGGTGATCGTTTGGCGACTATGGTTAAGCTGATAAGGAATGGCATTGGCTGCCGGAATTACATCCGCTAGGGACGCCCATACCTGTTGTCGCTGCATGAACTCCAGTTCAAGTTGATCCCACGTAAATCCATGATAATCTTCTCCATAGGTAAGATCCACGGCAACAGACCTATTTAATACGATCTTGCCAGCGTAGGGAAAGATTTGTTCTAGGGTTAAGATGACTTGCTTGCGCATATATCTTTCGATATCATCCCAGGCAAATAACTTAAGTCGAATAAAAAGTTCTAGATATTTACGTATAGAGGTCTGATCATCAATTCTTTTCTGGGCAAGCTGTAAAGCCGTTGCCATGATTTCTAAATCGAACTGTTGCCCCAGCGCTTTGGAAAAGTTCGTTGGATCAGGTAGTGAGAACCCACAATACGTAAGTTCTCCATTATGCAACACTAAAACAGTAGGATGTTTCTTCTGAAGAACATTTGGCAGTAGCTCTACATAGGCAACTCCACTAAAATTACTATGTTGCAATTCTAAGATTGAATCGCCTAGCTGTTTAGGTTTAAAGTGAAGCATCAATCCTCTCCTATGGAAAATTTGGAAGATTCTAAAATCTTTTTATGGCGTAGCCATTGCCATGATCTGCAATCAGAGTCTCTACGTACGTGAATCTACGATAACTATCAATGCGGCCAGTTAAAAATCGCACGGTCCAAGTAAGCAATGGGTTCTCATTAGCTATCAGACATTTGGGTTTCTTTTCCGATTTTGGACATTTGGCGAGCGTTCAAATTTCGGTTCGAGGAGTTAAGCCGAGGAGACTGGACCCACCCCCAAAGCTTTTAGGAGATGGGGGCGAATCCCAAAAAACAAACGTGTTGTTCACGGTTTATAAAGGGTGAAGCGCAGGACTTAATCAGCGTCAAACTAACGCATTAATTTTCTCTCGCCTAGGATCTAGAAGAGGATAAAAATGATCTTATGTTGTCAACAAACTGATGAACATATCGACCATTTTGGCAGTGATTTATATGGTAAAGCATTCGAACAAGCGATCAATTTAGCTTGATATTAATTATTAGTTAACAACAAGATTAAGATGAAAATGTTTAATCTCATTGTTGATTTGATATGGTTAAAGTGCCCACTAAATTAAAAGATGAACATGGAAAGTAGGTGTGATAATTTAACCTAAAAAAAACTTAACCAAGGGAGTGTACAGGGATCAAGCATGCGAAAATAGCCATAGCCTATGAAAATCTTTTATTACCAACGACGGGATGGCCAACCTAATTTTGGTGATGAGCTGAATAGGTGGTTGTGGCCTCAACTCCTACCAAATTTTTTTGATGATGATGAATCCACCCAATTTATTGGTACAGGGACATTATTGAATCATCGATTGCCAGAGCGCACGGCCCATGCACAGCGTCTGATTATATTTAGTAGCGGTGCAGGCTATGAACAGCCTCTGACCGAAATTCCGCCCCATTGGCACATTGCCTGCGTTCGGGGGCCGTTATCGGCCCGTCGTCTAAAACTACCTCGCCAAAAAGCAATTACAGATGGAGGCATCCTGGTGCGTCGTTGCTTCTCTCCCATCGGCAAAAAAGTGTTTTCCCATGGGTTTATGCCCCATATTCACCATGCTAATTTTGCCGATGGCATCTGGAAATCCCGATGTGAAGAGGTGGGTATTGGTTACATTGATCCTCGTTGGCCCATAGAACAGGTCTTAGAGGCCATTAGCTGTATTGATGTTTTACTAGCGGAAGCAATGCATGGGGCGATTGTGGCCGATGCTCTCAGAACGGCTTGGATTCCTGTGATTACCAGCCCCAGAATTCTGAGTTTTAAATGGCAAGACTGGTGCGCCTCAATCGCTGTGCCCTATCGTCCCCAGAGATTGTTACCCCTTCCAGACTATCCAAACTATGCGAGGGGACTGCGCTCGTCATTACAGGCAGGATGGCTGCGGGCTAAGTGGGGACAGCAGATATTGTCATCTCAGCCGACAAAACTTCTGTCCCCGTCTGCGGCAGATACGTTAGCCAGGGTGATTAAACATGGTCGACCGGTTTTGAGTACGGACAATACCATTGAGCGATTGACTATGAAATTAGAAGAAGCATTAAGTTCTCTAAAGCAACCTATAGCTTGGTAAATTGTTAGGCGGGTTGCTTAACACAGGGAAGAAAGGCTGACATCAGGAAAATCAACATGAATTGATTCTGTTTAGCTAGACTAAAGGCAAAGCAGAATTTTCCCTTTAAAATATGTCTCTCATCGCCTTTTCCCAGTATGTTCCGCGCAAGCGGGGGCTAACGGTTGCTCTGCTTGTAACGTTAGGGCTGTGGGCGGCTCCAGCCGAAGCCGCCACCCTTGTTTTAGAAAATCTAACATTCAGGGAAGTTACAGGTGATTTTAGAATTACAAGGGGAGAAAGAACGTCTGATGCCTTAAGAATTTTTCAAGATGTTACGGGGCCTAATATAGATCTGTTCTTATCCATTGAAGGGCTACGTAGGGAGGGGTTGATCGGGTTTCGTCTAGAGTCAGTGGTGACCAACCGCACTAACACGCCTTGGGTGTTTTTTGACCATGAGCTACAAGAACAGTTTCGGGTGCCTAGCCCTGAGGAAGATGGTTTATCCTTTGCCCAAGGTATTCCCAGTGTTAGGCCACGCTCCAATGCCTTTTCAGTGGTTGATGAAGTTACGGATGTGCGAGACTTTGTGAACTTTACGGGGGGCGTTGTAAATCCTAATCAGACGGTTACCTTTCGCTATTTCATTCTAGACAATGCTCCAAATGATCTATTTTTCCTGAGGCAGCGTCCTAACTTTGCGCCTGGTGGTGTCGGTGTTGTCACTCCCCCCCCACGTCCCCCAAGACCAGCACCGCCACGGCCAACGCCGCCACCAGTAGCACCCGTTACACCACCAGTAACACCCGTTACACCACCAGTAACACCCGTTACACCACCACCAGTAGCACCCGTTACGCCCCCCACACCACCGCCGGTAATTGACCCAATTCCAGAACCTACGCCCCTGACTTCGGTACCGGAGCCAGGGGTATTAATTGGCCTTTTGAGTATGGTGGGTCTGGGCTACTGGTGCCAGCGCTTGAGCTGCCCCTCCTCTAGAGAACTATGATTTGACGATCGTCACCCATAGGGAAAACACCTCAAAAAGGTAAAGTTTTGAAAAAATGATATAGTTGAAATACTTCATAACTATAGAGTAATTAAAGTTAAACCCATTTGAGAACGATTTGACCCATGAGTCCTCCAGTCAACCCATCGCATGCTAAGGCAGCTGTGCCTGCCGCTGATTCTGCCCTAGGGCAATTAGGCGGCCAGACAAAATTTCAAGAAGATAACTGGCAGCGTGATGGCAGTGCTGGTGGCCGTACCCCAGAGGCTGGGCTGACTAATCTCTTTCTCAAGTCCCAAGATTGAGTGCACGGGAAACTCACACCTTGATGTGCTTATCAAGCTATGTGGCAAGGGAACATAATAGGTATCTCCAATCATGTAGAGATGAGCAGGAGGGCTCCTAGCTCCTGAACATACTCAACCCATAGTGTCCCTTGCCTTTTCTCTTCCCCTCGTTCTTAGGAATGAGGATTTAACCAGGTTTACTTTTTGTCGTACAAGTTGCGATAAAACGTCTCTTCAGATCCTTTTTTGGGATCTTATACAAGCCTTATTCCTTAACAAAGATTGTCTCCGCTGAACCAATATTGACTGTTTGAGGTATTTACAATGGACCATAATTTAGCATCTTGCTTGCGAGAAGGAACTCAAAAGTCTCATACTCTGGCCGAAAATACGGCGTTTATGAAATGTTTTCTCAAAGGGATTGTTGAAAGGGAACCCTTTCGTCAATTGATGGCTAACCTATATTTTGTTTATAGTGCCTTAGAAGAAGAAATGCGCCGCCATGCTCAACATTCTGTCATGGGTTCCATGTATTTCCCTTTATTAGATCGGGTGCCTCAGTTGGAAAAAGATCTCGCCTTCTATTATGGGGACAATTGGCGTAACCAAATTACGGCCTCTCCTGAAGGACAGCGTTATGTGGAACGCATTCGGGAGCTATCTGACCAGAATCCTGCGTTGCTAATCGCCCATGCATATGTCCGTTATATGGGTGATCTCTCTGGGGGGCAAAGCTTAAAGGCAATCACTCGCTCAGCCCTAGGCTTGTCAGATGGTGTGGGGACAGCCTTCTATGAATTTGTAGAGATCCCAACGGTGGAAGCTCGACGAGCCTTTAAGGAAAAATATCGCAATACTCTCAATTCCTTACCGATTGAAAAGAGCCTGGCCCGTCAAATTGTGGATGAAGCCAACCTAGCGTTTCGGCTCAATCACAATGTCATGCATGAGCTGGAGCCATTGGTGAAAGATGCCATCGGCGATCATGTTTTTGATCTGATTACTCGCCAGGATAAGCCGGGTAGTACGGAACATCGCCATCGCTCGTCTGAACAGGCTGCTGAAATGGCAGTCGCAGAATAATCTTTCAGAATTCCTCCGCTCTTATGGATCTCCAATCCCCCTTATGGGGGATTTTTTTAGCCCTTGGATCTCCTTGGACTATGGAATCTTTGCTTCAAACCTACGGAACATTGCCGCCGTGTTCGATACCTATTTGAGAGATCACACCATTCGTCAATTCTCTCAGTCGGTTTGCTTGTCTTTCACCATCACTGCACCCTTTTGATATCAGGAGAACCCTGTATGCGTATCCTTATGATTCAACCCAACTACCATTCAGGTGGGGCAGAAATTGCGGGTAACTGGCCGCCTAGTTGGGTGCCCTACGTTGGGGGAGCCTTAAAGCAAGCGGGCTTTGATGACATCCGCTTTATTGATGCCATGACTAACTACATCGAGGATGAGGCGCTGGCCGTTCTCATTCAGGAGCATCAGCCTGATATTGTTATGGCCACAGCGATCACCCCGATGATTTATAAATCCCAGGACACCCTGCGGATTGCTAAATCTGTTTGCCCTGATGCGATCGCAATTATGGGCGGTATCCATCCCACCTATATGTACCGTGAGGTGTTGCAAGAAGCACCCTGGGTTGATTACATCATTCGGGGAGAAGGGGAGGAAATTAGTGTCAACTTAGTTCGAGCCATTGCCGAGGGCCGAGACCATCAGGACCGTGAGTCAATTTTGGGACTGGCCTATTTAGATGATGCCGGTCAGGTGGTGGTCACACCGGCCCATCCGCCGATTCGTGATCTGAATACGCTCTCCCCCGATTGGACCTTGCTCGATTGGGACCGGTACATCTACACACCTCTGAATGTGCGGGTGGCCGTGCCTAATTTTGCCAGGGGTTGTCCTTTTCGCTGTCGGTTTTGCTGCCAATGGAAGTTCTGGCGGAAGTACCGGGCCCGGAAGCCTAAGCTATTTGTGGATGAAATTGAGCATCTGGTCAAAGAACACAATATAGGATTTTTCATCCTGGCCGATGAAGAGCCCACCATTAGTAAGGCTCGATTTGTCAGCCTATGTGAAGAATTGGTAGATCGCAACCTGGGTGTTCATTGGGGCATTAATACTCGGGTGACCGATATCTTGCGAGATGAGGCCGAACTACCGCTGTATCGGAAAGCTGGTCTGGTCCATGTGTCGCTGGGAACAGAAGCAGCGGCCCAATTGAACCTCGATGTCTTTCGTAAGGAAACCACCATTGCCGATAATAAACGGGCAGTAAAACTATTGCGTGACAATGGCATTGTGGCGGAGGTGCAGTTCATTATGGGCCTCTCGAATGAAACCCCTGAGACCATTGAAGAAACTTACCGCATGACTCGGGACTGGAAGTCAGACATGACCAATTGGAATATGTTTACGCCCTGGCCGTTTGCGGAACTGTTTCAAGATCTCGAAGATAAGGTCGAAGTGCGAGACTTTTCCCACTACAACTTTGTGACGCCCATTATCAAGCCCGACAATATGACGCGGGAAGCGGTGCTGAAGGGGGTTTTACGCAACTATGCCCGCTTCTATGGCTGGAAGTTTTTGGAATATTGGTTTACCCGTGATCCGTTCAAGCGGCGCTATTTGTTGGGATGTCTGTGGGCGTTTGTGCAAACCACCCTTAATCAGCGTTTCTATAATCTCAAACGGGTGAAGCGTAAGGGAATGCAGGCAGAGATTGAGCTGGGCTTTGATCAATCTCGTATTCTCTCTGCTGAAGATATGATTAAGCTTAAGGCGGCCAAGCTGGCAGATGTTGAGTTTGCTGGTGACGTTTCGGCCTGTGGCGCACCCAACACCGCAGCGGAGGTGAATGAACCTGCCAACGATGCCATAGAAGAAGATGTGCAAGTGGTGATTGTGGATGGGGATGAAGCGGCTCGCATTGCCTTGCGAAAGGGCTTGCGATCGCAAGCCGGCATCGAAATTGCCAGTGAAGCCACCAACGGTGAAACTGGGCTGATATTGTTAGACTCCATCGTTGTTGACATCGTCATCGTCTCCGATCCGCTGCCAGATATGTCCCTACCAGAGTTTATGCAACGGGTTCAGCAACAAAATAGCTGCCAACCTTTCCGGCTGCTGATTTTGACAGATGCCCCTGAATCCTTGCCAGATATTGACTCCGTAAAAGTCGCCTATAGCCCACACGGCAGCTCAATGGAGCATCTGGCTCAGACCATTCACGCATTCCAATCTGAGGAGATCGTCCTGAATCCCGAAGTTTCAACAGTCCCATCAGTCAAGTCTTCTAGTTTGGCCTCACGTGCATGATTTCTATCCCATCGGCCCTGATTAATCAGGTGCATCGAGGCCAAAGCAAGACCAGTAGTCTCTGGGCCTAAGTAATCTAGGTAATGACCTATAGGAACCAAAATTACTTAGGCTCCACGTCTCTCCAGTATCAATGTTTGGATCTGATACAATCCTTATCCCTTCGCCAATAACACTAAACCGATGACAGTATTTCCTTCTCTTCAAATTGGTTCATACATCGCTCGTTATCCCATTATTCAGGGGGGTATGGGTGTGCGGATTTCATGTGCTTCATTGGCCTCTGCAGTTGCCAACGCAGGGGGGATCGGCACCATTTCAGCCTCAGGGTTAGGAATTAATTCTCCCTATTTCGATGCCGATGAACCCAATCCTAAAAAGCGTCACCAGCAATTTCTAACCGCCAGTCGATTGGCCTTAATCGATGAATTAAACACCGCTCGCCGCCTGAGTCCAACTGGGATTATCGGGGTGAATATTATGGTGGCCGCCCGTGAATACCAGCTGTTGGTGCGTGCCGCTGTTGAGAACGGTGCTAACGTCATTGTTGCCGGAGCTGGTTTGCCGTTGCAATTACCGGCCTATACCCAGGATCATCCAGAAGTGGCGCTGGTCCCCATTGTCTCTAGCGTTCGTGCCGCCAAATTGATTTGTCGTAAATGGCAACGGCAGCAAGGCCGCTTGCCCGATGCGTTTATTGTGGAAGATCCTCAGGTAGCGGGTGGCCATCTGGGGGCTACGGAGGACACCCTGAACGATCCTGAGTGGGCAGCAACAGCTGTCATTCCCGCACTGGTTGCTTACCTAAAAGACGAGTTTGAGACGCCCATGCCTGTGATTGCCGCTGGGGGCATTTGGGACCAACGTGATATCGTTCGGGCTCTGGCTCTGGGGGCCGATGGCGTGCAAATTGGCACTCGTTTTATCACCACCCATGAATGTGACGCTGACCTTCGTTACAAGGAATTTCATCTCAATGCCAGCCCAGACGATGTGAGGCTAGTGCCTAGTCCGGTGGGGTTACCAGGGCGAGCTTTACTCAACCCCTTTGCCGAAAAAATTATGGCCGGCACCCCCAATCCTCGAGGAAAATGCCTCGCTAATTGTCTCAAGAGCTGTAAATTTCGGGATAAGCGTGAGACCTATTGCATTATACGAGCCCTGGATCGAGCCTCTCGGGGTGATATTGAAAACGGGTTAATTTTTGCCGGGACGAATGCGGGTAGAGCGACACGCATGATGTCCGTTGCCGAGATCATGCAAGAATTGATGACACCGGCACCCGTTCAGTTGACTTGACGCCCCCTGCCCGGATACTTTGCCGCTGCCGCACACCTTAAATGCTTAATATTTGATTAAATTACTATATGATGATATATTCTTTCGCATACGATTGATCTATTAAAATCAATCGTATGCGTTTATTTCTCTGGACCAAGTCGGTGCTAATAACATGGTTCAAGCTTACCTTGCATTTTTTTCTTTAGTAGTTGTCTTTGCGATCCTGTTTGTTGTTGGTGATGTCTAGCCCTGGGATGTTGTCGTCGCTTTTTTAAATATTTTTGCAAGCAAAATAAGGAGGAAATAATGCTGTTTCGTCAGTTGTTTGATCGAGCAACTTGGACCTATACCTATTTGATTGCAGATTTAGTGACCCGAGAGGCTGCGCTCGTTGATCCAGTTCTAGAGCAAGTAGACCGTGATTATAGACTCCTGACTGAATTAGAATTGGTACTGAAATATTGCTTAGAGACCCATATCCATGCTGACCATATAACAGGTACGGGTAGGCTGCGAGAGTTAACTGAATGCGAAGGGGTTGTTCCCCAGAATGCCAATGCAGCCTGTGCCAACCGCTATCTTCAGCATGGAGAGAGCCTGAGGGTTGGTAATGTTAATATTCAAGCAATTGAAACCCATGGTCACACAGATAGCCATATGTCGTATCGGGTGAATGGCACCCATGTGTTGACGGGGGATGCCTTATTTATTCGCGGCTGTGGGCGTACGGATTTTCAGAGTGGTGATGCCGGTACACTCTACGACCATGTGACCCAGCGGCTGTTTACGTTACCAGACGAGACGCTCGTTTATCCAGGCCATGACTATCAAGGGCAGACGGTCTCTACGATTGATGAAGAGAAACGCTTTAATCCCCGGTTCGTTGGCAAAGATCGGGCCAGCTTCATCCAGTTTATGAATAATCTCCACTTACCTAATCCTAAAAGAATTATGGAAGCGGTTCCCGCCAATGAGCAATGCGGCAAAGTTGTTGTAACAACATGACATTGCTGTTGATATAAAGGAACTTCCTGATTAATGATTTGGTTGATTGGTCATCTCTTAGCGGTCTGCATTGGTCTGAGTTTGGGTCTGATTGGGGGTGGCGGTTCTATCCTGGCAGTGCCTATTCTGGTGTATGTCATGGGTTTGGGGTCGAAAGGTGCGATCGCAATGAGTCTCGTCATTGTGGGCACTGTGAGTCTGATGGGGGCTATTCCCCATTGGCGTCAGGGTAATGTCAACCTGAAGATAGCTGTAATTTTTACACCAGCCGCAATGCTCGGCGCATACATAGGGGCTCGTATGGCGGGTCTACCTTTTGTTACGGGGAGCTTTCAGCTAATTTGTTTTGGCGTGGTCATGGTGATTGCGAGTACTTTAATGATTCGCCAAAGCCATTCGAAATCGGCGTTAGCCCATGCCGGAATGTCTATCGATAATGCCATGGACAAGGACCAGGGTCATCATTGGCTCTTGATACCTGTAGAGGGAATCGGCGTGGGTGTACTCACTGGATTTGTTGGTGTGGGGGGTGGTTTCATGATCATCCCCGCCTTAGTATTACTGGGCGGCATTCCCATGAAAGAAGCCATCGGCACTTCCTTGTTAATTATTGCCGCGAATTCAGCGACAGGTTTTTTGGGCTACTTAAACCAGGTGAGTGTGGATTGGGCTTTAGTAAGTTCCTTTACCTTAGCGGCAGGCATTGGCACAGTTGCAGGCTCCTACCTGACTCAATTTATTAATGCCAGGCAATTACAAAAGGGATTTGGCTATTTTGTTCTCGCTGTCGCAATTTTTGTTCTGATCAAGCGATAGGTGGCAGCAGCTTCTGTGACAAGATTATACAAAATCCTGACTGATAGCATCCGATATCGAAGGGCACCCACCAGGGGATGCCCCTACAGATCCTTCCATTTTTAATCGGGTTTGATGAATTCGGATTTGGTATTAGATCTTAGATCGCGCTTCAACTTTGCTAAGGAATGCTGATCCCTAAGGCGCTTGCGCTTCAATAATTCCCCCGTTACCCCATCATTCATCCACCCATCGACAGCCCCAACCTGGGACTTTATTTTGTTGTGCAATCCCCTAAGCCCCCTGATGACGCTGCTTGCCTAATCAGGGGAAATCGTGTGATTTGTTCTCTCACAATGATTTTTATCCATTCAGTAACGGATCATTTAACTCGCTTTTCTGCCATAATTAATGAAAATAATTACTATTAAACGGATTATGGTGTTATCCGAATTACAGCGTGGTGAGTTGGCCGTTGTTGATCAAGTAAGTTCTGGAAAAAATAATCAGGCCTTTGTGCACCGTCTGGCTGGGCTAGGAATCATTGTGGATAGTTCAGTGAGAGTGCTTCGCAAAGTGGGCTTTGGCGGTCCCCTCCATATTCGCGTCGGTGCGACTACGGAGGTGGCCATTCGCCGTAAAGAGGCCGACCAGATTGTTGTTCGCAATGTTGAAACCTGTTCCCATAGAACCTGACAGTTACCTGACAGTTGCCGCGTGGGCATTTGCTGACTTGATTCAAGTATTCTTTGGTGCAGTTATGATTCATCAGGGCAGAACAACAACCATTCAACCGGAAAAGGGTGTGAGGCGAGTGGCCTTAATCGGCATGCCTAATACGGGTAAGTCAACCTTTTTTAACCGGATTACAGGGGCGTCTGCCTTTGTGGGCAACTGGCCAGGGATGACGGTGGCGTTGCTCCAGGCTCAGGTGGAACTGGGTGGCCTCTGTACAGAGTTTGTCGACTTACCGGGTATTTATAATCTCAAGGGGTTTTCAGAGGATGAGGCCGTTGTTCGACAGTTTCTTCGCGACTTTTCGATCGACTTAATTGCTGTTGTCCTGAATGCGGTTGAAATTGAGCGCCAAATACGGTTGCTCTTGCAGGTGCAGACCCTCGGTTACCCCACGCTGGCTATCCTCAATATGGCCGATGAAGCCAGGCGCTATGGCATTCGCATTGACAATGCTAAACTCGCCCAGCGGTTGGGCATACCGGTTCTCCTGATCAGTGCTAAGTACGGCCAGGGCTACGGCAGAGCCTATGCCGCCATTGCCCAGCAATTGACGGCACCGTTGTTAGCGCATCAAGTTCGGCCTGACAATGATCGCTGGGGTAATGGTGACATGGCGACCGCAGCTGAGATTAAGACGCTCTTAGCCGATAGTGTGATCCGGCCATCTCAGTTAGCCATGACGCTAACGGCGCGATTAGATCAGGTGTTATTGCATCCGATTTTTGGACTGCCGCTGTTTTTTCTCGGCCTCTTCCTGGCCTTTTGGTTGATTTGGACGGTGGGTTTGCCCGCCCAGGGGGTGATGGGTCAGCTAACGGATGGCATCCAGGCTTACCTGATTGAACCGCTGCTGAGCTTTTTTCCGAACATCATTCAGAATTTTGTGATTAACGGGGTTTGGAATGGCATCGCCACGGTGGTGTCTTTTGTTCCCCTGATTATGCTGTTTTTTATGCTGATGGCAGTGTTGGAGGATAGTGGCTATCTGTCTCGTTCAGCCTATTTGATGGACGCCTTTATGGAAAAGCTGGGGCTGGACGGTCGCAGTTTTGTGCTACAAATGCTGGGTTTTGGCTGCAATGTACCGGCTTTAATGGGCACTCGGGTGATGAGATCGCGTCCGCTGCGGCTGTTAACCATGCTGGTGATTCCATTTTCGTTGTGCTCAGCCCGGTTACAGGTGTTTGTTTTTATTCTGGCCGCCGTCTTTCCTGACAGCAGGGGTGCGATCGCCCTCTTCTCGCTTTATCTCCTCAGTTTTGTGGCCGCCTTGATCACGGCTGTACTTTTCCAAAAGGTATTTAAGCATGACGAGCCCTTTGTTTTAGAATTACCCCCTTATCGCTTTCCCACCTGGCGTCAGGTGCTAATGAGAAGCTGGCTTGAAGTCAGGGATTTTTTGACCCGAGCCTCAGGGTTCATTCTGTTAGGCTGTATTGCTGTGTGGATAGTGACCCACTTTCCCCAAGGGGCCACCGGTTTAGACACCATCGGCGGACAACTTGGGCAATTTCTCAGTCCCGTGATGAGTCCCATTGGCATTGAACCTCAGCTCACTCTGGCGTTAATCTTTGGCTTTGTGGCCAAGGAGGTGGTTGTCGGATCATTGGCGGTGATCTACGGATTGAATGATGCCGCCGTTGGCCAGGTGCTTTCTGAGCAACTGACCTTTATTCAGGGATATAGCTTTTGCATTTTTTGTTTGCTCTATACCCCCTGTTTAGCAACCGTGGCCACATTGAAGAATGAGTCAAAGTCCTGGAAATTCACCGTCTTATCCCTAGGGTTTTCGCTCGTACTCGCCTGGGTTGCCAGTTTTATTTTCTATCAAGGTGCTTTACTGTTGGGGTTTCACTAGTGCTCTGTCAAGACTTTGACATTACACAAGTCTTCCTCTACAAAGACAGTGACCTACGATATTGAGGGTGTCATTTCGATATCTTTGCAACTCAATTGCTTGGTCGCCACCCCCACGATATGATCACCCACAATTGGAAATGGAATCTGGAAATGCTCATAGTCCATGGGGACAAACCCTGCTTCGTCTAAAGCTTTCCAGATCTCACGATTGGGATGACAGTTATCAAACAGGGTTTTCCAAGCCGGAGTAATTGATTCCTGAAGATGACGCGCCCAGGTATCGGGTTTTGCGGCCACATGTTCCAGGAAAATGAATGTCCCCCCCGGTTTAAGAACCCGTTTAATTTCTTGAATAGCCTGCCCTAAGTGGGTGACTGAACAGAGCACATGGGTACTGACGACCGTATCAATCGTATTGCTCTCGGCAGGCAAGTGCTCGGCAATTCCTTCATGGATTTTAATCTGTTGCAACCCTTGTCGCTTAGCTTCCCCATGCAAATAAGGATGCATAAACCGATTCGGTTCAACACCCAGCCAATGAATGCTTGGTGAGTAATAGCTGAGATTGGCCCCGGTACCGGGGCCAATCTCTAGCACAGTACCCCCTAGATTCCCCAAAAGCGCCTGCTTGAGATCACCCAAATTAGTATGGTGCTCACAGCCTGTTACTTTGATGGCATGCAGATCGCCCGCAGTTGCTTTTGCCATCCCCCAGGCTATCAATTGCTTTTGCAGTTGAACAAAAAGGGAAAACTTCATAGTGTCCTAGTATTTGCTAAGCCGATTGTTGCATCGGGGGTTGGGCGTCTGGCACGGGGCCAAAAATTCTGTCGCTAAAGCGCACGTACCAGGCCGCTGCCTGTACCTGGATGATGTAGGCCATGGCGATAATCAGGGCAATTTCAGATCCTTGTTCGTTGCCAAAGGCGGTCATGGCAATGGCCAAGGCAATGGATAGGTTACGCATGACAGTACCGTAGACCAGTGCGATCGCATCTCCCCGCTTAAAGAAGAATTTACCGATGAGTGTGCTGAAGAGGAAGTTCCCAACATACAAGATCGCCAGCGGAATCAAAAACGAAAGCAGTACCAGGGGATTGGCAATAATATCTTTGGCTTTGAGGGCCATCGCGACAAAAACGATCCCTAACACACCCAAGGTGGAAAAGGCTGGGAATTTCTTCTTAAGGTTTTTCTGATATTTATCCGCTCCAACAATTTGAATCAGTGTAATCCGGGTGACAAACCCCAAAACCATGGGTAAGAAAACAATGATAACAATTTGCTTAAAAATACTAGCCAACGGAATCTCCACCACTGCCCCCATTAACCACTTGGCATAAAAGGGGGTGGCAACCGAGCCCAAAATTAATCCAATGACCGTCATTTTAATGGCCGCACTAATATTGCCCTTGGCAAAGCCTGTCCAGGAAATGGTCATGCCGCTGGTGGGCAACAGGGAGGCCAACAAAAGCCCCAGGGCCACCAGGGGTTGATCGGCAAAAAACAGCTTTCCCATGCCAAAGGCAAAGAATGGAATCACCGCAAAATTAATCAACTGGGTGAGTAATTGAACCTTATAGTCTCCTCCCGATAACACTTTCTGAACTTGCAGATTAATCATCATGGGGTAGACCATGAGAAAAGTCAGAGGAATGATCAAAGCCTTTAGGGAAGTCGGATTAGCGACAGCCCCAAAGATTAGACCAGCAATCATAAATACAGGAACAGACCAGACTAAATTTTTCTGGATGAACCCTAATACCTTCCACACGACAATCATTCTCCTTTTTCGTCAAGTTTTCGCGAGTATGTCCGTGACCTATTACTCTTTCACGTGATCTCGGTGGGTGGGCAAACCGGCTTTCTGCCAGGCCATCATACCGCCCGTAATATTAAACACCTGGCTAAAGCCTAGTTTGACCAACATCTGAGCAGCCATTGGACTGCGGTGAGCCGTCAGACAAATCACCGCGAGAGGTTCATCCTTGGGAAGTTGCCAAAACCATCGCGGCAGTACTAGGTAGCGCAACAACGGAACCTGAGCCATCAGAATGCGCGGTAGACTCAGGTTAATGGCATCAGGAGCATGAAAAAGATTGTATTCAAGCCGACTCCTGACATCAATGAATTTCGAAACCTTAGGGGATTGAACAAAGTCTTCTGGAGGTACGTCACTAATAGCTGGCTTAGGGGGTGATGCGGATACCATAGAGTGTTTCTTAGGCAGAGTGTTCCAGGTCTGGGCGATTATCTTGCCATCAAGTCAGAACAAGACAATCGCACAGACCAAGTTGGGTTAGCTGTGAGCTGTGAGAGCAGATGTCATCTCCAGGGCCACGGGGGTTGCCTCCCCATTCGCTAACAACAGAGGAAAGTGATGGGCATTGGGAGCATGCATGGCTTGAATCCCCAGGGTTGCCCGGTTAATCAGATCGGCATAGCTGGGAATGATCCGACCCTGGCTATCCAAGATGGACTGATTAAAGTTGAACCCATTGAGATTAAAGGCCATAGCACTAATACCTAAGGCAGCAAACCAGACGCCGATGGTGGGTAAAGCGGCTAACAGAAAATGAACCGAGCGGCTATTGCGCATGGCGGCACCAGGAATGAGCAACCGCCCCAAATACCCAGCATGACTGGCAAGCAGATTATAGGTGGCTTCCTGTTGACCAAAGCGATAACCAACGTTGGCAGACTCTGTTTCAGAGGTTTCTCTAACCAAACTGGCGGTAACCAAGGAGCCATGGAGAGAACTGAGGAGAGCGCCACCAAAAATGCCAGTTACTCCCAGCATGTGCAGGGGATGCATCAAAACATTATGCTGGGCCTGTAGCGCTAACATAAAGTGGAAGGTTCCAGAAACCCCCAAGGGCATGCCCTCTGAGAAACTACCCTGACCCATGGGATACACCAACAACACAGCGGTTGCAGCCGCCACAGGCGCAGAAAAGGCCACGGCAATCCAGGGTCTCATGCCTAAGCGATAGCTCAATTCCCATTGGCGACCAAGATAACACCAGATCCCAATTAAAAAGTGGAACACAATCAGCTGGTAAGGGCCGCCATTATAGAGCCACTCAGCCGCTGAACTGGCCTGCCAAAGGGGATAAAAATGAAGTCCAATGGCGGCTGAAGTTGGTACAACTGCGGCAGAAATCAGATTGTTACCACTTAAAATTGATCCCATGACGGGCTCACGAATACCATCTACGTCAACAGGTGGTGCTGAGAGAAGTGCGATCGCAAACACCATGGCTGCAACCACAAGGGTGGGAATCATCAACACACCAAACCAGCCAACATAAAAACGGTTCTGTGTGCTTGTGACCCACTCAGAAAATTGTTCCCACAGGGTATAACGATCAGGGGTGGATGGTCGCTTATATCCCTTATATCCTATTAATGTACTCATCAGTTAAACCTCCAAGATGTGCAAGAGAGTTTGACGGAGCTACCTGACTGATTACTTTGAAAGACCTAAAATCGCAAACACGGGCTATGCAACATGCAAGCTAATCTCAAGTCAAGTAACCTCAGCCTTATTGACTCAACTACCTAGTCTTAAATGCATCGATAATGACTAAGAAGCCTTAAGTGAGTGATAGGACGATGTCGAGCAACTTAATCACTATACAACCAAATAGCTATTTAATCAACAAAACGATTGATTTTTGTATCAGTCTGTCTCCTAATGCCTCCCGTCATGATATTTCCAAAAAAAACAAGAGTTCTTGATTATTTTCATTAATCGCTTTATAGTTATATAAAGCTTGAGCCCATTCCCCCATGAAATCGATGCAGGCATACGCTGATAGGGGCTGAAGTCCTTTGAGGGAAGCCGTGGCTCAGTAGGCCAGAATGATACCTAATCTGCTGTGCAATATCATGGGTGAATTTCAAGGCCCAGGCACCTAACCATTTCTGATCTGAAGAAGGAGATCTGAATCCGATATGCCCTATTCTGCAGTCGATCAAACGCTTGATTTTCATAGTGATACCTATCGCGATGCTTTTACTCGTATTAATGGCATCGTTATTGAAGGGGAACAGGCCGCTTACGACAATTTCCTATGCCTGGCAGATCTGTTGCCAGAACAGGCCGAAGAATTAGTCCGACTCGGTAAAATGGAAGGGCGTCATCGTAAAAGTTTTGAAGCCTGTGGCCGAAATTTGGATGTTATTCCTGATTTGGCATTTGCCAACCAGTTTTTTGCTGACCTATGTCAAGCTTTCCAAACGTCGGCAACCGACCGTAAGATAGCCACCTGCCTGTTGATTCAATCGTTGATCATAGAATGTTTTGCAATCGCAGCTTACAACGTCTATATTCCGGTTGCCGATGCATTTGCTCAAAAAGTGACGAAAGGAGTCGTTGCTGATGAGTATCACCATCTCAACTTCGGAGAAGTTTGGCTTAAAGCACACTTTGAGACAGTAAAAGCAGAACTCGAGACTGCTAATCGTCAGGTACTTCCGTTGATCTGGCAGATGCTCAATCAGGTTGAAGCTGACCTGCAAACCGTAGGCATGGATAAGCAAACACTAATAGAATCCTTTTTGGTGCACTATAGTGAGGCACTCAAGGAAATTGGCTTTAACAACCGTGAGATTTTACGCATGGCCAGCCATGGTCTGGCCAGCTCTAAACAACGCTGATTTTCTCCATGGGAGCGTAGAGGCCGTTTTGATGGTTGGTGTCGCATAGTTTATGAGTAGTGCTAAGAGTCAGGCCAGCCATTGTGTCTCAACAACGCTCCCTCTAATGTAGGCTCTCTTCTCGCAGGTCTCTCTATTGTTGAGGCTTGTGCACATATCCACCCGTCGCTGGATCAATGGAAACATACGTCAAACCAGCTTCTTTCCAGGCGCTGATTCCCCCTTCCATATGGGCAATCCTATCAATCTCTGAATCAATACATTTTTCAGCAATCAGTCGCGATCGTCTGCCAGAGCCACAATACAACACGATGGGCTTCTCATCAGCTTGTATGGGTAGTTTCCTTGGGTCAAAGGAGGCCATGGGAAATAGCATGGCTCCAGGAATATGCTCGAACGCATATTCTTGAGGGGTACGAACATCAATCAGAACAATTTTGTGCCGTTTAAATTGTTCCTCTACCTCATGGGGAGTGAATGCTTCGAACACCAACCCACTCAGCTGCTCAGCTACGGCCATAGTTTTATACTCCGAAGGCTAAAGGCTCTCTATTTTAATTGGGCTTTAGAAGACCCAATACACTATATAATTAATCAGTTATATAGGCAAATCACCAACCTTTAACTCCTCTTGCCATCATTGCCGCCAGCAGGGGAATCAGAATAAACCCCAGCAACTCGATTTTAATAATCCAGGCCAGTTGGTTAACCCTGGAGAGTTCCAGACTTGGCGGATTGCCCTGTCGTAAGTCTTTGATCCAGGTTAAAAATGAAAAGGTTGGATACAGCGAGAGGGTACCAATGGCGACAAAAATGGCAACTTTTGCATAGAAAACAGGGTTGCTCAGGTAATAATCGGCTCCCTTACTAAAATAGAGAACCCGCAACACACCTGTTATGAGTACAACTGTAGCTGATATTCCATAAACGCCATCTGCAATGACTATCTTCCAGGTTTCACTGATACTTAGCTCTTTTTTCAAAGTGACCCCTTCGACAGATAGGGCGGCAAAGATCAGCATGAAGCTGGCGTAGTGCAAATAGGCAACAAGGCTACTTTTCCAGATCAAAATCTATCCCCTTTATTTTTGGTTTATTTTTAGTTTTTTAGTAAGTTAGCTCAGGCTTAAATCTCTGTATTTCCCTGCATCACTGGGTTATGCCTCATTCAACAGCTCCTACCAATGGGAAGGCATTCATCCTTAATGCCCCACCCTGGCGAGGAATACCGTTGGAGGACAATAGGCCAGCGATACATCTGATCAAGCCAGTGCTTGCAGCGGGACAACATCATGAAAGTGAGTAAAGTCGATGTAGCACTCACCCGCTGGGGTTTCATGGATGATATCCATGAGGCGACAGTTCCATAAAATCTCCTCACTATGAAACAGGTATTGAGCATGGACAGCTTGAGCAACCGTTTCATCAATACCACTTAAGGAAATCACCACTTGGGCTCGAAGTTGCACCAGCGATTGCGCAGTTTGTCCTTTAAGGGGACTTTCGGTATCAATGGGATGAATAGCTGTCCATGTCAGAGCAAAGGCAGGGGCCTGGCTGCGTAATAGTCGCAACGGATAAAGCCGTCGCATAAATTGTCCCTCCGCACTCACCTCATCCCGCAACAGATATGCCCGTATTTGAGCCTCGACAATCTGATTCCCCCGCTGATTCGCAACCCGAAACATTAAGGTTGGCAGGCCATTATAGGGTGTGATCACAGCAAAGTTACTGAAGATAACTCGAGCCGTGGGTTGGGAAAAGCGAGCAAAGGCTAACCCTGTCACCAAAGCAAATCCCACCAATCCTACCAGTGCCTCTACAGCAGCAGCTGCATTCGCAAAGGGAGTTTGGGGATACATTACACCGTAGCCAATGGAGGTCAGGGTTTGTACACTAAAGAAGAATGCATCCCAAAAGTCATGGGTTTGGGCATTGGCAATCCCTCCCCCAACCAAGTAAATAAGAGCAAACCCCGCATTGAGCAACCCGTATATCGCTATAATCAATAGCAGAAACCCTGGCCAGGGAATGAGCAAGAGTAAATGGTAAGGATCACGCCAATATGTGTGCCAAACGTCAGCATCAGGGGATTTCAAAATACCTTTAGCAGAAACCAGGTGACATCTCTTCCTGTTCACACGCCTGATATTGCGTAGTTGCACAATCCTCCTCCCCATCACGCTTTAGAGGATCACGCAGCAGAGGGAATAGAAGCATTTTTCGTAAAACGAATCATCAGATGATCATCTTCTAATTTAGCGCCTGCTGGTTGTAACGCTGCTAACGCCTGTGGAAGAACTAGATTGCGACGATGGTTACCAATGCGAATGTTGAGTTCATCCCCCGTCTTATGCAAATGGATTTGCTCTTTGGGAATATTTGGTAGATAAACATCTAGACAATACCCCTCAGACTGTTGCACTACTCGGAGTGTGGTCTCCCGGTAGTAAACCTGGGTCGGATCTTCATCACCATAGAGAGTGTCTTTCAGTCGCTCTAGGGCAGCCAAACCACAAAGTTCTTCATTGTAGAGCGGAACTTCTTTGATGGGTAGCGGTTGAAAGTCTTCTTGAATTTCCTGGCGATACTGTTGTTGCATCTCCTTCCAACGGGCGAAGAAGGGATCGCTCACCTGTTCAGGAATAATGCGGTTGGCGATCACCAGATCAGTTGCCACATTATATAAACTCAGGTAAGCATGCGCCCGAAGTGACTCGCTAATCACCATTTTTTCAGGGTTTGTGACTAATCGCACCGTAGTTTGAGTGCTATCCGTGAGCACTCGCTCCAGTGCTTCAATTTGTTCATAGAACTCGTAGGGGGCATCCATCACCTCTCGATCAGGGAGAGAGAACCCCGTCATACGCTTAAAAATGGGCTCAAACACAGGGCTCAGGGTATTGGCCATGCCCTGGAAAGGCTTGTAAAAGCGACGCATGTACCAGCCAGAAATTTCTGGCAAGCTGAGCAGGCGCAGGGCTGTGCCTGTAGGGGCTGAGTCCACAATTAGGACATCAAAATCTCCCGCATCGTAATGGCGTTTCATCCGCACTAGGGCAAAAATTTCGTCCATTCCAGGCAGGACTGATAGCTCTTCTGCCTGCACTCCATCCATCCCCTGGGCCTGGAGCACGTCTGTAATGTAGCGTCGAACCGCTCCCCAATTCTGCTCCATTTCTCTGAGGGCATCGAGTTCAGCCCCCCACAGATTGGGCCGAATCAGGGTTGGATCATGGGACAACTCTAGGGCAAAACTATCCGCTAATGAATGGGCTGGGTCGGTACTCAATACCAGTGTGCGATATCCCAGTTCTGCTGCTCGCAGGGCAGTCGCAGCTGCAACTGATGTCTTACCCACCCCCCCTTTTCCAGTCATCAAAATAATACGCATTCGTAAAAACCTCTTAGTTGATCACACCCACCAGGGTTGCTCATTAGTACGGGGGTCAGTCTCGTTCCAGGGGTAGATCCAGATGGCATCATCCTTAACCACCACGTGAACTATCTTGAGGGGAAGGGGCGCAGGCCCACGCACAACGTTACCCTCCGGATCGTAAAGCGATCCATGGCAGGGACATTGAAACTGCTGATCTGCAGGATTCCAGGGGAAGGTACAACCCAGGTGAGTACAGTTATCAACAATACCTCTAGCCCCCAGGGAACCATCGTCTTGGACGATCAAATACGTCGGTTCGCTGGCCAGCCCTGCAATCAAGGCGCGAGTTCCAGGCGGATTAGCAAGGATTTGGCTGGCTGGAATCGGGGTGCCCAGTTTATCTTTTGCGAGAATCCCACCTCCCTCAGATACTTCCCGAGGTGGGATGAAAAACTTAGCGACAGGGTAGAGGGCTGAACCAGCGGTTGCGGCAACCGTTGCCCCTGTCAAAAAATTGAGTAGTTGTCGCCGAGACAGTGATGGGACTTCGAAAGAAAGTGCATCATCCATATCGATCAACCTCCTTATAAAATGGAACAACATATCTATGACCGTCTCAAGCAGAGGGCAACCTCAAGCAGAGGGCAACCTCAAGCAGAGGGTAACAACCTGGCTGAAGTGAGACAGGGTTGTTAATTGCGATCATTCAATCGAGTCATGTGGCAAGCAAGTGCAAATTTTCTTTACCTTTCTTACTAATCAGTAGTATAACCAATTAGTAATGAAATTGTAAATTATTTTATCTATTTTGTTGTGACTTCCCTGGTGTGATTGAAAGACTCAACGCCCCATGGCTCAGGAAGGCGGTGGAACTTTGAAACCGAATTATTCAGTTGACAGAATCAGGATTACTGCATAATATCTATATAACTATCTAGTAGATAAGTGATAAAGCCTGACCGGGATTTCCCACTTTATCGTCGGGTGATTGGTTTAGATCAGGGAGGAGAGGGTTGAGGTATGGCAAACGTTGTTGTTATTGGGGGTGGTCTGGCTGGGTTGCCCATAGCCTATGAGCTACGTCACTTGCTGCCCAGTGAGCATACGGTGACACTCATATCCAGTGAGTCCAAATTCACCTTTATTCCAGGGTTGATTCAGGTGGCTTTGGGGCTGAAGCCATTGGAGCATGTTCAGTTAGATTTAGCGCGTCTGGCGCAGCGTCATCATTTAAATTGGGTATCTGGCAAAGTGACGGCCCTCGACCCTCACGCTCGTTCTATTACAGTCGAGGGAGAGAAAACGATTGAGTATGATTATGTTGCGATCGCAACTGGGGCATCCCTGGCCTTTGATCAAATTCCAGGTTTGGGTCCCCATGGTGGCTATACCCAGTCTGTTTGCACCCCCGACCATAGCCTCACGGCTCACCAAGCCTGGCTCGACTTGCTTAAAAATCCAGGGCCAATAGTTGTGGGCGCAGCTCCGGGGGCAGGGTGTTTTGGCCCCGCCTACGAATTTGCTCTGATGGCCGATCATGAATTACGTCGTCGAGGATTGCGCGATCAGGTGCCCATCACCTATGTCACACCAGAGCCCTATGCTGGGCATTTAGGTGTCTCTAAGGTAAAAAATGCGAGAGAGCTGACCGCCAATTTAATGCAGAAACAAGGCATTACGGTCATTGAGAATGCGGCCATTACGGCTGTGGATAAACACACCATTACCCTGGACGACGGGCAACAGTTGCCATTTAACTACTCGATGGTCTTACCGGCCTTTCGCGGGGCCAAATTTATCCAGGCAGCGCCTGGGTTAGGAGATGCCAAGGGATTTATTCCGACGTTACCCACCCAGCGTCATCCCGACTTTCCCAACATTTATGCCGCAGGTGTCAGCATTAAACTGGCACAGCCTGATAAAACTCGTGTTCCCATCGGGTTACCTAAAAGTGGTCAAATGTCGGAAGCCATGGCGACAGCGGTTGCCCACAATATCGCGGTTGAGTTGGGGGCGATTAAAAGTCCTCTCCAAGTTCCAACGTTGGATGCTTTGTGTTTTGCAGAATTTGGCGATACTGGTATTGCCTATATTGCCGCCCCCGTTCTGCCTGACCCAGAAACTGGCAAACGGAAACACTCCTATGCTGTTCGTGGCCCATGGGTTGTATGGGTAAAAGCAGCCTTTGAGGAATATTTCATGGTCAAAATGCGTACTGGAGTTGGTATGCCCTGGTTTGAAAAACTGGGATTACGCGTTATCTTCGGTCTACAGATGCTGAAGCCCACCACCACCAACTACGAACAAACAACAGTTAGCCCTTAAGCATTCCATCGATTGAGATTTGGCCTTTTTTTGATACTCCCCCCAAATTATGGAGACTCAGCCGCACCAAGTGGAACCCCTTTCAGCTCTGCTGGAAAACCACTTTGAACAAATAGCAGAGCGATTCAAACTGCTAAGCGATCCCAGTCGGTTACGAATTATCTCTGCTATTTGCAGCCAGGAACGCAATGTCACTGAGATTTGCCAGCGAGCTGGTTTAAATCAGGCCAATGTCTCTAAACACCTACAGTTGCTTAAATGCTCGGGTGTTGTCACCTGTCGACGCGTCGGCAGTTGTCGCTATTATCGGATTATCGATAAAGATCTACTATCACTCTGTGCCAGATCCCTAACGGAGATCGAACAATTTAGCTTATCCCCCAATCTAAGGGACGATATCCATGTTCAGAATTCTATCCAAGATCATACTGGGTTTTTCGCTAATCATTCTCGTTGTTCTTGTCTGCCCAGCAATCGCTCAAGCTCAGCCGGAACCCGCTCAGCTAGCCAAAGCTGTTCAGGAGATTGAAAATTTAGACGCTATGCGCAGCGGACTAGCCGATTACCTGAAAGATGCGCCAGAACCACCGACGGCGGAGACCATGAAGAAAGTGTGTAAACCCGTTGGCATGAAAGCCATGCAACTCAGTCAAGAGAACGGGTGGCAGGTAAAGCAAATGGCCAAAAAGTATCGTAATCCAGCCCATAAACCCGATAATCTTGCCGCTACTAATGCCCTGTCTACATTTGAGCAATCCCCAGAGTTAATGGGATTCTGGGAAAAAGAAACCTTGAGCGACCAAAGTGGCACTCGCTATTATCGTCGCATCAATGTGGAAGCAAGTTGTTTAGCCTGCCATGGGCTCAAAGACAATCGTCCTCAGTTTGTCAAGAATAACTATCCCCAAGATTTGGCATACGACTTCAAAGTGGGTGACTTACGAGGAGTTTATGCGGTGTTTATTCCCGATTCAGTGCAGCAGTCGGTTCAAGCTGCCCTGGGCGAATAAGCTAGTAATAGTATAAACAGGCATCATTGGGAGATTTTTATGATGTGGTCACGTGTACGCCAGCTGATGCTTTGGCTGCTCACTTTCAGCATACTATTAGTCCTGAGCCTGACAGGGATTGAAAATCTCACGGTGCTGCCAGCATCTGCCGCGATTCGCCAATTGGAAGAGGCTCCTGGTCAATTTGTTTATCAGTCACGTCAGACCCTGCACGATCAGCATAACAATAGTTGGCAAGCGATCGCATTTAAACGCATTCGCCCAGATGGCAGCACCTTTTTCTATCTCCGGCTGGTTGGTTTTCCCGGCACTGCGGCCATTGATCGTTCACAGCCCCTGGTGTTAACCGACTCTTTAGGCAACACCCTAACTGCAAACGACGCCTCTCGAAAAATTTTCACGGATGCGGATGCACCGGAACCCAATGTTGGTCAATATGATTTGGCACCGATTGTATCTGAGTTAAGGGCGGTAATCCCCTTGAAGCTAAGTCTCCCAACCACTCAAGGTGAGCCAGTCGAACTTCTGGTATCCCCAGCTCTTGTCAAGGAGTGGCAGGTCCTGGTTACTCAATCCTAAACAACCATAGACCCTAAAATTTGCACAACCAAGATATTCAATTTGAGAGAAAAAAGTATGAAACGTAGATGTCAACAAGGCCACCGGCAACAAGGTCGTCGGCAACAAGGCCACCGGCAACAAGGCCACCGGCAACAAGGTTATCGTCAACAACATCGGCGCAGACTAGGTGCCACTGGACTTTGTAGAATGGCGTTCCTAGCATCAGCATCTCCTATATCCGCTAGTTCTAGTCTTGATGAGAGAACTCAACAAGCAATGATTGATGCCATGAATGATGAGTATCAAGCGAGGGCACTTTACACTGCCGTCATTGAAAAGTACGGAGCCATTCAGCCATTTAGTAATATTATTCAATCAGAGGAGCGCCATGCTCAGCGTTGGCACACCTTATTTACACAGTGTGGTCTCCCCATTCCTGAAGATACGTTTGCGGGTAATGTAAAGGCCCCTGAAACTCTGCAAGCAGCTTGTGAAATGGCCGTTGAAACAGAAATTGCTAATGTACAAATGTATGATAGCTTTCTTGAATTTGTTGAGGAGCCTGAGCTGAGGGCAACGTTTACCCAGTTTCGTAACGTTTCAAAAAATAATCATCAGCCAGCATTTGAACGCTGCCTCAGCTGGTTCTCCAGCATCTGAGTGAAGTTCTAGCCTGGGTCAGGACAACATCTCGCCGCACTAGTTATTGTCCTGACCCAGGGTTCATTGCCTAGTACTCTGTGGCGTAAGGTTGCCCATTATCAAATAGTGATGGGGTAGGTAATAGGGTGATTATTTAAGCGCAAGTGGTCTAGCACACCATTGGCACGTTACTAATCGCTATGACGCTCTAGATGCATGCATCTAGAGCGTCATAGCGATTAGTGTAGAAATAAATGACAAAAGTTTTTCCATTTATTTTGTTAAATACTTCGCTACATAGTTATATAATTATATAGCGCTACATTAAGTGCAAATTTCTTTGCCAGTTTGTTTTCGCTACAAACAATATGGACTCATGAATAATACACTTCAGAAATATCAACAGATTAGTCCATGGGAACGCTTTTGCGCATGGATCACCAGCACTGAAAATCGATTATATGTTGGCTGGTTCGGGACCCTTTTGATTCCCACAGCCCTGGTCGCTACGGTTGTTTTTGTCCTGGCCATGGTGGCGGCACCCCCCGTGGATATGGATGGGATTCGAGAGCCCATTAGCGGCTCCTTGCTCTACGGTAACAATATGATTACCGCCACCGTGGTGCCCTCCTCCAATGCCATTGGCCTCCACTTTTATCCCATCTGGGAAGCCGCCAGTCTAGATGAGTGGCTTTACAACGGTGGCCCATACCAGATGATTATCTTTCACTTTCTCATTGCTGCCTATGCCTATATGGGCCGTCAGTGGGAACTGAGCTATCGCTTAGGCATGAGACCCTGGATTGCCGTGGCCTATTCGGCTCCAGTGGCAGCGGCTACTTCTGTGTTACTGATTTACCCCATCGGCCAAGGCAGTTTTTCAGATGGCTTGATGCTCGGCATCTCGGGCACCTTCAACTTTATGATTGTGTTTACAGCCGAGCACAACATTCTCATGCATCCCTTCCATATGCTGGGAGTCATCGGTGTCTTCGGGGGGGCCTTGTTCTCGGCCATGCATGGCTCCTTGGTCACCTCGTCGTTAGTGCGGGAAACCACCGAACTTGAATCCCAAAATGCTGGCTATCGCTTTGGTCAAGAAGAAGAAACCTATAACCTGGTCGCCGCCCATGGCTACTTTGGACGCTTGATCTTTCAATATGCTTCGTTTAATAACAGTCGCTCGTTGCACTTTCTACTGGCCGCCTGGCCGGTGGTCGGGATTTGGTTCGCCTCCCTGGGCATCTGCTCCATGGCCTTTAATCTCAATGGGTTCAACTTTAACCAGTCCATTCTAGACAGTGAAGGGCGCGTGGTGAATACCTGGGCCGATGTGCTGAATCGCGCCAATTTAGGCATTGAAGTTATCCATGAGCGTAATGCCCACAACTTTCCCCTGGATTTGGCGTCTGGAGAAGCGTCTCCCGTTGCGCTGACAGCACCCGCTATCGCCGCATAAGATCAAAATTGGTTCCTTAATTCAAAACTTAAGTCATTCACCGTGGGGAGTTTAATGCTCCCCTCTTTTGTCAACAATTCGTGTAAAGCATCTATATGACAGAAAATTCAGTCTCGAAAAACACAGCAACCAAGCCGCCCTTGAATTGGACAACTGTTACCTTTTTTACACTTGTTCATCTTCTTGCTTTGCTAGCTCCCTGGTATTTTTCATGGCAGGCTTTGGGCCTTACCCTATTGCTCCACTGGCTCTTTGGCAGCATTGGCATTTGCTTGGGATATCATCGGCTCCTCAGTCATCGCAGTTTCCAAGTGCCAAAATGGTTGGAATATTTGATTGCCTTGGTCGGGACATTAGCGTTGCAGGGAGGGCCAATCTTCTGGGTTGCCGGCCATCGTCTACACCATGCCCATACGGAAGATGAACAGGAGGATCCCTATTCTGCTAAGCGAGGATTCTGGTGGAGCCACATGCTCTGGATGTTATATCCCGAAGCAAAGTTTTTTGACTCAGACCTATACAGCCGCTATGCTCCAGAGTTAGCAAGAGATCCTGTTTATCGATGGTTAAATCGTAACTTTATACTCTTGCAAATCCCTCTAGGATTATTGCTCTATGGCCTAGGTGGATGGTCCTTTGTGATTTACGGTATCTTTTTGCGGGCGGTGCTGCTATGGCATAGCACCTGGTTTATTAACTCAGTTACCCACGTGTGGGGGTATCGCACCTTTACTACTGAGGATAATTCTCGGAATCTCTGGTGGGCTGCTATCTTCACCTATGGAGAAGGCTGGCACAACAACCACCATGCCTATCCTAATGTCGCTCGAGCTGGATGGCAGTGGTGGGAAATTGATGTCACCTGGTGGGCGATTTGGGTATTGAAAACGCTCGGACTTGCTACAAAAGTTGTCAAAATACCTGCCCATGTGAAGCCAACACTCAAACAGATTTTTTGATCACTCTTTACAAGTTAGCAAGCAGAGTCATCATTCCACTGACCGTAAGATGGAAAAGTCTTTCCCCGAATCACCTCAACAGTATGGGGTAACCGTTCCGAAGTGAATAGCCCCAGACATCGTTTAGCGCCACACCGCTGCTGACCAGGGAGACAGAGCCCTTAACCCTACAAAAGAGGGCTGTCTCCCTGGTCAGTTTTGCCATGGGACTCTTCCAGTAAATACCATGCTTTAAGATTTGAATCTAAGGTTTTTATATGGTAGGGATGGCCGTGCAATGCTGACATTTGGACGAGAGCTTTGTGGAGATTTGGCGACGGCTGAAACTCGAGAATGGCTGGTAACAAATGGTATGGGTGGTTATGCCGCTGGTACAGTGGCAGGCATGCTTACCCGGCGTTACCATGGCTTATTGGTCGCGGCTCTGCAACCACCCCTGGGGCGCACGCTGTTGGTAACCAAATTAGAAGAAGCAGTCTATACCAATAAGTCCTATGAGTTGAGCACCAATCGTTGGATAGATGGCAGTGTTTCTCCCCAGGGCTATCGGTTTATCGAAAGCTTTCGGCTTGATGGGAGCATACCAGTTTGGACGTTTGCCCTAGACGATGCCTTATTAGAAAAACGTATTTGGATGCAGCCTGGGGCCAATACAACCTATGTCCGATATTACTTGCATCGGGGCAACGCGGTGGAATTGTCGCTAAAAGCGTTGGTTAACTATCGAGATTATCACGGCAACACCCAAGCACGAAGCTGGCAGATGGAGACCGGATGTGTTCCCCATGGCCTTTGTGTTCAAGCTTTTTCTGATGCGGTTCCCTATTATCTTTTTAGCGATCGCGGCCAGTTTCAATTACACCATGATTGGTATCAGAAATTTGAGCTTTCCCTAGAGCGGTATCGAGGCTTGACCCATATAGATGATCACCTATGTGTTGCCAGTTTAGCCGTAGAACTGGCTCCAGGTGAATCATTATTAGTTGCAGCTAGTACCGTGGCTGCACCGTCTTTAGACGGGGAGTCGGCCCTGGCCATGCGGCAAACCTATGAACGCCAGTTGTTGACCCAGGCATTCAACATATCAGAACAACAGTATCCATTATCCACGTCAGGGGAGTTTCAACAGCTTGTTTTAGCTGCCGACCAGTTTATTGTTGATCGTCCCTTGGTGAATGAACCTGAGGGTAAAACTGTGATTGCCGGTTATCCATGGTTTGGTGATTGGGGACGGGATACGATGATTAGTTTGCCGGGGCTAACCTTGGCAACGGGGCGTCCCCAAATCGCGCGTACGATTATTCGGACCTTTTCTCGCTATCTGGATCAGGGGATGTTACCTAATCTGTTTCCTGATGCTGGAGAAACCCCTGAATACAATACGGTGGATGCGATTCTCTGGTATTTTGAGGCAATTCGAGCGTACTATGCAGCCACTGGAGATGATGCGCTGCTGAGGGAGATTTGGTCAGAGTTGGCGGCGGTGATTGACTGGCATCAATGCGGTACTCGCTACAACATTCATCTGGATAGCGATGGCTTAATCTATGCTGGCGAGCCCGGTGTGCAGCTAACTTGGATGGATGCCAAGGTGGAGGATTGGGTGGTCACTCCCCGCATTGGCAAGCCGATTGAAATTAGTGCGCTTTGGTACAATGCATTGCGCTGTATGGAACTGTTTGCGCGGGTTTTAGGGAAGCCAGCACAGGATTATAAAACCCTGGCACAGCATACGTTAATCGGGTTCCAACGGTTTTGGTACGGGGCCTACTGCTATGACGTTCTAGATGGTCCCGAGGGCCATGATGCGGCGATGCGTCCGAATCAGATTTTTGCCATTTCCCTACCCTTTGCTGGCGGTGAGGCTGGGGGGGCCTTATTGGAGCCGGAGCAACAACGATCTGTGGTTGATGTGTGTGGTCGAGAACTGCTAACGTCCCACGGGTTGCGATCGCTAACGCCCACCCATCCTCAATATGTTGGTACCTACGGTGGTGATTCGCTGGAGCGTGATGGTGCTTATCACCAGGGCACTACCTGGGGGTGGCTGTTGGGTCCCTATGTGCAGGCACACTTTCGGGTATATCAGGATGCGGCTCGGGCCAGGGAGTTACTTAAACCCCTGGTGCAGCATCTCCATGGGGGCTGTATTGGTAGTCTCAGTGAGATTTTTGACGGGGATGCACCGATGACACCGCGGGGGTGTATGGCCCAGGCGTGGACGGTGGCAGAAGTGCTGAGGGTTTGGCAATGGTTGGGTTAAACCTGGTGTTTTCCATGTTTGAGCATCAGCCAGATGAGCACCGGGGCTCCTAGCAGTGCCATGACGGCATTAAGGGGTAAGACCGTTTGGCTGCCAGGCACTTGGGCAATACTGTTGGCCACCAGGGCCAACAGGGCTCCTAGTAAGGCAACGGCGGGAACCAGCACACGATGATCTTGGGTGCGGTAAAGACTGCGCCCCAGGTGAGGAACGGCAACGCCTAGAAATGCAATGGGGCCGCAAAAAGCGGTGATGCTGCCCGCTAGCAAAGAGGCGCTAAAGATCAGATAACAGCGAACCATGGTAATGGATAATCCCAGGCTGATGGCTTGTTCTTCTCCCAGGAGTAAGAGATTTAAGGGTTTACAGGCAAGTTGGGCAATGGTGAGTCCAAGGATGACGACGGAGAGCAAAATCGGTAGTTGTTGCCAGGTGACGCCGCTAAAGCTGCCAAAGGTCCAGTTTAGATAGGTGAGGGTTTGTTCAAGGTGGCTAAAGTGCAACAGGATAGTCACCAGGGCAGTGGTGATGTAGCCCAGCATCAGCCCAAACACTAGCAGGGCCAGGGAGCTACGTATTTGGTGGGCCATGAACAGGATCAGGAACATTGCGATCGCAGCGCCCACACTGGCGGCTCCGACCACGCTTAGCTGTCCCCACCAGCCAATACTGCCGCCGGTTAAGACAATCAGGGCCGCGCCCAGACTAGCACCGGCATTGATACCAAGGACTGACGGTCCGGCCAGGGGGTTACGAAATAGAGCTTGGAGTTGGAGTCCGCTGATGGCCAGGGCTGAGCCTGCTGCCATGGCGGTTAGGGAACGGGGGAGACGGAAATTAAGGATAATTTCTTGCCAGGCGGGCTTAACGGCGGTGCCGCCAAAGAGAATGGTCAGCACTTCATGGGGGGGAATGGCGACGGAGCCTAGGGCGAGGCTAGCAAGAAATATGATAATGAGCGCCAGGGTGAGGAGGGTAAGGCCACCGAGGTGGCTGATGGAAAGTGATTTAAGTCGGTGATTAGTTAGTTTGTTGAATATTTTTTTTGGCTGGGAGATAGTTGGGTGTTTTGTATGGGTGGAGTTGAGGGTGTAGATTTTGTTGGCCATAGTTTTTGGGTGGGTGAGGTAAGTTTTTAGTGAGATAGTCTTTATGATTAGGAACTTCCCAACCCCCCCTTTTTGAGGTGCACTGCGGAGTTCTTCTCCCTACCCCTCTAATGCGAGGGGCGTGGGGACGTTGAGGTCCCCACATCAGGAGGGTTTCAGGGAGGAAAGCCCTGAGCAACCCCCATCCCTACTCACCGCTCCCCATCCACAATATTCACCCTCCTCACCTCTGTCTCATACCTCCCATCCCCATACAACCGAACCAACCGGAACCCTGGCTGAGTATCATCCATAGCCGTAACCGCTGGTGTCACCTGCAAACAAGTCGACGGACACCCATAAACCCCAATGCCCCTGGCTGTTTTGTGTTGAAATTCATGGTGAATATGTCCAAAAACAACTAACTTCACCTGCGAAAATTGCTCAATCAGCGCGAAAAACTCATCGGCATTTTTCACGCCTATTTGATCTACCCAATCGATGCCCACAGAGACGGGATGATGATGCAGTGCAATTAAAGTGGGCTTGGGCGGATGATGGGTTAAATAAAAACGCAGTTTTTGTAACTGCTGTGCAGAAAGATGACCTTCGCCAAAGGTGGCATCTAGAAAAACTGAATCAAGCAAAATCAGTTGCCATGGACCCAGGTCAATGGAGCTCAGCCCCTGACTAGCGGGCAGAACCTGGAGTACTTGCTGCAGCATGTCTAAACGATCGTGATTACCAGGTAGCCAGTAGGTGGGAATTTGCAGAGGTGAGAGTGCATCCACCAAATTCCCATAGGCCTCAGCCTCTCCCTGTTCAGCCAAGTCACCCGTCAATAGCAATCCATCAGGCTTACACTGGGTAACTTCCCGTAACACTGCGTTAAAGGTCTGCCAAGTATTACAGCCCCGCAGCTGGTCCGTGGTTTTGGCTAACAAATGGCTATCAGTCACTTGGGCTAAGAGAATAGAATGGCTCATGGTTCTAGCTTTTGGTAATAAACCAGTTCATGGTCAGGTAATAGCTGTGGATGAAAGATCTTAACTAAATCTGCCAGGAGCAAGTGGGGTTTAACGGCCCCACTCTCCCAGTAGTCATTGCCGCCAGTGTCATTGATGCGGGCATTGTTGTTAAAGACGTTGCCCTGCTTAAAGGCATCAAAACTGCCATAGCGAGGGTCGGTTGCGATCGCATCGCCATAACTGAACCAATCTTGACTGACATTTACCCAGACATCAGCTGTCGCCGCCTGGTCAACGACAGACTCAAAATCAAGCGGTATAGTAACCGTAGACTCATTCTCTTCCCACAGATAAGCAGAACCTGCATCTCTGAGTAACTGGGCGGCGTAGCTCTTGCCACCTGGCATGTACCAGGTACCCTCATAACTGAAACCAGAAAAGACCGTTGGCCGGTCTAACAGACCAGCCGTCAGCTCCACTAGAGATTCATACTCAGTCGAAATATCTGTAAAGACCTGCTGAGCTTTAGCCTCCTGGTTAAAGAACAGAGCTGTAAACAGCAGCCACTCAGCGCGTCCGAGGGGAGAGTTTTCCACATATTCTCCTGCCAGGACCACTGGCAAGCCTGCCTGTATCAGACGACTGTAGCCATCAACATCCGGGTCGCCTATACCATAGGTCATGATCAGCTCTGGTTCACTCACGAGGAGTCGCTCTAGATCGAGAGTTTTACCAGAGCTAAAGGCTATGAGTTCCCCTTGTTCAATTTTTTGACGAACGCTAGGAGTATACACAAAGCTGAAATCATCCATACCTACAAGCCCATCTAACTGGTTCAGCAGTTCTAGGTGAGGCAGGTAGGTGGTAGAAAGTGTAACCACTGTATTGACCGGGACTTGTATGACTTGAGCCTCTTCAAACCCTTCTGGAACCGGAGTTCCGCACTGCACTAGTAGATACTCAAAAGTCTCATTAGCCGCTTGCCAGGGCTGAGTAACGGTAACGACCTTGTAGTGGTTATAATAGTCAACGGAAAAGCCAGTTGCGTATTCAGGCTGAACTTTGTTGGGAAAGTAGTCTGTGGCAGGGTTGTAGTCTGTGACGCAGGCAGCATGATTATCAGCTGTGGCAGGCTCTGATGGAAGTTGTCGGCAGCCAGCCGTCGCCAACAGCCCTAATAGCAAGACGGTTGTTACAGACTTTTGGATAGATGGTTTTGCCGTGGTCGAGCCCCCCCTATAGTCCCCCTTTACAAGGAGGACAGAGTCCTGCTTTTCAAATCGATCCATTGTTACCCCCTCTCCCTACTTGATTAGAAAGTTCCTTTCAAACCCACCTGAACACTCCGACCTATGCCAGGGAACCCAGGAAACTCTTCAAACTGCTCATCAAAAATGTTGTCTAAGCTGGCATTCAATGCCCAGCTGTCGCTTAGAGGCAACCGTAGCTTAAAGTCCAAGGTTGTTCGCCCATCAAGGGTTTCTGAATTACCCCGATCAACAAAAGTATCACTGATGGAGCGTAAGAATAGAGCCGCGTATACCCCATCGCCAGGTTCATAAGCCAGACCTAAATTAAAGCTGTCGGCATTGGTAAACGGCAAAGAATTACCTCGATCATCGGGGTTATCACTTTCCCTAATTTCTGGACGATTCCACGTGTAATTTGCAAAGGCAAACACACCGTCAAGCACTTGGTAGTTTAGCTCCGTCTCAATCCCGATGGCCTCCACTCGATCAATGTTTTCGAACCTCATGGTATCACTGTCAAAGTTAATGGCATCCTTAATTTCATTGCGATAGAAGGTAACCCTAAATAAGCCCCGGTCGCCGATTTGTTGATCAATACCTACGTCAAAGCTAATGCCAGTTTCAGGTTCAAGGTTTGGGTTGTTGGTGTTGAATGTGGTCAGAAAAAGATCCGATAAGGTAGGCACACGAAAATTGCGAGCAAAGTTAGCCCGAAAATTCGTGGTATCGGTTAAAGCCACCCGTGTACCTAAGTTAAATGAAGTAAAAGAGTCTTCATCAGCCAGATCATTAAAATCTTGCCGAATACCGGCATTAACACTGACGCGAGAGGTGATATCAGCCTGGTATCGAGCAAAAATACCGGTTTGATTAATGCTTTTGTCATAGGCCTCAGTGGTTAAATCTGTCAACAAATTAGTTGTTTCGTTTTCTGCTTGAACATTACGGTAGTCGACACCGTAGGTAATGTTCTGATTATCAGCAAACTGCCAGGTATGCTGCAATTGCCCACCTAGGGAAATTTGATCGATCCTATCTTCTGAAGGCGTATCAAAACTGCTATCGGCAATGGGATCCTCGAAGGTAAGGTCAAGGAAATCACCAAATAATCGTGCTGTTAGCAATGAGTTATCCCCTTGCCCCAGCTTGGATTCATAGGTTAAATCCAGTAATAAATTTTCTGTATACTGACTATCATCTTCAGTCAGTGTATTGAACGCACCAAAGCCGCTAGGAGTCGGCACACCACCAGGAACATTTAAATCTTTGGTGAGATACAATGCCCCCAGACTTACCCGATTGCGTTCATTAATATCAGCTGCCAACTGAAAATTAAGATTGTTATAAAGCACCTCCGCATTGCTGCGATCACCCTCAAAGTCTGTTGTGCTTAGGCTAAAAGGAAAATCATTTTCTGAATCGGTACGGTTATAACCGAGTCTCCAATCAACATTGCCAGTGTTTCCCCGCACCTGTAGTGCCTGACTGTTATAGCCAAAGCTGCCAAGATCTAAGCTAGTGGTTGCCTCTATCCCTGCTTCTTCCAGCGGCCTGCGGGTAATGATATTGATGACACCACCAATGGCATTGGATCCATACAGTACTGAGCCCCCCCCTGGCAGCACCTCAATTTGTTCGACCGCATCGGTTGTAAAGGTCGAGAGATCAAATCCACCTGCTGCACCGATCTCGTTTATCGGACGACCATCTAGCAAAATCAGGGTTTGAGCTGTTCCACCTCCCCGAATAAACTGACCACTCTGAGAGCCCAACTGACCACCGGCTGTACCTTCGCTCAATATTCCGGGCAGATAGAGTAGGGCTTCATCAACAGTGCGGGCTCCCTGCGTTTCAATTTGTTCGCGATTAATCACATAAACAGGCTGTGTTGACTCACGAACAGTACCTTCACGACGAAAAGGAGAGTAAACGGGCTGATCAAGGATACTTTCAACAACATTAATCCGAATAACGTCATCTACCTCAGGAGTCTGAGCTAATTCAGAATTTTCTAGTTTGGTTGTTTCTCCAGCCCAGGCAGGTGATGCCAATAGAAAAGATAAAAGCGTTAGAGAAGCAGGGAACTTGGACATAGTAGACATTGGTCTTTTGGTTTTAAGTGTGTATTGTGTGGAGAAACGAACAACCAAAGGATCACCTTTATCCCCCAAACCCTTCTCCTGAAGAAGGAAGGCAGTAAGAGAGGAGATTTTTTGAGAAAAACAAATTCTTTCAAGCCAAAAATTCTCTCCTTGAGGAGAAGGAGAGGGATTTAAGGTGTGGAGGCCAAAGCAACTTGCAGACAAAAGTTAAGGCTAGAGCCATGCTTCAGATGACTATTTAGCTATGCCACTGAAGCTAAAGACCGTATACATAGACTCTAGTCAATTCTGTTTCAAGGGCTATAGACATATCGACAACAAACTCGCCGTTGGAGCCTGGACCGGGCAAAAAAGATTTGATTCACATCCGTACCTCGCAGATATCTTAGGTCACAGCATCGGCGGGCGTTCTGACTGAGAGGCATAAACAAGGTTTAGAACCTCTTTCACAGCTGCGGGACAGTGGTAGATTTTCACTACGCTTTCCCCATTAACTCCAGTGGCTGTTCCCCACTAGAACCGATCCAGAGTAAAATCATATCACACTGATCTAAAGTGAGATGTTCAGATTAAATACCTAGATACTGTTGGCCTCCTCAAAAGACTTTTGCCTGAGCCACCTTGTGAGCGACCTGGATAACCAATGCCTATCCAGGTCGCTCCCCACCATTCTATAAATTTGCAACGGCGATCATTAATCTGTTTACTATGCCTCAGCCCAGCTTGACTATTAAAGCGACGTATTCGACCTTGAGTGCATCTGAGCTTTTGAGTAAAGTAGCACCGCAATATAAAATGCCGAATCCTGTCTCCTGCGAGTTTTGGCATAGGGGGCTCAATGACACCTATAAATTATCTTCCGAAAAAGATGATTTTATATTGCGGGTGTATCGACACAATTGGAGGACACGCTCAGACATAGAGTTTGAACTAGCGGCACTGATGCACTTACATAAGCAGGGGGCAGCTGTTGCTATTCCTATTGAGAGAAAGCAAGGAGGGTTTATTACCCCGATTATGGCTCCAGAAGGAGAACGACACGTTATTATCACTCAGTTTGCCCAAGGAAATATCTTAGAGTTTAACGATCCAAAAGATGCAACTCTCCTTGGTCAGGCAGTGGCAGAAATACACAGTTGTTCTTCAGGGTTTGAGTCCAATGCTAGCCGCTATACATTAGACCTCAAACATCTTATAGATGAGCCTTTGGTCAAGATCCAACCTTATTTAGCAGAAAGGCCCTCAGACTGGGAGTTCTTAAGTGAGTTAGCCAACAGTCTTTTTACAATTGTTAATGCTACAGAGGTAGGTAAGTTGGACTATGGGTTTTGCCATGGTGACGTTCATGGAGAGAATGCCCATGAGCATGGTGGCAAGGTCACACACTTTGATTTTGACTGCTGTGGCCTGGGTTGGCGCATTTATGATCTGGCCACATTTAGGTGGGTGATTAGGCTGCTTGGCAAAGAAGATGCCCTATGGTCAAGTTTTCTAGAGGGATATAGGTCAAAGAGAGAGATTTCTGATTTGGATTTAAGTCTTGTCGAACCGTTTATTGCCATACGAGATATTTGGTTCTTTGGGCTTAATACCGGTCATTCCCTGGCCCAGGACTGGCTCAATGATGACTATATTAATTTTCATCTAAATTTTCTCAAACAGATATCTGAAAAGATCAGCTCAGGTAGCTAATTAGACCTAAGGGTGGACAGGCTAATCGCTCGCAAGCGACTGGACAAACTGTTTACCACAATCCTTACAGAGATAGCACTGCTTTCCTCGACGACGACCATTTTTTGATAGTCGTTTTGACTGACAGTGCGGGCATATCATTACTTTCATTACATTGGTGGCACGATCATTCCCAACATGCGGTTCTAAATATGACACTAGTAGGTCCTCAATCTGCTGTGTCAAGCGCTGACGATGCTCTTGGTCAGAGGTGTGTAGAGCCTTCAGAATCAAGGCATTAGAACTGTGCACACACACTTCGGCCAGAAGGTCACATTGGGCTTGCCCTAATGATGAATTGCGCTGTTGTAGAATGTTGGCCAGGAAGTCAATGGCTTCTTGGGTCATGCTGTCGTCAATCGACTGGAACATATCGCGAGCGGTGTAAAACTGGACAAACACCACTCTAGATACAGGCTGCTCAAACAGCTCTACTGCTGAAGATATAAGGGCATGAATCATTGGCCGCAGGGGTAGCTGCACAATTTCTGGCGTATTAATATGGGCCCAAAACTGCTTGACGCGTTCCACATGGCGCAGCTCCATCGCGTTAAAAATAGCCGCTTTATCTGCAAAAAACTGATACACAGACCCAATGGCTGTCCCAGCTTTCGCTGCAATTTGATGGGTGGTGGCAGCGTTATAACCAACCTCATCAAAAACTGCCGCCGCCGCATCTAAAATTTTTTCCACCCGTTCTTTGCCCCGCTCTTGCTTGGGCTGGCGACGAAGATTTTTTGACAAATGCGACTGGTCTGTCATATTTTTAAAACACGACGGATTCCTCACAATTTTATAACTAACGGAGACCCCCATGAAGTCTATGCTTTTTGGTGCGCCCTGGTTATTGGCGCACAGGTCTATGCTGGCAGTGGATCAGCCGCGCAAAATGTCGCTGTATGGCAGTGACTACGTGATGTGGAAGGATGCCATTGGAGACATTCATGCACTGCCCAATGCTTGCCCTCACATGGGAGCCATGCTGTCAGAAGGATGGTGTGAAACCAACAGCGGCACCAGTAAGGTAACCTGTCCATTTCATGCCCTTGCCTTTGATGGCAAGGGCTGTACGGTATTGCCTGGGTCAGGTAAGAAAACGCTGCCTCAATTAAAGCCGTTAAAACTCTTTATTCAGGGCGATTTTATCTGGTCCTATGGGGATCATCAGCCAAAAATTGGGATTCCCACAGTGTTGGATGATGTGGCCAAAACATATAACTTTGTGGGTCATACCGCTGATATCAGGGTTGAAACTGATTTACTGACGATGCTGCTCAACATGCATGACTATAACCATCAAAACGGTACTCACCGAGATTTATTTCGGATTACTGAGGTAGAATTTCATCAGTTTGTTGATCAGGGGCATCACTCCCATGCGTTTTATGAAATGCCCACTGAACCTTATTCTCTATTAGAGAAAGTGAGAAAGCCAGATCTCTTTCTATTGCCTAATAGGCTAAAAGCTCATCTGGAGAACCATTTTCCATCTTTGGTTATTTTTCATGGAGAAACTCCATTGGGTAAAATTGCTCAATGTCATCTCTTTATACCTGAAGCGGAAAACCGAACTCGCACATATATTTTGTTGTTTGGTCAGGCAAAACACCCTCTATTTAATCTGCTAGGTGACAGCTTTCTTAGCTTTAGCAAAGTGGTTGTCGAACAAGATGCAGATATTCTGGGCAAAATTTACTCTGATACACCTAGAAAAATCAAGCTCAACAATGAAGTGGGTATGGACTGGGTACGTCGTAACTTTGAAAGTTTTCCAACTGTTGTCGAACCTAATCTTTCAAAGTAATGGAAGGTAACAAGCTATATTGAAATTTTGCTTAGAGATTGTTATCTTCTGACCATTTTTTTAACTCTTCTAGAAAGCCTAGGGCAGTACAACCAAACGTTGTGATTTCGTAAGCCACGGCAATGGGTCTTGTGCTGATTACCTGGCGTTTCACGAGTCCTGCGTCTTCCATCTCTTTAAGACGCTGGTTCACCATTTTCTTGCTAGCACCGCCAATCTGACGAGCGAGATCATTAAATCGCACGGGGCCATCTTTGAGATGCCAGAGAATTGAGCCTTTCCACTTTCCCCCTAAAACTCTCATTCCTCGTTCAATGGAGCAAGGCTCCAGGCAAGGCTCAACTGCCCGTTTACGACCATGACTATCGGTTTCAATTTCTATGGCCAAGCCCATGACTGGTTACTAAAAGTATACTGGTTGACTATCGTATCTTAGATTTGTACGGTATGCGTGTCTGGTTTTTATTCCTTAAAGGAACTCCCATGCACGATATTCATCTGTATACGGCTTCAACGATGAACGGTTGGAAGCCACTGATTTTTTTAGAAGAAGCAGAGGTTGGCTATGAACTAACGCCGATTGACTTTAGTCAAAAAGAACAGAAGTCTGATTGGTATATGCGGCTGAATCCGAACGGACGTATTCCTACGATTGTGGACCGAAGTAATGATGATTTTGTTGTCTTTGAATCGGGGGCCATTCTCTGGTACTTAGCGGAAAAATATGGGAAGTTTTTGCCTGAGGATAGAAATTTGCGATCGCAAACCCTCCAATGGCTCATGTTTCAAATGAGCGGAATTGGTCCCATGATGGGACAAGCCATGTATTTCCAGAGAATCGCCGAACCTCAAGGACATCGAGATGAGTTTGCCATCAACCGCTATGGGGCAGAGTCACGCAGACTGCTTGAAGTGTTAAACAACCAGCTTGACAATAAAGATTATCTTGTTGGTGATGACTTTAGCATCGCTGATATCGCTATGTACCCGTGGGCAAGATCCTACTATTGGGCCAAGGTCTCAGTAGATGGGTTAAACAGTCTAAAAGCCTGGTTTGAACGCATCGATGCTCGACCCGCCACTCAGCGCGCCCTTGAGATTCCCAAGCCGTTTCCTGCCTTCTTTGGCAAGGGAGATGTGGCAACATCGGAAGCTGCTAATGCTGATCGTTTCAAAAGTGATGTTAATCAATGAAGTATGGCAAATTTAACCTTCGATGAAATTATCAGAAGAATTGATTGCATGAACGGCTGGACCAATTAAGTCAATCCGATCGGTCCAAATACCCCCCGCATAGGTTGCTGGTAAATCTTGAAGTCGCTCCGGATCATCAAAACCTTGGGAGAAGCCTTCGCCGTTATAGTCGCCCACCAGGAAAACCTTGGTGCCCACATTGTGCATGCGTTGCAGAAATCGGTTGGGCCAGCCCCATAACCAGGGGGCAACGTTGGCAGGGACCAGAAGCATGTTGCGATCGCACCTATCCGGTACCCACCCAGTCCAACCCAAAGCTACATAGCGAATCAAACATTGTTTTAGTCGACGTGGCCACAGCGTCCGAATCGTGGGAAATTGTTCACGAATAATGCTAGTCGGCTGGTCTGCACCATACACCATAAATTGTGCCTGACGTTCAGGAGGTAGCATCGCTAATCGCTCAGCTAAAAGCTCACCCTCCTTTGGATCCTGGCTTTTCACGTTAATAACAAAATTACGATCAGGAAAAGCATTGAACACCTCTTCCAGTGACGGCATCATACCAACACCTCGTCCACGAAATGGATAGGTTTTTCCGCCATCGACGGTATACCCATAACCAATGTCAAGAGCCTGTAGACTATCTAGAGTTTGCTCACGGGTAACACCAGCACCATTAGTACGACAGTCAATGGTCCAATCGTGAAATACAGCAAAATGCCCATCAGTCGTTGGGTGAACATCCAACTCAACGATGTCAGCGCCATAGTCAAACGCCGCTTTCATCGACGGCAGCGTATTTTCAAGATAGTCATGGGGCACGGGTAACATCCGCTCAGCCGTGCACGTATCATTGGTTAACCCCTGGCGATCATAGCCTTGACTCAACCCACGATGGGCCACCAATATCGGAGAAAGACCAATGGGTTTCACCCAAAAAGAAGCATTACTAAAATAGAGAAAACCGATGGCTGCCATGAGCATGATAGCCATTAGCTTCCAAAAATTACGCCGTTTCCTGACCATAAATGAACAACACCCAATTGTCATTACATGCTTGTTTCCAGTAATGCCTGAACAACAGGATGAAAGTCCTGCCATTGATTAAAGACGTCCTCTGCCCACTGGTTTACCAGCTCATAATGCTGGGTGGCATTCTCCGCTCGCAGAATGTCATTAATTGTTAAATGACCTAAACAATCGGGCGGCTCTAACCAGACAAACTGATCTTTGTGTTGAACCACCTTTACCTTTATGTTAGAAAGCTCGCCAGCCGAAACATCTAACTTAAAATAGGCATATAGACTCGATAAATGAACATTTAACGAGCTGATGGTCTGACGACTTGGTTGACCTGGATGTTGAATCGAATAGGTGTCTACCGTCAGATCATGAACGGCCCAATAGGCAAAATCAGAATACTCGCGGGCAAGCACTTCGCCATACGTTGCCCAGCACCCCGGTGTGGATAACAGATAGCTGTGGGCAGCCCCATCAATATCGTCTGTTTCAGCCCCACAGGAGAAACACTTGATCAATGCCATAGCCACGATTCCCATAATTGATCGGGACACCCATCAGTATAGCCATAGCTTTAAAGATGTTGTAATTGCTCAACTCGGTTGCAAGAGAAATAAGGGATATGCTCAAAAATAAAGTCCCCCATAAAAGATTGTCGTAAAAGGTCTAAGGTTCTAGTTTTTAGGTCTACCTTCCAGTCACTTGGATGAGGCTAAATGACCTAGTCCCTAACACCGAACACCTATCACCTGACACCACCGGGGATTTTATTTATTCACAGATCCCTTAACACTTATCTACTTAACCAAGAAGACCCAACCTACTTAAACCTCTCCCATATCTACCGTGTAGTGTCCCACCAGCGTGATTCTCTCATAGGACATCGGATACACATGCAAAAGATTGGGATTCTCCTGGTCTCGGTGTAGTACAACACCATTGAGACCAATATCGATGCGATAATCAACGACCCGATCATCACCATCAAGCACCATAGCCATAAATGGATGTTCCGTTGGATTGATCCGCTTTAAATCTTCATAGTCTTGCGTAAAGGGTGTCCCAAAGCCTAAAGGTCTATAAATGCCATCACTATAGTCTTCAGGAGCTAGCTGAGGAATTGCGTCCATATCCAATCCAGTTAAGATCAGCTTGCGCGTACCTTCACTGCCATTGAATACAATCTCCACCTCCTTGAGAGGTTCAGTGGCTAAGGGGGAGTCAATTTCCCGCCCGATTACTTTATCGAGAGTTTCAATTTGGCTATAGTCAGACCCCCACAGCCGGTTTTCATCATAGGTACCAGGGGGCACAAAGCTATGAAACTGTAGATCCGAACTGCGGAGATCTGCCCAAGTAGTTCCAACGATGTCGCCAACAATCAGGTTTGACTTTTTATCTTGTTCTCCAAGGGCCATAATCTCTGCATCAGCTAAATCGGTAGCCGTGACCTCCGACTCTTTGACCACATCTCGAAAAGCACCTAAATCAAGCTGCATGCCTTTAAGGAAACCAAATTTTGGCCAAGCCTCCAGATTGCGTGCCTGTGACCAATAGCTAACAGGGTTAAGATCCGAAACGATATCGGCATAAGCACCCCGAGGGAAATCGAAATATCCCTGATAAATAGTTTCCTGACCCGACGGTGTTTCAGCGTAGATTGCCAGTTCCCAGTAACTTGCGCCCAAACAATTATTGGTGAGGCCAATTGACAATTGATCAGCGCTGTAACCACCTAATCCACCCGGAATATCAATGTGTTCAGAGCCAGCAGCAAATATCACCCGCTGGCGATTAAACTCACGTTCGGTCAAAAACCATCGTCTCAATGCAGGGTTATTCTTAGCAAACTCTGGCACTTGGGGAATAAGCCGGCTGAGATCGATATTACGTAGATTAAGGGTTGTTTCTCCATCAGGACCAACAATGTCAAATGTGACATCTGTTTGATAATTATCGCCAACCTGAAAACCAATAGTTGAGCCGACAAAGGTGGAATCTTCGGCTGGCGTTTGGAGCGCCATCTGCTCAATATTCTTATTGCTATAACGACTAATAAACAACAAGAATCCTGAACCTGAAATAATTGCGGGGACTAAAAACCATAAAAGAAAATTTTTCTTACGGGGCAAAATCTCTTTGGAATGAGACGATTTATCAGACAGAATTTGCTCTTGATCTTGGGGCAAAAGAGTCATGGTAGAGCTGAGATTTGTACGTGTACATAAGCGATATTACTTAATATTTATAGAATTTTCTTGATCTAAGACCACATGAAATTTATTACAAAGGGACCCCCTGTTGAAATTACTTAGATAATTCCGCCTTAAGCTTGTCAAAAAAAGACGATTTTTTTCAGTAATATTCCGTATTTTAAAGTTTTTTTAGTAAAAAAACATACTTTAGACTACGCAAAAAACATGGAATCATTAACAATATTATTTTTTTGTAATTTTGAAGCTTATTTATCCTGTTGTTAGCAAAACCCCTGGAAATACGTTGTTATTTTTCTTTTTTCGATAAAAACAAATGCTTTTTTGTACGTATACATACCTGTCTATATGTCTGTATATCTATACAATTTGCGGTATAGTTACGGTGTAATACTGATAATGAAGTTTGTGATTTTTATTGTGTTTAAATAATGAAAAAGAATCCACATTTATAATACTAAATACCTATTATTATAAATGTAATTGATACTAATTCCCTGCAAAAATAGCCTTTAAGAAAGTATTTAGAGCATTTTTAGAAGGATTCGCTGACTATAAGTTCGCTAACGTCTAAAAGCTTGGGTAAATCCAGTATTTGTATAATCTGATCCCCATAAGGCACTTGTCCTTGAGCATAGTCACTGCCCATAATTTGAGCATTATCAGTGACTTCTTGAATATCGCTTAAAGTTGCAGAAAATAGTGCATCACGAATCTCTTCTACAACAATAGCTATAAGACTGTCCTGATACTCTACAACAATAGCTTTAGGCAATCTTTGTAACGCCTTTAGGGGCAACCCTAAGGACTGAGTAATATCGATCACAACTAAAACTTTGCCTCGTAAATTGATAGCCCCAATAATGTGTTTTGGACAGCAAGGAACAGGAGTTGCCTGGCTGATAGTGATAAATTCTCGCACCAGATTGGAGTCAATACCAAAAAGATTATCACCTAAAGAGACGACGATTAAGGCTCTAGACTCCGTAATTGCGCTTTTCTCATCAAGTGACTGCCTCAGGTTTTTAGCCCGCTGATGAAAGATTGCTCGATCCTCAGGAGTGACCGCAGGTGCAAATGTTGTTATAGAAGTATCATCTAATAACTGTGTTTCAGAAAGTGCTTTCTCAGGTTGAGCGCGATAAAAATCATCGGCTAAAGAGCGAGTAACAGAGATGACCTGCTGGATTTCCCCAGTTTTGAACCAGGCTTGGGGAGAGTTTAAGATCAAAATATCGCTTTCATCTGTGACCATGCCTGAGAAAAATCTTTTTAGGTTAAGATTGGATTCCTCTTGTTGTTTATCCATATCAGCTTTGATATCTGATGCAGATAATTCTTTAATTCCTTGGACTGAGTTCACAATGATGCCTATGTTTAAATCTGCCTGTTGGAGAACAATAATGCTGTCGCTCAGATGATAATGTCGCGGTTGGGACTCACTATTAACTTGGAGGTCAACAATAGGTAAGGTGTCCCCGCGTCGATCAAGGACTCCAATGACACCCAGGGGTGCATTCGGAATGAGTACAAGCTCCGGTAAAGCAAATACTTCCTCAACGTAAGCTGTGTCCACTGCGGCTTGACACTGATTGATTTCAAAAAGGCAATAGGATGTTTCCATAATTGTTCTCTAATCGATTTCCTTTGAAGCTTGTTCGTACTGCTGAATAATTTCAGCAGCTGTGAGATTCCCAAATTTGGCGATTCTAGTGTCTCCAGGAAGTTGTCGAAGAAGATTGAGGGCTGTTTTTTGCATTTGCAGGCTAACATCTTCCAGGGAATCATCTAGAACCTGAAGTCTATCCTCAGTTATGACCGTTGCCTGTGGGAGCTGTTGCTGGGGCAGAGCTAATGATTCGCTGGCTATGGGTTTGATAACCGTATCTGCTGGCCGCTGGTAAGTAATAGATTCTTCAAACATTTTGACCCAAAACTTATCAGGATTTTGACTGTGAAGCTCAGTGTGTCCCACCAGGAGATAACCCAAGGGAGCAAGCGCATTATGGAATTTATCTAACGCCGTTTTGACAGCTGCGTCACTAAAGTAAATAAAGACATTGCGACACAATATTAAATCCATATCTCTGAAATAACAGAATGGATTTAAAGATGAGTTATCGAGTAGGTTGCCAATTTGAAAGCTGACCATAGTTTTGATGTCATCGTTAATATGATACTGATTGTTTGCTTGTCTAAAAAAACGTTTCTGAATCTCTGGATCAATTCCCCGAAAAGACCAGGGACGATAGAGTCCTTTGCTGGCTTTCTCCAGTGCTACCGAGTTAATGTCTACCCCCAAAATTGTCAGATCCCAGTCCTTGATATTTGGGATTAAATCGTAAAGCAGCATGGCGATTGAATAGGGCTCCTCACCCGTTGAACAACCGGCACTGCAAATACGAATTGTTTTTGTCTGAGCCTTACGTTTAAGTAAATCTGGAAAAATATGATTTCTTAATAAATTAAACTGCCCTTTATCTCGAAAAAAGAAACTCTCGGTATTCGTGATTGCTGTGGTTAAACTGCCCCACTCCTGCTGACTTTTGTATGTCTCGGTGGCCAGTAATCGATAATAGGCTGTTATGGAATCTGAACCTATGATCTTAGCCCTGCGGGTAATCGTTTCTTTGAAGACTGCCTGATCGTTTTCTCTAATAATGATGCCAGTGCGCTTGACAATCAGCTGGATAAAAGCTTGAGTCAGCTCTGGACTTAAGGGCTCTATGGATGACACAGTGGGTTTTTACTCTGAATTTTAAGATAAGGACTAATTATTGGAGTTCGAGCGAAAACTGTTGAACAACTCTTAAAACGGTCGGCCCAATAGCCTGGATGGGTAAAACCTGTTGGGCTGCCCCCAGGTCAATGGCTTCTTTAGGCATCCCAAACACAATGGACGTTGCTTCATCTTGGGCAATAGTTAGCCCCCCTGCATCGGTGATAGCTTTCATTCCATCTGCACCATCACATCCCATTCCTGTTAATAAAATTCCAATGGCTCTACGTCCATAAAATTGGGCAATTGATTTAAATAAGGTAGTCACAGAAGGACAATGTCCATTGACCAGAGGTGATTTTGAGTGAATAAATCGGCCTTGATGATCAATCTCTAGGTGTTGACGCTCGGGTGGAAAATAAATGTTGCCAGGTTTAGGGCGTTCTCCGGCTGGGGCGATCTGGATTGAGAGGTGACAGGATTCATCCAGCCAGTCTATCAGTCCCTGTAAAAATCCAAGGCTGATATGCTGCACACAGACTATCGGTAGGGGGAAATCTGCAGGTAGCGATGTTAATATCTGCTGTAATGCCAGGGGACCACCGGTGGAAGAGCCCACTGCTAAAATTTTGGGTCTGCTACTTAGTTTTATGGATGAGGCGATTTGATTATGACGGAGCAATGCCTGATGAGGCTTAGATTTTTGTTGTTTTTTCTTAAAAACTTTGACACCAGATAGTATCTTTATTTTATCAATCAGAGCTTGCTTAAGTCGTATATTGTCGCTGTCTAATCCAGCTTTTGGTTTAGGTAAAATGTCCACTGCTCCAGCCTCTAGCAGTTGAAAAATACGATGAGTATCTTCTTCTTCTTGCACTGAAGCACTGACCACAAGTATAGGTAGTGGGTAGCGCAGCATGACCTGGGATGTGAATTCAAGACCATTCATATGGGGCATGAAAAAATCGGTGCAAATCACATCGGGACGTGTGTCAGGAATAAGGTGTAATCCTTCCAGTCCAGTTCGTGCTGTCCCCACAATTTCAATATCAGGTGAGGAACTGAGAATTTTTTTGAGAATTGCCAGGGCAACGGGAGAGTCTTCAACAACTAGAACACGAATAGACATCAGGTGCTAAGAATAAATAGGTACTAAATAAGTTTTGCTAAGGTTTCTAAAAGGGCCTCCTGATTAAATCGACCTTTAAGAATATAGGCACTTGCCCCTGCATCTGCACCGCGCTGGCGATCAGCAGCCGAGTCTAACGTGGTTACTAGAATAATGGGTAAATTTTCAAATTTTTGGTGCTGACGAATTTTGGTGGCCAGGGAAAACCCATCAAGGTAGGGCATTTCTACATCAGAGACAACGGCATCAAATGTGCCACTCTGGAGAGTGTTGTAACCTTCGAGACCATTGTTAGCTGTAACGACGACATAACCAGCACCCTCAAACAATCGTTTTTCCTGAATTCGAACAGGCGGTGAATCCTCCACTAAGAGAATGACAGGTTTTCTCTGGGTGTTTGATTTAGTTATAGTGAGTGTTTCAGATCGCGACTGTTGCTGTACCGACTTAAGTAGGTCTGGCGCATTGAGAATCATACAGATTTCTCCTGAACCCAAGACGGTCGTCCCAGAAACATTGCGCACCCGCTTGAGTAGCTTACCCAGAGGTTGGCTCACCACCTCCTGTTGACTAATCAATCGATCGATAAAGAAACCGACGTGATCATTACCAGCATTGAGGATCATACAAGGTCGGGTATCATCAGAACTTAAGCCTGGTTGAGCAACCCAATCGTAGATGGGAGAGTTAGATAGCTCTAAAACATCGGTTAAATTGGCCACTGGAATAGCCTGGTCGCCTAACATAATTGTGTATTCTCCATCGCTGGTCATAATTTGCTGAGGAGAGATCAGTAGGGTTGTTTTTAGAAACTCAATGGGTGCAGCAAACATCATGCCCTGGGTTTCCACTAGCACCACATTGGCTGTACTTAGAGCTGTGCTAAGTTGTAGGCGAAACGTGGTGCCTTGCCCGAGGGTAGATTCGATCTGAATATTTCCTTTGAGTTTTTCGACCTGGTTGCGGACAATATCTAACCCGACACCTCTACCAGAGATTTCAGTAATAAAGCTACGGGTTGAAAAACCAGGTGCCAGAATTAGCCGTTGAATTTGGCTGGTGGACATGGTGTCCAGTTCATCTGAGCTATAGAGTTTCCGTCGAACAGCGGTTTGTTTGATTTTTTCTAAATCTAGGCCTCTACCATCGTCTGTGATTTCAATGATTAGACTCATAGCCGTTTGATAAGCTTTGAGCCGTAGGGTAGCCACAGCGGGTTTACCCAGGGTTTCGCGTTCGGCTGAGGGTTCAATCCCGTGGTCGATGGCATTGCGCACAAGATGCATAAGGGAGTCTTTGATGCCTTCTAATAGCCGCTTGTCACCGGTGGATTCTGCCCCTTCAATGGTGAGATTGATGGTTTTAGACTGTTGTTTGGCTAGATCACGAACGACACGCTGTAGGGGTTGAAAGAGGGTGGATAAGGGCAGCAGCTGTAGTTTACGAACCTGATTTCTTAACTCTTCGGAGACCAGCTCAAGCTTAGTGCTGTTGCTTTGCAGGGTAGATCTCAAGTTTAAGATCAGGGTTTCTAAGCGATCTTCATAGGACTGGCCTGGGACAGCCTGCGGTTTATTTTTGTTGGCTTGCCATTCTTCCCAAAGCGTCATTAGCTGATCAGTTTGGGTCGAGGTTTGGGCGATTTGAATACGGGTGACGGCTAACTCTTCTGCTTGGGTCGTTAAGCTATCAAGATCGCGCAGTTGAACCCGAATGGTTTCGGTTTGGGGGGTGTCTTTATTGCCAGCTGGGTTGGCTGGGGTGAGTTCCAGCGTTGGCAGCGCGTTGGTGTCGACGTCGGCTAACGTTGCAACATCGGTAGGAATGTCAACGCCTGTGGGAATGGCGGTTGGCGGTAGGAGTCTGGTAAGGGTTTCCAGGAGCTGTTCAGTGTCGACGTTGGTGGGTATACCAGTGACGGCTTCATGGGCCAAATCAGCGATCGCATCTAGACCTGCATACAAGTGATCGCTGACCACCGCATCCAGCGACAGAGCCTGATTTTGAATACCACCCAAAATGTCCTCCACCCGATGGGTAAGGGCTTCTATCGATTCAAGGCCTGCACTTCTGGCATCCCCTTTCAGACTATGGGCCTCCCGTAACAATACCGATAAAGACTCCTGATCGTCAGGAGTCTGCTCTAAATTTAGAAGATTGGACTCTAGTACTTGCAGTCGTTCTGCCGTAGTCGTTTGATAAATCTGTCGCAGTTCAGGGTCAGCGATCAAATTGGCGCTGACGATCGCATCAGGTGCAGGGAGTGGTGTGGCTGGCACCTCGAACCCTTCTGTCACCTCATCTAACCGTTCAAACACTTGAGATAACACTACCTGGCTGGGTTCACCGGTCGTGGCTTCGTGGATCAGCTGACTGATGGCATCTAACGCATCTTCCAAACAACTGCCAATGTGAGCGGTAAAGGAGATGGTTTGACGCTGAATATTGTTGACAATCTCTTCAATAACTTCGACAAGATCGGCAATCTCGTCCAGTTCAGTCGCCCTAGAGTCACCTTTGAGACTATGGGTTTCCCGTCGCATTAGCTCCAGGGTGGTGGCATCATCCGGACTGTGCCCTAGCTGTTGAAGGCTAGCTTTTAAGGCTTGCAGACGATCATGACTGGTTATCCGATAGATCTCTCGCAGCTCATCATCGTCGATGTAAAGAGTTTTGACCGTGGGGTCTAAGCCAGGGGCTGGTGTAATAGTGGTTGAGGCTACAACCGCCTTGAGAAAATCCAGGGTCTGATTATAATCTATATCAATGGAGTCACCCGTAACCGCCTCGTGCACCAGTTGACCAATGGCATAAATACCCTGATAAAAGCAATCGCTGATATCCGGGGTAAACTCAGCCTGTTGTTGCAGGGCTTTGATTAACTCCTCTAGTTCCTGAGCCAGGATCGCAACAGCATCTAGACCAATGACTTTGGAGTCGCCCTTAAGACTGTGAAATTCTCGCCGCGAATCTTCGAGAATAATTGAATTATGGGGATCTTCTGTTAACTGTAGCAGACTAACTTCCAGGGTGTTGAGTCGCTGTGTGCTGGTTTCTTGATAGAGGCTGCGCAGTTCTGCATCTTGGATCATCATGCGTTTGAGTCATCGGGTTAGAGATTACGGTGAATTCGCCTGGTTCGGCAAACTCCCTGGCTCAGCCAGGGAGCCATGATGCAGTCAGGGCCTAGATGATCTTTTCCAGGTCTAGAGCGGCCTCATTTAGCTGATCTGTACCTACTTTGGTTTGGTTCAAACCACCAGCCGTTTCCTGAGCACCCCGGTTAATCAGTTCCATCGCGTGGACAACCTGTTTGATGGCATCTACCTGCTGTTTGAGGTTCAGTGACACTTGCTGGTTATTGATCACCACCTGATTGACAGAGTCCTGGATTTGATTGAAGGCTGATTCTGTGCGCTTGGCGATTTCCACACCTGTTTTCACAGTTTTGGTACCTTCCTCTGTCACCATGACGGTTTCATTAATTGCTTTTTGAATGTCAGACACCAGGTTGTTGATTTTGTCAGCTGATTGCTGGCTTTGGTCTGCCAGCTTACGAATTTCGTTGGCAACGACAGCAAATCCCTTACCATGTTCTCCTGCTCGGACGGCTTCAACCGATGAGTTAAGCGCAAGCATATTGGTTTGGTTGGCAAAGTCAATCACCAGTTGGGAGATATTACTAATTTGATCCGCCTGGCTACTGAGATTAACAATTTGCTCTGCGATCTCATCTACCTTCTGCTCCAGACTAAACATACCCTCCAAGCTGGCATTCAATGAATTCGCCCCTTCTTCCGAGGCCGAAAAAGCCAGTTTTGCGGCTTCAACGGCGGCACTTGCCTGTTCAGCCGCGTGACGAGAAGACGCTTCTAGCTCGTCCATCGTGGTGGTCGTTTCATTCACCGAAACAGCCTGCTGGTTAGCAATCCGTTCTTGCTGGGCCACAGTGGAGGCCATTTCTTGGGTAGACGTAGCAATGTTAGAAGATACTTTTTCGAGCACCAATACTAACTGCCGTCCACGCCAAATCGCAAACGGAATCACCAGCCCCAGAGATAACACAACGGTTAAACCTGCAAAAAGTTTGAATGAGTTAACCGAGGCAAATACTTCGCTACGGGGTACTTTTGCGATCGCAGTCAGTGCATAGGCTCGATCTGGATTAGGCACAAACCGTTTATAAGCAATAATGTGTTGATCCAGGTTAATAATGCCCGATTCACTGGACAGGATTTGTTCCGCCAGCTCTGGGGAATAATCAGTTGCCAGGGTTTCCTCTTTACCCAAGTCAAAGCCCCACAACTTGTCAGAGTCTGGGTGAGCGAGAAAATAACCCTCTTGGTTAACTAGCTGTAGCTCCTCGTCCTGCAGTTCCTCTGAATCACTCAGAAACTCTAAAAACTTATTGGCAAATACATTGGAAATGATAATGCCCCGCTGCTGACCGGATGCATCTACCACAGGCGTAGCATAGCGAATAACCGGTTTAAAGGGGACTTCAATCTCTCCCTGTTCCTGGTTGAGATTCACGGGTGATGTATAAACGCTACCGGGTGATAACGAGACCGTCTCAGTAAAATAACCCCGGTCCCCTTTATTCTGCAACTGAGACCTCGGAATGGGAGTCACTGAAGTACCATCAGAATCTACCCGCACCAGCTCTTCGCCAGACTCATCAATATACCGCAGCTGCATATATTGAGGCTTCTCCTCCATGATGCTCTGAAAGACATCCTGTAGACGACCAGCCCATTCATCATAGGAAGAATTATCTTGAGGATCGGTACCACCGTTGGCACGGGCACGGATCATCCCCTGAACTGGAGGCAGCTTACTCAGAAACAGAACATCCTCATTGAGCCCTGTCAAAAAAGTACTAATTTCATCAGTAGTTTCCTGCGCCTCTTCCTGTAGTAACTCGGTCGCATTGTTGCCTAGGGTATTACTGGCAGAGGTTGTACCCAATAGTCCAACGACTGAGGCTGGAATTGCTGCGCTCAAGATAATCAGAAGTAGAAGCTGCTGCTGGATTTTAAGTTTTTGGAAGCTGCCAAAGATGTTTGCAAACATGGTGAGTGCTCTTCTGAGATTAAGAAACTAAAAATTAGACGAAAACTGAGAATGAGGTGCAAAGAATGAGGAGACGCTGCAATTTCGCTGATTCAATGCATATTTGAGACTTCAGCCAATATTGTTGCCTATCCCATTAAGTGAATCTATCAACTTTAATTAGACACACCAAAACATGACTTCCTAATGAGTCAGAATCAGGATAGATATCAAAAAAAAAATAAAAAATAAAAAATAAAACTCAGGCACCATCAGAACAATTAAAACATGAAAGATTTCTCATCTAAAAAATCTCTAAAAGCAACCCAAAAATAAAAATTTTCTCATTTATGGGAGCACCTAAAAACGAAAGCTTTTTGTATCTGATCTAACTGTTTTATTTATCCAAGAATAAGAACTATATTTGACTATTAATCCTCTAAAAAAGCCAAAATTAAGCTATAGTTTTAGCAGCTCAGAGAGGGATAATGAAAGATATATGTTCATAATAAAGAACACCAGAAGCCCTCTATTTCAATTGGTTGCAGCTACCTTTCTAGACAAAAGTCTAGTACCTATCTCCACCAAGGATGGCAAATCACCTTTATTCAAAGGATCTAGCAATTTGTATAGACAAAAGTCTAATAGTTATTTCCATTGAAAACCATTAGAAATTCTCTATAACTCACTGCGAAACTGAAAATTATATTCGTGATTTGGGCTGATTTACTACATCTTTAAAAAAGTTGCTGATAGGATTAAAGTTCAAGCAAGACAGGTGCTTTACCTAGCCAAAAACGATTAGCTTTGAAAATATTACTAATTATCAGTGGAGTGATATTAGTCCGATTGATCTCTAGAATTTATCATCAAAGCCATCATTGGTTAATTGTTAATTCGCATTAAGCTTTTGTTTTTAGTGCGAGATACTTTATTTGAGTTGGCTATAATCCTCTCTTACGTGGATGGTTTGTTGGTTAAACACTATTCATAGTCTTATTTATATTATTGATACTTTTTGGTTAAAGGACTGCCAATGCATTCCCCTTAACCACTATCCCAGCGTGTATTCATCTCAATCGAGAAGCGCTTAAAATCAGGAGCTTCTTGGCAATCATCGCACCCTTAAATACTGTTACCGATGGAAATTACAGAGCTGACTCAGCTGTTAAAGCTTCCCAACACAAACCTGGATGGATACTTGATTTTCAGCAATCAACAGTTGAGCTGGAAGCTCACCGTCATCCAAGGACAATTGCTCTACGCTGTGGATAATACACATGTTGTTCGACGCTGGAACAGAAACTTTGAAAAGTATTGTCCTAACGTGAGTTGGGCTAATACAGAAATACACCCCTCAACGGATGAGCCCTGGCAGATGCAGTGGCTAGATTTTGGAGTGAGTCAAAAACATTTAAGTTTGATTCGCGCCAAACTAATGATTCGTGCAATTATCCAAGAATGCTTATTTGAGTTAAGCCTGTGTAAGTTTCTCCAACATCACTGGCAGCCAAGCAAATTGTCACTGTCCCAAGTATCTCGAAGTCTGGCGCTATCCACTTGGGAAACCAAGATGACGCATCGTACAGTTCAAAACCTGCGACAGCAATGGCAGGCAACAGGATTAATGGGGCTTAACCCTAGCCTATCTCCTGTCCTGAAAACGTTTGTAGAACCACAAATATTGCAATTGCCCCAACAATATTTCACTGGTCGAAACACACTGTGGGATATTGCCGTAAAGCTTGATAAGTCCATTGTCGAGGTCACCCAGCATCTACTGCCCCTGATTAAGAATCAGGCATTAGAATTAAGGACTATACCTGACTTACCACTATCCAAAGCTAAACTCTCCATATCGCAGTCCTCAAAGACTTCAACTCGTTCAACAACGTCATCTGTATCCCGTAAATCAAGAACATTTTCGGCGTCGACCATTTCAGCAAAACTGGAAAAACCTGTCTCATCATTTATTGAGTCTGCACCGGCTCCCCAAGCCACAGATGACCAACCTCTAATTGCCTGCATTGATGACAGTCCTGTGCTGGCTCACAGTCTCAAGAAAATATTGGCTACGGCTGGCTATCGCACGTTGATTATTCAAGAACCCATGCAGGGTTTTTCTCAGCTGATTGAGCATGTACCTAGATTAATACTGTTGGATGTCATGCTACCCAACGCTGATGGCTATAATATATGTCGATTCTTAAGAGACACACCCACCTTTAAAAACACACCGATTATTATTCTGACTGGGCGCAGTAGACCCGTTGATCGGGCGCGGGCCAGTATGGCCGGTGCAACAGAATTCTTGGTGAAACCACCAGAGCCTAACGAACTGCTCAGTATGATTCGTAAATATCTCCAACCATTATCGAATTAGGGATGGGGTAATGGGGTGATTATTTAAATGAGGTGCCCTAACAGTTGAACCTATCGGCGGCTATTTCTTAGATGTAAGCACGAACGTAGCGTAAAAGCTCGCTAAATCTAAACGGTTTGGTGATGTAATCACTGGCTCCCAATGATAGGGATTGTTGTCGATCATTATCACTGTCTCGTGCTGTTATGACAATGATCGGTGTCTGCACCCCTTGAGAGCGAGTTGCACTAAGAATCGACAGACCATCCAGGTCAGGTAACCCTAAATCTAACAAAATGAGGTCAAAATTGTTTGAAGTGGCTAGCGATAGAGCTTGAACACCGCTTTGGGCCGTATATATTTCATACCCAGCCCGGCGAAACCCTTTCGTTAGAAAGGCTGTAATTTGAGGCTCATCTTCGACAATCAGGATAGTTGCCACTGTGTATTAAGGCTGTAGTAAATTACTACTTCATTACAGCAGACGGTGAAAGGCTCGGGCAACAAACTTAGATGTATTCAGTACTTGGGCGGTATTTATGGGATAAAAAGCCTAGAAAGATGGAACCACAGGAAATGATGGTTCAAACTTTATGCTGAATGTGAATTATTTAAATAGCCCTTGTGTTTTTGATCAAAAAATGTTTAAGAGCATGGGGTTGTACGCCAATACCCATAGAGTAATCAAGACGCCGAGCGCTAAAATTTGACTTGACAGTCTGTTGGGAATGCTAGTGTGGGCAAAATTTTTATATTGTTAGTGACGATACGTTTCCTTGGGGAATTTTGCGTCAGTAGGGCCGGAGCTTCCCAGAAAATGCTCGGCACACATTGAAAGATGTCAATAGTCAATATTGTTTTGTTTGGTGCCCAAGACTTGAGATGAAGAATAGTCAGAGAACATGGCGATTTGCCCCTAATGTATTGCAATCACTGATTGTGGCTATTTTGTGCATTGGCTTGGCTAGTGTGTCAGCCATGGGAGCGCGAATGCCTGCTTCGTTCCCACTACACTCTTCTAACGGAGGAGATGGGCAATCTAGTTTGGAATCTTCTTCTGAATCATCTCAGTCGTCATCCGACGTTAGGCTGATTGCCCGTGCTTTGCCTGGTGTCTATGCGGTGCCATCAACCTGCTCAGTCCCGATCATTCCTTCAATCATTACTGAAGAGGAAATTCAATTACGGCAGTATCAGACTGATTTTGCTAAATATATAGAGGAGCAAGCAGAGTTAGATCGCCAGGCAGCCCTAACTGCTAAACGGGATGTACTGTCGATTGAAAAATTTCGACTTGATTGCGAAATCATGGTGCTGCACGCTAAGCAGTTGCTGGAAGCAAAGGATATGGCATTACCTCTTTCTGAACCAACGGTAACCTCTCAGGAAGTTGCATTTCGGAAACGCCAGTTTCAAATTGCTAAGGAAATTGACAATGACGAAATCATTGCCCATGAGGCTGGTGTTGCATCTCTAAATCGAGTCTGGACTGCCAGACGTGAGCGCATAGATGCCGAAATTTTACTGCTCCAAGCTACGGTTCAGCAGGAAGCGCAGGATAGACAACGTGATTCTGCCATTAATCGAGAGCTAACTACAGATGACATCAATGGGGCTGAGGTTGAGTAGTCTTTAGCGTGTCTGATGGTGGTGATCGCAAACAGGAATGCCCCCGTATGTACTCAATGGTACCCATGGTGTTCTCTCCCTGGGGGTACCATTGCGAGAATATTCAATATTAATCTGAATTATTTCTGGGTACCACATTCAAGCTTCGCAACATCATATTTAAACCAAAAAGAAATGATTGATTAAAAAAGTTTCTGTAAACTTCACCGTTCTATCCGGATTGTTTCCTCCGACGATAACGTTTCCATAAACCCATCTTTACCTGGAAGCATTACTTTGTCTGTCGGGCTAGCGTTTACTACTGCTTGGGGGACACGGTTCTACTGAACTGTTATACGGAGCTAGTTATGCTCATCGCGTTGCCTGCTTTTAAAGTCAGGCTTCCTGTTTATCATGCCAAGTTTTATTCCTATCCGACGGGTACTGCTGATGAGGCTTGGGTGCAAGGTATAACTGCCCTGACAATGAGATCCTTCGTTCAAACGTAACAACAGTCGCCCGCCATGGGGAGCAGCTCATCAGCCTATCTTCTCCCCTGGGGCCATGGAAATGTAGTCCGCTAGCAATTATTTAATTTCTGGGAGAAACCATGACGGATTTTTTAGAGAGAATTGGTAGTTTTACCAGTGATATTGGTGCTGAGATTGCGGCCTTTGATTCAGCTACCAATGCTGTGTTCATGGTGAGTGGTGATACTGAAGTACAGTTGCTGAGCCTGGCTGACCCCCATAACCCTGATCTGCTTAGTGTGTTAGATGTTGCGGATTTTATTCCTAACATTGATGGGGTAAACAGTGTCGCGGTTGCCAATGGGGTGGTTGCGATCGCAGTTAGTGCTGACCCTCAAACCGACCCTGGTTTTGTCGCGGTTGCCGACATCGACGCTGTGATCGCGGGTGAGCCTAACGCATTCCAGGTTGTGCAGGTGGGGGCTTTGCCCGACAACGTTGTCTTTAGCCCTGATGGGACCAAGCTGCTGACCGCCAACGAAGGCGAGCCCGATGACGGTGTGGACCCCAACGGGTCCATTAGCATTATTGACATATCCGGTGGCTTGACCGGTATTTCTCAGGCAAGTGTCACCACTGTTGGGTTTGAAGCCTTCAACGGTCGTGAGAACGACCTACGGGCTGATGGTGTGCGCATCTTTCCCGATGCCACAGTTGCTCAGGATCTTGAACCCGAGTATGTGGCGGTTTCTCCCGATGGCACCCAGGCATTTGTCACACTGCAAGAAAACAATGCCCTGGCTGTGATCAATCTGGCAACGAATGAAGTTGAGGGGATTGTTCCCCTGGGGCTTAAGGACTTTAGTCAGGTAGGCTTAGATGCTAGCGATCGCGATGGCGGCATCAACATCGATACCGAACCTGTGTTTGGCATGTACATGCCAGACTCCATTGCCTCCTTTGAGGTGAATGGTCAAACCTTCTACATCACCGCTAATGAAGGTGATGACCGGGGAGATGCAGACGAAGATGCCCGTGGCGATGCGATCCGTGTGGGTGATTTAGGTGACGTTACCTCCTTTGGCCGTAGTGGATTGTCCCTCGACGAGCGCTTTGATCCAGCCATCGCTGACGACGAAAATCTGGGCCGCCTAACAATTTCCTCCATCGACGGCGACATTGATGGCGATGGCGACATCGATCAGCTGTTCTCCTACGGGGCTCGCTCTTTCTCCATCTGGGATGACAATGGCAACCAGGTGTTTGACAGCGGTAGCCAGATTGCTGAGATTACGGCTGAACTGACTCCCGATCTGTTTAATGCCAACGATGGTGACCCCGCTGAGGTTGACAACCGCTCTGACAACAAGGGGGCTGAGCCTGAGGCAGTTACGGTGGGCGAAATTGGTGGTCGTCCCTTTGCTTTTGTGGGTCTAGAGCGGGCTGGCGGGGGTGTGTTGGTGTATGACCTGAGCGATCCCACCAACCCTGAATTTGTGCAGTATGCCCGCAGTGATGAGGATATTGCCCCTGAGGGTTTGACCTTTATCTCGGCAGAAGACAGCCCCACCGGTCAGCCGTTGCTAACAATTGCCAACGAAGAGTCCAATACCTTCGCAGTGTATGAAACTAATGTGCAGGCTGCTACCATCTCTGAGATTCAGGGTGCAAGTCATGTCTCTCCGTTAGAAGGTGAGTTGGTACAAACCGAAGGTATTGTCACAGCCGTTGACTTCCGTGGCTTCTATGTGCAATCTGCTGTTGATGATGGCAATGATGCCACATCCGAAGGCTTGTTTATCTCCACTAGCGGCAGTCCCACCGTTAGCATTGGGGACGAGGTGCGTCTGTTTGGTGAAGTCAGTGAAGTGGTTTCTCGCACCAACGAACTCTCTACTACCCAGCTCATTGATCCAGATGTGGTCATCCTCTCCTCTGGAAATGATTTACCAGAAGCCACGGTGATTGGTGAAAGCGGCCGAGTTGCGCCCAGTGAAATTGTCATCAGTGATGATGAACTACCGGTCAACCTACAGGAACCCGGTGGCAACTTTGACCCCGATGAAGATGCCATTGACTTTTACGAGAGTTTAGAGGGCATGCGCGTTACGGTTGAGGATGCAGTGGCTGTATCTCCCACCCGGGTATTTGGTAGATTCTCTGCTGAGGCGGTTACCTTACCTAACCAGGGTGCAGGCGTCACTCCTGAAGATGGTTTGACTGCGCGGGGCAGCATTAATCTCAACTCTGGTCCTGATAATACAGGCGATCAAAATCCCGAGCGGGTGCAGATTCAGTTCAATCCCAACCTGTTGCCTGAGGGCTTTGATACCCCCGCCCTCACCGTGGGCGATCAGCTGGGTGATGTGACCGGTGTTGTTGGCTATAGCTTTGGCAACTTTGAGGTAAATGTTACCGAAGAGTTTGACATTACCCCCAGCGGTCTAGAGCAGGAGGTTACTGATCTGGTAGGTGGCGACAATGATCTCACTGTTGCTAGCTACAATGTGCTCAACCTGGCCGCCGACGGTACTGATACAGCACAGTTTGAACTGCTGGGTCAGCAAGTGGTTAACAATCTCAATAGTCCTGACATTATTGCTTTGCAAGAGATTCAGGATGACAGCGGTGTGACCAATGACGGCACCGTGGATGCGACGGCCACATTACAGGCTTTGGTGGATGCGATCGCAGCTGCTGGCGGTCCCACCTACGAGTTCTTCGACGTGGCTCCAGAAGATGGCACCCAGGGCGGCGTTCCCGGTGGCAACATCCGCAACGCTTACCTGTACAACCCCGACCGGGTCACCCTAGACTCCTTTGCCACTATCGATCAAGCCCCTGCCTTTGATGGCACTCGCCTGCCACTGGTGGCCAACTTTGAGTTTAACGGCAATCTGGTGACCGTGGTCAATAATCACCTCACCTCTCGCTTTGGTTCTTCTCCTGTTTACGGCGGACCTCAACCCTTTGTACAAGCAGGCGAAGAAGAACGCGAAGCCCAAGCTCAGGCTCTCAACGATTTTGTAGACAACATTGTGGCCACCAATCCCGATGCCAAGGTAATTGTGTTGGGCGACCTCAATACCTTTGAGTTCACCAACGACCTGGCTGAGATTCTGCCCGGTACTGGCGATGAGCGAGTGCTAACCAACCTGGTGGATCAAGCTGTTGCCGATGATGATGCCTACACCTTTATCTTTGATGGCAACAGTCAGGTTCTGGACCACATATTTGTCACCGACTCGTTGTTAGACGGAGCCGAATTCGACATCGTGCATGTCAATAACGACTTCCCCCGCGATGACAACGGTGCACAGTTTACTGACACTGTTGTGGCTAGTGACCATGAACCTTTAGTAGCAAGATTTACCTTAGAAGAAACTGTGACTGCACCCTCTACCTTTACCCTACAGCTACTCCATGCAGCGGACCAAGAAGCTGGCATTCCTGCTTTAGAAGATGCCCCCCGATTCTCCGCCGTCCTTAACGCCCTGCGGGATGACTTTGATAACACCATTACCCTGTCATCCGGTGATGCCATTATTCCTGGCTTGTTCTTCTCCGCCAGTGAAGAGGCTTTTGGCGGTGCCGGTCGTGCTGACATTCTGATTCAGAATGAACTCGGATTTGAGGCCATCGCCTTTGGTAACCATGAGTTTGACCTGGATACCGACCTGGTGCGCGACCTGATTGCCGGTGCTGAAGATGACCCCACGACACCAGATGTAGATGAGTCATTTGAGGGTGCTCTGTTCCCCTATCTCAGCTCCAACCTGGACTTCAGCACCGATGAAAATCTGGCAGACCTGGTAGTCCCCGACGATCAGGCTCCTGAGCCCAACAGCATCGCAGCCACCACGGTGATTGACGTGGTGGGTGAACAGATTGGCGTTGTCGGTGCCACCACCCCCACCATCAACAATGTGAATGTTCGCATCTCTAATCCTGGTGATGTGACTGTTTTACCCCAGCCGTTTGATGGTGTACCTACGTCTGAGCAGCTGGATGCCCTAGCAGCAGAGATCCAGCAAGACGTGGATGAGATGCTGGCCCTCAACCCTGGGTTGAACAAGGTGATTGTTCTCTCTCACATGCAACAAATTGGCATTGAGCAAGAGCTGGCCACGCGTCTAAGTAATGTGGACGTAATTGTTGCCGGTGGGTCTAACACCCGTCTGTTTGATGAAAACGACCGTCCCCGTGATGGTGACACTGACCAGGGCACTTACCCCATTTTCACCACCGATGCTGATGGTAATCCCGTCGCCATTGTCAATACCGATGGCAACTACAAGTATGTGGGTCGTTTGGTGATTGACTTTGATGAGAATGGCATCATTATCCCTGAAAGCTATGACTCTGAGGTGAGCGGTGCCTATGCCACTGATGAACAGGGTGTGGCTGATCTGAATGCAGAGAACTTGGTGGATCCTGACATTCAGGAGATTGTCGATGCCCTGGAAGAGGTGATTGTTGCTAAGGAAAGCAATGTCTTTGGGGTTAGCGATGTGTACCTCAACGGTGTGCGCGGCAGCGTACGCACCCAAGAAACTAATTTGGGTAATCTGACGGCGGATGCAAATCTTGCGATCGCAAAAGAAACTGATTCCGATGTCGTTATCTCCATCAAGAACGGTGGCGGTATCCGTGATGACATCGGTCGCGTCGTTGTTCCCGCCGGTGGCACTGGTGAGCCAGATCTGCTACCCAACGAAGAGATTCCTGGAGTGAAACCCGAAGGTGGCATTTCTGAAAACGACATTGTCAATAGCCTGCGGTTTAACAATGGCCTTACCCTGTTGACAATTACCGCCGAAGAATTGCTTGCCGTTATCGAACACGGTATTGCCGCCAGCAGCCCCGATGACAGCAATACCCAAGGACGCTTCCCCCAGGTAAGTGGTTTAGAATTTAGCTTTGACCTGACAGCTGACCCCAATGACCGGGTACAATCTCTAGTTGTTCTTGACGAAGACGGCAACGACGCCGATGTGATTGTTCAAAATGGTGAACTGGTGGGTGACCCCAGCCGCACCTTCCGCATGGTTACCCTTAACTTCCTAGCAGGCGGTGGCGATGGTTATCCCTTCCCTGACCGCGATGTAGTCCAGCTGGCCCAAGAAGACGATGCGGCCCGTACCGGTGCGGCCACATTTGCCCCCGATGGTTCTGAGCAAGATGCATTGGCAGAATATCTAGCCGCCAACTTTGGCACAGAGGAGACTGCCTTTAACAATGCTGATGCTGGTCGAGAAGAGGATACTCGCATCCAGAACCTGGCCTTCCGTGAGGATACCGTTATTGATGGCGGTAGCAATGGCGGCGGTAATGGCGGTGTTGAGCCCGATGCCGATGTTGTCGGTACCGACGCAGCTGATACCCTCGCAGGTGGTGAGGGTGACCAAACCATTAGCGGTGGCGATGGTGATGACATTCTTCGCGGTGACCTCAACAACCGCTATCCCCAGGGCCGTAGAGGTGGCGATGATGCCATCTTTGGCGGTGCCGGCAATGACCGTATCGGCGGTAAGGGCGGTGACGACCTGCTGTTTGGGGATGAAGGGGATGACCTGATCTGGGGTGACGACGGCGATGACCTGCTCCATGGCGGCGTCGGCAACGACACTCTCACTGGCGATAACTTCTCCGGTGGTCAAGGTAGTGATACCTTTGCCTTTGCAGTGGGTCACGGCACTGACACCATTACTGACTTTGAAGTGGGTACCGACTTTATTGGTCTGCTGGGAGATTTAAGCTTTGGAGCCATCACCCAGACAGTGCAAGGCAATGATTTGTTGTTAAGCACGGGGGGTGAGAATCTAGCTGTGGTTCAGAACGTAACAACTTTATTGGATGAGACGTCCTTTACTCAGCTAATTGCTTAATGCTCTATTAGCAGGCATTCAGAGTGGTTGGTTTAAGCGATAGCATCTTCTACCGCAAACCGATCGTCCCGAGTGCCTGCAAGGAGTGACTTAAAAACAGGTTGATGCGCGAGGCAATGACGCATCAACCTGTTTTTATAAGCGTCCCCTTCGACTCCGCTCATTGAAGTGTTGGCTAACTCTATTGGAGATACTATGCGTTAGGCTTGCCCATGCCCATAGGGTTATAGAAACGGTATAACGGTCAAAACAGCAGCTGCCTAGCCGTATAAATCCCGTAGGTAGATATATATGAAAGGTAAAGATTCCTTGGAGCAAGTAATGCGCGAGGAAAGTACAGGTGAGTCACTCCCCGTGCTCACCATTAGCAATTCCGATCGACTGCTTAACGATCCTGACTATCGAGGGCGGTGTGTTGAAAGCCTAGTTGAGATTGCGCTCAGTCTTGATAGTTATCAAGGTGCAAGGCGTGTCTTTATTCCATAGTGGATTAAACCAAAAGAGAGATAGTGGGAGAATCGGCGATAGCATAGCATAACAAATCGGTGCAGTAGTGATTTAAAGATGCTCGGTCGAATAACAAGGCTATTAATCATCGCTGAACTCAATCGTTCTGCGGCATCAATCATCGAAGGTACCCCTATGGGTACTCCTCAAACTATATCAATCCAGTTAATGTAAAAATTGCGACGGCATATTTTTTCGCTAGTTGCTTCGCTCGAAACGATGTCAGGGGATTATGTAGATTGGATAGTTTAAAAAATCAACATATTCGAAAAAAATCACTTACATGTTTAAAATTTAAAGTTAGGAAAGATATGGGACTTTTGACGGCCTCTAGGAACAACAGACACTAAAAAGCCTTTAATTATACCGTTACTGTTTCAGGAAAACAGCCTGACAAGTTATTGAGATTGGAGAAAAAATAAAGATAAGTTTTCATGTTATTCTCGGCAACTTCTGGAGACATATGGAAGGCAACTCAGTTAGAGTATTTATTTCTTACTCTCATAAAGATGAAGAACTGCGAGATAAGCTCGACACCCATCTGAGTAACCTACGTTGGGATGGTGTGATATCTAGTTGGTATGATCGTAAACTTATTGCTGGAACAGAATGGGATAACAGAATTAAAACTGAGCTTGAATCTGCTGATATTATCTTATTACTTATCAGCCCAGACTTTATTGCATCAAAATATTGCCGCGATACCGAGATCCCAATAGCACTAAAGCGACATGAGGCGAAGCAGGCTTCTGTTGTCCCAGTTATTCTGCGTCCGTTTGATTGGACTAGTGCACCTTTTGCTAAGCTTCAAGCATTCCCCAAAGATGCTAAACCTATAACTACTTGGGCCAATCAGGATGAAGCTTTTGTCAGCGTTGCACAGGGTATTCGGACAGCAGCCCAATTGATGCAGACTTATCGTAAACAACAAGCAGAGCAAAAGCAGTTAATTTGGTCCCAATATCTGCAAAAAGTTGAGGAGGTTCTTTCCGATGGTGTGATCTCGATTGTAGAAAGAGATACGCTAGATGAGCTTCGAGAAACTCTGGGCTTAACATTAGACGAGGCAGAAGAGATTGAAGCTAATGCGTATGAACCTTTTAGTAGGTATGAAGAGAGCCTGAATAAATACAAACAGACGCTTAATAGGCTAATTGAGAAGGGTTACTATCCCTTTAGTGGAGAGATTCAGAAGGATTTAGAAAATCGCCAGAGAGATTTAGGGTTAAAGCCTGAGGATGCTGCTAAGGCTTCAAAGCCAATCCTTGACCAGGCAGAATTACACTACCAAAGTAAGGGGCAGCGATTGACCAAACCTGAGGCATTACTTGAACAAGGGAAACAACGGGATCGAGAGCAAGAAAAGCGAAAAGCCGACAACCATAATTTTGAAACTTCAGAACTCCTTAGTAAAGAAGAAATTGCCCTTGACCTTATTAATAGACTATTCGATATTTTATCTACCCCTAACGCCGAGATAAGTATTCAAAACTTTAAAGAAATTGCTCATCAATCTTTACTTCGAAACGGTCAAATTGATTCAACTTTTCGTAAGATTTGCTTTAATGTGGCAATTACAAGATTGAATCTATATAAACAACCTATTGAAATTATTAGAAGTGTCTATACAGGAAGAATAAAGCTCGGTTTAAGAGGGGAGAAAGAAAATGGTAAAGAAGAAAAGTATACTATTGCTCGCAAAGAGGATTTAGGGGGAGTCGAGGGTAATATTCGTATCTTTTTTCCTGCCAACGGTAAGTTAGCCAAAATATCAGGTTTTAGTCTTTAAGGTAAAAGGGGAATCTGTATGAAATGTCCAAAATGTCAAACTGATAATAGACAAGATTCAAAGTTTTGCATAAATTGTGGTGAGTCCTTAGCAATTATTGCTCCTGTTGATGAGGGAGTTCGTAGATCTCCACTAGCAAACAAGAGGTATGCTCAAGGCAAAAATCCAGTTTTTGCTAGCGTTCTGTCTTTTTTCTTCATAGGATTGGGGCAAGTCTACAATGGTGATTTTCTGAAAGGAATATTTATGTTTATTGGTGTAGGGATTTTAGCCATTCCTACTGCTGGGATTGCCTGGTTTCCTATGGTGGTTTGGTCAGTTGTAGACGCTTATCGAGTTGCTAAAGGTGATCAAAGCTTATGGAAATAGTAAAGATAGAGGGGCTTAATCCTCTTGAGTATGAACATCCCTTGGATAAGAGGGCACTCGATACGTTGCAGAAAACGCCTGGATTAGACTTTTTCGTTAATAAGTTTTATGAGCTGGGTTTGTCGAAGCTGTTGCAGCTGCAATTAGTTGGTAGCAGCGTGAAAGTAACTCCTAGCAGTCTTCCTAATATTTATGAGGTGCTAGAGGATGTTTGTGAGACTTTAAACTTAAAGGCAACGCCAGAGCTTTATGTATGTTGTGATCGTTCGTTGATCGGTCAGTCTAGCGATTTTCAGGGAATTACTGTAGGAGTCGATCATCCACTAGTTATTATTAGTACTGAATGCATTGATAGTTTATCAAGGCGGGAATTGTTGTTTGTGCTTGGTTGCGAGATAGGTCGTATTAAGAGCCAGCATATTTTCTACAATGAGATCGCTGCTTTACTTCCAATTGTTAGTGAATTGGTGACAAGTGCAGTTGCAGTAGATTTTACTAAACCGATGACATCTGGATTGGGCTTTGCATTATTGCAGTGGTCTAGGTGGTCAGGATTTACTCTTGATCGAGCCGGACTTCTAGCCTGCCAAGATTTGACTGTTGCTATGAAAGTAATGGCAAAAATGGCAGGACTACCTAGAAAGTATTTTGATTCTTTTAATATTGATGACTTTGTCATTCAAGCAAGAGAATATGAGGGCTTTGGCGATACTACTTACACAAAAATTCTTAAAATGTTTAATTTAATGTCAAAAGATCAATCTTTCATTATTTCACGTGCAAGTGAACTCCTAAAGTGGACTGATTCTGGAGAGTATCAAGAAGTCCTAGAACGTCAAACAAAGATAAAGCCAGCACTACCAGCTAATTTCTGTCGGCATTGTGGATTTAAGCTTGAGTTTTCCAATACTTTCTGTCCAAGCTGTGGACAAAAAGTATCTACCTAAGCTTCAATTCCCTTTTCTTGGAGCTGCACAACTTAGTCGTTAGCTACTGTCAAATGTGATGTATGAGCACCTATCCACCATACTTAACTGTTAAGTGTGACGTATAACACCCTGTTTTCCCGGAGTTAGACGTCAAGAGTTGCCTATAAGTTCTGTAAATAAGGGTTTTATTACCTAAAACTGACGGATAAGATCCGGAAATATGGATCTTATCCGTCAGATCTGACACTGAATATATAGTTATCCGGCTTAAGTTATGGGTAGGGGCATATCCTGAAATTTATTTGTAGGCATTTCAGATTTTTAGAACTTTAAGCACCGATGAATTCGTTGATTCAGATGCAAGCTGTCATAGAAGCGCCTTATTACGAAGGTGAATTTCTTTGTCCTTGGCCGGTTCCATACTTCAAACCCTTTTCGCTGATCCATTTGTGCGGGAAAATGACATATTTAGAAATTGGTTTGGTTTTTGCTCAACTGGCTGAATATAATCAAATAAAACTTGAAAATGGCAAACAAGCTGTCTTAGAGCAGATCCTGGAAGCAGAGAGTTTAGTATTACCAGGTGGAATACAAATCGTATCTAAGAAAAAAGTTATTTCTCCAAGTTGTTGTTGTGGACTAGAAACATGGCGCGAATGGATAGACTTTCTGAAAACGGGCAATTCACCTTGGTTAGGGCACGATCCAAGTCCGTGGGTTGAGAGTCAAGGCAATGTCATTCGTGTTTGGTCAGATGGTGGTATCGAACCAACCACGAATGCGTCTTATATTGATGTTTTACGACCTTATTTTAAGAGGGCATTGATGCTTGTGGAACAAGAACTTCAGGCATTTCTGTTTTCTATCAAAAGCTGGGCGCAAGACATTGGCTTTACAGGGTCAAACGAGTTATTTCAGAAATTTGATGATTGTTTTAAGATTGGAAGGCGGCATATAGAAATTTAGAGTATGCCAGCCGTATAACAATTGCGGTGCAACGGATTGTAATCAGTCGCTGGCTATGAATGTAAAATTGATGACAACCGCTGACCGCAACCGTTATGCCAATTGGCGGATGAATACCTTAGGGTCAGGATATCATCGAGGCTCAAAAAACATGATCGATGACGCGTTGCAAATCACAGGAGGAGTTTGGTGCGTGGTGGCAAACATCAAACGCGATCACCCATATGGCGAAGGTGGTATTGAATCGAAATCTGGAACTAGACAATTTCGTGGCGGCACAAAGGTTTACATTGGCGGTTGTTACGCTGGGACTTGCGACGGTGTGGTGTGCGTTGGGCTTCATCGCAAGAGCCGAAAATTCATAACCTGCGTCGTTAGTGTAATGCACGTTGAGAATTTTCGCCCCAAGGTCGCGTATCATCCAGAAGTTGTTCGACGGCTAAAGGAAGATGAACGATGCTGGTTCCAGACTCAAGAGGATGTCCAGAACTGGGCCGCTGCATTTCCGAATTGGCAAGAGATTTGGCGACCGAACAAAACTTCCAATATGGATGAACCGACGCTATAACTATGATACGTTGTTACCTCTTTGGGTATCAATCGTGGCATAACATGACAATGGACCCAAGCCGCAGTTCGGGCCGCTTTTAATATTACATTTAATCGCTGCGACTGCTCCATCACAGGCGTTATACAGGTTTGAGCTTAAACGATCGCCCCTACCGTGAGTAGAACCCATGAAGGGCGATATCAACTCATCTATCCATCTCCTTGTACGTCATTATCTTTTGATTCAAAACAAAGAACGATTGTTCGTCGATTGGCCCTAGTTCGATGCTTGACAGTTTTGGGAATTGTCATCATTTGGCCCGAACTTAGCCTTTCAGTTCGATCTTCTAAATCAATGAATAATTCTCCATCAATGACAAAGAAAAATTCATCACTGTTAGTGTGAGAGTGCCAGTGAAATTCTTTTTGGGTAACGCTGAGTCGAACAACATGATCATTGATATCGCTGACCTCAAAGTTTTTCCACTCCTCTCTGATATCTTCTGTCAAATTGTTTATATCTAGCTTCTGTAGCTGCCCAAGTTGACCCAACATTATATTTCCTCCATTTATTCAAGACGTTAAATTTGTGAGCCCCTATAAAGCTTCGCCAAGGGTAGAGAGTGCGATATTTGTCATTGTGCTTTTAATGCCAGGGATTGCACGAAGATGATCCAGAAAATCCTGGAGAGATTTTGTTGAAGATGCATGAACTTTTAGAAGCAAACACCATTCACCAGTAACACGATGACATTCTTCAACAAATACTTCATCATTACTCAGCGCTTTGATCTCTGCAAATACTTCTGTGCAGGGAGTTAAATCAATGCCGATCCCAATGAAAACAGTTAAAGATAATTCAATCGCACTCCAATCTATTAATGCTGTGTAACCACGGATGACTCGATTTGCTTCTAATCGCTTGAGTCGTTCATGAATAGCCGGTCTAGAGAGATTCACGGCTCGTGCAATTTGCTCTTGGCTAAGCCGACTATTCTGCCGTAAAAGGCTGATAATCTGTCGGTCGGTTATATCCATCTCTAGAATTATCAAACTAAAGTTGTATACATAGGCAATTTTATCAACGCTTCGTCATCAAACTTAAGCCCTAAAATATATTGTTGTAAATAAAAATACTCAAAGTCTGACGAAACGTCATTTGCTGTAGGGGCAATATCTGTTTAAGCAGCTCTGGGCTGACGAAACGTCAGCTTGGGATAAGAGAGTGAACCGCATAACACTACGTTGGAGCGGTTTGAGCGGAAAGTATCGGCTAAGATTGGAAAGTACTGCACAGCCGCACAACTTCGACGTTAGCTGTCACTGCTGAGCTTGTGCTTAGGGCAGCCATGGGTGCTGTTATCGCTGGCTAAACATATGCCTCCTAGGGGTATAGATCTTCTTTAGATGATTTGATAGTTTGAGGCTGTGTTAGTCACAGTATCAAGCTTATGCTTTTAAGCTGTCGCATAGTTGAAATGCTGCATAAATGCATTTTTTGAACTGTTGACTGCGTCTCAATTCTGCCTGTCCATAGGCAGCATATTTTGTTTTGTTGAGAGAGGATTCAGAACTTATGGCTTACAAGCTTCCGGTTTTACCTTACGACTACACCGCTCTTGAACCTTACATCTCAAAGAGCACCTTGGAGTTTCACCACGACAAGCATCACGCAGCTTACGTCAGTAAGTTCAATGCCGCTGTTCAAGGGACAGACTTAGACAACAAGCCCATTGAAGATGTCATTAAAGCAATCGCAGGCGATGCTGAAAAAACCGGAGTGTTTAACAACGCTGCCCAAGCTTGGAACCATACCTTTTATTGGAACAGCATGAAGCCAAATGGTGGCGGTAAGCCCACAGGCGATTTGGCCAAGAAAATTGAGACTGATTTTGGTAGCCTTGAGAAATTTGCAGAAGCTTTCAAAACTGCTGGGGCCAGTCAGTTCGGCAGTGGCTGGGCTTGGTTAGTCTTGGATAACGGCACACTCAAGGTGACAAAAACCCTGAATGCCGATAACCCCCTCACCCATGGACAGGTTCCTCTACTGACCATGGATGTCTGGGAGCATGCTTACTATTTGGATTACCAAAATAAGCGACCTGACTACATTGGAGCCTTCTTAGATAACCTGGTAAATTGGGATTTTGCCGCTCAAAACCTCGCAGTGGCCTAAGGAATACAGAGTCTATACTATCTTCTTCAAATCCTAGTGCCAATCTGACTCTGTAGTTTGGCTTGAGGTCTTACTACACAGCTCTACCTCAGCGGGGTGGAGCTGTTCAATAATGCTTATACAACCTAGTCATGATGTTGAACCCTGATTTCCCTCATATTATTTGGTCGTTTACTTACCGAGAATGGCGGCTAGATGTAGACCAAAGTGAGGAAAACGGTCAAATCTTTTATTCCGTATGGGCGAATTACAAGATGGGCTGTGCTGTCGCTGTCCCCTGTGCTTTAACCCGAACAGATGCTATCAAGAGAGCTAAGAAATACGTTGATGCTCGATTGAGGCACCCTTCTATCAATATTGTGTGAGTGTGTGAGAACGAAATGGTTTAATCATGATAATGACCTTTCTTGCTTATCGGAGTTAGTCAGAAATATCAGTTGAACAGAAAAGCTCGCTCCATTTTGAAAGATCGTCAGGGCGATCTTTGTTACCATTCCCCTCGCTACGATGACCGCTGAGAGTTTTCTGTTTATGGTTTTGCTTCGCTACAATAACGGTCTTATACTTTGAGTGATTCTCTTCAGAATGCGCTGGCGGTCGGTCGGACAATAATTTCATTTACGTCAACATCGTCGGGTTGAGATACGGCGTACAAGACAGCTCTAGCGATCGCATCTGGGATGAGTGAAATTTTGCGAAATTCCTGCAAAGCGTCTTTTGCCGACGATTCCGTAATGTCAGAGCCCAGTTCCGTGTCTACTACACCAGGAGAGATCGTGGTAACGCGAATAGTCTGCGACTCCTGACGTAGTCCTTCCGAGATTGCCCAAACGGCATACTTAGTGGCGCAATAGACTGCGCCAGTCGGGACGACAACATGCGCGCCGATCGATGCCGTATTGATGAATTGTCCGCCGCCTTGCGCCTCCATGATTGGCAAACCGGCTGCAATTCCATTTAACACGCCGTGAATGTTGACATTGATCATCTTGTCCCACTCCTCGACTTTGAGAGCATTCATGGGGGAGAGTGGCATGATGCCCGCATTGTTGAAGATGACATCGACGCGACCAAACTGGTCTTTAGCAAAGTGAATAAACGCTTTCATATCCTCACGGTCGGTGACATCCAAAGCTTTGTATTCTGCTGTGCCACCTTGGGCACAAATCGCTGCGACAATTTTTTCTAGCTTTTGGGTTCGTCGTGCCCCTAGAACAACTTTCGCACCGTTCTGGGCCAGCAACTTGGCGCTCACTTCGCCAATACCACTACTGGCTCCCGTGATAGCAATGATTTTGTTTTTTGCATTTAACATGATGACTTTCCTTATGTACGACACAATGGCTCGAACCGGCAATAGAGCCATTGCCTTATCCTTTCATTGCGTTTTTGGATGAGTTCATCATAGGTTTGGCGCAGCTAACTCTAAATACACAAACCTCGCAGATCATTGCCTAATTTTCTCAAGCATGCGATCGCTGACTATGAAGCCGTGAACGTTCATAACCTGTAAATCCAACGTCGCTAAGACTGTATTGCCCATAGCACCGGATCCACAGGGTCAGGAAAAGTAGGCATAGTCAGCCTTAATCCTCCGCTAGCTTTGGATTTTTTGGGTTTTGCCCATGGTGAAGGCTTCATAACTTATTTTTATTTGCCCTTACTAAATTTGACATCCTCTTGATACTTACAGCTTTCAATTTAGTTAAAGTCTTACCAGGGTCAGCATTTTCGCGTAGGAATTGTTTAGCCGTTTTACAGAAACCATGACTGATCGCCTGATACACTCGGGAGTACACCAATCAACACCTGCCTTTATTGCCTTAGCTGATGGTGAGCAGGTGGTGCAAGACGACACTATTATTGATTCCACGGCTACTGCCATCGTGAATTTCATTCTGGCTGAGGATGGTAGTGGTCTGACTTACAAGATTCAACTCAACGGCCTAGCCCTCAAGGAAGATCCCCTCAGCCGCACAGCAGATAACGATGTTACTAAAATCCACTTCCATATAGGTGCACCCGGTACCAACGGTGGACATACCCTAAATATTTTTGGACGTCCTAGTGAAGACGACGATGATCTCGTTGTTGACTATGAAAACGGCATCATTACAGGTCTCTGGGAAGATAGTGACGCTAGAGACCTGAATGGTGATGGCGATACGGATGATGGTCCCGAGTCAAAACCCCTCAGCGATTTTCTTGAGGCTCTGAAGGCTGGCGAACTCTATATCCAGGTTCACGATGTGGCATCTGATAAGTTGAGGACGCCCGGTGCAGTGCGCGGTCAGATTACGCCTCTAAAATCAGAAAACAGCTTTACTCTCTTGGCTGAAGGTGAAAAGGTGGTGCAGGATACCGCAATTCCTGATGCAACGGCCACGGCCACGGCTACGTTTACGCCCCTCAAAGGGGGTGAGTTGCTGGCCTATCAAATCGAATTTGATGGTCTAGATCTAAAAGAGGATCCAGCTAGCCGCACGGCAGATAATGATGTTACCAAGATTCATGTTCACCAGGGAGGTGAGGGCCAAAACGGTCCCCACGCTCTGAATATCTTTGGGAAGCCTAGCGAAGACGATAATAATCTTCTCGTTGACTATGGGAGTAACGTTATTACTGGTGTCTGGGGCGATGATGATGCCACTGACCTAAATGGTGATGGGGATACCGATGATGGTCCTGAAACCAAACCCCTGAGTCAACTGATTGACGAGCTAGAGGCGCGTCAGCTTTATCTACAGATTCATGATGTAGCTGCCGATAAGCTAGGTACTCCAGGGACTATTCGGGGGCAGCTGGATACTTCGGTGACTGAACCCAAGGCATCATCGCAGGAGATTTTTGTTGCGATCGCAAACGGCCCCCAGGTTGTTCAAGATCCAACCATCACCGATGGCACCGGCACCGCCAAAATCACCTTTATCCTGGCAGAAGACGGCAGCGGTTTAGCCTACCAAATCAAACTCAACGGTTTCACCCTCAAAGCAGATCCCGCCGCTCGCACCGAAGACCACGATGTTACCAAGATTCATATCCATGCGGGTGAACACGGTGCCAACGGTCCCCATACCCTGAATATTTTCGGGTTACCCAGCGAAGACGACAATAATCTCGTGGTGGACTACGAAAACGGCATCATTACCGGCATGTGGGACAACAACGATGCCACCGACCTAAACGGGGATGGTGACACCGATGATGGTCCTGAAACCAAACCCCTCAGCCAGTTTATTCAAGCACTGCGGGCCGGGGACCTTTACATCCAAATCCACGACGCCGCTGCCGACAGACTGGGCACACCCGGCAGTGCCCGTGGCCAAATCACCCCCATCGACTCATTTGACAAGGGCATCATCAAAGCGGTGGGGGACGACCATGACGTCAGCGACTTAAGGGGTGATGGCGACACCAGTGACCCCAATGAGACCCAACCTCTTAGCCAGCCGATTGATGAACTAGAAGCTGGGGATCTTGATCGCCAGATCCACGACGTAGTAGCTGATCAGCTAGGCACACCGGACACCATTCGCGGTCAGATTGAACAACCTCTCAAGGCAAATATCTTTACTCTGGTAGCCGATGGCGCACAGGTGGTTCAGGATGCAGTAATTCCTGATTCCACTGCCAGAGCAACCGCCACCTTTATCCTGGCAGAGGATGGCAGCGGCCTCGCGTACCAAATCAAACTGGACGGGATTACCCTAAAACAAAACATTACTGATCGCACTGAACTCAATGATGTTACTCGCATTCACTTACATGTAGGTCCTGAAGGCAAAAATGGTCCCCATACCCTAAATATTTTTGGGCTACCCAGTGAGGATGACGACAATCTTGTGGTGGACTTTGAAAATGGCATCATCACTGGTATTTGGAACGATAGCGATGCCACCGATCTAAACGGAGATGGTGACACCGATGACGGTCCAGAAACTAAACCCCTCAGCGAGTTTATCAATGAGCTGCAATCCGGCAAACTCTACATTCAGATTCACACTGCTGAGTCCGACAAGTTGGGAACTCCCGGTGCAATTCGCGGGCAAGTGACACCCTTGTTCGACTCAGACAAACCTTTGCTGACGACGCCACCGACAGAAACCATTATTGGTACTGATGCTGGTGACACCATTGTTGGCGGCCCAGGTAACCAACGTATTCGCGGTAAAGGTGGCAATGACACCTTAAGGGGCGGCCCCGGCAACGACCGGATTTTGGGGGACGATGGCCACGATATCCTCAAAGGCGGCACGGGTGACGACACCCTCAAAGGTGGAGATGGCAACGACGAGCTAGAGGGTAGTACCGGTAACGATCTGCTTAACGGTGAGGCGGGTAATGACAAGTTGTTTGGTGGCCAGGACAATGATGCGCTCAAAGGCGGTAATGGCGATGACATCTTGAAAGGTGGCATGGGCGACGACTATATTTCTGGCAACAATGGCGATGATTTCCTCCAGGGCGGCATTGGTGACGACACCTTGAAAGGCGGCAGCGGTAACGATGATCTAGATGGTGGTGTTGGTGACGACTCGCTGAAGGGTGAGGCGGGCGACGACAAGCTATTTGGTGGCCAGGGCGATGATACCCTTAAAGGCGGCAACGGCAACGATGTTGTAAAAGGTGGTATGGGTAACGACCATCTTTCGGGTAACGTCGGCCACGATATTATTCAGGGTGGTATCGGTAACGACATCCTAAAAGGTGGCGAAGGTAACGACGTGTTACTGGGTAGTTCAGGCAATGACGTCTTAGACGGTGGTGCTGGTGATGATCAGCTCTCTGGCGGTAAAGGCTATGACACCTTTGTCTTGATGATTGGCGGCGGTATTGATACCATCACTGATTTTGCAGTTGACATCGACCGCATTGGCCTATCCAGCGGTCTGAGCTTTAATCAACTCACCCTATCGGGGAATGACATCATTGCTGGCAACGAAGTGTTAGCAACTCTGAAAGGTGTGGCCACAGAAGAGCTTACAGAGAATAGCTTTACCAATCTCTAGATTCTGTAGCGCTAAAACAAACGCAGCTGAGGGCTAACTCAGCTGCGTTTGTTTGCATTCACTTCAAAGACCAAGCTAACACTACATAAAAGAAGCTATTGTTGAGAACCGCTGGAGAATACCCCTTTTTACAGATATTTACCTAGGAAATCTAAAAATACAATTAAAACAGCCAGGGATCAAGGACGCATACATTCCTGTGCGCATAGGTTATATTCTTTGATAAAAGCACTTTTATAGCTTTTATCAATAGTTGTCTTTGTAAAAATACTTACACTCTTTAACTAGTTAAAATCTCCCATTAACCTCCCATTAACCTGTAAAAAGTTTGTTTGTGGAACCATAGGCTGTAGGGGATAAATGGGCTGAGCCAGATTACTGGTGCTGTCTGATTTTTTATTACACAAGTACTGCCAAATATGTTGGCTAATCGTCTTTCTATGTGGTCTAGCAAGCTCTTGCTAGGCGGTATCTCTATGGCAGCCTGCCTTGCTGGCACGTTTTCCATAGGTGCGTTTTTCGAATCAGCTTTAGCGAATTCAGATGGGCCAGTTCTTTTGGAGATGCCCATTTATAGTCGGACATCTAGCGATGACTTGATTAGTCGCGCTGAGTCTATGGTGAGCCAAGAAATTAACCAGCACTTTGATGCCGATCCCAGCTTGGCTGCGATCGAAATTGTTGTGTTGGGTAGTCGTAATGGCGATGTGATACCAGTTTTAACCACAACCGTTTCTCGGACACAGTGGCAAGAGAAACCGCAAGTAAGTGCTTGGACCAAGTACTACAGCGCATATGCTTTGATTCGACGACATGATAGCCAGTCGCCTCCCCAGGTGGCCGCTTCGCCATCTCGTCGTTCCTCGCCTGTTGCGTCGCGGGGGATTGCGACCCAGTTTGATCGACAGTTTGACGCCGGTCGACTGAATGGTAGAACTGTGCAGTCCTATGTGGATTTTGTGGATTAGCTGTTCACAACAAGGTGTCTTTGGTAAGAAAGGCTTCTCATTAGGAGACTGCAACTTGTCAGCTCTGAAGGGTCAGCTATGGAGGGTTTAAGCCCCCGTTCTTTGATAGTGCAACTACGATTCAAGAGAGGAGATCAAATTTCCATGCTTCATGATGAAATCCCCAGCAATCGCTCGGGCAATCGCCCTTTCCATGATGTATTGAAGGCAAACATGTCACGGCGCAATCTGTTAAAGCGCAGTGCTGTCTTGTCTGCCGCAAGTTTTGCTAGTGCGCTTGTAGGCAACGGTTTAACCAGTAAAACCGCCGCTGCAAGTTCTCCTGGAACTAGTTTAACCGAGTCTCTTTTTGCTCAGAGTCTTAGCCCTGACATTGGCTTTAGTCCAGTGACTATTGCAGAGGCTATTGTGGACAGCAGAGTGCCCCACATCTCCTCTGATTATCAGTACGATGTCCTGATTCCTTGGGGAACTCCACTGGAGTCTGGCGTCCCAGAATATGCAGGGGATCCGGTCAACCGAACTACCGCTGATGCTCAGCTAAAGCAAGTGGGTATTGGTCACGACGGGATGCACTTCTTCCCTGAGAATGGCACCAGCAATACAAAGGGTGTACTGTGCATTAACCATGAGTTTGGCCGTACTCCCCATGTCCTGGGCAAGGATCTTCCTGAGTCGCTGGCAGATGTTCGCACGATGGAGCATGCCCACGGCGTTGCCTGTGTGGAAATTCAGAAAGTTAACGGTACGTGGCAGGTTGTATTGGACAGCCCCAAGAATCGTCGAGTCACCTTCAACACACCGGTTGCTTTCAGCGGCCCTGCAGCCAATAGCTCTCTATTGCAAAACCCTGCTGGTAATGAGTTCAAAGGAACTGTCAATAACTGTGCCAACGGCTTCACACCTTGGGGCACTTACCTGACCTGTGAAGAGAACTTTAACGGTTACTTCAACAACTCTCAAGTCGACCAGTCTAACCCTCCCGATGATCCTGCGTTGGGTGAGGGGAGCCCTCTCACCGGGGCTGATGAGCGCTACGGTGTAACGGCTGAAGGCTTTGGGTATGCATGGGGCGGTAACAATGGCACCGTTTTTGATGTCCGTTGTGATACCTCTAATCCTGGTTATGTGAATGAGCGTAATCGTTTTGGATGGGTTGTGGAAATTGATCCAGAAAACCCAACTGCAAAGCCTGTGAAGCGGACGGCGATGGGTCGCTTTAAACACGAAGGTGTTGGTGGGACCGTGGGTGCAGGTGGTCGTTACGTTGGTTACATGGGTGATGACCAGCGCTTCGACTACTGCTACAAGTTTGTGTCTCAGGCAAGTTGGCGTTCCATGGTTGCTCGCGGTCTGAGTCCATTGGACTACGGTAAGCTATATGTCGCGAAGTTCAATGATGATAATACCGGCGAGTGGATGGAAATTACATACAGTAATCCTGCCATCCGTGATGCTGTAGACGAACAGGGACAATCTCTATTTAGAAATCAGGGAGACGTCCTGGTATTTACTCGTGTGGCGGCTGACATCTTGGGAGCAACTCCCATGGATCGTCCTGAGTGGGTAACCGTCGGACCAACTGGTGATTGTTTCTGGGCGATGACCAACAACAGCCGACGTGAAACAGCGGATGCTGTAAATCTCCGGGCACCCAACCCCGATGGTTACATTCTGAAAACACGGGACTCAAATAATCACGTTGGCACCACATTTACCTGGGAACACGTCATCTTTGCAGATGAGACCCACGCTGAAGGCGATGAGCGGACGTTTAGCGATCCCGATGGTCTATGGGCTGACCCCGATGGGCGTTTGTTCATTGAAACCGATGGTGGTCAGCAGAAGGGGCTGCAAGACCAGTGCTTGGTTGCTAATCCTGAAACAGGTGAGATTCGTCGTCTCTTTGTTGGTGTGAGTGGTGATGAAATCACTGGTGTCGCATACACGCCTGATCGCAAGACTCTGTTCATCAATACCCAGCATCCTGGTAACGGCGATCCAGTAGCAACCAACTTCCCGGCACCGACGGATGGTATTACAATTCCTCGCGATTGTACGATTGTCATCACCCGTAAGGATGGCGGCATTGTTGGCTCCTAATTAGTATCCCACCCTGTTCTGGTTTGAGCCAGAACAGGGCGAGCTTTGGGGGACTTGACGCAGTTTAGTCCATTTATTTACCTGGTTTATTCATAGACAGAATTATGAAACGAATTGTTTTTGCAGCGGCGGCGGCACTGGGCGTCATGGCTTTTGCAGCACCTGCCGATGCGGCTCTCTTCAAGTGGAGTGTTGACTACACTGGTTTTTTTGCTGAAGATGCTTTCATTAGTGGTTTCTTTATTGCTGAAGGAACAGCTGCCACTGATGGTGTTGTCTCCGGTAATGAGTTTGATTCTTGGCAATGGAGCTGGAGTGGTAATAGCGAAGTAGACGCATTTACTATTTCCTCTTCTGACGGTGAGTTTGCCAGTTTGTTTGACAATACTGGCTTCTTTGTAGACGGTACACCTAATGAACTTGGGTTGACTGACGGTCTTGATCAGGGTCTCTACAGCTCTGATGATTTTGGTCTTGATCTAGAGTTTTTGTTTGTAGACAACTTTGGTGCAGGTGCAATTTCCGATGGTGATCTAACTGCACTTGGTACAATTTCAGTCTCTGATCCTGAACCTGTTCCTGAGCCTGCGACTCTACTGGGTCTTTTGGCCGTAGCAGGAGCAGCAGCTGTAGCCAAGCGTCAAAAGCAAGCGGCTTAATTAAACTGTTAAGCCGAAAAAATTGACTTTTTAATACAAAACCCCAGGCAGTTGCCTGGGGTTTTGTGCTTTAAAGATTGTGGTTAATAGTCTTGTCCTAACCCTTTATTAACGTCCTCTTATTGGAATGTTCAAGGCGTTTGCCTAATGTTTGGTGTCTCTTTTAACTAAGTCACAACACCAAAGGATATGCGATGATGCTAAAACTCTTGTCTGGCTTGTGTTTAACTGGTCTACTAGTGTTGTTGGGATGCCGGATTTCAGGAGCAACGACGGTAGCGCAAGTACCGACTAATCAGGCAGCATCCCCATCGCTGACTGTTACCATCTCAGCAGATCAGGTGCGCACCTATGGACGTTTGATCGAGCAGGTGATCGGCACGGCAAATGATACTATTTCTGATGCCTTCGCAACAAATCCTGATGCGGCTCCCATTAAGTTAACTGTCCTTGTCCATCGCAATGGACAGGTGCTGCCCATTTTAGTAGCAGACATTTCTCGTGACCAGTGGCAACAGCAACCTGATATTCAAAACTGGGCTCACTATAGTCCAAGTGTCCGAATGTTGTTGGGATATACCCAACCCAACTCAACGCCCCCTCGTTCTCAGGTGGCGCGTCGTCGACCCATTATTGAAAATGCGGCTTTTATTGATGAGCTTGATTAGTGGGAAGAGGGCGCATGATTAGAGATCGCATCAACTGAAATGTAGCCCCCTACCCAAAGAAGAAAAAACACTAAACTCTCTTTAATCCCACCTTAACTACTTATCCTAAAACGGTTGCTAGAATCTGAACATTCTATTCCATAGGCATGGCAGCTGGTTTATAAAAAGAGTGATTTTAAACTGCTCTTTTTTGATGGATATCTGTAGTGTGGCTGCCGCCTGATATCTCGAAAGCATTCTTATCTTAGTCGTCATAACCATGGCCTCAGTTGCCATCTGTCGATGGGAGTTCCGTGTGAGTTAATGCCTTGATTTTTGTATGTGTTCTTAGAGAGGAGAGAACATAGTGGTTTCCCTATCTCGCCGTAAGTTTTTTGGTTATATGGGGGCTGGTGCTGCTGGCGCACTGGCTATTGCCCCCCTACAGGCCCTTGTCGCTAAAAAAGCCTTTGGGCAAAACCCTACTGCTGACCCATTTGGTCCTCTGGTTCCTAAGCTACCTGCAAATATTGACCCTCGGTTCAGCCCAGTCTACAATCTCCAGTCCGCAGGAGCAATTTTAGAGGTACCTGCTGATTTTGAATACTGCGTTTTCCACGTCAGTGGCATGAAGATGAGTGATGGTAAGCCTTGCCCCAGTGACCATGATGGTATGGCTTGTTTTCAAGGCCCTCGCGGTACACATATTCTAGTGCAAAACCACGAACTCAGCCCTGGTGAAGATGATGGTTCCGGTTTTACTGACGGTACTGGTTTACAGAGAGCCTACGACAGATTTGACGGTGATGGGGGTCCCGGTGTAGGGGCTGGTGGTACGTCCACCATGATCATTACCGATCGTGGTCAAGTTCTACGGGATTATGTTTCTCTAGCAGGTACTATCCGTAACTGTGCCGGTGGTCCGACTCCCTGGGGAAGCTGGATTAGCTGTGAAGAGAACACTAGTGTTCCTGCTGACAACCCTGCCATTACTCAAAAGCACGGCTTTAACTTTGAAGTGCCTGCCCGTGGCGGTTTAGTTAACCCCGTGCCCCTGATTGAAATGGGTCGCTTTAACCACGAAGCTGTCGCTGTCGATCCTGCCACTGGCTATGTCTATGAGACTGAAGACCGTGGCGACAGCTGCATTTATCGCTATATCCCCAACACTCCAGGTAATCTGACAGATGGCGGTGAACTACAGGTACTCACCTTTGAAAGTGGTCTCCAGGACACTCGTACTGGTGTGCTTTCTCTGTTAAATCAGCCCCAACGGGTAAGATGGGTGAGCCTCACCGCTAATGGTGTCAACGTTAATCCCGATACAGATACCCTCCGCTTTGATGCTCAGGGACTGGGCGGTGCCATCTTTGCCCGTGGTGAAGGTGCCTGGGCTGGCAATGACAAGATTTACTGGGTCTGTACCAGCGGTGGTGATGCTGGTCAGGGTCAAGTCTGGTGCTATGACGATGTGACTGAAACCGCTACACTCTTTGTGGAGTCCACTGACGAAGCGGTACTGGATAACCCAGACAACATTACTGTTTCTCCCGCCGATGGCAGTCTCTATCTATTTGAAGATGGCGGCGGCGACATCTTTGTTGTTGGAGTTACTCCCGACGGTGGTCTGTTCAAATTTGCGAAGAACATTACGCCTGGCTTTGAAGGCAGTGAGTTTGCTGGCGGATGTTTCTCTGCTGATGGCACCAAGATGTTCTTTAACATTCAAACACCTGGTATCACTATCATGATGTACAGAACCGACGGTCAACCCATCACTGTATAGATTTGGTGTTTGTGACGGATGAGCGAATGGGTCTTGGGATTAGTCCTGAGGCCCTTTTTTATGAGAGATATTGTTTTTCTTGAGCCGAAATTTGAGAGTACCTTATTGTTTCTTGATCCGCTCCCAACAGGGCACTGTATCCTGGGCCTAAGCCGTTAGTTGTGATAATTGCTTGTGCTGTGAATTGGTTACACGCAGAGCACTGCGGGGTAAGACGCGAAAAACTTCATCAATGCTGGTGACACCGGCAAATACTTTTTCGATGGCGGCCTGACGGAAGGACATAAAGTCAGTTTCCCTTAAGTAACGGTGTAAGTCGATCATGTTGCCACTGTGGATAATTTCCCGAATGGGTTCATCCACTTCAAGCAGTTCCACAATTGCCTCACGACCTAGATAACCTGAACCTAAACAATGGTTGCAGCCACGACCTCGGTGTAAAACAGGGTTGGCTTTAATCTGGGATGGCAGTATCCCTAATCGTTTAAAGTCTGTCTCGGTAGCTGGATAAGACTCTATGCAGTGGGGACAAATACGACGGACTAGCCGCTGGGCCACGACACCCAGCAGTGCATCGCTGATCAAGCTAGGATCGGGACCAATATCCTGAAGCCGGGGAATTGCGCCAACGGCATCGTTAGTATGGAGCGTAGTAAAGACGAGGTGACCCGTTAAAGCCGCTCGCACGGCAGTTTCTGCTGTCTCGTGATCCCGCACTTCGCCTAACATAATAATGTCAGGATCTTGCCGGAGAATGGCCCGTAATCCTGCGGCAAAGGTCATGCCGGCTGCTTCATTTACCTGGGTTTGGGTAATCCGGGGCAGAACATATTCCACCGGGTCTTCCACGGTGACCACATTGACATGCTCTTTAGCAATGGCCTGCAAACTGGTGTATAGGGTACTGGTTTTACCAGAGCCGGTGGGACCGGTGAAGATAATTAGGCCCTGGGGCTGTTCTAACCAGGTTTTGTAGATGGGCAATACTTTGGGAGAAAACCCCAGTTTATCAATGGTGGAGAACGGATTTTTGCGGGGTAAAAGCCGGATAACGGCCTTTTCTCCACAGACACAGGGAAGCGTACTGACTCGCATATCCATGCCCAGGGCATTGCCATCCCCAGACATATATTGTTCACCAATGCGGCCATCATGGGGTCGACGGCTGTCGGCAATGTCCATGCTGGCCATTACCTTGAGGGCAACAATCACCCGGCGACTAATGTCTAAGGGTAGTTTTGTGACGTTACGCAGGACGCCATCAATGCGATAGCGCACCTGTAGACCTTCGGTGGTGGGCTCTAGATGAATGTCGCTGGCCCGGTTGCGTAGAGCACTGGCAATAATGGTTTTAATCCGCTCGATCTGGCCTGCCGCCTTTGACAAAAATAGCTCTGTTGTTTCGCTAATATCTTCTGCGTCCTGGCTACCGGTGAGGGGGTTAACTAAAGGGGCCGCACCGATGCAATTTACGTCAAAGTGGCGGGTGTGGTGCCAGCAGCGATAGCTTTTTTCTGTAATGGATAAAATTTTGACCTGGGTGAGGGTGCGATCGCAAACCTGCTGTTCTACCTCAGGGGTCAGGGCAACAGGACTGCCCAGATAGTAACAATTGCGCCACAGCAATAGGGGCACCACCGGCGGCAGTTGCTGTGCGTCAGGGAACAGCTGAAAAAATCGTTGGCAGACTTCGTCATCCAGCAGGGTTAGATTCAGGGCTCCCTGGTCATCCCGCAACAGCTGTAATGCGCGCTGACAGTCAATTTGACCATTTCTAAGCTGTTGCCACGCCGTCAATAAATCGGAATCAAGCACCATAGAAAACCCATTGCCAGTTAAAGAGGATGGACATAAGCATGGCCCTACACTGTGTTCAAAAGCGCTGACACCCATGCTTAACCCCCGTTTAGATTATTCCTGATGTGGATGAAGAAGAGATTAAAACAGGTTAAGGTTTAGTCGCCGCTGCCAATAATCGCAGCAACTTTACGAAAATTATTGGCCAACATAATTCTTACACCATTTGCACCACATGCCTTGAACGATAATCTGGCACCCGTAGCCAGTTTGTTTAATGGTTCGAAAATGTTTTGTTAACCTTGCTCCTGAATATTACCTCCTGGGGGATTGTTACCACCCGGAACGACGGAGATTGTTCTTCACTTCCTTACTGGGAGTGTTCAAGTTCTCCACATCAATAGTTATCTACTAATCACATAGTTCAGAGGTAAAGATGGTCACCTTAAGAGGGTTTGCTTCCCTATCAGCCGACACTTTCGCTGATGGTCCTCCGTCTGGGACAGACAACGGTCGGATTGATGCGGCCAATCGCATTCAACCCATCTCTGCAAATGGCCGCACCGGTCCCTTTAATGGCCAGCCAGTGCAGGGGTTTAGTGCCGTACAATTCGCGCCTGATACCGACGCTAGAACATTTTGGTTTTTATCTGACAACGGCTTTGGCGGTGAAAGTAACAGTACCGACTATCTGTTGCGCATTTACCAGGCTCGACCAAATTTTCAGGGTCAAGGTGGTGATGGTAGCGTAGATCTGCAAGGGTTTGTTCAACTGAGCGATCCCGATAATTTAATTCCCTTCGATATTCAAAATGAAGAGAGTGCCGAGCGTCTTTTGACCGGTGCTGACTTTGATATTGAGTCATTTGTTATTGATAATAACGGTGATATCTGGGTGGGTGAGGAGTTTGGTCCTTATCTATTGCACTTCAACAGTGAGGGTGAACTCTTAGAAGCACCCATTGCCACTCCCAATCCAGTTGATCTCAACACCCTTAATGGTCAAGATCCTTTAGTCATTGGGCATCGAGGAGCTAGCGGTGACTTTCCAGAGCACACCTTAGCAGCGTATCGGGCTGCGATCGCAGCGGGGGCTGACTTTATTGAACCCGACTTAGTCACCACCTCTGACGGTGTTCTCATTGCCCGCCATGAGCCGCTTTTAGATGACACCACTAACGTGGCCGAGGTGTTTGGACCCGAGCGCATGGCCACAAAACTATTGGACGGTGTTGAGATCACTGGCTACTTTGCCGAAGATTTTACCCTAGAAGAGATTAAACAACTGCGGGCCGTCCAATCCCGTGACTTTCGCGATCCGGCCTTTGATGGATTGTTTGAGATTCCCACCTTTGAGGAAGTGATCGAACTGGTGCAAGCAGTTGAAGCTGAAACCGGTGTTCAAGTTGGTATCTATCCTGAGACCAAGCACCCCACCTTCTTTGACCAGCAGGGACTGTCTCTAGAAGAGCCTTTAATTGAAACCCTACAGCGGACCGGATTTACCGATCCCAACCGCATCTTTATCCAGTCCTTTGAGTTCCAGAACCTGATCGAACTTCAGGACCAGCTAGATGCAGAAGGTCTGGGCAATATTCCCCTGGTGCAGCTATATGGCAACACCTTGCCCGGTGCACCTGTAGATAACGGTTTCTCGGCTCCCTACGACATTCGCTTTAATGTGGAGCAGGGTAACGATCTAGAAACCATTTATGGTGCAGACTTTTTAGCGGCGGTTGAGAATCCCCTATCCAGCACCACCGTATATAGCGATCTGGATAGCGCTGAATTTTTGCAGGTGATCAGCGAGCAATATGCCGAAGGGGCAGGTCCTTGGAAGAACAATATTCTTATCCGGGAAGCTCTGGAGACTCCAGTGGATGGTAATGGTGACGGTGTGGCCGAAATCACAACTCGTCTCACCGGGGAAGTTACCTCCTTCATTGATGATGCCCATGGCGCTGATTTGCAGGTGCATCCCTATACCCTGCGCGATGAAGAACGTTTTCTCACCCTAAATCCTGACGGCACACCCCAAACACCAGAGCAAGAGTTTCAGCAGCTGGTTGACATTGGTGCCGATGGCTTCTTCACTGACTTCCCTCGCACGGGAGATCCTGTCGTAGATCGGTTGACGTCTGACGAGGTGCGCTCTCCCAATAATCCTGATTTTGACTTTAATACCCTGAATGGTCAAACTCCATTAGTGATTGGTCACCGGGGGGCCAGCGGTGATTTTCCTGAGCACACCTTAGAAGCCTATCGTTTAGCCATTTATCAAGGGGCTGATTTTGTTGAGCCTGACCTGGTGATCACCTCTGATGGTGTTCTCATCGCTCGCCACGAGCCTATGCTTGACGACACCACAAACGTGGCCGAGGTGTTTGGTGCTGAACGCATGTCCACCAAGATGTTGGATGGGGAAGAACTCACGGCTTATTTTGCTGAAGACTTCACCCTGGCAGAAATCAAGCAGCTACGGGCGATTCAGTCCCGTCCGTACCGCAATCAGGAATTTAACAACGAGTTTGAAATTCCTACGTTTGAGGAAGTCATCGAACTGGTTCAGGAAGTCAGCGCCGCAGTGGGCCGTGACATTGGTATCTATCCCGAAACCAAGCACCCCACCTTCTTTGATCAACAAGGGCTATCGTTAGAAGAACCCCTGGTGCAAACCCTGGTGGATACTGGATTTACGGATCGCGATCGCATCTTTATCCAGTCCTTCGAAATTCAGAACCTGCTGGAGCTACGGCATGAAATCCTCCCTGAGGCTGGTTTAGACGACCTGCAATTGGTGCAGCTCTTTGGTGATACTGAAGGTGCCTTTATCAATGAAGGCGGTGGCGGTTTCTCCGTGCCCTATGACCTGGTGGCCAATGCCGATCTATCTGAAGCTGAGAAAGGGGCCATCTACGGTGACCTGCTCCCCTTCCTAGATTTTGAAAACCCAGGCTATAACTCCCTGGCCAATGCTGAAGCCATTACTGAAATTAGCAGCTATGCCGACGGAATTGGCCCCTGGAAAAACAACATCCTGCTGCGTGAGCCCCTGGCAACACCCGTAGACGGTAACGGTGACGGTATTGCGGAAATCACCACTCGCCTGACTGGAGAGATCTTTCCTCTAGTTGACTTTGCCCACGATGCAGGGCTGCAAGTTCACCCCTACACCCTGCGGGATGAAGAGCGTTTTCTCACCTTAAATGAGGATGGTACCCCCCAGACATCTGGAGATGAGTTTCGTCAGCTGATTGAACTGGGTGTGGATGGCTTCTTCACCGACTTCCCTGAAACTGGACGGATTATAGTTGAACAGTTTGAAACCGCTGAAGAGTTTGCTAACCTAAGCGGTTCACGGGGTTACGAAGGCATGGGCTTTAGCCCCGACCGGAGTACCCTCTATCCCATGCTAGAAGGCGCAGTCCTTGGCGATCCTGAAGGGTCTCTGCGCATCTATGAATTTGATGTAGCCAGCCGCTCATTTGAGGGCATTATCGGCCTGTATCAGCTGGATGCCCCCAACCATGCCATTGGTGACCTCACCCCCATCAACGAGACTGAATTCTTAGTGATTGAGCGGGATGGTCGTCAGGGTGAAGCTGCCGAATTTAAGCGCATCTACAAAATCGATATCTCTAATGTTGATGAAAATGGCTTTGTAGAAAGAGAGCTGGTTGCTGATCTATTGGACATTGCCGATCCTAATGATCTCAATGGTGATGGTAGCACCACATTCTCCTTCCCCTTTGTCACCATTGAAGATGTCCTGGTGCTTGATGAGAACACCATTCTGGTGGCGAATGACAACAACTATCCATTCTCCATTGGTCGTGATTTCTCGGGTACCGAAATTGACAACAACGAAATCATCACATTGGCACTGGATGAGCCATTAAATCTAGATCCGCGTTTAGGTGTGGCATCGATACCAGAATCAGTCACTGTGGGTGATGATTCTGACAATACCCTGGTTGGCACTGTCAGTGACAACACGATTGCAGGCGGTTTAGGCGCTGACATGATCGCTGGCGGTGACGGTGATGACATCCTGCGGGGTGACCTCAATAGCCGCGATTCCCAGCGCGGTATCGGTGGCGATGACCTGATCTTTGGTGGTGCAGGCAATGATCGAATCGGCGGTAAAGGTGGCAACGACGAGCTATTCGGCGATGCTGGCGATGATCACATTTGGGGTGACGACGGTGATGACCTGCTACAGGGCGGCCTGGGTAACGACACCCTAGTGGGTGACGACTTTGGTCGTGGTCGAGGTGCTGACACATTTGTCCTGGCCGTAGGTCAAGGTACGGATACTATCCTTGACTTCGAAGTGGGCACTGACCTGATCGGTCTGGCCGATGGCTTGTCCTTCTCAGATCTATCCCTTGGTCAGCGTGGCGATGCTGCGGTAATTTCCTTTGGCACTGAGGATCTGGCTCTACTAAATGGCGTAGCTGCTTCAGCTCTAACTGAAACTGCATTTACTGTGGTTTAGGCATAGTTTAGGCATGTAGACGGTCTACAGTTCAAGCAACTCAAACTGTAGACCGCTTTGACGCATATCCTAACCAGGTTCACAAGCTCAGCCCTAAGGGGCGTTGATATTACGCAAACGTTTTTTGCGCAATTTATCCAAGATTGCATACGTCAAACGACTGAAGCGGTTCAACCATTGGCAACTTTGAACTACTTCATTGGTCGTACTTGATATGAGTGTCCTACTACTCACACTGGCATCGGGCATGTTTATTGCTTGCTAGTTATAGCTCCAACTGTACAGGCCATGATTTTTTATGGCCTGTATGCTAATCGCTTCGCTGGCAGACCTGCCACCGGTTTGAGCAGAACTAGAGACAATGAATTTGTCCGTTTGGAACAGATTCACTGGTTCTCGTGGAAACTCAAGTGCATTAGGAAATGGCTCGTGAATCTTTTTTATGACCAAGAAAATCTTATTAATAACGAGCGATGAATCGCTCTGTAATACCCTTCGATCATGGTTTACCCAATGTAACTATGAGATAGTTCTAGCTACACAAGGGGGCGATGAAGGTATTTTATTGGCAGTTACTGAAGCACCAGATATTATTTTAATTGACACAGACCTGCCTGTTATCAGTGGTTGGCAAACAATTAAAATTCTTAAAGCATCAACAGTTACGCAAAAGATCCCCATAGTTGCCTTGACAGTTTGTACAACTGAAGCTGAGCGAACCAAAGTGCAGAAATCTGGCTGTGATGCGTGTGAGTTAAAACCCGTTGATCTACAGAGTATTTTAGCTACAGTAAAAACGCTGTTAGGTCCTGTTCCCATCGCTTCAGAAACAACAAATTCTCTACTCTTTCCCAATCCTTCGCGCTTATCCCAAGGATTGTTGTCAGCATCTCAAAATCAGGTGGTTTACATTGAAGATAGTCCATTAGATAGCCAGGCCATGGCGGCAATTATTCAAGGGGCAGGCTATGGTTATCAAAATATCTCTAAGCCCTTAGAGACCATGCCAAGACTCTTAGAATTCAGGCCTCAGCTGATTTTTTTAGATTTGGTGATGCCCTATACCAATGGTTACGAACTGTGTGCTCAAATTCGCCGGACTGCATCCTTACGGAGAACACCTGTAATCATGGTAACCAGCAACAATGGCCTGATTGACCGAGTACGCGCCAGATTAGTGGGTGCATCTGGATTCTTTAGCAAGCCTGTTAAGAAAGAAAAGATTCTCAAGGTGCTTAACAAATACCTGGCATCAAATGATCAGCATCTTGCTGAACGATCTTATCAAGGTGAATTCTTGAAGTTAGTGGGTCTAGGATAGACGATTGCTGTTGAATCTAGGGTAGCCCTGAGACCGCTCACATTCTCTCACATTCTATGGATAGCCGCCCTTCCTAAGATTCTTCAAGGACTCCAGGCCAGTTGGCATTGGCGTTGCTGATATGGCCGGGAATATCTTGTTCCCACCGTCTTTGTACCCCTCTGCTGTAGTTAAGATAGAGTTTGCCATCCACAATTTTCCAGGCATTAGGATCAATGGACGCAGTATATCCCTGGCTCACGGCCCAGGCACAGTATCCACCATATTGTGGAGCATACTGTGCAGGATTAGCTGCAAATAAGTCTCGATTTTCTGCACTGACAAACTGCCATGTGGCATTGTTCCAGGTATAGGTAAACTCTGAACTACCCGCAACCGGTCCACCTTGGGTAAAGTAAGCAACGGGGTCAGTGCCACGGATGGCCAGTCCACTATTATCTGCAAAATATTGGATATTTTGGGTTTCAGGTGCAATAGTTTCTACGGCTGCAGTTGTATCTGGCCCAGCACAGGGATTTGCTCCAGCACAGGGATTTGCCCCAGCACAGGGATTAGGCGTAGTTGCAACTTCAGTGGCTATGGCCGAACTGTCTTGGATATCGCTAGTTACAGTGGTATCCACGGATTGACTCGATGGATTAGCGGCACATCCTACTGCTAGAACTAAGCTTGCAAGTAGTGTGGCTGTGAATTTACCTGAGGAATTTATGTACATAAATAAAAGTAGTTTTGACTATGGCCATAGCTAATCACAGAAACCTTAATCTGGGCTTAGACAAAACAATTATTCTGAACTATTTTCACTACCACCATACAAATGATTTTCCAACGAAGCTATAGCTTTGGTAGCATCCTCGTCAGTACCAGCTGTAAAAATTAAATCACCCTGCTCTACGTAATCTATCCATTGGGCCGAAAACACTTCATTACCACCATCGTGCCAATAGACTTGCCCAATGCCGTCTAATTCTTCAACCACAAGCCCATAGCCATAAAAGCTCTCATCGTCTTCAAATTCCCGAATATGCGGCGTTTGCACAATAGTAAGCATATCTGGAGATATGACTTGACCAGCAACAACCGTTTGACGAAATTGAATCATATCTTCCACCGTTGAGACTAAGCCACCATTACCAATGAGATTCCAATAAGGTTTGTCGTTTCCCCAACTAGCCTGGCGAATTGTCTCGTCTTGCCTGGTTTTTAGTGAACGGCTATTGTCATAAACAGACTCGTACCCAGTATTTTCTAGCCCTAGTCCTGCAATCACATCTTCGCGCAAATAGGCTTCATAAGATTTACCAGAGCGTGCTTCGATGATCGCGGCGACAATGCCAAATCCGGTGTTGGAATATTGATATGTTTCTCCTGGAAGGAATTCAAGCGACGATTCAAATGCTCGAATGAGAAATTCATCTTTACTCAGCTGTTCTGGATCTGGACCAATAGATTCGCTAAATCCAGCGGAGTGTGTCAATAACTGATGTACTGTGATGTTCGATTTATCGGCTGGTACGTTGTCAAAAATATCACCAAGGGTTTCATCAAAACTGACCTTGCCTTGTTGCACAAGTTTTGCTGCCATCACTCCAGTCACAGTTTTTGTGATGGAATTGATGTCAATCAAGGTTTGTTCGGGTGGTATTGTGTCAATGGCTGGAGCCCCAAACTCTTTGAATTGAATAGGCTCGCTATGGTGAGAGACGGCGATAATAACATTTAGATTTTGTGCTTCAATTTCTGCTAGGGCAGTATCTAATCGCTGATCAAACGGAGCACTTATCGGCAGTGGTTGTGCTTTTGGCTGGCATCCAGTACCGAACATAATGATGACTACTCCAGCTAACCATAGGGACAACTTTGATCGACACATATAATTGCTTCAGTAGTCTGACTAACTAAAAAACCTTGGTGCCATAATAACTGTACAAAGCCCTATTTCAGAACGACAGCGCTTTGGGACGCAATTTGATTGAGGGCTCAAACCTTAAGGAATCATCCATAAAGGGATTGTATCTAGCTGTAGTGGCCTCTTATCAGCCATAAGCACCCTCAAGTTCTTGAAGCATGCTTTCCTTAATATCGTCATCCAAGTTTTCACCAGACGTTATCCACGACGACTTTATCAATATCGATATCACGCCAGAAGATAGAAATAATTTACCGCACCAGTTTTTGGATGTCATCAAACAGCTTAACCAAAACTACCTGCACTGGAAGCACCTTCGGGATACTAAGCAAGCTACCCACGCCACCTTTTATCTATACACCAAGGATGGCATCAAACAAGCGGTTGAAAAAGCAGCTGAGTCGGATAACCCCATAGAACAGAATGTTCTACTAATCTTAGAAACGAATCTTGCCTTGGCAACGATCAATTCATTATTAATCACCTGTGAAGAATATCTCAAGGCAGAGCAATTGCAAAATTGCAAAGACAGCATTGATACCGCCCTTTCTACGCTATATGAGTTTATCAAAACACGAGAAAAACTGAGTCAGTCACGAGATATTGCTATAGAAAGCATTCGACAAGATATTACTAATGATAACGAAAGCACCCAATATGCTTCCTACGGAGCGAGGAAGATTTCAGGTCTACAACATGACGCTAGAATTGATGACCCCAAGCTCTACGTTGTTAGACAACAGCTCACATCCCTACAAGAAACCTTTACCCTGATCTACCCAGAAGATATTGGCCAGACTTCTTCCAACTTGGCAGGGAAGCAGCGACTAAATTCTCTGCTCTCCAATATCTTTATTGAATTGGTTAAGCCCAATGCAAAAATCACCACCAATAAAGCGAGTGCTAGTGATAATTTCTCAACTATTACAAATAGGTCTGATGTCCCAGTGGGTTTCTTTTCTCCCAACGGGGTTTACTACTTGAGGCAAGTGCCTGGTGAAGAAAGCATATCAGCGACCACTGCTAAGATCATTGAGGTGGAAACAGGTGAAGAGCTGAGAACAATCACCTATAAAGGTTGGCTTACAGCCATGTCGTTTTCAACGGATGGTGCGTATCTGGCCATTGTATTAGACCATCTTTTTAAGGTCATAGACGTATCGACGGGTAAAGAATTTGCTGCCGTGCAGCACCAAGGTATCGTACAGAAAACCTGCTTCTCTCCAGATGGCACTCACTTAGCCGCAGTTTCTATTGACAAAGCCATCAAAATTGTTGAGGTAGCTACAGGCAAGACGATTCGTACCCTGGCCCATAGCAAAAATGAAGCAGACATATCAAAGTCCATATGCTTTTCGCCCAGGGGGACATATCTGGCCGTTCCCAGTGATAAAACAATAAAGATATTGGCTGTTGCCACTGGCCATGAGGTTACAGCATTTTCCCATACAAGTTCAGCCGATGTCCTTTGCTTTTCGCCAGACGAGGCTTACATTGCCACAACCACTGGCTCAAACACCGAAATTACAAAGATATCCACCGGTGAGAAAATCACCTCTATCTCTCATCAGGGTAAACTGCGGGGTATATCATCATCTCCCTTTGGTACCTATCTAGCCATTGGCTCATGGAATAATACAATTAAACTCATCAAAGTAGTCACTAAAACAGGCGGCAGAAACGTTTATACCATTAAGCACGAAGAGGACGTTAATGCCGTCGCGTTCTCTGCCGATGGAGGATACCTGGCCACAGCATCGTCAGATCAAACCGCTAACATAATCAAAGTTGCTACCGGTAGACGCGTTACCACCATTGCCCATGATGCCCACGCCATTGCCCTATCCTTTGCGGCCAATCGCTCGTACCTTGCTACAGCCTCTTTAGATGGCACAGTGAAGTTACTGGATTTACCCAAGCTTGTTGAAGATGCAAGTGAAGATGAAAGTACTGCAGCTAATCCCCAAGTCGAAGAGTCTTCCCTTGTTCAAATGAACAAAGCTGAGGTCTTTTTTAAGGCTTGGCGGATAGAACAGGCAAATGTCAGCAGTTTCTATGAGTTTATGTTGGCCAAAGCTGAACAGGGTGGTTTATCGGCTAAATACAATGCACCTATTTTAGAGACTAATCTTTTACTGGAAGCTTTATTTTTCTTGGTAGCCAGTGCTGAGAAGAACTACCAAACCATTAGTCCCTATCTGGCTGATTTGGAAAATGGTGAACTGTATCTGCCTGCGTTGCAGGATCTCAGGGATAATGTTTCAGCAGCATTGTCGTCTCTCTATGAGTTTATCCATAGCCGTATGCGGTTAGATGATGATAGCTATCCCCAGGCGCTGGAACGATTTCAACGAGATATTGAGGTAGATATTTATACGAGTCAGCTGATTCTGACTATTTACGAGAAAATTCTGGCATTTCTGCGGTATAACGGCATAAAGCAGAGCAGTGAGTTCCACACGGTAAAGGGGATGCTGGATAAGATCTTTGACATCATTGATGCATTGTTGCCGGATGAGGTGAGGCGTCAGCGCAATGGTTCGCAAAATGGGATGGCCAATAATATTTCTATTGCAGAAGCACTGCAGGTGATTGAGGCATTTGATTTGACGGAAGCCGAGTTGGTGCCGTTGTTGTCGAAATTAAAGCACAGCGGTGTGATGAATGCGGCAATTGCGCTAGCGGCGATGTCTAAAGTGACATCAGCGACGGTGGTGGAGCTGTGTCGGGGGTTGCCAAATGAGGCGATTAATATACGGGTGGCATTGTTGGCGCTAAAGAAACGGCGGAAGACCCATTATATTGGGACGGTGATGCCCTGGGTGGAGATTACGCAAAGGGATGTTTTGTTGAGGAAGTTGGAGACAGCTCCTGTTAAGACGTGGTGGCGACGGTGATAGAGCGTTGTTTGCGGATGGGAGAGATGATCTTCTCCAAGAGTTTCCTTGGCCATGCTCAGCGCTTGATCCAGATACTCCTGAGCTTGGGGCAGATCATTTTGCGCGTAAGCCAATGTCCCCAGATTCTTAACTAGGTATTACCTTGATCTTGGTAAATAAGCCCTAGCAAATTTAAGCTGGCAGCCACATCGGGATGAGCGTCCCCATAGGCATTCACCTTCACGAGGATACCCCATCACACTACAGTCGCCTCCATGGCCAATAAATTAAGATGATACATCTAACAACTTACCTGGTTTAGAGATTTACGCTGATGGCTTAAGCGTAACTGCTAGGTCTTTTAGTGTAGCTATTCACCGTCTATATCTGTAGCAGAAGGTCGTGTGACGACCTATCGCGCAGGTCGATTATCTGACGTTAATTACATCGAAGGTGTAGCTAATGAAAACTCAGCCAAACTATATCAGACAGATTCTTATGGGTCTGGCGATCATGTTCGGGCCAATTATCATTTTTGGATTGCTACCATCCCCTAGGGAAGAGGGGGTGGGTACATATTTTATTGTTTATACACTCCTGGCTGTTGCAGCTCTGATATCTCTGATTGCCGGGCATATTCCCTTTATCAAAGGCTGTGGAAACTATGCCCAATCCCGAGGCTATGGCAAACGATGGGGATGGCTAGGCCTGTTTAGTTGGATTGGGTTGTCGGTGCTGATGATCATTCCCAACCGCTGCAAGCCTTCTCCTGACATGCAAACAGCTACACCGGAAACGGCATTTGATCGAGTCAGCCTTTTAGAAATCGGTCTAAAGTATGTGGCCTTGGCCACACTCTATGCCATTTTTATGGTTTTGGCCTATGTCAAACTGACCGGACAGAATTTTGATGAATATCAGATCACAGCCCTGTTTGCAAATGTAATAGGTCTGGTGATATCGACTCATTTTATTGTTCTTCTGTTTAGATTACTGCGAGCCGCCAAATTTGATCTGTCTGCATTGGGTCTTAAGGGGGGCATTAGTGCCCGCGAGGGTCTCTTAACTTGTTTAGTAGCGACAACTTTGTTTTTATTTTCCCTGAGCTTTGACAGGATCACGCTGTATGGTTTGTCCTATGTCTGGCCAGGCTATGTTGAAGACTACTTTGAAGGTGTACAACGTTTCACCAATATCTTGGAGCTAATTCTGTTTGCTGTTAGTGCCATTATCCTGGCACCGTTGCTAGAAGAGATCTTGTTTCGCGGCATTTTTCTCCAGAAGTGGGGACTTAAGTGGGGGCTACGGTGGGGAATAGTCGTATCGTCGTTACTGTTTGCGGTTATTCATGTTCGGTTTGATCTGATTTCGTTATTTATTGATGGAGTTTTTCTGGCGTTCCTGTATTTAAGAACCTCTAGTTTGGTGGCTCCCATGCTTTGTCACGGGTTGTTTAATGCGGCAGTGGTGGTCTGGAATGCGGTTGATTTTTTTGGTAAACCTGTGGCTGAAAGAGGGATAACGCTATCAATCAGTGATTATCAGGCTCTGGTATCTCCCGTATTAAACCAATACATTGTCCTGGCTATTGTGTCTTTCTTTTTGTTGGTGTATCTGTTTTTCCAGCTACGCCCCCGGTCTATAGCCCCCATGCCCTATCTCAAGAATTGTGGTTTGGCTCAGGGGTAAGTCCTAACTTTATGCAGGTTACGCTCTAATGAATCCCTTTGCGTGATGACCGAATGACTACCTTTTCTTGGTCTAGGCTTAACCTTGGGAGCCTACTATTTAAGGGCCGAATGCAGGGTCACCCAAAATAGGTTTTGGGCGTTGTCCCGGATGTATTTGAGGCATTTTTTCATAAAAATTAAAGGCTTGTGTATTCCCTCGGATTGTGACTGACTTTTCTGTTGTTATCTGCACCTATAACGGTGAGCGTCGTCTGCCTATATTATTAGAGCGATTGCGATCGCAACTCACCCCCAAGTCCCTAACCTGGGAAATCCTCATCGTTGACAACAACAGTCACGACCAGACGGCTCAATGTATTCGCGACTATCAGCACCAGTGGCCTAAGCATATTCCCCTGCGATACCTGTTTGAGCCTCGTCAGGGCCTTGCCTATGCCCGCCGTTGCGCCATGGGCTCTGTCAGCAGTGACCTTGTCGGTTTTTTAGATGACGACACCTTACCCGCCGAGGATTGGGTTGCTCAGGCCTATCAATTTGGTCAACTCCATCCCCAGGCAGGAGCCTATGGCAGTGCCATTGATGGACAATACGAAAGCAAACCCCCAGAAGGTTTTGAGCGTATTGCCAGCTGTCTGGCCGTCATTCAGCGGGGAGATACGCCCTTTCAATACCACACCAAGCAAGGGGTTTTACCCGCCGGGGCGGGTATGGTGGTTCGACGCCGAGCCTGGTTCACCTGTGTCCCCACAGAGCCAGCCCTCAGTGGCGTATGTGGCACGAGCCTAAAAACCAAGGGGGAAGATATTGAAACCCTAAGCCATATACGCCAGGGAGGTTGGCCCATTTGGCATAATCCCCAGATGCGCCTGCTCCACTCAATTCCGGCCAATCGTCTGCGCCCAGCCTATTTGCTAGACCTGTTTCAATCCATTGGTGTCAGTCGGTATCCCCTACGTTGTGTGCGCTATCGTCGGTGGCAGCGTCCTTTGATGCTCCTCGCACATGGCCTCAATGACCTGCGCAAACTGATCATCCATATCCTTAAAACCAAACAGTTCCACCCAACCGATATTGTCACGGCCTGTGAACGAACATTACTGGTTCACAGTTTTATGAGTCCCATCCATGGATTATCGGTAGGCCAGACATTTAGAAGCATAGATACGCCCATATTCCGAGGCTAAAACGATAATTTGAACACATCGCAATTCTACTGATTTGAAATATATCCATCGTATGTACAAGATTAAGTGGATATTTAATTAGTTGGGTATGCTGACTAATGGAAGAGTAGATATCAACGTTTTGCGTAGAAGCTATGCTAAAAGCAGTAGTTGGTCATAGCAATGACCCAGATACGACGTTTGCGATCGCAGAAGTCTTAGAGCAATGTCTGACTGCCTTAGCAGGGATTAAGCCCCAGGCAGGCATTTTGTTAGCCGCCCTTGATTTTGAGCATACTGAAATCCTTCAACGTATTAACCAAACATTTCCAGGCATTCAACTCATTGGCGGCACAACTGACGGTGAAATTTCATCTATCCTAGAATTTCAGCAAGACTCTCTAGTCTTAATGTTGTTGTACTCCGACCAAGTGGGCTTTCATGCCGCTGTTGGTCGCCATGTTTCCTCAAACCCTGTTGCAATTGCTCAGCAAACCGTTCAATTAGCCCAAGCACAGTCCCAACGCCCAACAGCTTTATGTATCACCACACCTGAAAGTTTAACGACCAGTGGACTGTTAATTCTGGATGGCTTGCAACAAGCCTTAGGAGAAACAACTCCCATTATCGGGGGGACCACCTGTGACCAATGGAAATTTCGACAAACCTACCAATTTTTTGGGCAAGAAGTTTTAAGTGATGCTCTGCCCATTTTGCTATTGTCAGGGCCTGTACTCTGGGGCCATGGGGTGTCCACGGGTTGGACCCCGATAGGAAAAAAAGGAAAAGTAACTAAAGTCGATGGTAATGTTCTTCATGAAGTTAATGGACAGCCCATTTTAGAGTTTTATCGAGATTATTTAGGCGATATTCGTCCATCTCCTGCCTACCGGTTAGCTGTGTTTGAACCAAATCAAAACAGTTGGTATATGCGAGCGTCTAACGGCTCCTATGATTCAGAGTCTGGCAGTATCACCTTCTTTGCCGATATCCCACCCCAGTCAGAGGTACAAGTGGTTCGTTCCAGTCGGGATGAAATGGTGGCCTCGGCAAATTCATCCATGCGACAAGCCCTTAAGCATTATCCTGGAACTCATCCCACCGTAGCCTTATTATTCTCCTGCACAGGGCGTATGCGGGTTTTAGGAACCAGAACTAAAGAAGAATATCACGTCTTACGACAGGCAATTCCACCTAACATGACGTGCGCTGGATTTTATACCTATGGAGAAATCGCTCCGTCCCGCACCCATGGCGCAGCCCAATTTCACAATGAAACCTTTGTAACGTTGCTGTTAGGCATGGAGTAGCTTCTTCATGGATAATATGGCCCCTGATCAGCTACAACAACGCATTGAGAAGTTAGAAAAACACAATCGGCTGTTACAGAAAAAATTGGCTCGTTCGGAAGCCAATCGGGCAGAATTAGAAAATTCTTACGAGATCCAATCAGAGTTAGTTCGTCAAATTATTCAAGGATTAGAAAAATCCAGAAGTGAGGCAGAGATTCGTAGTCAGGAGTTACAAGCAGCTTTCACCAATTTGCAACTGATGCAAACAAAATTGATACAATCTGAAAAGATGTCTGCCCTGGGGATGTTGGTGGCAGGCATTGCCCATGAAATTAATAATCCCATCAGTTTTATCTATTGTAATATTGACCATGCCTATGCCTATGTGCAAGATTTAATAGATTTGCTCAATCTCTATCAGAAAATCTATCCTGAACCACACAGCAAAATTACGGCCCTCAGCGAAGAGTTAGAGGTGGACTTTATTGTTGAAGACCTGTTCAGGCTCTTGAATTCTATGCAAATAGGTAGTGAACGCATTAGCAAGATTGTGTCAGGATTGAGAACATTCTCACGACTTGATGAAGCTGATTATAAGGAAGCAGATTTGCATGACGGTTTGGACAGTACCTTGATGCTTCTACAGCACCGATTCAAAGGGTATGGCCACCGTCCTAACATCACCATCATTAAGAATTATAGTCAGTTACCTCAAATCTCCTGTTTTTCAGGGCAACTCAATCAGGTTTTTATGAACATCTTAGTCAATGCAGTCGATGCTATTGAAGATCGCTACACACAACAATCACAATATCCAGGTAAGCTTGAAGCTGGTCAAATTACCATTTGTACATCTACGATTAATTCACAATGGATAAACATATCCATTGCTGATAATGGCTTAGGAATGCCTGAAGAGATTTACAAAAAGATATTTAATCCATTCTTCACGACAAAACCTACTGGCGAGGGAACAGGCATGGGGTTATCGATCAGCTATCAGATTATTGTTGAAAACCACGGCGGTAATTTAGAGTGTCGATCTAATGTAGGATCAGGCACTGAGTTTATCGTCAGCATTCCTATCAAGCAATGACTTGGTGAGGCAATCATCCATATCGCCCCAAGGGCTCGATATCTATAGCCTGGCACCCATAGTTCATAACATCAGTGATTAACGTTTAAGAACCGGTAACATCACCGTAACCGTAGTACCGGACTTGGCATCTGAAGTTATGGAAAATTGACCTTTATGGGCATTCACGATTCGTTTAACAATGGCTAGACCCAAGCCATTACCATTGGGTTTTGTGGTAAAAAACGGTGTTGTAATCTTCTCCAAAATAGATGGAGGAATGGGATTACCTCCATTATGAATCTGCACTGTCAGGTGATTAGCTTTGGATGGATACGTAATCTCCCAAGTCACGATCTCGCCGGCAGCTGTCGCCTCACAGGCATTGGTCAGTAAGTTAATAAAGACCTGTTTGAGTTTGTCAGAATCTGCCGAAACGATGGCTGAAATTGGATTTGCATGGAATTCGATCACCTGATCTGCCACGGAGGGATGAGACTGTAGAGATTTTAGAAGATCCGCACTCCATGTGTTTAGTTCTAAGGGCTTACAATTCAGCGCTTGCGGTTTAGAGAACAGCAAAATTTCATTGAGCAATCGCTTTAAGCGATCGGCTTCTTCTAGGGCGATATCTAACCGGGCTTTAAATCGACCGTCCAGGTCTAGCTTCTGAAAGCTGGTTAGCCCCATCAGCACCGTTGTCAGAGGATTACGAATTTCATGAACAATCATGGAAGATAGTTCGCCAACTTCAGCTAAATGGGAGAGTGCTTTTTTAGCATGGGCTTCGGCCTGCTGGCGTTGGGCATCAAGTCGTCTTCTCTCGCTAATATCTCTAACCATGGCGAGAATACATTGCCGTCCCTCAAACTCAATGGGTGCAGCAGAAATCTCCGCTGGCAGCTTATGTTTCGACTTTGTTAAACAGGTCAGTTCATCGGTCCAGCCCCGACCGTTGTGAAAAACATTCCGGGTAAATTCCAATAATTTAGGCATTTCGTCTGGATGAACCTGAGAGATTTTAATGGCGTTTAGCAGCTCCTGGTGTGAATAGTTGAGTAGCTCGGTCGCCCTTGGGTTGGCCTCTAAAATTTGATCCTGGGCTGGGTCAATCACAAAGATAGCGTCGTTGGACCCGTCAAAAATTTTGCGAAAACGCTGCTCTAAGGATGAATGAGCAATACTTTCTACCTGTAGTCGAGCTGAGACCCGCTGTAGCTCAGTTCTATAGTGATCTAATTTTTGGGTCAGCTGCTGGTTAACGGTCATCAGCTTTTCCTGGAGCAACTGTAGAGGGTGCCTAGGGCTGACTGTCTCCAGGGTATGGTTGCTGACAGAATGACAGCAGCGTTCTAGCTCAATGGCCATGGCGGCCTGATGGGCCATTAACGTCAAAATCTGTTGATCTTCAGTTTGAAAGGGTTCGATGGCAGGTCTTAGGGCCAGCAAGATACCGCAGCAGCAACCTTTAGGGGTAACTACGGGCACACCGCAATAGGCCACATTCAGATTGGCCTGTAATATATAGACCCCCGTAGCTGAATTTCTCTGAGTTAAAATATCTTCAGCTAAGCGACTCCAATAGGCATAATTTTCAGGTTTACCTGGCTGCAGTTCTGAACTGACAATGAAGTCATACTTACCGGACCCTAAGTATTGACCGAGCATCACGCGACTGGCCCCCAAGCCATGACGCAATCCAGAAACTAGTTCTTCTAGATACGCTTCTAAATGGCCAGCCCTATAGCGCAGTGACGTTAAGGCTGAAAGCCATCGAGACTGGATTTGATGATTGGGAATACAGGCAACCTGGAGCTGAGATTCATTCATCGCGCTCATGAAATCACTTAGATGAGATTTCCCAGAATTTTAGATGAGTAAACCCTGAGAATCTATGATTCAAATCAAGTTTGTTAAGAAAATTGAAATCCCAGGCTGAAATTAAAAAATATTCTTAAGACTTACGGTAAGTAGGTTGGTGCAATCTTGCATCAGGCATTAACAAGTTATTTGACTGCTTAGAGTCTGCCCTCAAAGCCTTCAAAAGTGGAAAAAGGGGGCTGCAATATCTGATAGCTAAAGCGATTGCATCCCCCCATCCCCCATCCACCTGTAATAGTGGGCAAACCTACGCCACAGCGTACTAGCTACACCTATCCCTCCAGAAATATAATTTTTCTCTGATTACGTTGAATAATGCCATCGTCTTGCAATTTTCGTAACGAGCGTGAAACCACCTCTGGTGTCAGGCAAATTTGCTCGGCAATGGCTTTGATCGGGCAATTGAGAACACAGATGTTTTGCCCCGGTGTTTTTAAATTGTAGAGATAGGCTAGTACACGGTCACTAGCGGAACGGATACATCGCAATGTCATGAGGTTTTTGGCGATGTGGAGCTGTTCTGTTAATTCACTAATAAAAATAAGGGAAATCTCAGGATCTTGATGTAATAGGGTGAGAAATGCCTGTTTGGGGATAGCAACAATGAGAGAGAGCTCAGTTGCGATCGCAGAATTAGCATAAACGCCATGAAACAAGGCGCTTTCGCCAAACCAGCTGCCATTGTCGATGGCGTATTGGTGACTCATCTGGCCATTTTCCAGATAGCGCACCAGCTGTACTTTTCCAGTTTTGACGCCAAAAATCTTCCCTGCTGGTTCTTCACCATGAAAGATAATCTCGCCGGTTTTAACTGTTGAGAGACTGGGAAGAGCCTCAATGAGGCCTTTCTCAAACAAACGCTTGAGGGCTTCAAGATAACGATCCAATGATTCCATTGAAAACCACTTAGATTACGATGCTGTCCAAAGTAAGCAACTAATCTAAGAGCTTCCCCAATAGCTGTCTAAAACCAGCCTCAATTATGCTGAGGGTTGACTTAAAATTTGCCTCTCAGTGATTCAGGTGGAACTTAAGACGATATCAGCTAATCTGCAAATCCCTTTCTATCTTCCACCATAGCAAACGGAATCAAACTTAGGGGCCAGATAAAGTATTGCAAGAACAACACGGAATTAAAGTATAGGAAGGCCATCATGGTGATTGTAGACGCTGCAAAGATGCCAACCCGCTCTGTCAAGAAACTTAGATAGGCTAGCCCCATTAGAAATAGCATCAGTGCTTTGGCCTTGAGGCCCACCAGCCACGGATAATTTTGAAATAGAATCACATCGATAGATGGGGCACCGCTAATATGGCTATCCCCTAGGCGTGTTGCTGAAAACAAAACAGACTTAAAGAAGCCATCGGCATCCCAAATAATAAAGGGCAGGGACGTTATCAACGGCACACTGAGAATAATCAAAAAGCCAATAATCAGGTTTTTAGCGTACTTATCGCGTTTTTTCCATAGATATATTAGATATAGCGGCAGTAAAAATATCGCGATCTGTTTGATACCCAAGGAGATGCTAAACATCAGCAGAGCGAGTCGTGGTTTCTCCTTTAAAAGAACCAGGGAGAATACTAAAAAGAAAATGGCTGCAAATTCTAGATGATGGACACGAATAATATAAATACTCCAGCGGCCTAGCAAGAGAACAAGCGAGGCCGCTATCCCCAGTAGCCACAACCGACGCTTTTGAAAGTATCGTAGCGTTAGACCCACAATACCCATGTGGAATATAAAGGCTGTGGGTCGCCAAAAGTATAGCCAGTCGCGATAGTCTAGAAAACCAAGTTTTTGCACTAGCGCAGATACAAGATAGGCAATGGGAAAATAAGTGGCATATTTATCATTTTCCCTGAGGTTGCCTGCCAGAACTCTGGCATAGGGGTTTTCTCCAGCCAGAATTCGCTTGCCTTCTAGCCAGATATAGTACATATCATGGCCCTGAAGCTCTTCAGCCGGTGTGTGCCAAAAACTGTAGTGTATGAAAAATCCTGCAGACGCCAGCAGCAGGAAAATAAGCCAATATCGTTTATCCCATTTGTCTAACCCTGACATGGTAAATGCTTGAAACAACAAATTAGTGACTAGAAATAAGGCTTCAGTATGCCACTAAAATCTGCCTATGATATGACCACAGGTTACAAAAAACCACCCAATCCTTTACGCTGACAGGCTGGGTGGAAACAAGGGTAGGGGTAAGACTTTTTGCCTCTACTGTGTCTCTAGAAAGGTGAGTGTGACAAAAGAGACAATGGCCTAGGCACGGCGTTCGACCACTAGGGTAAAACGGGCAACCAGCATGCCAACGGATGCGATCGCAACCAGCGGTGCAAAAAAGGCCAGACCCACGGCTCCCCCCACTAGGCCCGCTGTCAGGGGAATTTCTAACAAGGTGCGGCCTTCAGCATTTTTAATCAAAATCCGTCGCACATTACTCTCATTAATGAGCTCTTGTACTTTGTTAACCAGGTTGTCGCTATTTACCACAAATTCTTCTGTAGTCGTTTCTGGATCAGATTCCGGTGGTGTTGAGTTGGGAGAAGAGGGATCAGAGTAGCTCATGGGTTGACTAACCTAACTTTAAAAAACGAATGTCTAAAGACAAACCTGTCCCTTTGATACTGGCTAGAGCAAGAGACAGGCTGTAATTCTAAGCTTTCTTTTGAGTTTTACGCTGTTATGCGTAACCTAATCCAAATATTTCTCAAGGGTGCTTGACAAGGTGCTAGCGGGTACAGCACCAACGACCGTATCGGCAACCTTACCATCCTTGAAAATTAGCAGTGTGGGAATGCTGCGCACACCGTAGTCACTGGCACTTTTAGGATTATCGTCTACATTGAGCTTGAGGACTTTGACTCGGCCTTCAAACTTAGTAGCCACCTCATCTACGACAGGTGCCACCATGCGACAAGGGCCACACCAGGGTGCCCAAAAATCGACTAGTACAGGGGTATCGCTGCCCAGTACATCACTCTGAAAATCGGCATCTGAAACTTCATTGACCAATGCATTTGTAGCCATCTTTTTGACCTCCTGAAAAACCAACGCGCCAGTAATACAGTAGCCCTATCGAGGCCCTTCTGCATTTACTGAGTGCATCAATTATAGTTCCATAAAGTTGAACTAACAAAGGACGGTCATCCGCCCACTCCCATTTTTACTGACATAGCCCCGTGTCATAATGCAAGTATGCGTCCAATTTCCCATCCAGATACAAACCAAATAACCCTGGCAGAGGTGCTGTACGCCCTGGGTGATCCAGTCAGGCTGAAAATTGTCAAAACCATCGCCCAAAAAGGCGAGCAAGCTTGTCGCAGCTGCGGTGGTGATGAGATTGCCAAATCCACCCTGTCGCACCACTTTAAAATTCTGCGCGAAGCTGGCATTGTCCATACCGAGAAGGTGGGCACCCAGCATTTGAATTCATTACGCGTAGATGAGCTGGAAGCCAAATTTCCAGGTGTGCTGGCCTCGGTGCTGGCGGCAGCAGATGATGGGGACGTGTGTGAGGAGTAGGGATTCGGCTTCGCTCACCCCACGGGTATCGTTTTGAGTTAAGCAGAATCGGCTTCGCTCACCCCACGGGTATCGTTAGCTGGTTGAGCGAAGTCGAAACCAGCGGCAACAAAGGGTTTTATCCTTCAACAACGATGGCCCGAAAGTCATTCACATTGGTCAATGTGGGTCCGGTCACCACTAGTGCTCCAATGGATTCAAAAAAGCTATAGCTGTCGTGGGTGTTTAGATATTTCTGCGGGTTACGTCCTGTGCGCCAGAGGTCTGGTGTAATCAGGGCTCCGGCATTGTTTTCGCTACCGTCGATGCCGTCGGTGTCGCAGGCAATGGCGGTGATGCCGGTTTCGCCGTCCAGGTAACTAGCCAGGGCCAATAGAAACTCGCTATTGCGGCCGCCTTTGCCAACAAAGTTTTGTTTGACGGTAACGGTGGTTTCGCCGCCGGAGAGGATGACGCAGGGAGGGGCAATGGGTTGCTGATGGCGTTTGGCTTGACGGGCAATGGCTCCGTGCACCAGGGCGACATCGCGGGCTTCCCCTTCAATGGCATCGCTAAGGATCAGGGGAGTATAGCCGCTTGCGATCGCAACCTTGGCTGCTGCTTCCAATGACTGTTGCGGCGTCGCAATCAGATGGTTGGTGGTGGTACTCAGCCGCTCATCCTCCGGAGGAATGACGGGGTTAGGATTACGCATTAGATAATCCCGAATGGGATTGGGAATGGTGATCCGATACCGGTTGATGATTTCCAGGGCATCGGCGGCTGTGGCCGTATCTCCCACGGTGGGACCAGAGGCGATGGCACTGAGGCTGTCCCCCGCCACATCGGAAATAATCAGCGATACCACCTTGGCCGGATATGCCGCTGCCGATAGGCGTCCCCCCGATGAACAGGACAACGACTTACGCACCGTATTCATAGAAACGATATCCGCCCCTGACGCCAGCAGTTGACGGTTGATGTCCGCTAGATTTTTTAGACTGATGCCCTCCGGTGGCAGGGTAAACAGGGCCGAACCGCCGCCGGAAATCAAGCAAATCACCAAATCATCAGCGGTCAAGGTCTGCACCCGCTGCAAAATTTGCTGGGCTCCCCGCATACCGTTGGCATCGGGCACCGGATGTCCTGCTTCGATCACTTCGATGGATTGGGTGGGGACAACGTGACCGTAGCGAGTGATCACTAGACCTTCCATGGGTTCTGCATTGCCTGCCTTTGCCCAGGTATTTTCCACAGCCTTGGCCATGGCGGCGGCAGATTTACCAATGCCAACCACCACCACACGTCCTCTGGGTTTTGTTTTTAAGTAAGGCTCTAGGGCGCGGGCCACCTGTTCTTGGGGCATGGCCGCAGCAACGGCAGCATCAAATAGTTCTCGCAGTAGGTCAGCGGACGACATAGTCTGGTTTGGTAGTGCAACTGGGGTGGGGGAGAGCATAGCCTGATTTCTAAGTAATCAATATAGGTGGCTTCAGATATCATCGATTGACCACCGTGAGCAAAATGTTCCGGACGGGCTAATCGTAGGGATATTGTCCTAAAATCACGAATCCATAAAATCGCCAATTTGCGATCACCGATTGTAGAGACGTTCCATGGAACGTCTCTACAATCGGTAATTTCCCGTTAGGGTGATAATAACCATAGGGATATTTGGGAGAATCAACACGGTGTTTGACGTATTAATCATCGGGGCAGGGCCTGCCGCACTGATCATGGCATCCGCTTTAGCCAACCATGGTTTATCCCTCCAAGGCCTGGCTCCGACAAAACCAGATACTCCCTGGCCCAATACCTATGGCGTCTGGTGTGACGAACTAGAAGAGCTGGGCCTTAAGGACTTATTAGGGCAAAGCTGGCAAAACACCGTCAGCTACTTTGGCCGAGAAGCCGCCACTCAACCCACAAAGCATCGTCGTGACTACGGTCTATTTGATAAGGACAAACTACAGCAGCATTTTCTAGATCAGCTGGGGGACATGACCTGGCACTGTGGCAAGGCTGCGACTGTGACCCACGCTAGCGACCATAGCTGTGTGACCACTGAAGCGGGCGAAGAACTCAAAGCCAAGCTAGTGATTGATACCACTGGCCACAATGCCGCTCTGGTGCAGCGGCCTACACCTAAAAATCCGCCTGTGTCCTACCAGGTGGCCTATGGCGTTGTGGGCAAATTTTCCAAACCTCCCGTGGCACCGGGGCAGTTTTCCTTGATGGACTACCGGGCAGAGCATCTGTCAGCCGAGGAACTGGCCGGTCCTCCCACCTTCCTCTATGCCATGGACATGGGCGATGACGTGTTTTTTGTGGAGGAAACCTCCCTGGCCCTGTCTCCGGCCATGGCCTACGACACGCTAAAAGACCGGCTACAGAAGCGGCTTAAGGCAGATGGTGTGGAAATTAGCGCAGTACATCACACAGAACATTGCCTGTTTCCCATGAATCTGCCGCTGCCGGATTTGAACCAGCGGGTGTTGGGGTTTGGCGGTGCAGCTAGTATGGTGCATCCAGCTACGGGTTACATGGTGGGGGCCCTGCTGCGGCGGGCTCCGGATGTGGCGGTTGCGATCGCCACGGCTATTTCTAACGGAGACGTGGGGGAAGCGCTTGCCCAAGCAGGTTGGCAAACCCTATGGACCACCGAACGTTTACGCAAACATCACATTTATCAGTTTGGGTTAGAAACCCTGATGCGCTTCAACCATCGTGAACTGTGCCAATTTTTTGACAGCTTCTTCAAGCTACCCCAGACCAAGTGGGCAGGCTTCTTAGCCGATACCCTATCCCCCTTTGAACTGGTGATGGCCATGGTCACCATGTTTAGCCAAACAACGAACCCAGTACGCGGCGGACTCATGGGGGGCGTCGGCACCGATGGACAACTGTTATTCAAGTCGCTGATGGGTAAAGTTTAACTCAGTCATCGGCTAAAGCCCTTTCATATAAGCGTTTGGCATTATCAGGAAAAGTCTCAGTAAGTTTAAGAGATTTCCATCTACCCGTAATATCTTTATGAGTTTTCCATGAAGGGGCACCATAACTTCACACTCTTTGAGGCAACCTGGAAACATCAAACACTTTTGGTGAGCGATGCATCGTAAACCTTCAGGGCAAGAATTTTTACGTGGGTGAATGAGCCGTTGAATACTCAGCTTTTCACCATCCTCCCCAAAATTGCTAGTACAGCGTCAGGCTTATTCACAAACTGTTTTTATACCTTGTTCCCACCCGTTTAGATTTTAATTTTAAGCTTGGCCATCTACTAATTGACGCAGTGCTGACCCGTTGTTTTGTTGCTAGCAATTCCAGTCACCCATGGCACTTCTAACAAAGCCCACCCTCAAACGATTACCCTGTCTGCTACCGCGTCTTCGTCCAGATCACCCCTCATGCCGGGTGTTAGTGGTGGATGACCATCCCGTAAATCGCACCTTATTGATGCGTTTATTGCAACGCAGTGGTTTTGCCGTCAGCCAGGCCGTTAATGGGGCCGATGCCTTCACCCGTTGGGAACAGTGGCAACCCCAGCTCATATTTATGGACTTGCTGATGCCTGGGATGGATGGTCGCGAGGCCACACGTCTGATTCGCACCGCCGAAGCCATGGAGCAGCGGCAAAACCTTACAAAAATCATTGCCCTCACTGCACAACCAGCATTGGCCTGTGCCCATCAAGTGAATGTCGGCGGGTTTGATGACATTATTACCAAACCCATTCGGCCCTATACAATGTTTGAACTCATCGCTCAATATCTTGATCTGCAATACATCTATAGCTGTTCTGAAGAATGGAGCGCTAGTTAAATCAGTATTCCTCAATACAAACCTGTCTAATTTCCATGCATCCGGTTCCATGGAATGCGAGAATACCCCTTGACAACAAACGTCACAAGGGAGATATGACATGGCTGCATTTCCAATCGACTTGGGCGCTTACAAGCGTATTAGTCTTGATCCGTCTACACCGACGCTGACTGATGAGCAGCGTGAGGCTATCAAAGCAAATATTCAACTTTGCCGCGATGCCATTGTCTTCTTTACAGCAACCGGTGCTGCGCGGGGTGTGGGCGGTCATACTGGTGGCCCCTACGATACCGTCCCCGAAGTCATGCTCATGGATGCTCTTTTCCGGGGTGCACCTGACAGCTATGTTCCCACCTTCTTTGATGAAGCCGGACACCGTGTGGGTACCCAGTATCTAATGTCTGCCCTGAATGGCGACCTGCCTGCTGAGCAGCTCATGAACTATCGTGCTGCCGGTTCTCACCTCCCCGGACACCCTGAGCTGGGTCTTACCCCCGGTGTAAAATTCAGCTCTGGTCGTCTGGGGCACATGTGGCCCTACGTTAATGGCGTTGCCCTAGCTAACCCTGGCAAAACTGTTTTCTGTCTTGGTTCCGACGGTTCCCAGCAGGAAGGTAACGACGCTGAAGCGGCTCGTCTAGCGGTAGCTCAGCACATCAATGTGAAGCTGCTCATTGATGACAATGACGTCACCATTGCGGGTAACCCTTCTAAGTATTTGCCTGGTTACAGTGTTAAGAAGACACTAGAAGGTCACGGTCTGAAGGTTCTAGAGTGCAACGGTGAAGATATCGATGCGCTATACGCTAACATCTGCGAGGCCATCAATACTCCCGGGCCGATCGCTGTTATCCTCAAGCGTCCCATGTGTCCTGGCATTGAAGGCCTGGAGGGGTCTAACCACGGTCATGATGTAATCTCTGTTCCTGCTGCGATCAAGTATCTAGAAGCTCGCGGTCACCAGGCAGCAGCCGACATTCTCAAGAATACTGAGACACCTAAGAATCCCAACACCTACACCGGTTCCACCGATAAAATGGATGCCAACCGTAAGGTCTTTGGTGCTGCTGTGGTAGAAATGCTCGGTGCCATGGGTGAAGAAGAGCGCAAGAACAGCGTTCTCGTTGTGGACAGCGACCTGGAAGGCTCTTGTGGTCTGAACACCATCCGTGAAGCTCATCCAGAAGTCTTTATCAGCGGTGGTATTCAGGAGCGCGGCAACCTATCTGCGGCAGCTGGCTTTGGTATGGAGAAAGGCAAGCAAGGTATCTTTGCCACCTTTAGTGCGTTCTTGGAAATGTGTATTTCTGAGATCACCATGGCTCGTCTCAACTACTCCAACCTGTTGTGCCATTTCTCCCACGCAGGCATTGACGACATGGCTGACAACACCTGCCACTTCGGTATGAACAACCTGTTCGCCGACAATGGTTTGGATGACAGTCATCCCACTAACATTTACTTCCCTGCTGACGCTAACCAAATGCGGGCCTGCGTGAAGTCGATCTTTAACGCTCCCGGTCTGCGCTTTATCTTCTCTACCCGTTCTAAGGTACCCATGATTTTGGATACTGACGGTAACGAGATGTTTGCAGGAGACTACACGTTCACATCGGGTAAGGATGACATTGTTCGTGAGGGTACTGCAGGCTACGTTGTTGCCTTTGGTGCTGCGCTTTACCGTGCTCTAGATGCGGTAGAGAAACTTAAGGCAGAAGGTATTGATGTGGGTCTAATCAACAAGGGTACTCTTAATGTTGTAGATGAAGAGACTCTTGCTAAAATTGGTGACACTCCTATGGTACTTGTGGTTGAGTCCTTTAACCGTCGTACTGGTCTAGGTAGTCGCATGGGCTCCTGGTTGCTGGAGCGGGGGTTGACGCCTAAGTATGGTTACATTGGTACTCACATTGAAGGTGGCGGTGGTCTTTGGGAACAGTTCCCTCACCAGGGGATTGATTCTACTGGCATTGTTGCTAAGGTAAAAGAGATGCTGGGTTAATTACAGCGAATAATCTTTTGATTTTCTCTTGATAAAAAGCGGCAGAGCTCTTTGAAGGCTCTGCCGCTTTTTCTTATGTTGAAATTAATGGCTTTACCTAAGCCTAAAGAGTCTTTAAAGAAAGATAGTGAACCTTAACAATCGACCTCACCGTAACTCTCACTACACCTGCATCATTGCTATGAGCGATCACCCTGTCGGGGGGTGTGGGGGAGTTAGGCCCCCACGAAAGGGAGGGTTTCAGGGAGGAAAGCCCTGAGCAACCCTCTTCGCTATGGATCAATTTTCACTTTATGAACCTGAGCTGTTGGTTAAAGGCAAAACCGGTTGCTTGGGGTCCCTCCGAGTTCTCTTTCTGGAAGTAGTTAAGTTATCTCCTTTAGGCATATTGGGGTTTCCCATGGGTAGGGCCGTGACGACACCCTACGACCCAACGTACTGGATTGTTCCTAATCGCATTACGTTAAGGAGTTACGGCGGGGTCGATTATATGTATTTCGAACTTTCTCCCGTAAGACATTTCTCCTTAGTACGGCAATGAAGATGTCGAGATGGGGAGGTGGTAAAAATTTATAGGGTAAAAAAGTGAAAAAAGGAAAGTACCCCTACGGGTACTACGTGAATTTTATTGGGGTATTCCATACTTTAATTGGTATTAACTCGTGAATTATGCGATTTACTGGTTCCCCTGAGCATTTAGATACTCATATCTTACGTAGCTATTCTGTACTGCGCTGGTGTATGAGTGTGTTTGGTTTTATTTTGCCTCTGTTGCTTGTGATTGGTGGGCTTAGAAGCTGGTGGTGGCTTGCGGCACCGCTGCCGGTTCAGAATTCTCTGAGTGCTTACTACTATGCTGGGTCGAGCTGTACGGCTTTAGAGGGTGTTTATCGGGATTTATTTGTTGGTGTTTTGGCTGCGATCGCAGCCTGCTGTGTAATCTACAGTGGCTTTGGCAAGCTAGAGAACTGGTTGCTCAACATTGCCGGTGTTTGTCTTGCCGGTGTGGCTTTTTTCCCGACGGACTGGCCTGAACCTCAGATGCTGGCATCGTGTAAAGACACGCCGGGTTTTGTGGATTATGTGCCTAGCGAACTGCTAGGGTTGCCGATGTCGATTCATTTTATTGCTGCGATCGCATTTTTTATTGCGATTATGGTGGTCAACATCTACACGGCAATGGACACGGTCAAAATTACTGAAGATGAAAAAAAGAGAGCTTTTTGGACAGCCGTCTTTAGTGTTGCCAGATTTCTGATGCCGATTTCCATTGGCCTAGTGCTGTTGCTGAGGCTGGCCACTGGTACGAGTATTATCGGTGATCGCCTGGTTTTGTGGATTGAGTGGGCAGGTATATGGGCGTTTTCTCTGTACTGGCTGCTCAAGAGTATCGAAATCCTTGGCAGCAAGGTGGACATTGATATGGTCAATGGCAGAGTAGAGTGGGACACTCTTTCAGATGGTAACAAGGTCAGCAGGCATCTGCAGCGGTGTAAGGTATCCCATGATGGTCCCTGAAATTTCTTATTTAGATTAGGTATCTAATGGGCTTTTGACTCCACGACCACCGCGATTAAGCACATGGGTATAAATGATGGTTGTTTTTACATCCTTATGACCTAATAGTTCTTGTACGGTGCGGATATCGTAGCCATCTTCCAAAAGATGGGTAGCAAAGCTATGGCGAAAGGTATGACAGCCACCATATTTTGTGACACCAGCACGCTGAAGCGCCTGTTTCACCGCCCGTTGTATAGAGCGCTCATAAACATGATGTCTTCTGATAATCTTGGTTCGAGGATCGACAGAACGTTTCCAAGAGGGAAACACAAATTGCCATTTCCATTCGCTATGGGCATTGGGATATTTACGTTCTAGGGCATAGGGCATTTCAACCGTTCCGTACCCCATTGCTAAGTCTTGGTCATGTAAACGTTTAGCTTTTTGCAACTGTTGCTGTAATGGATCAACCAATGAGTCAGGTACATCGTACGACGATCTTTCTGGCCTTTGCCATCTCGCACTGTAATTTGGTGGTACTCAAAGTCTAAATCCTTTACGCGTAAGCGCAGCCCTTCCATCAAGCGCATACCTGTACCGTAGAGCAAACTGACTATCAGATGTTGAATGCCGTCTAGATTGGCTAAAATGCGTTTTACTTCTGAGCGCGTAAAGACAGTTGGTAAGCGTTGAGGGCGTTTAGCACGCTCAATATCATCTATGTAAGGCAATTCTATATTGAGAACCCGACGATATAGAAATAACAGCGCACTGAGAGCCACCGTTTGAGTCGATGCTGCCACATTCCGGTGGATAGCAAGATGCGATAAGTAAGCTCTGATTTCAGATGCCCCCATGTCTTTCGGGTGTCGCTTGTTATGCAACAAAATGTAGTCCCGAATGTAATAGACATAGGATTTTTCAGTTGAAAGACTAAAGTGCTTTAGCCGAGCAACTTCCCTAACTTGATCAAGTAAGCGTGGTGGCTTTGATTTTGCCATCGTACATGACGTATAACTCCTGTATGGAGTGACTTAACTGTCAAATCTGACGGATAAGTACCCCATTCACCATACTTAACTGTCAAATCTGACGGATAACACCCTATTTTCCCGGAGTTATACGTCATGAGTTGCATATAAGTTCTGTAAATAAGGGTGTTATTACCTAAAACTGACGGATAAGATCCGGAAATATGGATCTTATCCGTCAGATCTGACGCTGAATATATAGTTATGCGGCAAGTCATTTAGCTAGTGTACGTACAGCAATAATTCAACTGAAATAGAATCTGCTATCAAAAGACTTGGTAATATAAAAAAAATGAAGCTTTCATAGTGACATAAAATGCCTTGGAATATAGAACCTCAGCAAATGCTGTATGTGACTGCTATAGTTGCTTCATATGGTGCAATACTTGCTACTCTAAACTTTTTGAGAGAACTGAAAAAAGATACAGTTAGGCTCAAAATAACAGCAAGAGATGCTCTTATAGATCCCCCTATTGTCTGGGCAAAGTCAGTCGAAGTTGTGAACAATAGTTCTTTTGAAATCGAGATAACTTCTGTTGGATTTATTCTTGATTCCAAGGCCCAGTTAGTGTTTATGCCAGATGCTGATTATGTAATTGCTCAACTCCCCCCGCTGGGGATGGCAACCATAAGAAAATATCGTAGTGTAGAAGGATGCAAGACCTTCCTGACCTAAGTGACCTAAGCCCTGAGGCAAAAGATGCCTTGATACGAGTGTT